>DASZAI010000050.1:0-140095 GCA_035945295.1 Terriglobia bacterium | reverse complement strand
AATCGCATGCGATAATCTTCATCGCTGGCTCCTTTCTCCCCGAGTCTTGGCCTTCGGACAACCCAAGCTTACTCGGGTTCGGGACGGAGCCAGCGTCGTCATTCAATCAGCGAAGGCGAATCCAGTCCGTCTGCGGCTCATTTCCTATGGGTTGCGGCGTGGATTCCGATTCCAGAACACAGACGGGACGCTTCGCGAGAGTTTCGTCGTTTTCCGCTGACGTCCGGCCGTTTCCTTTTGTCCACCCGAGTGCTAAAATCAATGGGAAGTTATGCCTTCAACCCGATTCGGCCTACAAGGGAAGATCATCATCATCATCGTCGTCACGGTGGTGTTTGTGGTGGGCGTGTCGACCTACATCGCCATGTGGCTGACGCGGCTGCCCGTGGAAGAGGACCTCTACCGCAAGGCGCTCCAGCAGTCGAAGTTTGCCGCGCACCAGTTGGTCGACAAGGGCGAGCTTGAGAATCCTGACATACTGCTCAAGGCGCTCAAGCAGTTCGAGCACGACCTTCCGGGCGTCAAGCAATCGGACCTCTACTTGCACGATCCGCTGCCGCACCTCGTGACCTCGACCAACCCCAAGGGCGAGCACCTCGAGCTCGACCGCATCCGCGGCATCGAGCATTACAACGAGTACGAGCATCCGGACGAGGACCAGATTGCCATCGAGACGCCGGACGGCGATTACTGGATCATCTCGACCACCATCCGCGACCTGTCCGGGAGGCCCATCGGTTGCCTCAACCTCAAAGTCTCGAAATCGCGCTTGAACGCCATCACCTGGGACCTGGTGCTGCGCAACCTGCTGGTGATGCTGGCGGCGCTCGCCGTCGTCAGCCTGGTGATCCACATTTTCTTCCTGCGCCGCGTGCGCACTCCGGTGCGCGAGATGATTCGCGTGATGGAAGCCACGGAAGGCGGGCAGCTTCCTCCGCGCTCGCAGGTCGAGAGTCAGGACGAAATCGGACAGCTCGCGCGGCACCTGAACCTGATGCTCGAGCGCATCGAGAACTTCAGCTCGGAGCTCGAGCGCAAGGTGGAAGAGGCGACCTCGGAACTGGCGCGCCGCAACGAAGAACTGAAGAGCATCAACGAGGAACTGCTCGACACCCAGAAGAGCCTGGCGCGCTCGGAGCGCCTGGCGGTGGCTGGACAGCTCGCCGCCAGCCTGGCGCACGAGATCGGGACGCCGCTCAATTCCATCTCCGGCCACGTGCAGTTGCTGGCGCGGCGCAAGGCGCTCGACGAAGTCTCGCAGCGCCGGCTGCAGATCATCGAGACGCAGATCGAGAGCATCGTGCGCACGGTGAAGCAACTGCTCTCCTGGACGCGCAAGTTTGAGCTCAAGCTGGCGCCCGTTGACCTGCGCCGTGTGCTGAAGGAATCGTTGCTGGTCACGTCGCCCACCTTGCAGCAGCGGCGCATCAAGGTGCAGATGGACTTGCCGCGCGACTGCCCGCCAATCTACGGCGACGCCGGATACCTGCACCAGGTTTTTCTGAATCTCATCAATAACAGTATGGACGCGATGCCCGAGGGCGGGGAGTTGAGCGTTCGCCTGCGCCACCCGGCGAACGGCGACGCAAACGAGCCGGGCGGGGGCGGGGAAGTGGTGGTGGAGTTTGCCGACACCGGTCACGGCATCAACCCGGAGACGCTCGAGCGCATCTTCGAGCCGATGTTCACCACCAAGCGCATGGGCACCGGCGCGGGGCTCGGACTCGCCATCTGCGACCAGATCGTCCGCCAGCACGGCGGCTCGATCGAGGTTGCGAGCGAACTCAAGCGCGGCACGCTTTTCACCATCACGCTGCCGCTCGATTGCCGGCAGAAGGTGGAGCAGATGGCGGGGACGGCGGTCGGTTCGCGGACCTAGCTCCGGCTGTGGCGAACCGCCGGCTCTGCAGTAGCTGCGGTCTGCGTAAAACCGCGTTATTCGTTCTTGAGCGGCTTTGCCGCCCCGCGGTGCGGAGGCAAGCAGTGCTTGCCTTCGGCTCTGGCTTTCCGGCCGGGCGCCAAAGCCTCGCTCTCTTCTAGATGTTTTTGTTGGTGGTGCGGAAAGGCGAAGCCTTTCCGCACCGCAGAGCGGCGGAGCCGCAGGTTCCACCAACGCTCCTTGAGGGAGAAGGGGCGGTCGCCGTGTCGGGCCCGAAGCACTTATTATGAGCACGGAAGGCGGAGTCCACATCCTGGTGGTCGATGACGACCTCGAGACGCGCAACCTGCTGGGCGAGGTGTTGCGCGAAGAAGGCTACGAGGTCACCACGTCGGGCAGTGGCGAAGAGGCGCTCGAGATCGGCAACACGGAGGTCTTCGACGTCATCATCAGCGACATGAAGCTCGGACCGGAGCTTAACGGGCTCGACGTGCTGCGCGCCTACAAAGCGATCCAGCCGGAGTCGGAGGTGATCCTCATCACCGCCTTCGGCTCGATGGAGAGCGCCATCGAGGCGGTCAAAGCCGGCGCCTTCGATTACATCTCGAAGCCTTTCAAAATCGAGGAAGTGGTGCTCCAGGTCGGGCGGGCGCTCGGCAACCGGAGTCTGGTGCGCGAGAACCGCCACCTGAAGCGTCAGCTCGAAAGCCAGGCGGGAATTTCGAGCCTTGTCGGGCGCCATCCTGCCATGGTCGAAATCTACAAGAAGATCGCGATGATTGCCGACTCGCGCGCCACCGTGCTCATCACGGGCGAAAGCGGCACGGGCAAGGAACTGGTAGCGCGCGCCATCCACTACAACGGCTCGCGCGCCCGCGAGATGTTCTTCGCCGTCAACTGCGGCGGACTCACCGAATCGTTGCTCGAGAGCGAACTGTTCGGACACGTGCGCGGCTCGTTCACCGGAGCCTTCGAGAACAAGCGCGGCATCTTTGAGGAGGCGAGCGGCGGCACGGTTTTCCTCGACGAAGTCTCCGAGATGAGTCCGGCGCTGCAAGTTACGCTGCTGCGCGCTCTCGAAGAAGGAAAGGTCAGGCGGCTAGGCTCGAACCAGTGGGTGAAGATCGACATCCGTCTGATCGCCGCCTCCAACCGCGAGCTGGGCGATGTGGTGAAGCAGGGCAAATTCCGCGAAGACCTCTACTACCGGCTGCGCGTCATCGAGCTCGACCTGCCCCCGCTGCGCGAACGTTCGGAGGACATCCCCCTGCTCGTCGACCACTTCCTGAAGCGGTACGGGCAGGAGCGCGGACACGAGTACCAGGTGTCGAACGACGCGCTGATCTGCCTCGTCGCCTACGGCTGGCCGGGGAACGTGCGCGAGCTCGAGAACTCGCTCCATGCCGCCGTCGCCCTGAACCGCACGGGCGTCATCACTCTCGAGGACTTGCCGCCCAAGCTGCGCATCATCGAGGATCGCGGCAAGCATCCCGAGGACCTCTTCGCTGACCTGCCCTCGCTCGAGGAGCTCGAGAAGCGTTACCTCGCTCACCTGCTCAAGTTGACCGGCGACCACAAGACCCAGGTCGCGTCTATCATGGGTGTCGACCGCAAGACCATTTACCGCCTAGCGGAAAAATTCAAGCTCTCTTGATTGACCTCAGGCCAACTCAATGGTAGGGGAGGGCGCTGCCCTCCCGCGGGAGCCCAGCGCTCCCCTACGTGAGAGCGCTCTCCAATTGACTGTCGGGGCGCGGCAGGCGTCAGGGGGCCTGCCAGTCGAGGGCGACGATTTCCTGGCTTCCCGTGTCTTTGAGGAATAACGGCGAGTCATCCGGCGCCAGACCGAACCAAAAGCCCCAGTAACCCGTCAACTGGAACCCCTTCACGTTGGCCACCTGTTCTACTTTTCGATCACGGATTCCTACGCGAAACACTCCCGGGGCCGGCTGCTGCTGCTGGAAATAGATATACTGCCCGTCTCGAGACCAACTGGGATAGCCCGCTGCCGCGTTAGTCAGGACCTCCCACTTCTGCGTCTTGAAATCGAACAGCCTCAACCCCAGCGAATCGGTCGGCATGCCTACCATGTACTTCCCATCCGGCGACCAACGGGGAGAAAATATTTTGTCGGATTCGGGGAGCGTCGAGACTTGCCGCGTCTTCAGATCAAAGATGTGAATGGGATTCACTGTCGGGAGTACTGCTCCAAAGGCTACAGAATTACCGTCCGGTGACCAGACCGGATCACCCTGAGGTTGCGGGAGGCTGGGCATCAGCTCTTGGGGTGTGCCACCATCGGCCGAAACGATGTAGACCCGCGACGCCTTGCCGGTCTGGTAGTCAAAGAAGACAAGCTGTTTCCCATCCGGCGACCAGCGAGGCAGCATGGCATAGAGCGGCGGGAAGCTGATTTGAAGCCGGTCGCTCCCATCCACCTTGCTTCGCCAGAGTGTCCCTTCGGGGAACGAAACGTACGCTACCCACTGGCCATCCTTCGAGAAGGCCACGTCCTGCGCTGAGATTCCCGAAAGAAAAGGCTCCAGGGTCTTGGACTTGACGTCGTAGCGCTCGAGTTCTCCGCGCACCAAGCCCGCCACCGCGAAGAGCTTCTTGCCATCCTTGCTGGGAAGTGGGTAGGCGTAGCTGATCGCTCCCGAGGTCAACTGCACCGGATCGTGGTTGACCTTGCGAAGAAAACTTCCCTTCTCGCGCCGGGTCCAGATCTGGTTTTGGGACTGGAAGACAAAGTATGTGCCGTCCGGCGTCCAGCTTCCGCAGCATTCACCGTCGGCTTGATGCCAGCCTGGGAGCAGCGGGTGAAGGTTCGTGCCGTCGGCCGAAACCTGCCACAGTGAACTGACTCGCGTCTTGGGATCGGCGACGCTGAAGCGGATTCGGGTTCTATCGGGAGACCATGCCGTCCCGAACGGCCTGCCCGGAAGGGACGCAACCTTATGAGATTCCGAGCCGTCGCCGTTCGCAAGGTAGAGATCGTCTCCTTGGGCGAAAACGAGCTTCTTCCCATCCGGGGACCACGCTCCATCGTGACCGGCGGTGTCTGCCAATCGGCGCGGCGAGCCCCCGAGCACCGGTAAAGCCGAGAGTGGCCCTTCAAAGGTGGTGCCCGGCTCGTCGGCCACGAGCAAGTCGGAGCCGTCCGGAGAAACATTCAAAAGGTACAAGCTAGGTGGCGAGGCAGCAATAGGTGCAACTTGTCCTCCCGCCGCCGATACCTGAGCCAGGGGATAACTGTTGCCCTGAGCTTGCTCTTGCAGATAGAGGCGCGAGCCATCCGTGCCTACCAAATACTTGGGATGGGCGTCGTGAGTGATTTGGACATACCCCGAGACTTTGGGCGGCGGCAAGGGAGGCGCAAGCCAGTAGACGAGAGCCGCGACGCCCACGGCGATGGCGCCGAGGCCGCCGAGCAAAGCCTTCTTGTATCGTCGAGCGAGATGGACGGCGAGAACCCGGTCGGTCGAGCTGTCGTCGATTCTCGCGGCAGTCGCACCGGCTCCGCTGTCTCCCGTGGCCAGAGGCACGCGGCCCGATGCTGGCGCCACAGCCGTGGAGGTCCCTGAACTCGTGTCGCGCCTCAGACGTTTCAGCTCCGACCGCAGGTCGGACGCGCTCTGGTAGCGCATGTCGCGGTCTTTCTCCATGGCGCGATTGATGATTTCCTCGAGCTTGGGCGGAAGATCGGGATTCATCCGCAAGGCGGGCGTGGGCGTCTGGCTCAGGATGGCGTTGAAAACCACCGCGGATGTCGAGCCCGCGAAAGCTTGCCGTCCGGTCGCCATCTCGTAGAGCACTGCGCCGAAACTGAAGAGGTCCGTGCGCGTGTCGAGTTCTTCGCCCCGCGCCTGCTCGGGTGACATATACGCGACCGTTCCCATCGCCACGCCGGGGCTGGTAAGAAGTTGTTCGACGGTTGCGGTCGGCGCGTCCTGTAGCGGCGCAGACCCTTCGCTGGCGCTCAGGGTGACACCGCCCCGCATGTCATGCTGAGCGGAGCGAAGCATCTGCGGTGTCAGCTTCGCCAAGCCGAAATCCAGAATCTTGGCTTGGCCGCGCTGCGTCACAAAGATGTTCGCGGGTTTGATGTCTCGGTGGATGATGCCCTTCGAGTGCGCCGCGTCCAAGGCGTCCGAAATCTGAATGGCGAGGTCGAGTAATGGATCCGTCTTGAGCGGTCTGCTTTCGATCAGGGTCCGGAGCGTATGCCCTTCGAGTAGCTCCATAGCAATGAAGGGCTGGCCCTCGAACTCGTCGATATCGTGAATTGTGCAAATGTTGGGATGATTGAGCGCTGAAGCAGCTTGTGCCTCGCGCTGGAAACGCTCGAGCGCCTGGTGATCCTTAGCGAGCCCCTCCGGCAGGAACTTGAGCGCGACGAAGCGATGCAGCTTGGTGTCCTCCGCCTTGTAGACGACGCCCATCCCGCCGCCGCCGAGCTTCTCGAGAATCCGATAATGCGAAACCGTTTTGTCGATCACTGGGTCGCTCTCCGTCGCGTCAGTACTCGCTGCCTGAACTCGATCGTTCGCTCTTACGTGCGCAACATCATAAACCATCGGGGACTCGAGCGTACTTTCTTATTGGGTTGGGTCCGCCGGGTAGACGGGTAGCGCAGACCGCCGTCCTTGCGGTTTGCGGCTCTTCCTTCCCGAACCGCCATCGTTCACCCGCAACTGAACGCTTGCTCGGCCGTGGTTGACGTCGGAACTTTCGTCGATGCCCGGCCTGCCCGCGCAACGTATATAACTCGACTGTATCGCTGAGTAAGTCGTCCACAAGCCAGTAATAGCGGCGCGGGTTCTTGACGACGGTGTCTCAGATGAGCGATCCTTGGCTCACAAGATCGACACTCAGCCGAGAGCGGAGAGATTCTCGGCAGAGTTGAAGGGGGGAAATCATGGAGTCTCGACTGCGATTGGGCAGATGTGTGCCCATTTTCCAGCGCTCAGCAAGACAATATTCGGAAGACGGCCAAGTGAGCATCCTCGTGGTGCTCGCTGTCGGCCTTTTCCTCATCATCTTTGTCGGCTTCGGCGTCGACATGACCAATCTGTTCCTGCATCGCCAGATGTCCCAGAACGCCGCGGACTCGGCCTGCGTCGCCGCCGCCATGGATATGGAAAAGCAGCGGGTCAACGGTCAATGTCTTACCGCCGCGGGCACGGCGTACCCTTGCGGAAACTTTACGGTGGGGACGAATTTCGACTGCGCGACAACTCCGGGCGCAGCTCCGTGCCAGTACGCTGCTCTGAACGGCTACTCGGGCGCGAGCGCCGGCATCCCGGCCGCGGGCGTCGAAAGCAACAGCGTGCAAGTGACTTTTCTTACGGGAACCCCCGGAATCCCCGGAGTCGCGACCCCGGATATCTCGCTTACGGGCCTTTATCCGTTCGTCAAGGTCGATGTGTACGACGGCGTGAAGGTATACTTCTCCTCCTGGCTCAGCCACAGCTCCACCCAGGTTGTGCATGCTCTGGCTAAGTGCGGGTTGCAGGCTTCTACGCAGCCAATTCCCATACTCGTGCTCGATCCCACCGACCCAAAAAGTTTCCAAGTCAGTGGTGCTGCTACCGTGACTATCCTTGGGGGACCGAACCGAAGCATCCAGGTGAACTCGGACGCCACCGCTGGGCAGGCATCTGGGAATGCCGCCTATCTCGGCGGTTCAGGCGGCAGTACGGCCTGCGGAAACGCACAAGTGGACCTCTGTCATGGCGGTATCGACTTCGGCGGCTCGGACTTTGGGGTCACGGGAGGGCCTCCTCCAACGCCCTCGACGTTCGCCACACAATCGCCCTTCGGCTGGCGAGCCCACGTGGTACCACTTCAGGATCCGTTCATAACCCTACCGCCACCGCCGGACCCAGGGACGACGTCTGGGAACGGCACTCCCGTGCCCTATGGAACTAACGGCTGCCCGGATGCCACGATCATTCCACCCGGGGGGACGGTACCGGGATGCATCGAGTACGTCCCCGGGTATTACAAAGGGGGGATCAACGTCACGAATTATACGGCGATATTTGATCCTGGAGTCTACTACATCGAGGGAGGAGCTCTTGAATTGCACTCTAACTCCCTGGTGCGCCCCAGTACCGCTATCGGAGACAGCAGCCAGGGGACCATCTTTTACCTGACCTGCACGAATCCGGGAAGCTGCACATCCGGAAACGTCGCCAATATTCTTGTCGGTGCGAACGCCGGAGGGAATGTTGCGGACAAATTTGTTACGAGCCGGGTTCATTGCCCGGGCGATGCGCCTTTTGACGGCCGAGCAGGTGTTCCTCCCACCGTCGACGGCAATGTGCTCATGGCTCCTTGTACGACTTTAGGGACGTATGTGGGTGGGTTGATGCCGAACGTCGGAACGCCGGACACCGTTGGGTCGCTGCGTGGCATTCTGTTCTTCGGGGACCGCTCGGCGGGCGCCCAGGAGACCATGAACGGTGGGGGAGGACTCCTGCTGACGGGAACGATGTATTTCCGCGATTGCCCGTCGCTGTTGACCACCGGCACCTGCAGGAACCCGCCCGCCGACTACCAGACGGTTACGACCATGACGGGCGGCTCAGGCTCTAATACGCGCGTCTACGGCCAGATCGTGACCGACCAATTGACCATGACCGGCAACAGCGCCATTACCATGGACCTGAATCCCTGGACCAGGCCCATCCTCAAGGTGCAGTTGCTGCAGTAGCGCGAAGATTAGCAGCACGAGACAGTTTCCCTGACCCAACAACTGGCAACTCGGCGGGCCGTTCTCAACCGGCTCGCCGAGGTAACGCCGAGGTATTCCAACCGTTCCGTGGTTAAGGGGGGAAAGCAATGGATTCTCGGAGACAGCAAACTGGTTTGATCGGGCAACGGATTCGTCACCTCCGCAAGCAGAAGGGTTTCCTGCTCAAGGATGTTCAAGAAGCAAGCGGCCTGCATCCGGCCTTCGTTTCGCGGATCGAGCTTGGTCGCTGCACGCCGTCCCTCGCAACCTTGGAGAGATTCGCGAGGGTGTTAGATGTGCCGCTGTATCAGCTTTTCTGGGCGGGCGAGGAGCCGACTCCGGCGCCGCTTCCGATTTCCAGTCAGGATCCCGAAGACCTTGGTGTGGAACCCATGTCGGAAGCTCGCTTCCTTTCGCGACTCGCAGAGCCATTGAGCCGCCTCACTGAGCCTGACCGCGAGGTCCTGCTGGGACTGGCTTCGAGGCTCGTGGCCCGCGCCCAGGGAGACTGATGTAAGCGAGCGTAGCGCCGACCTTAGTAAGTCGGAAGAAGGAGTAGCGCAGAGTTGTTTTGTAACTCTGCGGCTCGTATCTGGAGTGGGTAGCGCAATGTTGACCCCGGTCGGGTGAGGGATCACTTTATACTTGGAATATCTAGCCCTCTCCGTGGGGAGAGGGAGGGGGCCCCACGCTCTGCCTGGGGCCTGCTGCCGGCGCTTTAACCAGTCGGAGCAGGCCGGGTGAGGGTCTTTGAGGCTACCTCGGGCCCGTATGCAGCAACCTGAGTTCTTTGCTTATCGAGAAAAGCCTTACAACACGGCGTCGGTTTTGTACTCTTCGTCGAACGCGGTCGTCTCAGTTTCTTGGAGGCCTTCAACTACGACGAACCGTGGCCCTCGGACCCAGGGGAGATGACGCTAGCGTACACAAAGGAAGAGCACTGACTCCGGAGTAGGGTGACGCGGCGACGTCTTGGAGGGCAGGTCGGCCGTGACCGTGACACAAGCGACACAGCGCCGCTCCAATTCCTCACCCTGGCGCTAGGCCGGACGCTCGTCGGCGGAAGGGCCGTAAATGGACGGGACCTTACCGCCCATCGGCCGTAGGGTGTACAATTCGCGGCCCGGCACATTGCCTTGTACAATGAAAACAACCCGCGCGGCACTTACTTCGTGCATCCCAATGCGCTGGGTTCGGATTCGAATTGGACGGACTCGCACGGCGAGACGACCGGGGGAGCAGATCTATTCTCCCTGGGGGCAGAAACTGGTGGCCGGGGGTTATGTCGACCGGTTTGCCGGTCTCAGCCACCGCGACCAAACCGGGTTCGGACGTCACGCCGGCGCGCGATTACAGCTCCTTGGTGAATCGCTGGTTGACACCCGACGCCGCAGGCGCGACACGGGATAACCATACCAGCCAATTAGCCCCTCAGAAGTACCGTCCTGGCCCAGTTAATACATGCGTTGGGCATTGACTTTGCCTACTGAGCAGGACACAATCCGTGGCGCATCGCTTCCTGAAGATACATTTCACTATCCCCAGCGCGCTCGACGCGCGCGCTCGATGCAGGGCCCCGATTCCCGAAGGGGGGAATCACTCGCAGAAAATTAGCAAAGCCAAACCTCGCGTGAGCGAGGGACGGAAAGCCACGGGCCTTCAAGCGCACGGGGCGTAAGTTACTTGAAGACGGCCGAGTTGCCGCAGGTGGCAGCGCAAAAGCCACCGCCGGTAAGTCGGCCTTTTTGTTTTCTCAGAAGGGCGTAGTCAGGCTGTCAGCGAGATAGGTCCGAAGCCAGCCTTGTGGAGTTATCGCCATGACAACAATCGAGAGCCGGCGAGCGGGACATAGAATTCTCCATGTGATCGTCTTGTGCCTTCTGGGCCCGCTGAGCGTATCTGTCCCAAGCGGCTCAGCCCAAGGCATTATCACCACTGTCGCTGGTGGCGGGGGGCTCCGCAACGGACCTGCGGTCTCCGCCCTCCTTCCGCAGCCTATTGACGTAGCTAAGGACAGCCTGGGGAATTTATTCATTCTTTCCGTAGAGACTGCTGCCGTGTACAAGGTAGACTCTTCTGGCCAACTGACCGTGGTGGCCGGAAACGGGCTCCAGTCTGGTGGTGCCAACGGAGTCCTAGCCACGAGCGCCAGCCTCAACTTCCCACAGGGTATTGCAATTGACGGAGCAGGCAACCTTTTCATGGCGGACAGCGGTGCCGAAGTCCTCCGTCGCGTGGACGTCTCCACGGGTATCATGACCATCATAGCAGGATCCCTTTTCAGTGCCGGTTTTGGCGGTGACGGAGGACCCGCCATTAATGCACTCCTCAATGCACCCTCGGGCGTAGCCGTGGATAGTTCTGGCAATATTTTTGTCGGCGACGCGCTCAATTACCGCGTTCGGCGCATCGACGCTGTTACCGGGACCATCACAACGGTGGCCGGCAACGGTACGCCGGGCTTCAGTGGAGACGGAGGCCCCGCCACCAGTGCAAGTCTGGTCTTCGGCGGCCCCTTTCCGCCCGCTCGGATAGCCGTAGACAGTTCAGACAACCTCTTTATCGTTGACACGAATAACTTCCGCATCCGCCGTGTAGATGTCTCCACCCAGATCATCACAACGGTGGCGGGTAACGGTAGCATATTCTCCAGCGGCGACGGCGGTTTGGCGACCTCGGCAGGCGTGAGTTTTCCTTTGGGTGTAGCCGTGGACGCCGGCGGGAATTTGTTCATAGCCGAGACGGGAGGCCAGCGGATTCGTGAGGTAAATGCGGTCACGAAGCTGATCTCTACCATCGCCGGCGACGGAACTCTAGGCTTTAGCGGCGACGGTGGTGTCGCTACGAGCGCTGCTTTGTCCCAGCCCCAAGGAGTAACTGTCGATAGTGCCGGAAATGTTTTGATTGCGGACACGGGCAACAACCGGATGCGCAAAGTGAATACGTCTCAGATCATTACAACGATCGCCGGAAATGGTAGCGTGGGAGACGGCGGCTTGGCCACCAGTGCCACATTATTCTTTCCCCAGGCAGTGGCTGTAGACGAGACCGAGAACCTCTATATCGCTGACAGCAGCAATGATGTCGTCCGCCGAGTGGACGCTGCGAGCGGAGTGATCACCAATCTAGCAGGCATCGACGACTTATTCGGGTTCAACGGAGATGGCATACCTGCTACGACCGCTCAGTTAAGTGATCCAATTGCACTGGCCGTGGACGGCTTGGGGAGTGTCTTCATCGCTGACCCCTTCAACAATCGTATCCGGCGCGTCGACGGCGTGACCGGCATCATTACGACCGTGGCGGGCAACGGTACCACCGGTTTCAGTGGTGACAGCGGGTCCGCGACAAGCGCCAGCCTGGCTCTCCCCAGCGGAGTCACGCTCGATAACGCCGGCGACCTCTTCATTGCGGATGAGGGCAATAATCGGATTCGGCGGGTCGATGCTGTCACGGGAATCATCACCACGGTGGCGGGCAACGGCGTCGTGGGGTTTAGCGGCGACGGCGGCCTCGCCACCAGTGCCGCACTGAACTTGGGTTCGCCATTCACTGGAACTGTTGGGATGGCGGTAGACGGTTCCGGCAACCTATTTTTCACAGATGTGAGCAACAGCCGCGTCCGCCGGGTCGATGCTGCGAGTGGCATCATCACGACCGTGGCCGGCAGCTCGACTGCGTGCAATCCGGCACTGCTTGGAGATGGTGGTCCCGCCACAAGCGCGAGTTTGTGCATACCCGAGGGAGTGGTTGTCGACCCTGCCGGGATACTCTACATTTCCGACAACGCCTATGTCGTTGGCTACCAGCGCGTTCGGCGAGTGGATGCGGCAACCCGTGTCATCACTACGATAGCAGGTGGCCTGGGTGGTTTCAGAGGAGATGGAGGACCGGCTACGAACGCCGGTTTTGAGTTCCTTCGAGGTTTGGCTTTGTCAGGCACTAATAGCCTCTTCATTGCCGACGCCAATGGCCAGCGCATCCGGCGCGTTCTGCTTGTCTCTAACGTCGAGGTGGGATTGCCGGCGATCTCCGGCAACGGAAACTGCATCCCCTTCGGTTGTCCGGCACAATTCGGGACAACGACCTACCAGCAAGTGTACGCGAGTAATGCACTGCCAGGCGTTGTCAACATCACCGGAATCGACTTTCTCAACACCCAGCTTCTGAATGGTGCAGTCCCGGCAGGGGGAACATACGCCTTGAGTCTCTCCTACACCGCCAAGAGTCCAGGAGGTCTCGACCTGTCGAACCCTGCCAACAACGTTACTTCGGGGAGCAAGGCATTCTCGAGCGGCCCGCTGCCTGCGTTCTCGGATGGCATGATGGCGTTCACCGGAACTCCCTTTGCCTACAACCCGGCGCTCGGCAACCTCCTCCTAACCGTTCAGATTTCAGGAGGTATCGATTCGTCTCCGCTCCTTTTCCTCGATGAAGCTCAAACACAGGCTCAGACCGGTCGGGCGTACTTCGGCACCGTAACAAATGGAAACGACGCCGGGGGTCTAGTCACGGCGTTCATCACCACGAGCATCTCATCTCCGCAGGAACCGATCATTGCTGGTCAGCCGACCACCTTCGTGTTTCCCACTTCCAACCAGATGGTCCAATACCCTAGTAACGTCGTCATACCTCCTGGCACGACGATGGTGGCGACAGCCACGACTATGACAACCGCCGACTTCCAGAATACTCGAACCGGCGGATCGACGTTCTTCCAGCAGAATCCCAACGCAAAATGCATCGTTTACCCGGACGCTCCCACCAGTGCTACGGGGAGTTGCGTAATCTTTGAAGACAAATGCTTCGACATCAACATGAATCCCATCACATGCCCCACCAGCCCGCAGCCCAACATCATTGTCTCGACGACGATCAACAATCTGCCGACCACGCCGGCCAGTCTTGAGCCGCTGCCCGTCAACCCGGGATTCCTGACCGCGGACGACAATCAGAACGACTGGGTGAACATCTTCCTCGACATGTACGTCTTCCAGCCGATGGCCGCGGCAGCGCCCACGCTGGCTGTGGCGCGGACTAACGCGGCCGTGCGGACCAGTGCGACCGTGCAACCACTCCCCTTGGCGCCGACCTTAACCCTTACACGTGCCGTCACGGCATCCGTTACATCGTCCGATTCGGCGCCGGGTGATCCCACGGTCATTCGCGGCGGCACGACGGGCTTCAACTCGGACTTCGCAGCGGTTGACATTGGCCCCGATCCCTTGGTCGGTGCTGGAACATTCCTGGGATTCCAGCCGCCCCTGACCGCCAAGAACGCGCGCGTCTTCACGCTGGGCACCACGATTCCGGTGAAGTTCCAGGTGGTCAGCACGACCAACGCCAGCCAGTTCATCACCAACGCGACCGCCAAACTCACGGTAGTCTTGCAGGCCAACCCGCCGGTGCAAGAATTAGTGGGAGCCGCGAACAAGAAGGGGACTGACGCTCAATTTGTCTATGACCTCAAGTCGAACAGCTATCAATACTACCTGAGTACGGTAGGCTATCCGGCGGGAAACTACACTCTGACCGTGTTCTCGAACTCGTTCCCCGCGCAAGTGGTCACCTTCACTCTCCAGTGAGGCGTAGCGCAGAGTTCTCTTGTAAGCCGGGGGTAGCGCAGAGTTGTTTTTCAAACTCTGCGGTTCTTTCCCTACCGTGAGAGAAAAGCCGCAGACTTTGGAAAACAAGTCTGCGCTACACTTGCTTTTGTTCGGTCAAATCTGGAAGCTTGTAGGGGACAGCCTGCTAAGGGCACAAACAGCGGAGGACGTACTTCGAGCATTTGATCCGTTGCCGGGTCGCAAGCAGGAGTTTGAGCCGATTGCTCCGCTTATGTTGACAGTTTTGCACGAGCCGAAATTTCCAAAGAGAACCCGCCCACGAATAAATTTCCTAGCCGACTCGCTGGCCGGCCTTGGCTGGGTTAGGCCGCGCCGATCCCGCGACATTTGCGAACGGGAACGGAAAAGGAAAGTCAACTACATCACCCGCCAAGATTTCTATATCGAGTGTACTTGCGGATACAAGGGACCCGCTCTTCACGGCAAATGCCCCAAGTGTGGCACGGATGAGCTTGCCCTCCCGTACGATTCGCCTTTCCACGGCGGGTTAGTCTGAGCCAGCGGAGGGCTCTTGAATTCGGAGATGCCAGGGAAGGAGGGCCTTTAGCGGGCGGCGAACTTGACCACCTCAAGCTGGTTATCCTTGCTGGTGTCAAGGAAAAGGAACTCGTTGCGCGATGCGGCGCAGGCGCATATGCCGGCGTCCGCCGGGAGGCGGTAGGTATCAGTGATTTTGCCTGTCCCTAGGTCAAGGAGTGCGAGGGATTGTCGTGTTTCCGACTGCCCGGAGCTGCGGTCGTGCGAGAACTCGATAAGAAGGTTACTTTGTCCTGCCAGACTCATCTGGACGGGCCGCATGTCAAGTTCAGGCGGCTTGACCTCCAGCTCGCTCAGAACCGAACCCGCGGGGGTGATGACGTACACCCTGGCCGGGGTTGAAGCGCGCAAGAGGTAGAGGTTCCCATCGACTGAACCAGTCATGAGGCCTTGCTGAACGTCGACCACCCAGTTCCGACCTTCATTCGCCGGGCTGCCGCCTGAAGCTTCAGCCTGGGGGGTCTGAGATAAACGCCTTGAGTTTGAGGGCCGGGTTGGCCGCTTAAGGGAGCTCGGGCGCACGTCGTGGGCCAAGCTGAGCGGCGCGACAAACGTGCCTTGCCGGTCGAAAACTGCCGTGAACGGCTTCGTTGGCGCGTGTTTTTCGGACAACTCAGCCCCCGTTACCAGGAAGCTGCCGTTCGCGAAGATGCCGAAAGTCCAGGCATCGAAGTGCTCACCCCGCGACGCCTCGTCGAGCTTCACCACGGAATCCACTGTCCCGTCGTCTTTGTACTTCACAACCAGCGAGTCGGCCCAATTGGGGCCCTTATAATCTCGCTCGTGCGGAAGGGCAGTCAGCAGAGCATAAACCTTTCCGTAAGGGTCTACGTAATAGCTCATCCTATGGTACTCGGCGTAACCTTGAACCTGTCCGATCGGAAACTGCACGACGCTCTTCGCGTCTGGCGATATTTTCGAGACAGGCAAACTCACTCCATTGCGTATGGCAACATAAGTTGCCTCAAACGAGGCGCCATAAACGAGATAGATGTTGCCGTTAGCATCGCATTGAACGCCGGTTTGAACAACGGTCGGAGGTGGAGCCGAGAACTGAAGTCTCCCCGACTCGTAGAGTTCGTGGGAGGTAGGCGCTTGCTCCTCTGCCCTGCCTTCCACGGAGGCTTCCGGATCCCGCCGCTGTGGCCTGCCCTTACCGGGCGCGGCGAACACGAATCCCACGAACAAGAGGATGAAGGTAGTTGCGGTCTTCGCCGCGGTCATTGTTTGCCTCTCAGCCCCCCTGCTCAGCTCGCGCTGCCAAGCGCTACGAGGGAGTACGTGCCGTCGCACCCACGAACGAAGAAGAGTTGCGCGTCGGCTCCGCGCAACTGAGGAATCTTCTGCACTGGAGCGCCAATCTGGCAGCCGCCGGTGGGATACCAAGTCTGTGCGGTACCGCCGCAGCAGGGTATGCACTCGCTGGTCGCCGACTGGTTTCGGTTATTGTTGTACGTGACGCAAACGCTAATCTGGCAGGTACCGCCATGCTGGCACTGTCACTGGAGCGTCTGGAACGAGGTGCAGCATTCCGTGCAAATGCAGGGATTGTTAGGGGCGCAGACCGTCTGAGCGTACAGGGTCGAGGCGAAATTCGAGAAGACGGTGACGGCAACGGCAACAATCAACCCAAGGCGCAATCTCTTGACCGACCCGACCATAGGTTTAACCTCCTTCGGCCTCGATGGAAAGTCGGCGGCGAAATAAGCTAGTTCCTCATTTGTGCAAGGCAACTTTGGCCGCAATTTCCATTTTGGACTCCGATGCTGCCCGGCAGCATACATCTCATCACCACCGAATGCAACTGTCAGTTGCGCTTGCGCCTCTCAGGAACCGCGTGGGCGGAAGTGTCACAGGGTCCCACTAAGACTTTTATTCCGCGTCTCCCTGGTCACTTAAGTCGACAGGGGTATTGGCTAGCCCTTCGGCAAGGGATGCGCCGTCCGTCCACAGCCTTGAGGACAACTTACACCATTCCCAGGGGGGCATTCGTCAGCCGTAGCCCGAAACTGGGGTGCAACTTGGGTGCACGCTCAGCGTGGTAACCACCATATTCAGGCCGTTTGCGGGGGTAAGGGCAACGGAATCAGCGAGACTTGGCAAATGTCCAACGGCCTCATAACCCAACCGTTTCGGCTAGCCGCTAAACTACATTATGATTCGGCAATCATAGAGAGGGGCTTTTGTCCGTAATAAACCGTTTCGTTGCCGGAGTGGGCTTGCGCTTTTTTGAAGCAATCGAATCCGCAAGCGGACCAGGCACGCGCATTTTCGGAGTCATAGTAGGGGGACTCGCAACCATGGCGATGTGGTGGGTACACCTGAGGAACCCGACTCTGTTCTTTAGCCACCAAGGTCCGCTGCATGGGCTGTTTCCTGTCTTGGCGCTCTTCCCTCCATTTCTCGCCGCAGTCAGCTTCGGGTATCTCTTGTTTCCCGAGATCGCAAAGCCCAGCCTCACGCGCTCAGGCCCAATGTCGGGCTATCTGCAGAGCGAGAAAGCAGAGAAGAAGTGGAAGCTCATTGTCACGGCTGGAGCTCTGAGCGCATTGAATCTGTTATGCATGCTTTTTACGAGCAGTGGCTTAGCGTAACGCCGTGCTGCGTGGCGGGACTCATCCCGCAAGGCTTGCCCTTCAAGGTCAGGACCTGCGCCTTTGGAACTCGATTCCGTAATTGCCCAGAGCGTTTCCGATCAGGTTCCCAAAGAAATCTCCCGAGGGGCGCGTTCTTGGGTGCAACTTGGGTCCAAGACTCCACCTGAGAAGTGCCGTAATGATGGTAATTCGCGGGTAAGGGCAACAGAATCAGCAAGACTTAGTGAATGTCCTACAAACAACTTGACAAACCGGCGGGGGGGGGTCTGGTAGAATACCCTTAAAAGGGAGGGCAACTCCATGAAAAACTTTTCGCGAGGGCTCCTCACCTTGTGCTGCTGTGTTCTCTTTTCGGCCGTCACTGCTGCACCAGACCAGACGCTCACGTTGATCAAATCGACCTGTCAAGACCACACGAACGGTCCGGAGAAGTATTGTCTTTGGAAGAACTCAAGCACAGGCTGCACGTTCGCGGAAACCGCGTACTATGACCACCGCTACCTTTGCTACGGGACGTCGTGCGTGGTTGCGTGCGGCGTTCCTGCGGGGTGCTCAACCACGATTTGCTGCGTTGAGAATATAACGATAAACGACGCGTGCAACCCAATGACCGCAAGCGAGGCCGACTCCGAGAGTACGACATGTTTCGGGCTACCTTCGAGGCATTAACATTAGCTCGACTTAACTCCTTGTATAAAAACCCTTTCTGCGGTAAGTCAGACTGGGAGGAGAGGCTCATGAATATCCCGCGGGTTTCGATTCTAGCCATCCTCGTGCTGTCGGTAGCCGGGACATCGGCCTTGGGTCAAGGCCAGGTCTCCGTCCCTGTTGTGAACCAGTCCGCTCCCGGAAGCCCTCTGGCATTTTCCGGCGCCGTTAGCTTTCTAGAGACGGTTACCGGCGAGAGCCTGAGGTATTCATTCGGAGAGAGCATAACTGCAAGGAACATCTCGACCCAGTCTATTGTGGCAGTGAAATGGTCGGTCAGGAGCCTCTCTCCGCACGCCCGAAGCGGGTCACATGTAGTACAGATTGACCGCTTCTTCGCGGATCCGATCGCGCCCGGGGAGAGCGTGCCGATTTCCTTTCCTCTGGGAGACCACGTGACCGTTATCCCTCTCCGAGGGAAAGGGACTCCTCGCACCGTCCAACCCCGCGCGCTGGTGGAACTGCTGTACGCGCAATTCGAGGATGGAAGCGTGTTCGGCAGCCAGGTCGAGGGCGACGAGATTCTGGCTCTCCGCCGCACGTTATGGGACACGCTTCGCGAGCTCGACCAGACTTACCAGTCGCGGGGGCCGGACAAATTCGTGGAGGGCTTAAAGAAGCCGATCGTACCTCACAGCGCCTTGCATACCGTTCTCCAAGAGCTTCTCGCCGCTGCAGATGAACACGGCCCTGCGCAAGCTGAGGAGAAGGTTCAAGAAATGCTGACGGACGCGGAGGAACATCAAAATGCCATGAGTGGCGGGCGGTAAAACAGGCTGGTCACCCGCGTCCCGTTAGCCGAACTTTCTGCCAACAACTCGCTACTGCGATTTGCTCTTCGGCCTTGGCTTCTATCAGGATGGGAAGCATCGGAAGGTGCTGAAGCTCTCCAACGAGGCTTAAAAGGGGGGCTAGGCCGACATAAAACGTGGCCTGGTTAAGAGTGGTTCCAAGAAGACTTGGGTGCAACTTGGGTGCAAGATCAAGGTGGGGAACCCTATTGAGACAAGTTCGCGGGGGCAAAGGGCAACAGAATCAGCAAGGCTTTAGCGAATGTCCAACGGCCTTATAACCCAAAGGTCGCTGGTTCAAATCCAGCCCCCGCAACCAACGAAATCATAAACCTACGAGCTAGGCTCATTTTAGGGGAGGGACTGTTAGGGATGATTAAGCGGATGATCCCTGACAGTTCCTTCCTCCCTTCATGCGCAGATTCCTCCTTCCAGAATCATCTTCACCACCCGGCCGTGTGCAAGGGTGCCTGCATGGGTACCTACATGGGTACTTGACAACCCCGCACTGTCTGGATAGAGTCCGCACGCGTATCTGACCTGAATCGGGGGATGCGACCCCTTCAGCCCTTGGGCTCGACGTCGACCAAGACTAAGCTGTGTGCCGAGGGGAAACAATGAATAAGCGTCTCATTGCCCGCATCAGTCTCTTCGTCGCGCTCACCGCCCTGGCGTGCGGCCTGGTGGGCGGCGTCAACTTGGCTCAGGATGACGAAGACAGCGCACCAGCTCAAGAGGGCCGCCCGGGGCCCAAGCCCATGTTTACCACGCTGACTCCGCGCTATCTCCAAAACCTGCTGGCGCCGCTGAGTCCGACGGTGGCCAACTGGTCCGGCAGCTTCATGACCGGGGGCGTGACCTACCCCTTCACCATGGTTGGGACCGATCCCGCTTTGACCAACACGTCGACCACTGTGACCGCTTACATCATTCCCATTAAGATCGTTGTCGCCGGCAAGACGTTTGACCCTGCGAGCATCGTGAGCAATGTCACGGCTTCGCCGATCTTCCACGGGGGCATCGACTTTGTCCAGGGTGGGACGGACCTGGGGAATACCCAGTATATCGACGCCTTCCAGCGCGGTAACTTCTATGGCGACGTCAAGACCAACACCGGCTATCATGTGCTCCTGAACGTGGTCGTCCTGGGGGAGCAAACCCTGAACGTTCCTAAGCAGGACGGCTCGGTAGGCAATCCCTTCGGCTTCGGCCAAGTGGGCATTGTCAACATCAACTATTTTGACGCCCACTTGCAGTCGATCCTCTCAGGGCAGAGCGCAATCACTCCTGCGAGCTTCCCCATCGCGCTCACCGAGAACGTCTACCTGAGTAACAACAAGAGCATCTTCGGCTGCTGCATCGGCGGATACCACAGTGCGTTTGGCAGCTCGTCCTCGCCCCAGACCTACGCCCATAGTACGTACATTCCCAAGACGGGCGTGTTCGCGGAAGACGTCGCGGCGCTGTCCCACGAGGTGGGCGAATGGGTGGACGATCCCTTTGTCAACAACGGCGCCCCGAACACGGGTGGGTGCAGCGGTAACCTGGAAGTGGGTGACTCGCTGGTGGAGCACGATTACGGTTATGTCCTCAGCGGCTTCAACTATCACCTGCAGGACTTGGTGTTCCTCGACTACTTCTCCGGTCTCAATTCGCTGCAAGTGAACGGCTGGTACAGTTTCCAGAACGAGAAGACGGCGCAATGCCAGTGAATTAAGACGCGGACGTCGCGTCGTCAAGAGCCCGCTTCCGTTGGAGCGGGCTTTTTTGTGCGCCGAAGAAGGGGATCTGACACGGGTTTGAGACGCATGAGACGCGTGAGACAAGCCCTGGCGAATCCTTGGGGCGCTTAAGAATCAGGAGGATGCGGATCTGAGGGGATCGGGCCGCGGTGGCAGGTTGGACGGTCGAATCCAGATTCGCTTTTCGTTCGCCTACGCTCGCCAGAATCCACTCTATAGTACAATCCTCGTTCCGTGATGATGAAGCCGGCTTCGACCATCAAGGCGGATTCGCTCGCGCGCGACACTGCGGCGTCGCTCGGGTTTCGCCTGCCTGCTGAGTGGGAACCGCATGACGCGACCTGGATCGGCTGGCCGCATAACCGCAGCGACTGGCCAGGCAAGTTCGCGCCCATCCCCTGGGTGTACGCCGAGATCGTACGACACCTCGTGCCGGGCGAGCGAGTGCGCGTTCTCGCGACGCCCGCGGTCGAAGCACGTGCGCGCCGAGTACTCTCGAACGCCGGAGTCGATCCGGCACGCGTTGAGTTCTACAACTGGCCGACGAACCGCGGGTGGACGCGCGATTACGGGCCGTTCTTTCTGCGCCGCCCGCTGCCGCGCACGCTACATCCTCCCGAGCGACGCCCGTTAGATGGCGACACGGTCCAGCAGGACGTTGAGCGCCTGACCGGCAGCGGACTGGCGATGGCGCACTTCCGCTTCAATGCCTGGGCCAAGTATCCCGACTGGCACAAGGACGCGGCGATCCCCGACCGGGTCGCGGCGGCGCTTGGGCTTCGCGTGTTTCAGCCTACGGCGCAAGGACGCGAAGTCATCCTCGAAGGTGGCAGCATCGACGTCAACGGCTATGGCACGCTCATCACCACCGAAGAGTGCCTGCTCGATGAGACCACGCAAGCGCGCAATCCGGGCTCGAGTCGCGAGGAACTCGAGCGCGTGTTCGCCGACTACCTCGGCGTCCGCAACGTGTTGTGGCTGGGGCGGGGAATCGCCGGGGATGACACGCACGGCCATGTCGACGACCTTTGCCGGTTCGTCGGCCCGCGCACGGTGGTCCTCTGCCGCGAGGATGATCCGCACGACGCCAATTACCGGCCGCTCGAGGAGAATCGCGATCGCCTGGAGGGGATGCGCCTGGAAGACGGGTCGAAAGTCGAGGTGGTATCGCTGCCCATGCCTTCGCCGGTTCACTACAAGGGTCAACGCCTGCCGGCGAGCTACGCCAACTTCTACATCGGGAACGCCGCCGTCCTAGTGCCGACGTTCAACGACCCTCGCGATCGCGTGGCGCTCGGCACGCTTGCCGAACTGATCCGCGACCGCCCGGCGGTCGGGATACACGCCGTGGATCTTGTGTGGGGACTGGGAACGCTACACTGCCTGACGCTCCAACAGCCGGCCGTCGATCGTTAATGACGGGTAGCACGTGGTTGTCTCGCGTGGGGGAGTGGAATCAAGCGTGTATTCTGGAGAGCGAAAATGACCGGCAGACCAAAAATAAAAGGAGGGGAAAGTTGCCCTCCCCCTCCCAGCGTCGGGTGTTGGGTCTAGACTCCGAGCTTCGCACTGGATGTTCCCTAATCCTTACGGATGGGCCAGTGTTAGCTCGTTTCTCAGAGAGGCACGCGGTGTGCCAAATCGTTCTAGGCCGCCGTCGTTGACCATTTTCAGCCTAAGTGCCCTTTTGTCATAAGATTACTCCCAATCAACAAACCTATTAGGTCGCGACCGTGTCGGCGATGGTCCTACGAATATCTGAATTTGGAAGTCGCGAATACGGAATCCTGCAGAGCGCGTCCTCCAGAGGGAGGTACGAGAAAAATTTTGCGCACGCGGAGAATCCCCCTGACTTGCGCAAGGTCAATACACATCTTGGTTAAGCAACTCCGTCCGCAGCGGTCGCGCAGCGCACGCTTGACGCTGGCCCGTGCCGCAGGCTTTAATGGTGATTACTCGACTCCTCTCATCGAGGTGAGGACTCAGCGTGGTTGACATACATTGCCATCCGCTCGCCGGAGTGGACGACGGGCCCAAGGCGTTCGAGATGTCAGTGGCGATGGCCAAAATGGCGGCGGAGGACGGCACCACCCACCTCGTCGCAACACCGCATTGCAACTACCAGTACACTTTCGATGTCGCGGTCAATCAGGCCAAGATCGCCGAACTGCAGGCTGCGGTCGGTGAGACCCCCAAGCTGCTGATGGGTTGTGATTTCCACCTCTCCTACGACAATATCAGGCAGCTACTGGACGGCCACGGCCCTTTTACCATCAACCAAAGCAAGTACCTGCTGATTGAGCTCGACGAGCACTTCGTCCCGCAGCAGTTCGGGAATGTGCTCTATGACGTCCAGGTGGCGGGATTCATGCCTATCCTCACGCATCCCGAGCGCAATCCCGTCTTCGTGCGGCATCCGGCGCTGGTGTCGAAGTGGGTCCTGCAGGGATGCCTGGTGCAGGTGACAGCTCAGTCTTACACCGGCGGCTTTGGTCAGATGGCGCAGCGCCTGGCGGGTCTGTGGCTGGAACACGGTCTGGTCCACTTCTTTGCGAGCGACGCGCACGATGACAAGTACCGGCCGCCGCTGCTTTCGCCCTGTTACGAGAAGGTGGCGCTTGAGTGGGGAAAGCCCACCGCCGACCGCCTGCTTATCAAGAACCCTCAAGCCGTCATTCAGGGCCAGCCGCTGCCGCCCCAGCCGCCTCCCATTGACATGCACGAGACGAAGCCGAAGCGCAGTTGGCGCGATTTCTTCCGGCGTTAGCCGCGTCAAGGGAGGACACGGGTCGTGAGCCCATCATGTTTGCACGCAAGATCCACGTTGAAGTGCTGGAGCCAGTTGAGTCAGGACGTAAGAGTGACGGTTCGCGCCCCTGCCCCCTCAGTTGGCTCGACAGCTTTGCGATGCGCAGCTTCACCGGCCGATCCGCTTTCGACGATACGCTCCCCGTCGCCGATGGCTGGCTTGAGGCTGGTTCGCGCGTGGACCTTGCCTCGCTCCAATCCGACATGGAGAGCTGGTTGACGCGCAAGTTTGGGGGCGGTCATGCCGTCAAGCTGCGACTGACGGAGTTGCAGAAGGGAGTCGCGAGTAGGAAATAGGGAGTCGGTGCGCTCCCGCAGCGCTGCTGGCGGCGACTGCGATATAGGAAGGAGGAAGTAGGTAACTCGGTTGCCCTGCGCTACCTACCTCCCCGAGGTAGTCATATATCGTGAATTGCCAATTTAGACGTTCAGCCGGGAAAAAAGGTTGCAAGAATTTGCCTGTGGGCGCGCGCGCCGGTTGCTTCAAGTCGAAGGTCCTTGCGCGAACTCTCAACTCGCCACGACCTCTGACCCCCTAGTCCCCTAACGCTTGTTCTTCGCATGCCACTTCCAGGCGCTCTCGACGATGGAATCGAGTTCGGAGTATCGGGGCTTCCACGCGAGCACTCGGCTCGCGCGGCTCGGGTCAGCAACCAGCGACGGCGGATCACCGGCGCGGCGGGGCGCATCGTGATAGGGGACGCGCCCGCCACACATTCTGCCTACGGCAGCGATCACCTCCCGCACCGAGTGTCCCTGACCCGTACCGAGGTTCAAGGCGCAGCTCTCGCCGCCCGCTAGAAGGTGTTTGAAAGCGAGCAGGTGCGCCTCGCCGAGATCGGTCACGTGGATGTAATCGCGGATGGCCGTGCCGTCGGGCGTCGGATAGTCCGTGCCGTAGACCTCGACCTCCGGCCGTTCGCCGAGCGCTGCCTGGATCACCAGCGGAACCAGGTGACTCTCCGGACCGTGCGCCTCACCCAGTTCGCCGTCCGGGTCAGCTCCTGCCGCGTTGAAATAGCGCAGGGCCATCCAATGAACGCCGTACGCGGTCCCGTACCACTGAATGGCGCGCTCCATCGAGAGCTTGGTCTCACCGTAGGCGTTGATGGGGTTCTTCGGATGGTCCTCAGGGATAGGAACGGTTTGCGGGACCCCGTAAGTCGCGGCGGAAGAGGAAAACACGATGTGCTTCACTTTGGCCTCGAGCATGGCGTCGAGCAGGCGCAGGGTGTTCACCACGTTGTTCCAGAAATACTTCTGCGGGTTGGTCATCGACTCGCTGACCAGCAGGCTCGCGGCAAAGTGAATGACTGCCTCGATCTTGTGGTCGGTGAGCGTCGCGCGGATCAAGTCACCGTCGGCCAGGCTGCCCTGGACCAGCGGACCCCACTTGACGGCCCACGGGTGGCCACTGCTCAGGTCGTCGAAGACCACCGGTTCGTATCCAGCGCGCTTGAGCGCCTTCGCCGTGTGACTGCCGATGTATCCCGCGCCGCCTGTAACCAGTATCTTCATGTGCCTCCACTCCGCGAGTTATCAGTTTACCTCAGGTGGTCTGCCCAAAAGGGCATCGAGATTGCGCAGAATCCGCTCCACGTGCGAACCTCGCCAGTAGACATGTCCGCAGCCTGAACACCGGTAGAACTCGCTGTAAAGCTCGTAAACCTTGGGCTCGACCTCAGCACGAATTGCGGACTTCTCGACCGGCTCAATCGTGGTATTACAGAGCGTGCATCGACTCCACAAACCAGTTCGCGTGTCGAGATGAAAGGCGCGGACGACTTCGCCCAATTGCTCGGGCGCGTAATCACTCGCGATGCTAAACACGTTGGCGCACCCGGGGAAGCGCTTGTCGGCGTACCCGCATGTCAGGATGATCCTCTCGCCGGCAGCCAGCGCGGTGACTTCGGCGGGCGTGATGGTGGAGGAATAAAGCGTGTCATAGCCGAGCAGCCGGAGCGTGCGTGCCAGGCGTCCCAGCATGCGGTCGGCAACAAAGCGAATCTCGGACGCGGAGGGCATTCGCGACTGGTCAAAGTCAGGAGCCAGGTCTTCTGTCTTCTGACTCCTGACTTCTAACTTTTCGTTCCAGACTCCAGATTCCGAATTTCGGATTCCAGACTGCCCCACTTCACCTGCGCGGGCAGCCACGCCAGAGCCGGAATGAGCAGCGCGCATCCTAGCGCGGCAGCGAGCTGGCGCGGCGCGAGATGCCAAGTGTCGAGCCCGACTCCCAGCAGGTAATTCGACGTCGACACCATCAACATGAGCAACCCAGCGTCCAGAGCGAAGACGCGGCCGCGAAAACGGTCGGGCACGTTCAATTGCAAGAGCGTTGTCGACATCACCCAGACGTTGGAGCCGCCGGCGTGCCCCACCATCACCGCCAGCGCCGCGAGCCATAGATTCGGAGCGCGGCTGAAAGCTAAGTAAGCAAGGCTCGTGACGAAGAAGCCGGCGTTGATCGCTTTCCACATCCTCGCTTGCAGCCCACCCGTCAGGCGGTCGCCCACCAGCGGTCCGAGTCCCGCGCCCACGCCGCGTGCCGAGTAGAGCAGTCCCATCGCCAGGGCGCCGTGCCCGGCGATCGGGAAGACGCGTTCGCCGAAGATCGCAAGCAGCAGCAGCGTGCCGGCCAGAATGCCCAATCCGGTCTTGGCCAGGACGAGGACAATCACCTTGGGGTTCGCCGCCAAATATTGTCCGCCCTCACGCAAGCTGCTCGTGCCCGCTCGAGGACGCGGAGATTGCCCGGCTCGCGGTTTCGCGCGCGGGTCACCGGCGTCACGAACAGGGGCTCCAAGATGCGGCTCGCGAACGTGGATGCTGTAAATCAGCAGGCCTGAGACAAAGAAGGAGAGCGAGTTGATGACGAAAGCCACCCTGCGGCCCAGGAGCGCCGTCACCAGGCCGCCCACCGCCGCGCCCGAGGCAAGCGCAAACGACCAGGTGGCCGAGGAAAGCGCGTTGGCCGGGAGAATCTCCTCCTCGCTGACGACGTTAGGCAGCAGCGCGTTCCGCGCCGGCTCGAAGATCGAGGCGAAAATCACTTCTGCCGCCAATAGAACGTAGACCAGCCAAATGCCCGAGCGGCTGTGAACGAGTAGCAGCCCCAGGACCACCACGCCCCGCGCCAAATCCGCCAGAATCATCAGCCGTCGGCGCGACAAACGGTCCACGAGGTAGCCAGCGAGGGGCGTCATGCAGAACCAGGGCAGCGTCTGGATGATGATGGCGTAGCTTACCGCCTTGCCGCTGTGGGTGGACTGGAGCAGCAGGTCGTACACCGCCAGGCTGTAGAACCAGTCGCCGATTTCGCTGATCAATTGCGCCAGCCAGAGTCGCTGAAAGCTGGGATTGATGCGCAACAGGCGGATGTAACGGACGTGCAGCGGCCGCCGGACGGCAGGCGTCGCTTCAGTGCTCGGGATGATGACGCTCTCGCTGTCCATGGCAGAAGGCTTGGATTCTAGCACGCCGTGGTCGAAGTCTTTTCGGCGGCTCAAATCACCCGAATCGCTGTATCCTGTAGCGCTGTGGCGGCGGTCTGTGAGCGCCGAGCACGCTCGAAGCCTGCTGTGGAAGGAGCGCCGATCGCAGACCGCCGGTACAATTGACGCTATGAATCAACGACTCGCACTCGCTCTACTCTTGCTTCCTTTCACGGCGCTCCAGGCGTCCGCGACAGCGCCGGCCGGCCCGCGTCGCGTGATCATCGACACCGATCCCGGGACTGACGACGCGCTGGCCATTCTGCTGGCGCTCAATTCGCCGGAGCTCAAGGTGGAAGCGATCACCGTGGTTCCCGGCAACGTCACCGCGGAGCAGGGACTTGACAACGCCTTGCGCATCGTCTCACTCGCGCATCGCTGCGACATCCCGGTCGCGACAGGCGCCGATCATCCCCTGGCGCAGAAGCTCATCACGGCCGAGTTCTGGCACGGCGCGAACGGCCTCGCCAACATCGAACTGCCCACGCCTACCTGCCACGTGGATCCACGCTTCGGCCCCGACCTCATCATCGAGCTGGTGCACAAGTATCCCCACGAAATCACCCTGGTGCCCATCGGGCCGGAGACTAATATCGCCCTCGCGCTCTCGAAAGACCCGTCGATTGCCGGTGTGGTGAAGGAAGTCGTGGTGATGGGCGGGTCGATCTCCGGCGGCAATGCGACGGCGGCCGCCGAGGCGAACATCTATGGCGACCCCGAGGCGGCGCAAATCGTCTTCAATGCCGGCTGGCCGCTGACCATGGTCGGACTCGACGTGGGCGACCGCACGCTGTTCGACCGCCCGCACCTCGCTGAACTGGAGAAGACTCGCGGCCCTGAAAACGACTTCGCGGCGCGTATCCTGAAGTTTCTGATCGACCTCTCGGAGAAGTACGGCGTCAGCGGGGCTCAGATGTACGACCCCCTCGCCATGGGCGTGGCCATCGACCGGACCCTGGTCAAGACGGAGGATATGCGCGTCGATGTCGAGACACGCGGCGAGTTCACCCGTGGCGAGACGGTCGCCAATCGCCACAACGCCGTCGAGCGCAACGTTCCCCACGACGGCCGCCTGTGGGTGGCGGGAATCGATCCCGTCAAGCCTAACGTCCGCGTGGCGATGGAGGTTGAGGCGGAGCGTTTTCTCCGGCTGCTCATCGCCCGCCTCGCGGGAAAGTAACCGCCGTGGAGGCGCGTGCCTTGTTCAGGGGGCCGGTCGTAACGATTCCAGCGCGGTTCGAGCCGCGACAAGTTTCGGGTTGTAGTGGAGAGCTTCGCGGAACGCCTGCGCGGCGTTCGAGGTCAATCCCTGGTTTTCCAGCGCGAGCCCCAATTCGTAGTGGGCGCGAGCGGAGTGCGGTCGCAGGCGTGTGACCTCGGCCAACTCTGACTCAGCCGGACCGAACGCACGCCGCTGGAGGTAGATTTCACCCAGAGCGCGGTGAGCTTTGACGGCGCCGGGCCGGAGACGGACGGCAGCCTGAAAGTGGCGAACGGCGTCGTCGAGGCGCTCTTCGCGTTCCGCCACAAAGCCCAGACCAAACTCGGCGGTGTAATCCTGGGGCGCGAAGGAGAGAAGGTACTTGAATTCGGCGCGCGCCCGCTCATATTGGCGTGCGCCAGCCCAGATGCTGCCGAGGAGTTCGGTGGCCTGAACGTCGTGGGGCTCAACTGCGAGAGCGTTCTTGAGCTGCACCGCGGCGTCGTAGCTGCGACCATCCTCCAAGTAGCAAAGCGCCAGATCGTAACGTCCGGTGAGGTTGCGAGCGTCCTCATTCAGAATCTCCTTGAACGTCGCCTCCGCTTCCCAGAGCGGGCCTGCCGCTAAAAGGCGGATTCCGCGTTGATACTGGCGATACTCGGCCAAGCGATCCTTGGGATCGGGGCCGGAATCGCTGAACGCCTGGCGAGGAACGCTAGTGGCCAGATAGCCCAGCGAGCGCAGTTTCGCAGCAACTTCACGGCTCGCCGAAGCTTGGGCGGCGGGCCTTGCCCTGGCGCCGTACCGGGAGCGCAGCGCCTCGAGCTTGTTCTTGAAGGAAGCGGCCAATGCCTGCTCCTCGGGCGCGAGGTTGTGGACTTCCTCAGGGTCGTGGTCGACGTCATATAACTCTGGCTTCGGAGCTTCAATATACTGGGTCGATCCCAGCCTGAGGCTGCGCAGCGGCGCACAGCCGAGGCGATCGCGGGCGTAGAGACTCTCGCTGTAAACCTCGCGTTGGACCGCTGGCGCTCCGGGGCCGACGAGGTCCAGCAGACTCTGCCCTTGGAACGTGGGTGGGGCCGTCATGCCGAGGACTTGCAGGATCGTCGGTGCAACGTCAATGAGGCTTACGGGAGCGGTCACTTCCCGCGTATATGGTCCCGTGCCCTTCGGCCACTTGACGATCAACGGCACATGCACCGTGCTTTGGTAAATGAAATAGCCGTGCGTGCTCTCGCCGTGCTCACCCAGACTCTCTCCGTGGTCGGCGGTCAAGATGATCAGGCTTCGGTCGTACAGGTGTTCCTTTTCGAGAAAGCGCCAGAACCTGCCTAGAACTTCGTCCACGTAGCCGAGCTCGGCGTCGTACTGGTCCGAGCCGTAGTGAGGCTTCAGGCTGGCGGGAGGGTTGTACGGCTCATGCATGTCGAAGAAGTGCATGAAGACGAAAAACCGCGCGCGGGAATTCTCCTTCAACCATTGCATCGCCTCGCCGGCGACACGGGCAGCCGGGCGCTTGAGATCGAGCGGGCGAGCCAGCGACGCCGATGAATCCGGAAAGGGCGCGTCGTACACGCCGAAGCCGCGGCCGAGCCCAAATCGGCGTGCGAGGAAGTAGCCGCCGATGAAGGCCGCCGTGCGGTATCCATTCGACTGGAGCAGCGCCGCCAGGGTGGGCTGCGCCGGACCCAACTTGTCCTCGTTTTCTTCCACTCCATTGACAAAGGGATACGTTGAAGTCAGAAGACACGTATGCGACGGCAACGTGAGCGGAATGACCGAATCGGTCTGGGTGAAGAGCGTGCCTTCATCACGCAGAGAGTCGATGTGCGGCGTCGGGAAGCGATGGTAATCATAACAACTCAGGTGGTCGGCGCGTAGGGTGTCGACAGAGACCAGGATGACGGGCGTGGGCGAAATCCGATCGTCGGCCCGTGCGACGCCGCTTCCGACCTCAGCCACCACCAGTGCGGCCAGCAACGCCGAGCCAAGTGTTCGTGTCCCCCGTCGGTGACGGATCCCGCAGGGCACGAGTCCTCACCTCCCCGCCTGATTCTACCACCAGGTAACTTGCTTTTCGCGCCCGCTGGAGATTGAAGGGCTTTTCAGCGATGCGTTGACGGTTGGACGGACGAAGTGTTACAAGACAGGCGTATCACCTCATGGAGGAACGATGGACCAGAACGCTATTCAGACTGCTCTCGAGGAAGCCAACCTTGATGGCTGGCTCTTCTACGATCACCACCATCGTGACCCCATTGCCTATAGCGTGCTCGGCATCGCGCCGGTCATGGTGACGCGCCGCTGGTATTACCTGGTACCCGCGGAAGGCGAGCCTGCAAAAGTCGTGCATCGCATCGAGAAGGGGAACCTGGCCGGGCTGCCCGGCGTGGAACACGAGTACTCGTCATGGAGCGAGCAGCGCGAGAAGCTCGGTCAAGTGCTGGCGGGCAAAAAGAAGATCGCGATGCAGTATTCGCCACTCAACAACATTCCCTACGTCGGACTGGTGGATGCGGGTACTGTGGAGCTGGTGCGGAGCCTGGGCGTCGAGGTGGTGTCGTCGGCCGACCTGGTCCAGTCGTTCGAGGCACGCTGGTCGCCCGAAGCGCTGGCGTCGCATCTCGAGGCGGGGCGAGGCGTTCATGCGGCGATCCAGGAGGCGTTCACTCTCATCCGCAACGCCATCCAGAGCGACAAGCCCATCGGCGAGTACGAGGTTCAGCAGGCCATCGCGAAATCGCTCGCGGCGGCGGGCCTCGAGGCGGACGAGCCTCCCAACGTCTCGGTGAACGCGAACAGCGCCAATCCGCACTATTCGCCGAGCCAGGCGTCATCGCGACCCATTCTTCCCGGCGACTTCGTGTTGCTGGACGTTTGGGCGAAGCGCAAGACGCCGGGCGCCGTCTATTTTGACGTCACCTGGACCGGCTTCGTGGGAGAGGAAGTGCCGCGCAAATACACCGCCATCTTCGACGTGGTGAAAGCAGCGCGCGACGCCGCCGTGTCGCTGGTTGTGGAAGCGATGCGCGCGGGCCGCCCGATTTGCGGCTATCAGGTGGACGACGCCGCCCGCGCGGTCGTTACCGGTCACGGCTATGGCGACTACTTTGTCCATCGCACCGGCCATTCGATTGGCGAGAACGTCCACGGCAACGGCGCCAATATGGACAACTTCGAGACGCGCGACGACCGGCGAATCATCCCTCGAACCTGCTTCTCGGTCGAACCCGGTATTTATCTCGCCGAGTTTGGCGTGCGCACCGAAGTAGACGTTTACGTGGAGGAGCACGACGCGCGCGTGACCGGCGATGTCCAACAGGCGATCGTGCCGATTCTTGCCGCTGCCCCTTGAGTGTGTTACTTTTGTGAACTGAGCCGCGTTGGACTCTGAAGCAAGCGCGAAATCGCAATCCCGGAATCCGCAGGCCAGCGAACGAGAATTCCGCATGCCCAAGCGAGTGGCGGAGCAGGAAGCTCAGCCGAAGCCTGCCGCGAAAGCGGCGCCCAAGTCGGAGAAGGCAGGGGTCACGCCGCCCGGACTGCCTCGCCTCATCGAGCTCAGTGTGGCTGCCTGGCTGGTTCCCGGGCTCGGACATTTCCTCCTGGGACGCCGCTGGCGCGCTCTGATTCTGTTCGCGTCGATTGTGACCATGTTCGTGCTCGGCCTCGCTATGAACGGCGAGTTTTTCAGCACCCAGTCCGCATCGTATCTCGAGACCCTGGGATATTTCGGCGAGTTGTGTGTGGGCGCAGCGATGCCGGTGGCGCGTTTCTTCGGCTATCCCGGCGGCAATCCCTTTTTCGTCAGTTCGGACTTCGGTACCGCGTTCCTCGTGTCGGCAGGCATGCTCAACGCGCTCTGCGTTTTCGACACCTACGATATCGCGGCGGGACGCAAACCCTAAGAGCGGTGACGAGTGACGAGTGCCAAGTGACGAGCAACACTCCTCAACTCATCTGTTGTAGCGACGCTCTCTGAGCGCCGAAGAGTACGGCGGCCAGAGGCCGCCGCTAGAGAAGAATGGTTATTCGACACTTTCTGGCGCTGCTGCTGTTCTCGCTCCTGACCTCCATCGTCTTCGGAGTGATCAGCAAGGACACGCCGCACGAACGTCTGACGTATGGCCTGAAGTCGTTCGGCCTTTTTGTAGGATTCGCCGTGGTGCTGGGCTGGGCGATGTATCTGGTGGCGCGCTAGCAGGCCAATCGCCGCGCGCCGTCTTTCTGTTCCGATCTATCGAGTGCTGGCAAGCGGGAGAGACTCCGGATGAGCATACACGTTACGCCGTCGGGCAAGAAGCTGGTGACCCTGATTCCCGGTGACGGCATAGGACCTGAAATCGTCGCGTCGGCCCAGCGCATCATCGAGGCGACGGGCGCCCCGATCGAGTGGGAAGTGCGGCACGCCGGGGCGAGCATCTTCAAGAAGGGCCTGCCTTCGGGTGTTCCGCCGGAGACGCTGGAGTCCGTAGCCAAGACGCGCGTGGTTCTGAAAGGGCCGCTCGAGACGCCCGTGGGATTCGGCGAGAAGAGCGCCAACGTCACGCTGCGCAAGCTTTTCGAGACCTACGGCAACATCCGGCCGGTACGCGAGCTGCCGGGCGTCAAGACGCCTTACAGTGGGCGCAACATTGACCTGGTGGTGGTCCGCGAGAACATCGAGGACCTGTATGCGGGCATCGAGCATATGCAGACGCCGGGAGTGGCGCAGTGCCTGAAGCTCATCTCGCGCAAGGGCTGCGAGAAGATTGTGCGGCTCGCCTTCGAGCTGGCGCGCGCCGAGGGCCGCAAGCGGGTTCACTGCGCGACCAAGTCGAACATCATGAAGCTTACCGAGGGGATGCTGAAGCGCACCTTCGAATCGATCGCCCCGCAGTATCCGGACCTCGAGTCAAGCCACATCATCATCGACAATTGCGCCCATCAGCTCGTCAAACGGCCCGAGCAGTTTGACGTTATCGTCACCACCAACATGAACGGCGACATCATCAGCGACGAATCCTCGGCGCTGATCGGCGGGTTGGGATTTGCTCCGTCCGCCAATATCGGCAACGACGTGGCGATTTTCGAGGCCGTCCACGGCTCAGCGCCCAAGTACGCGGGCAAGAACGTCATCAACCCGACGGCGCTGATTCTGACGGCGGTGATGATGCTGCGCCACCTGAACGAGTTTGACGCTGCAGCCGCCGTCGAGCACGCCGTGCTCGTCACCTTGGAGGAAGGCAAAGTGCGCACCGGCGACCTGGTGGGCTACGACAAAGGCACGCCGACCACGGTCTACACTGACACCATCATCGCAAACCTGGGCCGCAAGTCCGAGCACTGGCGAGTGCGCGACTACAAGCCGCTGGTGCTGCCTCACGTCTCCCCGCGGCCTGACTATGTCGTCGCCAAGTCGCGGCGCGTGGTCGGCATCGACATCTTCGTCGAGTCGGGTCTCGGCGCCGAAGAGCTTGGGAAGAGCCTGGAGCACATCGCCGAGAACTCTTCGCTGAAGCTCAAGATGATCTCGAACCGCGGCACCAAGCTTTATCCCACGGCGGGCGCCATCACCGACTGCGTCGACCACTGGTTCTGCCGCTTCATCAGCCGCTCGCCGAAGGGCGACCTGAACGACGAGCAGATGCTCGGCCTGCTCCAGCGTGTCGCCGCGCACCATCGCTGGACTCATCTCGAGAAGCTCCATGAGTTCGATGGTGAGATGGGATTCACCAAGGCGCAGGGAGAAGACTGAACCGTGGCCAAGCCGCTGGTCGGGATCATCATGGGTTCGAAGTCTGACTGGGAAACCATGATGCACGCGGAGGAGACGCTGAAGGGCCTGGGAGTCGTTGCCGAGGTGCGGGTCATCTCGGCGCACCGGACCCCCGACGCGCTGTTCGAGTATGCGGCTTCGGCGGAAAGCCGCGGGCTCGAGGTGATCATCGCGGCGGCGGGCGGAGCGGCGCACCTGGCGGGCGTGACGGCGGCGAAAACCGTGTTGCCGGTGCTGGGTGTTCCGATGCAATCGAAGGCCTTGAATGGAATCGACTCGCTGCTCTCGACGGCCCAGATGCCGGCGGGCGTTCCCGTCGGGACACTCGCCATCGGCAAGGCAGGAGCCGTGAACGCGGCGCTGCTGGCGGCGGAGATCCTCGGGAACAAGTACCCGGAGATTCGCAGCGCGGTGCGGCGACACCGGGAGGCGCAAGCGCGCGCCATCCTCGAACATCCTGACCCGCGCGACGGGTCCTGATACGAGTCTACCTAACCTCACGCGCATGTCTGTTGCCCCATCCTCTGGCTGGAAACGTACAACCCTCGCCCTACTGCTGTTTGGAATATCCTTCGGCTACGTCGAAGCTGCCGTGGTGGTTTACCTTCGCGTGCTGAACGAACCGCTGCGCCAGCAGTTTCATCTGGAGCGCGGCCCCGACGATCTGTTCCCCGTCGTAACCTTGGACCAACTGAAAGCAGTGAGCCCTGACACCCTGCGTCTGCTCAAGACCGAAGTAGCTCGTGAAGCGGCCACTCTGGTGATGCTGGGCACCGTGGCCCTGTGCCTCTGCGCCAACCTCCGGCAGTGGGTCGCGAGCTTCGTGATTCTTTTTGGAGTCTGGGACATCGCGTTTTACGCTTTTCTCCGGCTTCTGATCGGCTGGCCTCGCTCGGTGCTCACTTGGGACTTGTTGTATCTCATCCCGGTGCCCTGGGTCGGCCCAGTGCTGGCTCCGGTGCTGGTGTCACTGTCGATGATTGGAGCGGGATTTGTGGTGTTGGTGCGGGAGTGGACTGGGAAGCCGGTGCACCTCGGTCCTGTTAACTGGCTGGGGATCGTGGCTGGCGGTTTGATTATCGTGCTCGCGTTTACTTGGGACCACCGCAATATCATGGCAGGTGGCATGCCGAATCCTTTCAACTGGCCGATGTTCATCGGGGGGGAAGCGGTTGGGCTCGGGGGTTTCTTCCACGCCGTTTGGAAGAAGCGGCCAGTGTGAGATTCTTCGCCGCGTTCGAAACAACATGTCGCGGTCGTGTCATCCCGAGGAGCCGCAGGTGACGAGGGATCTGGCACTGATCTTTCGCTCTCGATCGCGACACAGAGCGAGATTCCTCGCGCAGTTTACCCTGAGCTCCTTCGCGCCGCTCAGGACCGTTCGCAAGTGGAAGAGCGAACGGGCTCGGAATTGACACAGAGTGAAAGCTCGTTGCACAACAGCTTATTCACCGTGATTGTGTAAAACCTTCGCGTGCGGCAACAGGTCCGAGCCCCGCCAAGCAATCAGATACTATCGTCCAATTGTTAGCAGAATCACGGTGTTAGGCGCCCCCTATGACGGCGTTAACATTTGGCGTGCGCCGTGCATTGATGGGAAACGAAAGGAGGTCCAGCGTGACCATGGTAGACCTGCTGATTTCTCATCCTAGAATCGCACCGGGTACTCGCAGTGATCCGCGGCGCGTGGTGCGTGCTGTAGACGGTACTCATGTCGACCAGGCTTCTTCATCGCTCGCTTTTGCAGCCTTTCTCGAGGATTGCTACTGCCGTCTGTCAGACTCCCTTGAGCTCGTTGCCGCTGGCGTGCGCGGTTCAGAGCCGGAGGAAGAGCCAGCGCAGGACCACGTTCGGCCGCGGCGGAATCGCTTGCCGTCGTTCAACTGATTCCGCCCCGCTGTGATGCCGCGCCTACTGCTGCCCTCTGACGGTGTTTGGCGATTGCTTTTGTGCCATCGCGCGTAACAACCTTCCGGCCTAAGCCGTTCAAGGCTTCCTTCCATGTCCGAAAAGAGTTCTTCCTCATTTCTGCAATGACCCTTCGAAGTGGATTGCCTATAATACTGAGCTTTCGAGCCCGGCCACCGCTCTGAAACGGCAGTCGGGATGAGCTTAGCTGAGCTTTTGATCCGAGGGAGGGCAGCGATGAACAAGCCTGGTACCCAGCCGCCACATCTTCGTCCGTTTCGCTTCCAACTCCAGACTCGCTCACGCCGAGGGTTACTGCGGATGGCAGTTGTCAGCGGCGTTGTCCTCGCGGCGGCCTGCTGTCGCACCGCGTGGGCCGCTCCGGGAGATATTTCCTTCAGCCAGTCGGCGTCGACCGTCGAGGCGTACGACTTCGTCGAGGTTACCGTGAACGTGGCGGCGCCCGACGTGAAGGATCCCTTCACCGACGCCGTGGTCGACGGGCAGTTCGTGCAGTTCGGTAGGGCGGGCGAGTCGAGCGTCACCTTAGTCGATGGATTCGCGGACTCCGCCGACGGCAGCGTCTACAGAATCCGCTTCATGCCCAGCCACCCCGGCGACTATTCGTATTCGGTGACCTATCGCCAGGGGAGTTTCCGCCGCACCTTCACGGGCAGCTTCAAAGCGACAGACGGACACCGTCGCGGGATCCTGCGCGTCGACCCCATGTACCGCTGGCACTTTATCTGGGAGGGCACGGGCGAGCATTACTTCCTCAACGGCACGACGGCGTTCCTGCTGATGGGCTGGACGGACGAGAAGGTGATCCAAGCGAGCATCGACCGGCTGCACCGGCTCAAGGTGAATCGCCTGCGCGTGATGCTCGCGGCGCGGCCCGCGCTGAGTCTGTGGAGCGAGCCCATCGTTCCGACCAGCCAGTTCCACCTCTGCCAGAATCCCTGGGTTGCCGCGCGTCCTGACTCGCTGAGCGATCCCGGATTCGATTACACGCGCTTCAACGTCCCCTACTGGCAGAAGTACGAGCGGATGCTGCGCTACGCGCGCGAGCGCGACATGATTATCTCGATTGTCCTCGACTGGAACGACTCGCAGGTACACCCCGCCGCCTTGAGCGATGATGAGAAGCGCTACTTCCGCTACGCCGCGGCACGTTTGGGCGCATTCTCCAACATCACCTGGGACCTCGGCGACGACATCAGCAGCTACCGCAGCCTCGACTGGTCGCACCAGATGGGGGCGCTCCTCGAGCAGTGGGACGCGCATCATCATCTGGCGACCGATCATCCGGTGGACAACACGCAGCAGGACCGCGCCGCCGCGTGGTTCGGGTTCACGTCGTTCCAGCAATGGCCGCGTCCGCTGCACGAGTGGATGCTCAACCAGCGTCGCTTGCAAGCCGCAACGGGCCGCATCATCCCTCAGGTGGACGAGGAATACGGCTACGAGGACCACTATCCGATTTGGAGTCCGAGCTACCCTGACGGCGCCTCGGCCGACGCGAATCGCCGCGCCGGCTGGGAGATGGCGATGGCCGGCACCTACCAGACCACCGGCGAGACTGCCAAACGCGGTACTGGCGCTTGGCCGGACACCGGCGGCGGCTGGGTCAACGGCCGGGGAGACAACAGCATGGTCATGCTCGAGGGCTACGCTCACATGGTCGACTTCTTCACCAGCTTCGAGTGGTGGAGGCTCGAGCCGCACGACGAACTGGTTACGGCAGGCGACTTCTGCTTGGCCGAGCCGGGGAAGCATTATGTCGTCTACCTGCCCATGGGCGGGAAAGTCACCGTCAAGCTCGACTCCGGCCGCTACCAGGCAACTTGGTTCAATGCCCGGGACGGCGGTAAATCGGAGGTTGGCGCGGCTCAGGGTCCTGAGTGGACATCGCCTGCCGCTACGGACAGCGGTGACTGGGCGCTGAGGCTGAAGAGGATCGATGGCCAGCTGTGAAGTCGTCGCGCGAGAGGTCGCGAGAGGTCGATTGATCGGTGGGGGCCGGCCCGTCCGAGGGAGGACGCCCAGGGAGACGACTAACCCCCACCTGCGGCGAACAGAGGCCTCGTTTCTCTGACCGCCGATCTTAGCGGGTGCCGGTGGACGCCGGTGAGGAATCCGCCACAAGATGCTCGCGGCTCATTCTCGTCAATACCGCCGCTCGCATCCGCTGGCCTTGCTCAGGCGTGAACACCAAGCACCTATGCGACATCGCCTGTAACTCTGAAACGTCCCAGGTGGCGCGCATGATTCCGGTTGGCGAGTGCGAGTTGGGTCCCAGCAGCAGATGCCCGACCTCATGGGCCAGGGCGTGGCCGAGGATCTGGTCCGGCGGTATGCCCCAGCCGCGCTCGCCCAGTTCCGCGACGCGGTGATAGAAGACGTCGGCATAACAGCCGCGGCGGTCGTTCGCGCACGGCAAACCGAAACCGAGCGTCCCCGGTGGAAAGGTCATTCTCTCGGCCATCGACCGCGTGAGAATGCGGACGGCAAAGTCCGTGAATCCGATCGCGGGCAAACATGCCGGGTACTCCGCCAATTCCGAACTCGAGAGAGGGCAATCGACCCAGGTCACGTCGATCCCGGCGTGATGAAAGATCACCGTCGCGGTCTCTTCGGCGCTCGCGAGCATGCCGTGCGGCAGCTTGGGAAAGTTGTAGACCCGGAGCGTGATCCGCAACGATGTCGTCGTGTCTGAGCCGCCCGTCTGGACGGCACCGTGAGCCGCGGGCCGGGCAGCGAGCGCCATTGTCGTCCCCGTTCCCATAAGCGCGATGGCCGAGCTCAGAACTATCCACGGCTTCGCGCGCCGCTTGAATCCCTTCGCTTTCCCGGGCCTGTCCACGAGCTTGACTCGATTTCGAACTCCGTGCGCCAAAGTCCGCACGGCCTCCGGGCAGGCCGAGAATGAGCCGGCCGCGGGGTTCGCTCAATGCACAGCGGGTGAATTCGAAGGGAAATATGGGTGAGCGGATAATCGATTCGCACGTCTTCACTTGCCGGGGAAGCTGACACGAAGCTGTGAACCCGCGGGGCGCGTGGTTCGCCTCCGACCGCTTGCGTCTCGCTACCGGACACCCTGGCCACTCATACTGGATGCACCGATGCCGCTGAATCACGCCCTTTCAAGCACTTAACATCAGAGGGATGGAGGCAGGTGACGTGCTTTATTGCCTTTCGACTTGACCGCATCACCGGGGAGCGGGACGTGGATCGGACTAGGGCGGGCAGTTCGGAATCAGAGTGATTGTTTCGGAAATGAGGCCACGCGTTCGAGTGCAAGGCTGTCGCGCACGCGCCTGTTAACGATTCGGAACCCGCCGTCGTATTACGTCGTATGACTGAGTGGACGGGTTGCTATCTTGCGGTTAGGGCGTGGGGTGACCAAGCTGAATGGATCGTAGTCAGATAGGCGCGACGAGGTGACCTTTTCTGACTTGTTACGTCTTTATGTGATGGGTGGAGTTGCGACGCTGGTGGGCCGCGACCTGAAAATGGCACGTTTCGCTCCCGCGCGGCGTATTCGATTTGTTGACGAGAGCGTATTCGGGTTCCAGAAGCCTGGGGCTCGGACCTTAACGACAATGCCGGGGGAGCGACGGGTGACACGCGGTGCCAGACGACAGCACGCCCCGCCAGGTTGTCCACTTCGGGGTATTTGAAGTTGACCTCAAAGCTGGAGAGCTGCGCAAGCACGGGCTGAAGATCCGTCTTCAGGAGCAGCCCTTCCAGGTTCTCCAGATGCTGCTCGAGCGTCCGGGAGAAGTGGTGCTGCGCGAGGAGATCCAGCAAACGTTGTGGTCGAACGACACAATAGTGGAGTTCGATCACAGCATCAATGCGGCCGTCAAGCGGCTTCGCCAGGCGCTTGGAGACGACGCAGACCGCCCTCTCTACGTTGAGACGGTCCCGCGGCGGGGCTACCGTTTTATTGCGCCGTTGAATGGCGCAAGTCAGGTTGGGGCGCCGGCGCTTCCTGCTTCAGGCCCGACTGACGACAAGCGGGCGAGCCGTCTCGCGCTTCGCGCCCCGGCGCTGGTGGCGGTGTCAGCGGCCGTCGCAGTGGCGGCGCTGGTCGTGTGGTTGGCTCATCGCCGCACCACGACGCCCGCGTCCCTGCCGGAGATCAGGCAGCGTCGGCTGACGGCCAATTCCAGCGACGATCCGGTTACCGGTGCCGCCCTGTCACCCGATGGGAAGTACGTCGCCTACTCTGACCAGAACGGCCTCCACCTCGAATTGATCGAAACGGGCGAAACACACACGTTCTCGTCGCCTCCGTCTACCAAGGCCGAAACGCCCTCACTTGGAAAGGCTGAAGGGAGCGGCCGGGAAAGCTCCCTCTGGAATCCCGTGGCGTGGTTTCCGGACGGAACGAAGCTCCTCGTGAACCGGGCCGGCGGCGATCGGAGCTCGAGCATTTGGGTCGTTTCGGTTTTAGGCGGAGCGTGGTCAGAACTTCGCGACGATGCGGCTGCGCAATCTGTTTCTCTCGACGGCTCCACGATCGCTTTCGTGAGCGGGTCGGGTCCCATCGGCGCGCGCGAGATCTGGCTCATGCGCTCGGATGGCCAGGATCCTCGCCGGCTGGTGGCCGCGGAGTCTGCAGACGGATTCGACCGCGTGTTGTGGTCGCCGGACGGCGCCAGTATTACGTACCGCAGGCTTCGCCAGGGTCCTGACAAGTTTGAAGTCAGGCTGGAAAGCTTGGGCGTGAAAGACGCTCGCCCCGCCGTTCTCATCTCCAGCGCTTCGTTCGAGGACTACCTCTGGCTGCCCGACGGACGCATTGTCTATACGCTCGCTGAGCCAGAGCCCAGCGAGGAGGACTCGAACCTCTGGGCCGTCCGAGTCGACCGGCGTGGGTCGCCGACCAGCGCACCGCGGCGTCTCACCGACTGGGCCGGGTCGCGCTTTTGCGGTCTCAGCGCGAGCGCCGACGGGAAGCGCCTGGCGCTGATGAAGTGCTCGTTCCAAACTAACATCTATGTGGGCGACCTTGAGGACAACGGGGCTCGCCTGGGCACGCTTCATTCGCTCACGCGCAGCGTTGCCAACAACGTGCCGACCGCCTGGACGCCCGACAGCCAAGCTGTTATCTTCTCCTCGAACCGCAACGGACCAAACGACATCTTCGAGCAGCGCATGGACGCGAGTGCGCCGGAGCCCATCGCAACCGGCCCTGACTACAAGTACGGTGCGCGCCTGATTCCTCCCGGCTCCTCGATCTTGTACATGGTCGCGCCGGCGATTGCGCAGTCAGGCTCGGCCTCGCCCTTGTGTATCATGCGCGTTTCACTGTCCGGCGGGCCGTCTCGGCTCGTTTACAGCGCTCCCGGGATCATCGGATATCGCTGCGCCCGGCAGTCTTCGGGGTCCTGCATCCTGGGCGAGCGCACCGCGGACCGCCGGCAACTGATCTTCAGCGCGCTCGATCCGGTCAAGGGCAGGGCGGCCGCGCTTACCCAATACGACGTTGACCCGAACCTCGAGTACAACTGGGATCTCGCGCCCGACGGCACGCGAGTCGCGATCGAGCAGGTAGGCGGAAACCGAATCGAGGTGTTGAATTTAGAGGACCGCACGAAGCGCGAGGTCACGGCGAGCGCGTGGACCTTGTTCGCATCGCTCGACTGGGCCGCGGACGGCAATGGTTTCTACGTCTGCAGTCAGTCGCTGAAGCGAGCCACACTCCTCTATGTCAACATAGACGGCGAGGCCCACGTGTTGTGGGAACGCGACGGCGCCTTCCAAACGTGGGGCGTGCCCAGTCCCGATGGCCGGCGCCTGGCTGTCCTAGGCCAGACCGCGAACAGCAATCTGTGGCTGATCGAAAACTTCTAACTTCCGGGCCCGTTGTACGGCTTGGGGGATTGAGGCTCCTCCGCGCGTTTGCCAAACAGGGCGAAGGGATTAAAGTTCGTGCCGACGTCGAAATAGTCTTCTCCCTCCGTCCTCTTGAGGAAACCGGTGATCTGGTAGACGAGAGGCGTCGCGGCGATCTCGATCGCCACCTTGAGGAGATAGATGGACACCGAAAGAGACGCAATCACCCTGAAATCCTGAGTGCGGTAAAAAGCGAGCACCACAAACACGACGGTATCCACCGCCTGGCCCGAGAACGTCGCTCCAACCGTGCGCGTCCACAGGCGCCTCCCCCGGGTGAAGATCTTCATCTTCGCCAGCACGACGGAATTGGTGAACTCGCCGAGAAAATAGGCAGTCAGGCTGGCCGCGACAATACGGGGGACAACTCCGAGGATGGAGTCGTAAGCGGCCTGGTGCGGCCAAGTTGGAGCTGCGGGGATGCGTCCGACGGCCCAATACGCGAGCGACATGAAGGCCGCAGCAAAGAAGCCGGTCCAGATGACCCGTCGTGCGCGCGCGTAGCCGTACACTTCCGTCAGGATGCACCCGCACAGGTAGGTGACCGGGATGAACAGCGCCCCGCCGTTGAAGATCATTCCCTTGACCGGTGCGAAGAGCTTGGAGGCGACCGTCCCCGTGATGAGCAGCGACGTGACGAAGGCCGTCGTGACCAAGTCGAGGTACTTGTAGGGCCGGGAAGCGGCGCCCATGCCTTCACAATCGCACGACCGTGCCTTGCGCACAACGCGAAATTCGGGACTCAAGCGGTGGCGACTGCCAGGGATCGAGCAGCGTGCTTCTCCGGCATCACGGCAGCCTCTCAGCCAAATAAAGGGCGTGCGCGTTTCGGACCATCGAGACCACGAGCTTCACAGCCAAACCCGCAATGGCGACCATCCCTCCGACGTCGAACAGCCGGAAAACGCCGATCGTCCCAAGCTCCACCCATCGATCGGCGAGCAGAACGTACACGGTCCCGATCGCCAGGATAATTCGCAGTTCGGTGGGGCCAATTCCCAGGAAGGAAAGGCGGAATACACGCCGTACATGGGTGGCCAGGAACTCCTCAGCATTCACCACCATGTAGGCTGCGAGCAATCCCAGCGCAAGGAGAGGACTCATGTAGCTCGAGAGGGCCAAGCCGCCCAGCAGGAACAGACTGCCGCAGAGGTCGAGCGCATGATCGACGTAGAAGCCGTACCTCGGCCGCTGCTGATCGCGCACTCTTGCCAACGTGCCGTCCAAGCTGTCTCCAAACCAGTTGATCGCCAGCCCGAGCACCGCCATCAGCAATGCCATCCGGTTGCGACTGGCCAACCAATAGGCGAGTCCACCGGAGAGCATCGCCGCGAACGCCAGCAGCGTGAGGTGATCCGGATGAACCCAACGCGGCAGACGTTGTGCCATCCACACCAAAGCTTGCTTCTCTCGAGCCGCCAAGACGCTCCGCTGCTCCCGCACGTGCAAGGCAGCAGTGTCAGCCACCATGCGTGTTTCCCCTTCATGGTCGATGACGCGATTTGGACCGAGTCCCCAGCGGCAGTTACTGCGCCGCGGCTTTCGCATGAGGGCGTCGATCCTGGGTCCGCCGAACGCACTCGGCAATCCATCGAGCATGCGAATCGCCATGGCGCGAGCCGACCCAAGCTACTGTCTGTCAAAGAGGATCAGCGTGACCGGGTGTCCGCCAGCGTTATCCGGGAGAAGTATTTCTCTGGCAGTGGAGGGTTTTTAGAGCACCACCGCACGAATCGCGTCGGGCGATGACGCTCGGCCTGGTTGGTGGCAATGGAGCCGGCGAAGGGAATCGAACCCCCGACCTACGGTTTACGAAACCGTTGCTCTACCGACTGAGCTACGCCGGCGTACAGAGATAAAAATGCTCACCCAGCGAAGCCCGGCACAGGTGCCAAACCTCGCGGGTGAGCATTTAAGAGGAGAATAGAATGGCGGACGCGCTCCGTCATCTAAACTCGGTTTGGAGTCTATAAACTCCCAAGCTGGCTTGTCAAGGAAATTTTGGGAAAAAAAATCGGACATTAAGTACTGTGTTATCATTTACTTATAAGACGTAACCAAGTCTGCAGGAGAGCGTCACACGGGACTAGGCGAAATGCCCGCCTTACTTCTAAATAGCTTATTATCAATGCCTTGGCGACGCCGCCTCAGCCGTCAGCCGCAGGCTAGCGCAGGTTAAGGGTAATCAGACGTTCGCCTTCCGGAGATCCCCACTCAGAACTGGGAAACCATTTCCTTGCGAGCCGCTTCGAGAGCGCAATCAAGCTTCCGCCAAGAACCGCCGCGCTGATGAGTAAAGCAACCAGCCCCAGGTTCGCAAGGATGAGTTCGAGCATTTGCAGCGTGATCGATTTCTTGCCCGGATAACGCTGGTCCCAGCTCACCTGCTCGGCGACGTTGAACTGATCAAGCAACTTCGTGCCGCTGGTCTTCGACCCCGCATTGATCGCCAGGAAGACGAACGACCCGGTACGCTTGCCGTACACCGATTCCGCGCCGCGCTCCTTGTTGAGGCCGAGCGCGTTTTGCATCAGCTCGAACCGCGCCCGTGCGATCTGGGATGTCGGATACTCGATGGCCAGCAGTGTCGCCGGTTGGTTAGCACTCGTCGCGCCGCCGCGTGAATCTACCGCGTAACGTCCCGTCTGAACCTCAGCACCCTGTTCGAAGCCGAAGAGTGCGGCGGGGAATGAAGGAAGGACGCGCGCCGCGGCCTGGGTGCCGAGCAGATACTTCTCCGTGCCCGGCACCAGTCCCCGCGGTGGCAGCGGAGCGGGCAGGCTGGCCAAGGCGTCAGCCGTGGGCCGTGTGCCTCCCACCAGAGTCTCCAGCGCACGAAACTCGTCCGTCGAGATGTGCGAGCCAGTGCCTTTGACGAAGTGAATGAAAACCCTGCCGCGCGCCATCAGCGCGCTGTTCGCATCTACCACCGCCAACTGGATACCTTTTTCCGGGATCATCGCTTCGGTCTGATAGTAGGTCAGCAGCCCGTACACCGCGGAGGCGTCCGGCGTTTCTTCAACCACCACGTCTGCCGTCTGGCTTCCAGAAAGCTCGTCGTCCAACCGATAGCTACGCGCCTCGACGGATTTTACGCCGTATTCCTCTTCGATCTTCGGGTCGCCGCCCCAGTTCGAGACGACACTCACACTTGATTTCGTGGAGCTCGTGAGTTTCCAGTTCGCCGCGGGTACCAGCGGCATGACGGAAGGCGTCTGCGCCCATACCGCACCAGGCGCGAGGCAATGCGTGAGGCTCCAGACTATCAGCCAGGACATACCTGAAACATCGAGACCAAGTGACAGGGGAGACGGTCGACCGGGTCTTGACCAGCGCTGGGAGCGGAAGTTCTTCGTCATCGCAGCCCTCGCTTGGATTCCTTCGATTGACTCGCTCAAGCATAGCAGAAAAGCGAGAGGCATGCCGTACAGGTCAGGGCGGGTGCTGACCGCAATCTCAGGGGGCATCCAGGGGCGCGCGCACTAACACGAGTAGGGGTGCACCTTAGAGCCTCCTAGTGCCTCGGATTCTGACGGATCAGTGTATGCCCTAATTGGCAGAAGTAGGGGGCGTGTTATCGTCGGTAGCACACCCCGCCATCAATGCCACGCGGGACTGGCTGACAGCATCGGTGGGCGTTTACCGCGGGCTTCGCCTGTGGGCTCCCGACAGAGGCTGAGGAGGCAAGTGATGCCATCGACCAATTCTCGAACCGAAGCGGCGCGCCCTCCCGGACGTCCGGCGCAAATCCTGCTGATGGATGATGACCCCGTCGACCTGGCCCACTACCGGGAGATCCTTCAGCGGGCGGGATGCTGGGTCACGAGCTGCGACTCGCACTTGAAGGCGCTGCTGTGCCTCGGCGAGCACGGCTTCGATTTAGTGCTGATCAATCAGGGCACTGACCGCTTTGCTTGGCGGTGCGTGGTCGATAGCGCGACCGAGCACGACCGCCGCGCGCCCGTCGTCGTCCTCACGCGTTCGCGGGACATGGTTTGCCAGTTCGAGGCCATGAGCCTGGGTGCGGCCGACTACATCGAAAAGCCGGCTACCGAAGCACAAATGCTCGAAGCTTTCCGCCCCTATCTGTGCAGTCCCGACATGGCCGCGACAGCTTAAGCCACGGTCGAGGGCGAGACGCGGCTTGGGTTGGTGGGTTGCCCTCTACTTCATCCCGCCCGGAGTCGATTGTGCAGTTCGCAGCGATGACTCTGAGGTTTGCCGCGAAGCTGAATGCGTGCCCGTCTCGGGCTGATCTCTCTCCGCCATACGCAAGCCACCCAGGTTGCGCGTGTATTGCTGGATGCCGCGGTAGAGGGCCTCGGCGATCCTCTGACGGTATTCGGGACGTTTGAGCAAGCGTTCGTCGCGCGGGTTGGTGACAAAGGAAATCTCAGCCAGGATGGAAGGCATGTTGGCGCCGATCAGCACCACGAACGGCGCGCGTTTCACTCCGCGGTTCTCCTCGCGCGCTCCGGCTTTCACCAGCGTCGTGTAGACCGAGCTCTGTACGTCCGCAGCCAGGTCGTGCGACTCCGTGATCTTCTCCGTCAGCACGATCTTCTTGACCAGACCCTGCAGCTCGTGGACGGATTCGGTGGAGGAGGCATTCTCCCGCGCCGCCACTTCCAAAGCATGCGGGTCGGACGTGAAGTTGAGGTAGTAGGTCTCGATGCCCCTCGCGCTCGAGTCGCGGCTGGCGTTGGCATGGATGGAGATGAACAGGTCGGCGGCTCTCTGATTGGCGATCGCGGTGCGCTCCTCGAGGGGGATAAAGGTGTCGTCGCTGCGCGTCATGACCACGTCCGCGTCGGTCTTGCGCTCGAGCAGCGCCTTTAGCCTTAGTCCCACGTCCAGCACCAAGTCCTTCTCGCGCAGGCCGTGCGGCCCGATCGTCCCCGTATCGTGGCCTCCGTGGCCCGGGTCAATGACAATCCTCCCGATCTTCAGCCCTAGCACGCGAGTCAGTGTCTTGGAACGGACTGCCGCGTTTTCGCTGGGTTCCTTCGAGGTATTCAAGGCTAGCGTGCGCCCTGGATCCGGATTGCTCGCCCGGGAAACCGGCGTCGTGGGGCGCGCGGGGGCTCTCAGAGATGAGGAACCCGACCCCTGCGCGGTAGCTTCAACTGCTTCATCCTCGGTCGCCGGAGGTAAAACAGGGGCGGGCGCAGCGAGCGTGACCTCGGAGATCTGTTCGGAGGGCCTGTCCTCGACGGACATGGCTTTAGGGGCTTGATCCGTGGCGACTCGTTTGGCGCTTCCGCTCTCACGAGAACCCGGTACCGGACTCCCGGCGGCTCGCCGAGCCGTCTCGCCGCCGCGCAAATTCGCGCCCTGTCCGCGATCGCCGTCCGCCAGCGTCACCGAGGGGAGGCCTTGCATCCTGGCTTGCTGGGTCTCCAGGCTTTCCACCGACTGCGTGGAAGTGCCATGAATGTCGATGACCAGCCGGAAGGGGTTGGGCAGGGAGAAAACGGAGTAGTCCGTGATCTTCTTGACGTCGAGCACGGCGCGCGTCACGGTCGGCTGATACTGAGCGATCCGGACTTGGCGCAGAAAGCCGTCTTCGACCGGAAAGGTCTTGCCCGTCAGCGCCCGGCTCAGCCGGCTGTCCGGGAGGTCGAACACCAGGCGGTCTGGATGCGACAGCCGGCTGGCCGTGAACTTGGTCTCTCCCTGAAGAGCGATGACCACGCGCGTGTAGTTCGAGCCGACCCAGAAGCGAATGCCCGTTACCAGCGCGAGGTCCCGTGTTGCATGCTCGTGGGACGCCGTCTCACCTTGTGACGCGTCCGATTCAGCCTCGGTCTCTTCGCGCGCGGGCGGGGACGCCGCCTGAGGTACGTCCTCGACGACCGGAGATGTCCTCCGCACAGCGCTTTCAGCCTGCTCGATCTGCTTCAGCTTCTCGCGCGCCAAGCGCGATTTCGACGAGTCAGGGTTTTCGGCCAGGAACTTCCTGAAAACGCGGCGAGCCTGATCCGGCTCGTTCAGGTCCACCCGGTAGATTTCAGCGATGGTGAACAAGGCGGCGCGCGCCACCGGGCCTCCTGGGTACTCCGTCATGAGGAACTCGTACGCCTTGATGGAGTCAAGGTAGTAGCGCTTGTCCGTGAACTCCCACCCCATCTCTTCGCGGAGGTGGGCGGCATCGGCCAGCGCCTCGGGACTTTTCTCATACGTGGGATCACTTTCGTAGACGTCCTGGAAGCTGCGAATCAGTTCGAGGTAGTCGGCGGCGGGGCGGGCGTGCTGAGGGCGCGACTCGAGTCGGGCGCGCAAGCGCAAGGCGCGCTGGTAAGCTGAGGTCGCCTTACTGCGCGGACTCGCATTAGCCGGTGAAGCGAATGGTAGGACGAGAATGAGAGTTAGCGCCAGCCGGCCCGCGGCCCGAGCGCGCTGGGGAGCCCGCCCGGTTCGAGCGGCCGTCGTCGAGGATGGCAGCGACTCACTCATTGGTGAAGTGCACCACACCCACTGCGTCCACGTAACTGTAGATGGGGTGATGAGGGGTTAGCGTTGGCCATCGCCCCGCGGAAGTTATGTTGGACGCCTCACTGGTGCGGTCATAGGGGCCATATAACGCACTAACCTTGCGCACGTACCCGCGAGTCTCGGCAAAGGGCGGGATTCCGTTCGAGCGCAGTACGGCGTTTTCACCGGCGTCGTAGGCGGCGAGCGCAAGCTGTACGTCGCCGCCGAAGAGGTCCAGCAGATAACGCAGATAAGTCGTTCCGCCTTCGAGGTTTTGGGCGGGGTCGAAGGGGTCCGCAACTCCCAAGCGGCGTGCCGTCGCTGGAATGAGCTGCATCAGACCCATGGCGCCCTTGGGAGAGACCGCGCGCGGATTGTATTCGGATTCAACCCGGATTACCGCGTCGACCAGGTCTGGGTCTACGGCGGCGCTTACCGCAGCCTGCCGCGCCAAGTGACCAAGAGATTGGGAGTCGGGCTCCGGTGGTGGCGTGGCAGAGACACTCGCAACGTGGATCGTTCTTACGGAAACGCGGGAAGGGAATACCGAATTCCGGTGGTGGCGCCGCACTGCCGGCTCCGGCAGGATGGCATTGACGTATACCGTGCGTCCCTGCTCGTCCACCGCAGCGGCAATCTGACCCATCGCGGCGGACGGCCACAGGAGAGGGAACAACAATCCGCAGACGAGAGTGATGACCTCACTACGTCGACGATTCAGCATCGAACTCCTGTCTCCGCACCGGCGGAGGACAGAACCCAGACCCTCCTCGGTGGTCTCCATTCGCCGCATTTCCCGGGCTCGCGAGAATCCCCACCCCCAACGAGCCCGGAACGTGCCTCACTGAGCGTCTGGCGCCTACGGCGAACCCGAGTCGACCCGGGGTCGATGCCATCCCCTAACAAGCCGATGTGATTATACCACATGCTCTCCTGCTTAGTCCTACACAATGATTTGTCGGCCGGCCAGGGAGCAAGCGTGAGTTTTCGGTGTACAAGGAGTGCAAGTTTTACCGTAAGTCCAGCAAAAAATCCGTCCGCGCCAACGCAAATGCGCCACCTTGGGCTGTCTTTTCAGATACATACAAGCAATTCGGTTTGGAACCGGAGGTGCTTTGTCGCGAGGTGAACGTCTGAAAGTCTACGTGATGAGGGGAATGAGAGGGAAATAAACCATGAATACGCTGAAGGAGAAGTGTGTCGGATCCGAAAGGCTGACGGCTCTTGGAGCTGTCATTCTACTTGTATTCCTTGCTCCGGGCTGCGCCACCAAGAAGTATGTGCAGACTAAGGTGTTCCAGCCGCTCGAGGCGAAGATCACGGGTGTGGACAAGAAGACTGACGCCAACGCGCAGCGAATCACCGATGTCGACCAGAAGGCCGAGGCTGGCGTCTCCGACGCGCAAGCCAGGGCGGAGACGGCCGACAAGGATGCTGGCAAGGCTGACGAGCACGCTCAGGAAGCGCAGAACCTGGCGCAGAAGGGCGTGGATCAGGCGACGACCGTTGCCAAGGACCTCGACAACATCGACAATTACCAACCGGTGAAGTCGGAGACCGTACTCTTCCGCATCAACCATGCGGACCTGACGGTTGAGGACAAGTCGACGCTCGACGAGTTGGCCGGAAACATCAACTCGATGAAACACTTTGTTATCGAGGTGCAAGGCTATACTGACAAGACAGGCTCGAAGGAGTACAACCTCGAGTTGAGCCGCCGCCGCGCTGATGCGGTGGTGCGCTATCTCACCGAGGTCCACAAGATCCCGTTGGCGAAGATCCACCTGCTGGGTTACGGTGAGGATTCGCCAGCGCAGCCCAACAATACGCGCGCGGGCCGCAAGGAGAACCGACGCGTGGAAATCACTGTTCTCGCTCCGCAGATCACCTCCGGAGCGACGACGGCGAGTATGCCCGCGTCAAATTCCACGTCCGCCAGCACCGCGAACCAATGAAACCGGACCTACCCGACTGACGGCGGCCATGGGCGTTGCTCATGGCCGCACGTCAAGGGCAGATACGCGTCTCATTCCGTGCGGGCCTCGGCCTCTTCGTCTCGTGGCACTCGGCGCTTGGCTGCGGTGGCCTCCAGCCCCAGCTCCGGGTGCTACTCTCGCGCTGCTGCGACCTGATCGCCCCGCGTTAATTCTTGCGTCCGTACGACTCGACTTTGTACACTAAGCGTCGCACCTGACGACGCATAAGGAGGTTCCATGACTCGCAGCTTGCCTGATTCTCGTACTCTCGCTCACCTCGCGCTGGTCCTCGCTTTCATGCTCCTGCTCCCACTTGCTCTGCCAGCTCAGGATGGCCACGTCGTGTCTCCTGCCGAGCTTCATCACGCCTTGCAGAGCGCCACCCAGACCAGGCAGCAGAACCTTGCCAAGGTCGACAAGTTCTTTTCTCAGGACGCGGCTCAGAAGGCGCTGAAGACCGCCCAAATTGATCCCGCTAAAGTCCAGAAGGCCGCCGCATCCCTGAACGACGATGAACTGGCGCGGCTGGCTTCGCGAACCGACAAAGTCCAGAAGGATATCTCGGCGGGTGTTCTCACCAACCTGCAGATTACTTACATCATCATCGCGTTGGCCACGGCTCTGATCGTGATCCTGATCTTTGAGGCGTAACGCATGATGCGGCGATTTCGCGCTCTAAGGCTGCTCCTCGTCGGCCTGGCCCTGGCTGGCGTGGGCGTGGCTGCCGAACCCAACCGTCTCTGGCTGGACGTGCCTTTCGTCCGGCAGAGCAAGAACGGCTGCGGACCCGCGTCGATCGCCATGGTGATCCAGTACTGGCGGCTCCAAAGCGCGTCAAGGGAAACCGCGGCGGGCCGATTACCGGGGTACGACGGCGATCCTGTCACGATCGAGCGCGCGGTATATTCCAAGGAAGCGCGGGGAACCGCCGGCTCCGCGATGCAGCGTTACTTCGAGCAGGCAGGATTCCGCGCCTTCGTGTTCAAGGGCGAATGGACTGACCTCGAGCATCACTTGTCGCAAGGACGCCCGCTAATCGTGGCGCTGCGCGAGCCGCGCTCCAATCATTACGTCGTGGTAAGCGGGCTCGATGGTCCCCAGGTGGTGCTCGTCAACGATCCCGCCCAGCGCAAGCTCTTGAAGGTCGACCGGGCCAGTTTCGAGCGCGCCTGGAACGGTACGGGTAACTGGACTCTATTAGCCGTCCCCCGGCAGAACCCGTGATTGCGCAGGCTCTCGTCCTCGCTGTACTCTTTGCTCCCTCTCAGGTTGCGACCCATGCCATCCGAACGGGCATGATTTGCGCCCAGTCGCAGGAATCTCGAGGCGGCTCTGATCTTCTGTCCACCGTCCAGCGGCTGTACGCCGCCGAGCGTTGGGACGACGTCGTGCGCCTGACCTCCGCCAGCGCCCGCGAATCTCCCGACCTCACTTACTATCGCGGTATGGCGCTGACGCGGCTCGGGCGCTGGCCCGAGGCGAAAGAGGCATTCGAGGCAGGACGCAAGCAAGCTCCTCGCGACAAGCGCTTTCCGCTCGAACTCGCCGGCGTCGCCTACAAGCAGCAGGACTTCCGCAGCGCCAAGGCCGAACTCCGCCAGGCGCTGCGCCTCGACCCGCGCGATCGCTACGCTGCTGATTTCCTCGCCACCGTTTATCTGCTCGAAGGTAATCTCGAGGCGGCGCTGAAGCATTGGAATCCCATCGGCAAACCCCGCATCGAGAACATCAAGCTCGACCCGCGCCCGCGCGTCAATCCCGTGCTGCTCGACCACGCCTTTGCCTTCTCGCCCGCCAGCGTCCTCCGGCTCGACGACCTTCGCACCACCCAGGCGCGCCTCGACAATCTCGACATCTTCCCGCGCTACCACTTCGAGCTCGCGCCTCGCCAGGACGACTCCTTCGACCTGACTTTTCGCCCCGTCGAGCGCGACGGCTGGGGCTCGAGCAAGACGCAGGCGTTGGTATCGCTGTTTCGCGGCTTGCCCTACCAGACGATTTATCCCGAGTTCTACAACTTGAAACAAGGCGCCGCGAACTTCGTCTCCCTCCTGCGCTGGGACGCCCAGAAGCGCCGCGCTTACGCCGCTTTCTCCCGCCCCCTGGGCCTCGATCCCAAGTGGCGATACGCGTTCCACTTCGATGGCCGCGACGAAACGTGGAACCTGAGCCGGACATTTTTCGGGCCGGGACTCCCGCGTGGCGACCTCAGGATGAGATGGGCGGAGGCGGGCGCGCAGATCGCTTCCGTCGAGAGCGGCCGCTGGAGTTGGACCACCGGCGCCGACTTCTCGCATCGCGACTTCCACAACTTCCCGGCCGCCGAGGCGAGTTCCTACTTCACACGTGGCTTCGCGTTAAAGTATGACGCAGAGCTCGACGTTCACGCGCTCGACATCCCAGAGCATCGGCTCACCGTCGATACGTCGGCCTCGGGCCAACTCGGCAAGATGTTTGTCCACGCGGCCGACCCTTTCGCCAAGCTGACAGGCGACGTCCGCACCCGCTGGTTCCCGCAAGCACGCGGCGACGATTACGAGACCACGCTGCGATTTCGCGCCGGGGAAACGCTGGGCCAACCGCCCTTCGACGAGCTGTTTGTTCTGGGCATCGAGCGCGACAACGACCTCTGGCTGCGCGCCCACGTCGGCACGCGCGACGGCAAGAAGGGATCGGCGCCGCTCGGACGCGATTATCTGCTCGCTTCAAGCGATGTCGACAAGATCGTTTATCAGAACGGCTTCCTGAAGCTCAAGCTTGGCCCTTTCCTCGATTCCGGCCGAATCTATGATTCATCAGGCAGTTTCGGCTCGAGGGTGTGGCTCTGGGACACCGGCGGGCGCACCAAGTTTCAGATCCTCGCGGGCCCTACGGTGATGTTCGTCTACGGCAAAGACCTGCGCACCGGCCGCAACGCATATTACTTCACGGTCGCGCGCTGACTACTACTTTGCTGCTGTGTCAGGCTGCATGATCCCGAAGACGTTGCCCTCGGTGTCCTGGCAATAGGCGAAATAGCCTACACCGGGGATGGGCGTCTTGGGCATTACGACCTTACCGCCGTGGGCGGCGATCTTTGTGACGTACTCGTCCACGGAGGGGACATCGACGGTATTGACCGTCGTGGTCCCGGGATGCGGTCGCGCCATCAGCCCGCCGTTGATGCCCGGCGTGCTTTCCTTGCCGGTGGTCACGAGCCAATTAGTCGGTCGGCCCTTCCCACTTCTTGATCTCCCACCCAAAGACAGCGGTGTAGAACTTGGCGGCGCGCTCGGGCTGGTCAGCGTTGATTTCGAAATGAATGACTCTGGGCATGGTCAATTCTCCTTACTGCATTCACGCCCTCTCCCCTTGCGGGAGAGGGTGGCGCGCTAGCGCCGGGTGAGGGGTGTGACGCGGCCTACTACTACGTATTCTCTACAGCATCCCCTCGACGATTCCCGGCACCGCCTGAAGCGACTCGTCGAGTTTCTCAGGATTCTTGCCGCCGGCTTCGGCCAAATCCTTGCGTCCACCGCCGGAACCTTCGACAATCGCCGCCGCCGCTTTGACGATTTTGCCCGCGTCCAGCCGATTCGTCAGGTCCTGAGTGACGGCGGCAATCAGCGAGACTTTACCGTCTGACGCGCTGCCCAGTACGATCACGCCAGAGCCGAGCCGTGCGCGCAGATTATCGACCATCTGGCGCATGGCGGCGCGGTCCATCGATTCGACGCGCGCCGAGAGCACCCGCACGCCTTTCACGTCCTGCGCGCGGTCCACGAGGTCACCGGCGGACGCGGCCGCGCGCTTCATCTGCTGCGCTTCAAGCTGCTTGCGCAGTTTCTTTTCGGACTCCGCCAGCTTCTCGGCGGCCTCGGCCAATTTCTCGGGCTTCGAGCGCAGCGTCTGCTCAAGTTGCCTCAAGGTTTCGTGCGTGCGACGCAAGTCCTCGAGGACGCCCATGCCGGTCAGCGCCTCGATGCGACGCGTCCCCGCCGCCACGCTCCCTTCGCTCACGACCTTGAACAGGCCGATGTCGCCGGTGCGCCGCACGTGCGTCCCGCCGCAAAGCTCCTTTGAGAACGATCCGTCGGCGATCGACACCACCCGGACCTTGTCGCCGTACTTCTCGCCAAAGAGCGCCATGGCCCCGGCGTTCACCGCCGCGTCGAGCTCCATGACGCTCGTCACCACCTCCTCGTTTCTGAGGACGTGTTCATTGACCAGGTCCTCGATGTCGAGCAGATCCTGCGGATCGAGCGACGCGTAGTGGCTGAAGTCGAAGCGCAGGCGGTCAGGCGCCACCAGCGATCCTGCCTGCTTGACGTGTGTCCCGAGGGTATGCCGCAGCGCCGCATGGAGCAGATGGGTCGCCGTGTGGTTGCGGCGGATGGCGTCGCGCCGCTGCGTGTCGACCACAGCGGTGACCACGTCGCCCACGCGCAGCGTCTCGCGGGCCACCGCCTGGTGCGCGATGATTCCGCTCACCGGATAGTAGGCGCCGGCGACGTGCGCGACCTCCGTAGTCGATCCCGGCCCGAAGAAGTGTCCTACGTCGCCGACCTGTCCGCCGGCTTCGGCGTAGAACGGCGTGTGGTCGAGAACGATTTCAACCTCGTTGCCGGGCTTCACTTCGTCGACCGGCTCGCCTTTTACCACCAGCGCGACAATGCCGCAATCAGGCGAAAACGTTTCCGTGTAGCCAGTGAAAACCGTCTTGTGCTTTTCAACCAGTTGCTGGTAGACGGGCAGAGCGACTTTCTTTTCCGCACCTTTCCAACTGGCACGGGCGCGCTCCCGCTGCTTCTGCATCTCCGCTTCGTAACCAGCGCGGTCGATAGTTAGTCCGTAGTTCTTGACGATGTCCTCGACGAACTCGGGGCGAAGCCCGTAGGTATCATGCAGCTTGAATACATCTACCCCTGGAATCTTCTCCCCTGGACTTTTACCGGTTCCGTATAACCTTGACACGGCTGTCCATCCGTCTTTTTGCCGCTCCACAATATTCGGCTGGCCATCAACCAACTTCCAATGAGCTTTCCATTCTCCAAACGTAAGATTTTTGCCAAACCGTACTCGATCAAGTTGCTCAAGGCCATATCGCGTAGTCCGCGCGTACTGCTCCTCCTCAGTCTTGATTGCCTTGGTGACCTGCTGTGCGGTCACGATGAGCGCGGGATAGGCGTACTTCATCATCTCGACCACGGTGCCTGAAAGCTTATAGAGGAACGGCTCGTTCAGGCCCAGGGTCTGCCCGTGGTAGAGCGCGCGGCGCATGATCAGACGCAAGACGTAGCCGCGGCCCTCGTTGGACGGCAACACGCCGTCCGAGATCAGGAACGTCGCGGCACGAGCGTGGTCGGCGATGATGCGCAGTGACACGTCGGACTCGTGATTGGCGCCGTATTCGACGTTAGCGAGCGCGGCAGCCTCGTCGATCAGCGGACGGAAGAGGTCGGTCTCGAAGTTCGAGAGCTTGCCTTGCAGAACTGTCGCCAGGCGCTCCAGTCCCGCGCCGGTGTCAATCGAGGGGCGGGGAAGCGGCGTGAGCGTGCCTTGCTCGTCGCGGTTGTATTGCATGAATACCAGATTCCACAGCTCGACGTAGCGGCCGCAGTCGCAGGGAAAGCGGCAGTCGGTGTGACCCTGCTCGCTCGCCGCCGGTCCCAGGTCATAGTGGATTTCCGAGCACGGCCCGCAGGGTCCGGTCTCACCCATCTGCCAGAAGTTGTCCTTCATTCCCAGCTCGAAGATGCGGTTCGCCGGGACGATCTCGCGCCAGCCGTCATAGGCCTCGGCATCGCGGGGGATGTCCTGCTCCTTGGCGCCCTCGAAAATCGTGACATAGAGCTTGTCCTTCGGGATGCCGAAGTCGACGGTGATCAGCTCCCACGCCCAGGGGATCGCTTCCTTCTTGAAGTAGTCGCCGAAAGAGAAGTTGCCGAGCATCTCGAAGAAAGTGTGATGCCGCGTCGTACGGCCGACCTGCTCGAGGTCGTTGTGCTTGCCTCCCGCGCGCACGCATTTCTGCGACGAGCAGGCGCGCGTGTAGTCGCGCTTCTCGCGCCCCAGGAACACGTCCTTGAACTGATTCATGCCGGCGTTGGAAAAGAGCAACGTGGGGTCGTTGGCCGGGACGAGCGACGACGACGGCACCACGCGATGCTCGCGGGCGCGGAAAAAGGTCAAGAACTTGCTTCGTATGTCGTTGGCGGTCATCGTGGGTTCTGAACGGCGAATAATGGTGAATAGTGAATAGTGAATAGTGAATGGTAAATTAGAGAACCATCAACGGGCGCGCCGGCGTTTGCAGTTGACAATGATGGCCGTGATGATCGCCACAAGCTCGTTCGTCTCTTGCATGAGGTGTTCAATGCGCCTTTTCGCTACGATTCCTCCTTCCGAGAGCAAGCGAAGCCAGTAAAGGCTCTCACGAGCTTCCTTCTGAGCAATCCCGAGCTTGTGGATGAAGTCGGCCCGGCTCTCCGAAGCCTGCGACTCCTCGATACTAGCGCCGATCGAAGTAGCGGAGCGCAGATACTGCTTCCCGACGATCCAGGCGGCGCCATTCTTTTGGGACTGGAGAAACTGGTAGAGCTTAATAGCTCGCAAGGCATAGGTCAATGACCGCTGCCCAATGTCGGGTCGTCGCCCTCGCGCAGCTTGCCTCGCGCCGGTGCTGGCCAATTCAGAATTCACCATTTACTATTCACTATTCACAATTCATAGTTCGTCCGGGTCGAGGTCCTCCGCAACGGGCTTGAGCTCCGGCCGGGCGTGCACCGCTTTCATAATATCATCGGAGCGAAAACCACGCCGCATCAGGCTCTGACAAACGGCGTAGAGCCGGGCGGTGGTCACGGGAAGTTTGATCGTCCTGACCTTCTTGTCGAGGGCACGCTCGAGCAACTCGCGCTCTCCAGCGTCCTCGTACGCCTGGTCGAGCGCCGGCTCGATCACTTTGTAATCCACGAGACGTGACTTGAGTTCACGGCGCAGTCGATGCCGTCCGTAGGCGCGATTTTGGGCGAGCGAGGCGGCGTAGGACGCGGCGAACTTCTTGTCGTCGAGGTAGCCGAGCTCACGCAGACGCGCGATGGCGTGCCGGACGGGTCCGCTGGCTCCGAACTTCCGTTCGAGCGCGCGCCGCATCTCCGCCACCGAGTAGGCGCGATGAGAGAGGCGCCGCAAGGCGTAGGCGAGCGGGTCAGCCGGGGGCTTCTTAGCGCTGGGCAAACCTTTCCACCTGGGACCTCTCGACGGGCTCGGCCATGGCATCGCGCGTGGAGTCGGCGGCGCTGCGGATGCCGGTCACGCGCAGGCGAAGCTCGTCGGGCTTCGAAGCATGGAGCAGGGCCTCTTCGAGCGTGATCCTCCCCAGAGTGTACAGGTCGTAGAGCGACTGGTCAAAGGTCTGCATGCCGTACTGCGAGACGCCGGCGGCGATGGCGTCAGGGATCAGCCGCGTCTTCTCCGGATTGCGGATGCAGTCGCGAATGTACTCTGTGTTGATGAGCAGTTCCACCGCCGGGACGCGGGCGGCGCCGTCCGCCGTCCTCACGAGGCGCTGCGAGACGACGGCCTTGAGCGTCGAGGCAAGTTGCAGGCGAATCTGCTCCTGCTCGGAGAGTGGAAACCCGGCGATGACGCGCTGCACGGTTTCCGTGGCGTCGAGAGTATGCAGCGTCGAGTAAACCATGTGTCCCGTCTCGGCCGCCACGAGCGCCGTCTCCATGGTTTCAAGGTCCCGCATTTCGCCCACCAGGATCACGTCGGGGTCCTGGCGCAAGGCGGCGCGCAGCCCAAGGCCGAAGGACCCGGTATCGATTTCCACCTCACGCTGGAGCACGAAGCCTTGCTTGTCGGAGTGCAGGAACTCGAGTGGGTCCTCGATGGTGATGATCAGGTCGGCGCGCGTCGAGTTGATGCGGTCGATGATGGCGGCGAGCGTGGTGGACTTGCCGCTGCCCGCCGTTCCCGTGACCAGCACCAAGCCGCGACGCTCGTCCGCGACGCGCTCGAGGACCTTGGGCAGCGCCAGGTCTTCGAAGCTGCGGATGACCCTGGGAATCACGCGCAGGCTCAGGGCTACGCTGCCACGCTGCTGGAAGATGTTCACCCGGAAGCGGCCCACGCCCGCAAGCTCGTAAGCGATATCGAGTTCGTTCGCCTGGCGAAACTTGTCGCGCTGAAGGGGAGTTGAGAGCATGGCGGCGGCCATCGAGCGTGCGTCCTCGGCGGTCAGGGCAGGGAAAGGATCGAGCAGCCCCAGGCTGCCGTGGACGCGGACGTTGGGCCGGCTTCCGGCTTTCAGGTGAAGGTCCGAAGCCTCAAGGCCGCAGGTAGCGCGCAGCAGTTCGTCGATGTTCATCGGCACACTCTCGCCCTGGCCGGCCTCGACGGCCGGCCCCACCTGGGTTATCGACGAGATGCACCGCGACTTGAGGCAATGTTCTAGCGTGCGGCGGCGACGGGCTGCGTGACCAGGGTCAGCCAGCCGTACTTGTCCTCGGCGCGGCCCTCGGCGATCTCGAGGAACCGCTGCTGGAGCTGCCGGGTGATGGGACCGGCCTGTCCTTTACCGATGACGATGTGGTCGATGGAGCGGATGGGGGTGACTTCGGCCGCCGTACCTACGAAGAAGACCTCGTCCGCGATGTAGAGCAGCTCGCGCGGGATGGCCTGCTCCGCGACCGTGTAGCCTAGCTCGTCGGCAAGCGTCAGGATCGATTCGCGGGTGATCCCGGGCAATCCGGCGGAGGCGATGGGCGGAGTGAAGACCCGGCCGTGGTGCACCACGAAAATGTTCTCGCCGCTCCCCTCGCTCACGTAGCCTGCGGCGTCGAGCGCGATGCCTTCCGTAAAGCCGTTGACCGACGCCTCCATCTGGATGAGCTGCGAGTTCATGTAATTGGCGGCGGCCTTGGCCATGGCGGGCAGGGTGTCGGGAGCCATGCGGCGCCACGAAGAGACGCACACGTCCACACCCTTGGTCAAGGCGTCGGCGCCCAGGTACTTGCCCCATTTCCAGGCGAGCAGGTAGATCTCGATGGGATTCTGCAGCGGGTTTACGCCCACCTGCCCGTAGCCGCGAAACGCCAGCGGGCGGATGTAGCAGTGCTTGGCTTCGTTCACGCGCACCAGTTCCACCATCGCCTGCTCGAGCTGGGCGTTCGAATAGGGGAGCTCCATGCGGTAAATCTTCGAGGAATTCACCAGGCGCTCCGTGTGCTCCTTCAGGCGAAAAATCGCCGGACCCTGAGGCGTCTCATAACAGCGGATGCCCTCGAACAGGCAGGAGGCGTAGCTCACAACGTGGGACGCGACGTGAATGGTCGCATTCTCCCAGGGAATAAACTGGCCGTTGTGCCAGACTTTCGGGTAATAGTCGATGGACATAGCCCTCTCTCATCCGCCCCCATAGCTCTTCGTTTGCCCGCTCGCCCTTGCCGCCCGCTCCCTCGTGCGGGCTGCCGTGGCCAGCGGGTCTCACCCGCGCATCGCGCGCTCGCGTCGTTCAGGATTATAGCACGAGGGTTCGGATGGCCATTGGGCCATTGGGCTACTGGAATCATTAGGCCATTTGTTTTCCGAAACTCCGAACCTTGAACCTCGAACTCCGGTTGCGAGCCTCGCCGAATCCGCGATAGGAGGCATAGCTGAGAACTGTTTGCGATTGAAAACAAGGCACATTCCGGTTTTGAACGTAATGAGCTGCATCACGAATGGCAGAGAGCAGGGAGCCAAAAGGGCTCCCCCTACGCAGAGTTGAGTAGGGGAGCGCGGCGCTCCCGGTTCTTGTTCTGGCTAAGGCCTGCGTTCCGGCATCGCCACCACCTTCCGCCAGTCACGTTGATAACTAGAGTGTTAAGTATAGTGTGATTACTACGGGCATGTCAAGAGAGAAGTGGCCGACCGCAGGTGTAGCGCGGACTTCGCCTGCGGGTCCGCGGCTTTTCACTCCAAGAAGAGCCACCGAATGCGGTTCACGAGAGAATCTCGCGCACCGTCCGTGTGTTTTCACCGACCTGGTCGGAGAAGCGAGGATACATCCCTACGATCGCTGCGTCGGAGGGCTTGATGTTCTTGTAAGCCCACTCGATGGCGCGCCGCACTTCTTGCGGGGATTCGCATCGGCGCCCAGCGGCAAGAATCTTGTACGCCAGGCAGGGCTTCTTGACCTGGCGGACGACGCTGCACATGCGCGGAGGGTCTGAGGCGAGATAAACCTCGCCGAAGGGCTCCATACCGAAGTCTTTCTTGAACTCTTCGGCGCGGCGCGTCTGATAGTGGAACGACGCCATGTAGAAGTCGTTCGACCACCCTTTGGATTCGAGGGCCGTGAGGATCGCGGGGTTATGCGTCGATATCCCCGCCAGCAGTCCGAGGTCGTGCACGCGATGGATAAAGCCCTGGATCAAATCGAGCTTGCCGGCCCGGTAAAGGCGGTCAGTCGCACTGCCGTGATGGGCGATGCCGATGGGCTTCAGGCGCGCCGCCGCTTCCACGCACCGGATCATTCCTTCGGCAATCCCGTCAGGCGTGTCCGGGAACTTCTCGTCCAGGTGCCCGCCGGCGGCGAGGCAGATCCATTGGACGTGGCAGCCAGCGGCGCGAATCTTCGGGAATTGCTCCGGCATGCGCGTGTTGTAACTGGCCTGCCAGGTGTTGATGCCGGCCCGCTCGCAATCGAGGAGCAAGCTGACGATACGCTCGTCGGTAAACCACTCGGTCATGTGCTCGCTGTAGAGGCGGTTGAAGTGCGAATATCCATAAATGGGATTGCTGCCGACGATCAAGCGCGTCACTTGATGAGGTCCGAGGGGAATCGTGGGCAGCAAAGCCGGACTTTCGGACCGGGCAGCCGGTACGGCGACCACTCCCGCCGCCAGCGCGGTCGCGCCCTTCAAGAATTCGCGCCGGCTCGAGCCTGTTCCCCCAGTTCCTGGACTCGCCGCGCCGCTTTCGCCGAGTAACGTCTTCTTAGCCATTCGAGCTCCCCAATTGAGTTGATCGAGCGGATCGCGTCTCTGCGCTTTTCGCGTCCGCGGCTTCATCCACACGAAGAGCCGCAGACCGCAATGTCGGGTCTAGCGCCACGGGCAACACGTCACTTGCGCAAGTACGCATCGGTCTTCTGGATCCAGTCCTGGCGCGGGGGATAGAAGATGTCGAGGTCGACGGTATCCACGACGGCCTCGGCTTTGTGGGGCATGTCGGGCGGAATACAGAGCATCTCGCCCGCGTGGACGACAATCTCCTTGCCCTCGACCCAGAACTTGAGCGCCCCTTCGAGGATGTAGCTGATCTGCTCGTTCGGGTGCTGGTGGAGCGGCACGATGCAGCCTTGGCGCAGCACGATGCGCGCCAACATCACCTGCTCGCCCACAATCAGTTGGCGGTCAAGTAAGGGATTCATTTTCTCGAGTTCAACGTTCTCCCAGCGGATGTGCTTCAGCATCGGTACCTCCATGGGCGGTGGCTTTCAGCGTTTCAGCGGTCAGGTTTGTAGAGCCCTGCCGCGGTATCGTGCAAGTAGGCATGGGCATACTCGAGCGCCTTCGCCTCGGTGATCTCTCCATCGGCGACCATTTGCGCCAGGGCCGCGGCGAGCGCTGTCCGCGCCGAGTGTACTCCCAGCCAGTAGGACACTTCCGCGCCCAGCGCGTCATTGTACGGGAAGGCGTCCGTCCCGAAGGTGATCTTTTCCGGATAGGTCTCGAGCCACAGCCGCAGCACATGGGTGAACTCCGCGGGGTACGCATACAACTCGCCGAGTGACGAATCCAGGTAGACGTTGGGCATCGCGGCCAGCCAGATGGCCTGGCGCGCGTAAGGATAGCCGCCGTGAATCAATACGAACCTAGTCGTGGTGTACCGCGGATCGCGCAGCACGTTTTCTAGGTTCAAAACGTTGCCGTTGTGCAGGCTGAAATAATCCCCCGCGCCCACCGCGGTGTGGATGTGAACGGGCAGATGCAGGCGGCCGCCTTCCGTCACCAGATAGCGGAAAATGAAGTCCTGGAAGGCCGTGTAGTCCTCGGATGTGGGCACACCGCCAGCGCGATACTGGCTGTAGATCGCCTCGGCGCGCTCGCGGCCCGGATCATCGAAATGGAGCGAACGGAAGTAGGCCACCTCAAACTTCATCGCGATGCCGCCCCGCTTCCGGTTTTCCTCCAGGATGCGGGTGATGAAGGCGAGATAGTCGCTCAAGCTCTCGGGCAGCCGGGCAAGTCCTGCTTGCTGCATGTATCGCTGCAGCACCTTTTCCTGCATCGGCATGAACACGGCTTCGTCAGGATTGCGCTCCGTCAGGGATCGATTGTCGAAAGGGAAGAGGAAAGAGTCGACGAAAAAGACCCAGCGGAAGCGTTGGGGGTCGAGATAAGGGGCCATGGCGACGCGGTTGGCGGCGGAGGTCTCGATGCCCAGTTGGTCGAGGATGTGATCGAAGTAAGCCTGGCCTTGGGCCTTACGGAGCGCTTGGGTCTTCGAGACGAGCCAACGCGCGTGCGCAGGCGAGAAATCGCTGTAAGGATAGGCAAAGAGAGCCTTGGCGGCGGCGATGAGTTCGGGATTCGTGTCGCGCAGGCGGAGCGGCGGATGGCTGGGCGGGATGGCCATCGCGTCGACATCGGGATCGTCCGGGTAAGCAGGATGCGCATGATGGTCGAAAAGCGGGATGCGCTCGATCTGAGGCAGCAGGCGCTGGTAGATGACTTGGACGTCGGAGCCGGGGAGCGGAGTCGTCTGGGCGCCCGCGCGTTGGACTCTCGCCGCGAGCGAGCAGGCCAGAACCAGCGCCAAGCCGGAGGCGCGCCTTAGGGAGGTGAAGCGGGCCCGCCGCCGGACGCGGGACATCATGCTTTCACCGCGTTTCCGCCCGCCGCTTCCGCGACACCCTTGAGCGCCAAGCCTGCGGTAAACACTTCGTAGGCGATTTGCGCGGTGGTCATCGAGGGAGGAGAAGACGGGTTGCCGGCCACCAGCCCACGAACTACCAGCAGGCCAGCCACTGCGCCGAGGATCATGCCCGCGACCGACCCCAGGTAGAAGCCGTCCTGGTATCGCTGGAAGAAGGCGACTTTGCCCCCACTTTGAGCGATCTCGTGAACCAACCCTCCGAGCGCGCCCACCGACGCGGCTAACCACAGCGTCCAGCCATAGTGGGCGCTGGCCCAAGCGAGCAACGCTAACGCCACACCCAGGACGATCGTCGCTACGATCGAGTACTTTTCCATGGGGGTTAAGCCGGTATTCGCGTCCATGCGATCCTCCGTTCCTTTCTTCGTCTTCGGCGCTCTTTAACTATCGCGAGCCGGGCGAAGTCGCGGCCGGCGTAGTCGGGATGCGCAGCGCATCGACCAAGCGGGTAAAGAACTCCCAGGCGGAAGCAGTGGCCACGAGCTCGATAATCTCCGGATTGCTGAAGTCACGCTTCAATAAAGCGTAGAACTCGTCGTCAAGCTCGTAGGGCGAGCGGTGCAGTCGCTCCGCGGCGCGAAATCCCAGCTTCTCGCGCGCCTTAAAAGGGCCGCGCTCCGGGTCGCGGATTGCCTCGGCTTGCTCGTTCGTCGCGCCTTTCTGCCTTGCCAAGGCAGAGTGAGACGACTGTCAGTAGTCGCACTCGACGAGGAAAGCGACCCGAGCCGCCACCAGTTCCTTGTACCAGCCGGGCAGCGCGCCGTCGGCAAGCAGCGGCTTGAGGAACCCGGCGATCCCGAGTGCCAGGGCGGGCGTGTGCGCCAGTGTCTTGAACATGTACGGCACTACGCCGCGCTGCGCCTCCAGTTGATCGTAGAGGGCCGCCACGGCGGGCTCGACTGCATCACGCTCGAGCATCGGGATCCGTCCGTGTTGGTGTCCCATGACCAAACCCCCTGCGGCCGAATTCCGGCCGGTTCTGCGCTCAAGGTTGACGTCTTGTGTCAGTCCTGGCGGAGTAAAGTATCATCCTCGTTGAAGCTCTGCCGTCAGGCTTCGTCATCCCATGACGCGCCCCTCAATTTAGCCCCGATGTCACGCGGAGGCAAGGCCTGGAATAGGACAAAGCCTGGAATAGGACGAAGGTACTAAGCGGTCTCGGCACGCGAGTGCCAATTCGGTCGCAGGCTTCTCGTTTCGGGACGGCCCGCGCGGTTCGCAGCCGGAGCGTGAGCGCCATCGGGCGGCCCATCGATCCCCTTGCGCTGTTCTCAATTGGACACGCCGCGTGCCCACCGACTGTCAACCATGGGAACGTAGACCGACGCGCCTAGCCGTTCAGAAAGGAGTCAACAAAATAATTTATGGGTACAACCACAATTATCTATTTGCGTTCTAACTTATTGTAGTGGATAATCTTCCACTACGGTGCCGCCCGGCGCCGGAGGAAACGATGGATGGCTTTCATTCGCAAACGCGGTCAGTCGTACTATTTGGTGCACAATGTGCGCAAAAGGGGTAGGGTCGAGCAGATTCATCTGGCTCGCTTGGGGAGACGGCCGCGCATCAGCGACGAGGTCATCAAAGGAGTGAGCGCCAAACACCCTTTCGTGCGTGTGGATTGGCAGGATCTGAAACAACGCGCCTCACAGGAGATGCTGCGTCCCGAAGAGATCGATTCCGAGTACCTGCGTACCCTGCTTTCGAACGTTCACAACCTCAATCTGGACATCGCCGGCCTGCATTTCCCGTCGATCCAAACCATCGACCGGGAGTTGCCGGGCCATATCATTTCGGCACTGAAATTGCTAAGAACTACGGTGGACGTCAAGCTGAGAAGTCGCAAGCTTCCCGGCTTGGAACGGGAGGCCCGAGCGCGAAGGTAAAGCGCGGGACCAGCGTCGGAGGGGGATAGCCGACGCGAGTTTCTCCGGCAGCCAGGCCGACCGCATCCGTGAGGCAGGTGATAAACATGGGAACCCAGACGATACTGGATCCAACGCTGCATAGCCCGGAAGTGCGCGACTTTGAGAACGGATTGCGCGAACGGGTGGTGGGGCAGGACCGTGCGGTGCGCCGCTTGGCCCGCGTCTTCCAGGTCTATCAGGCGGGACTCTCGGCTCCCGGGCGTCCGCTGGCCAATCTGCTGCTGCTTGGCCCGACGGGGTCGGGTAAAACCCGTATCGTCGAGGCGGCAGCAGAGGTGCTTTTCGGCGATGCGCGCGCCGTGGTGAAGATCGACTGCGCAGAATTCCAGCACAGCCACGAAATCGCCAAGCTGATTGGCTCGCCTCCTGGATACCTGGGTCATCGCGAGACCCAGCCCATTATCACCCAGGAAGTTCTCGAGCAGCACTATACCGAGAAGCTCAAGCTGTCGCTGGTGCTTTTCGACGAGATTGAGAAGGCGTCCGATGCGCTCTGGCAGCTCCTACTGGGTATCCTCGACAAGGCGACGCTGACTCTCGGCGACAACCGGCGCGTCGATTTTTCCCACACCATGGTCTTTTTAACCTCCAATCTCGGCTCGACGGAGATGTCGAAGTTGATGACCGGCGGGATGGGCTTTGCCTCAGGGCCGCTGTCCGGCGAGGACGAGCTGGACCAGAAAATCTACCGCGCCGCCACGGAGGCCGCACGCCGCAAGTTTTCGCCCGAGTTTATGAACCGGATCGACAAGGTGATCGTCTTCCGTACGCTGCAGCACGAGCACCTGGAAGACATTCTGGACATCGAGCTCGGCCACGTCCAGGAGCGGATCATGACCTCGAACGCCAACCGGCAGTTTGTGTTCAAGTGCACTGACGCGGCGCGTGAATTTCTGCTACGCGAAGGCACTGACCTGAAGTTTGGAGCACGCCACCTCAAACGCTCGATCGAGCGCCATTTGGTGTTCCCGCTTTCGAACCTGCTGGCCACCGGGCAGATCGAGCTCGGCGACCTGATCACCGTCGACTACTCGGCGGAAGGATCGAAGCTGGTGTTCCTGAAGGAAGACCAGGGGGCGCTGGTGGGTAGCGTGGAGAGCGCCGCGCCGGAGCAGAGTCTGGTGTGCGTTTCGACCGCCCAGGCCGGCGCCACGACGGCCATCGCGCGTCGCGCTCGCGCCAGCAGCCACGAGAGGCCGTAGTCGGGCGGTGCGAGCGTTCGTCGCTAAAGATGGCCGCCGTTGAGACGCAGCCAGGATGGAATTCAGAAGGAATTTTGGGCTTAGGGACTAAACACTAGCGGCCTGACCCGTCTCCACCGGATAACCTGCCTCGAGCCAGCCACGCCACCCCCCATCCATGGAAATCACGTTGGTGTAGCCCATCTTCTGCAGGTTTTCGGCCACCAGCACTGACCGAAATCCACCACCACAGTAGAGGACAATGGGAGCGGACTTATCAGGAATGGTCGTCTCGATGTCGCGCTCGATGATGCCCTTCGAGAGGTGAATCGCCCCAGGCAGGCGGCCGCCCGCCCACTCGCTCTCCTCGCGTACATCGACGAGGATGAACTTGTCCCGGCGATCCAGCCGCGCCTTCACCTCCGGAACATTGGTTTCCTGCACGCGCGGCCTTGCCTCATTCACCAGCTTGAGAAATGCGGGCGAGTGGTGCTTCATCAAGACCTCCGCACTCCAGATTAGCACAGCCGGAGCGGCTCGCGTCGGGCCACTGATTCTCTGATCTTAGTCTAAGGGTTGGCGGGAGGGATCAGCTCCAACTGGACCTTCAGCTTGCTGCCCTCGTCGATCCGCACCGACTTCCCGAGGTTCTCGTAGCTGCTGAGAAAGTCCGGATCGTAGTAGGCGCCGTCTTCGATCTTCTTCCAGGCAAAAAGCGAATAGTCGCCGGGCGGGATGCTGCCGAACGAGAAGCCTCCCTGGGCATCCGTCATGGTGGAGAAGAAGAGCCGCGTCTGGTCGCGATGATTGGCGTCCGGCACAAGCACCACGACAGCCTGCGCCGCCGGCTTTTGATCGCTCGTGACCGCGCCTTCGATGTGCCCGCCCGCTGTTCCGATGACGAGGTCGAGCGGGCCGGGCGGCGCGCTCGCCTCGAGGCTGAGGCCGTGCTCGAGCGCGTCGTCAGAGCCCAGGTGTGCGGCTTTGAGATAGAGATCCTGGGGCAGGCAACAGACGTTCAGCACATAGTTCCCAGGAGGAACATCCTTGAGGACAAAGCCGCCGTCCGCCGCGACCTGGGTAGGCTGCACGCCGAAGGGCATTTGGTCGTGCGGCTGCAAGTTGATTTGCATCCCTGCAAGGTCCACTTGGTTCAGGCCATCGCTGGACTTGAGTCCGGCCTTGCCCTCGACCCGCAGGTGGCCGCGAATTTCCGCACCCGGACCAGGCGACAAGCTGAGACCCTCGACGTCAGCGCCGCCCACTTCGAGCGGCTGGCGGGCGTAATACTGCTTGCCCTGCTCGAACACCTGCGCCATGAGGAAGTAGGAACCCGGCGGGACGTTGCGAATCTCGAAGGTTCCCTGCGCCGGGTTGACGTAGGTCTGGCCCTGGAAGTATGACCAGGCGCTCTGGCGTCTCATCAGCATCACATTCACGCCGACGCCCGGCTTGTTGAGGCCGCTCGCGACCACCTGTCCGCGCACGCGCACCGCCGGCACGGGGATCAGGTTGAAATCGATTGGGGTCTCCGCACCCGCCTGAACCTCGACGGATACGGCGGCGCTCGAGTCGTTGGTGCCGGGATAGTAGACCGGAGCATACGCTTCGGAGCTGCTGTCGTCACCCGCGTCCTGATTGGTGTAGGTGGCGCTGACGTAATACTTGTCGGGCGCCAGGCCCACCAACCGATACTCGCCCAGGTCATTGGTAGGCGACCCGGCCATGGTGTTGAGCTGGCGTGCGCCGTTGAAGTAGTTGTAGCGCAAGGCTTGGACGCTGACACCGCTGATGGGTTCGCCGTCCTCATCGTAGACGCGGCCTACAATCGCGCCGGTCGGAATCAGCCGGAAGAGCACATCGCGCTTGTCCTCGCCGGATGCGAGCTTCAGCATCTTGCCAGGGCTGTTCGGCGTATCCTGGCCATACGCCTGTCCGAGGTAGCCATCGCGATTCGCCCACAGGTTGTACTCGCCGGCCGGCAGGCCGCGGAGGATGAAGTGCCCGGACGCGTCGGTGTGGGTGCTACGTTCGATGCTTTCAACTCCCCCACCGGTCACAGGTCTTGAACCTTGAGCGGTGACAACGGCTCGCTTGAGAGGCTGGCCCGTCGTGGTTTTGACCACCGCTCCTTCGATGACGCCCGTTGCTTCGGTTTGACCACCCGTTTGCTGGGCGAGTGTGGCAGGCATCAAGGCAAGAGTTAGAGCGAGCGCGAGCCATTTCATGCGAGCTCCCTTACCGCGGACGAAACTCCTGCCACAGAGTGATGCAGCCGACGCGCTCCCGGTTGTGCGCGGCTCCGCATTTGGAGAGACACCGGAGCTATCCTTGCAGTTCGATATTTTGACTACGATTCGGCGTCGCGGGAGGACTTCGGCGAAGACGAGCAGGTGGCGCAGGCGCTGGTTGAATTATAATTGCACTTTCGCCTGACGGCGGCCTTACTATCGCGCCGGAAAAACAACGAGGGGAGGGAACACCCATGGCCAAGAAAACGCAGAAACGTCAGCTCAGCAAAACCGCACCTCGCAGGAGCCGGAAAAAAATCGTTAAGACGGCCAGCCCCGGGGGTCGCGCCACGGCAGCGTCGACTGCTCAGGATCGCGCCTTGCGCCGGCATCTGGTCGAACTGCTGCGCGGTGGCAGCGCTCACTTGACTTTCGACCAGGCGCTCGAAGGCCTGCCCGCTGAACTGCGCGGTACGAAGCCCTCCGGTGTCCCCCATTCGATCTGGCAACTGCTCGAACACCTGCGCCTCGCGCAGTGGGATATCCTCGAGTTCAGCCGTAATCCGAAGTATGTCGCGCTCAAGTTTCCTGACGATTATTGGCCGCCAAACGAGGCGCCTGCCGATGACGCGGCATGGCAGGCGAGCGTCAAAGCGTTCCATGCCGACCTCAAGGCCATGGAAGACCTGATCTCGAACCCCAAGACTGACCTCTATGCGCCGATTCCGCACGGCGAGGGTCAGACGATTCTGCGTGAGGCGCAGCTTGTCGCTGACCACAACGCGTATCATCTGGGTCAGATAGTCCTCCTCCGCCGGCTGCTTGGAGTGTGGAAGGGTTGAGTCAGGGAGCCATGAGGCGATCGTGTGATTCGGCATAGCCAGACATGGATTCATGGAGAGAACTTGCTTCCGACCCGGCGCCGCCGGAGTCCGCTGAGTCTCGGGCTCGGTCAAAAGCACGCGCTGACTGGCTGAGGGTGTGGCTCGTCTGTGTGGCGCTTTACTATCCTGCCTTCTGGATCTCCTTCTCGATATTCCAGGCTGCACCTGCTCTGGTGCGAGTCGCGGCCCGCGGCGATCAACTCGTGTCGTTCGAGATCTCTCCGCTCGGGCTGGTAGCATCAAGCCTGCCTACGAACCCCGCGCGTCAGACCCACGAGAGTCCCCTGCACCCCGATCTCTTCTCACTGGTGCTCTACGCCGGCTTGCTGTTCGCCGTGGTTGCCGTGCTCGCTGTCGTAGGCAGGGCCTGCCGTACCCTCAGCGGCTTTCTCGTCGCCATCCTGGCGGACGTCCTCCTGCTCCCGTGGCTTGCTGGGCTCCTGTTTGCTAAAGCGTTTTCCGCCAGAATCGTATTCGAGGCTGCGCCGTTTTTCGTCGTGCTTTGCGTAGGTCTGCGCTGGATGCTCGTGGGTTGGGTGCGTGCTGGCTACTGGGGTCGAGTGACGAGCCTGTTCGCAGGCTTTGTTTTGCTGCCCCTGCCGCTCTGGACGGCGATCAGGCTTTCGACCCACGTCCCGTTCTGGCCGGTTCTGCTGGCCATGGGACCGAGCGGTATCGCGGCGCTTGTGGTCAGCATCAGGCCGGTGTCAGGCCAACCAGAACGCTGGCGTTGGACGCTGGTCGCGGTCGGAGCCGCGGTTACGATCCTGCTCGCGGCCGCCGTCGCACCGGCGCGTCGCGCGGCGAACCGGGCTTTTGCACGGGCGCGAGCCGCCAAGGCTCAGGCGGAAATGGCCGCTATCCCCGAGGTCCCTGCCAACGCGCCTTATCCCAAGGTGTTCTTCCAGCGCGGCGTCAACTTCACCGCCGAGTGGCCTGCTCGCTATGATTCGGAGGCGGCGCGGCAGATGCTGCGCCGCTTGCCAGCTTATGGGGTCAACGCCATCGCGCTGGTGCCCTACGGCTGGTCGTCCGCCAAGCCGCCGCGCGTCCACATTGGCGGGGGACCGGACACCTGGGAGAGCGACGAGGGAGTCGAGATACTGGCGCGGCTCGCGCATTCGCTGGGCATGAAGGTGATGCTCAAGCCCGCGATCTGGGACTCCTACAAGCTCGAAATTGACTCGGCTCAGGACCGCGCCCGCTGGTTCGACCAGTACGGCCTCTTCCTCGACCACTACGCACGCCTGGCGACGCGGATTCACGCCGACCTCTTCTTCGTCGGTGGGGAGTTCGACCATCTGTCGGAGTACGACTCCGACTGGCGCAAGCTGATCGCCCGAGTGCGGCCGTTGTACCCTGGGCCGCTCATCTATGGCGCGAACTTCGGCAAGGAGTTTGCGACGCTCACCTTTTGGGATGCGCTCGACTGCATCGGCTTGCAGGAGTACTACCCGCTGCCGGACGATCTCTCGACAGACTCGCTGGTCCAGAAGGTGGAAGCCGTCCAGCGCAAGTACGGCAAGCCGGTAATTTTCACCGAGGCGGGATTCCCGGCGTACCAGTCCGCGAATCGGCAGCCTTGGGAAGACACGAAGGGCGGCAAGATCGATGTGGCAGAACAGGCGCGCTGCTACGACGCCATCCTGCGGGCGTTTTATAAGCAGCCGTGGTTTGAGGGGGTCTACTGGTGGAAAGTGGGCACCGACGACGAGGGCGATCCCGAGGACGGCTCACTCACGCCCTGGGGCAAGCCCGCCATGGACGTGGTCAAGCGCTGGTATCTCGAGGGAGGACGTTAAGCAGCTCGCGCTGGGCAACGGAGATGGATTCGCGAGCCGTCAAATCTTGTGAGTGCGAAGCAGATGTCGTTTTAGAACGTTGTCATAGGGGCGAAGTGGTTCGACTTCAAGGGGGGACAGCGGTCAGGTTTCCGCGCTTGACAGCCAACGAAGGTCGCGCTGAATCGAAGGACATCGGAGGAAAAAATGAAGAGGAAGCTGACGATCTGGATTAGCTTGGTGACCCTGCTGCTCGCGTTGGGAGTTCCATTACTGCATACCGCGCTGGCGAAGCCTGTTCCGGCCTCCCACCCTGAATACCACGAGGCAGTGGAAAGTCTGCGGAGCGCCCGGAAGCATCTGGAAAAGGCGGACGCGGACGGCTACGGTCATCGTGACCGGGCGATGCGGGCGATTGACCACGCCATCGAGGAGTGCAACCAGGCAGTCCAGGCCCTGCATTAAGGAAGAGCGGCGGTAGCGGCCTGTCATACCCGTGGTTGATGGTGGGCCCCTCTCCTCGCCGCAGCGAGGAGAGGGGTTGGGGTGAGGGGTCATCCGAGGCGGCGGTCAAAGCGCCGCCTCACTTCGAAGCTCGTCCGAATCCACTAGCTTACGCCGAGGCTAGCGCCAGCGCCGGAACCGGCCTCCGTGGAAGAAGCGCGGCCCGTAGAAGAACGAAAATCCCGGCCCCAAATAGGGATACCCGTAAGGACCATAGAAATAAGACGGTGGAGGACAACCGTATCCCTCACACGGAGGACGACGCCGCGGCGGAGCCTGAGCCTCAGGCTGGTCATAGGCGTTGGGATCCATGTAAAGGAACGCCTGTGGCGCGCGCGTGGTCGAAATGCTGACTGGCGCTTCGATGCGGAAGGTCAGCAGCGACTCGGGGTAGATCACCGTCGGACGGCCACGCGTCAGGAGCACGCCGATCACGCCTGCCGCAGCGCCCGCCCCCGCGCCAATCGCGGCGCCCTCGCCCCAGTCCGCCGCCGCACCGATCACGGCGCCTGCTGCCGTCGTGGTGCCCACGGCGCCTGCGTCGCGTCCTACGGACGTTGGGCCTCGCTTGGAAAACAGCGCCGACTGAACATGCGCCTGCGTGCCATCGGCGAGCGTGAGGTCGGTCAGCCGCACTTCCAGGCGTGAAACACCCTTCACACGGCCTGCTTTCTGCGCGTCAGTCACCCGCCCGGCGATCGTCTGTCCTCGCGCCGCCACCACGATGCCGTCGACCACCAGCGGGCGTGCCAGCGTTCCCGAGAACGCGTCGCCTGAGCGGTTGCGGTCCGACGACAACATCTGATCGACTCGCACGGTCACCAGCGTACCCCGCTTGAGCGTCAACACAGCCGGGATCGCCTGACTCTGCGGAGCGCTTTGATTCTGGTCGGGCTGAGGTGGGCCAGTATTGGGATCGGAAGCTCCATTCTGCGGATCGAAGTTGTTGGCCGGCGCCTGCTGAGTCGCGGTGCCGGTCTGGCTCTGCTTCGAGAAACGACGCCACCCTGGAGTCGCCGTCGCGGGAGTCGTTGCGGGCTGCTGCTGAGTCGCCGCAGGCTGCTGTTCGGGCGCCTGGTCAGGCGGAGAATCGCTCGCAGAGTCTTGCGCCAGGGCAAGACTCGAAGCAGCGAGGAGCATCAAGATAAGGGTGTAACCATTGCGGATAGGCTTGGCTGATGGGCTGGTCATGGCGAACTCCTGTCGATTCCTTATAGCCCAGGGTTTTCGCAAACCCTAGTTAGCCTTCAGAAGCATCTGCAAGACCAAACTATGCGTGTGAGCTAAGTGCTTGAAAAACCGGCGTGTAACTTGCTTGGACGGCGGCAACGAGAGCCCCGAGTCTGGCCCTAATCCACCGCATCTGGTGGATTTGGGCCACCGAGTCGGGCTCTATCCCTGGCTAAAGCTGTCGACCGCCACACTCTTATCTGGCGTATTGGTTCAGCCACTTCAATTCCTCGCGGACTTTGATCTTGCCGTGCCAGGGATTCTTGTCGAGGTCGTGCCCTTCGCCGGGGAAGACGAGCAGGCTGGTGGGGATGCCGCGCGTTTCGAGCGCACGCTCGAGCAGGTAGTCCTCGCCCACGTAGACACGGATATCGTCAGCGCCGGCGACGACGTGGGTGGGCGTCGTGACCTTGGAGAACTGCCAGATCGCTGCCTCGGCATTGTAATTGGTCTCGACCTCCCAGGGCAGCCCGCCCAGGAAATAGGCGTCATCGAAAGAGGTGTCGTCGTTGCCCCAGTTGACGACGTGCTCGACTGCGCCTGCCCCGGAAACCGCGGCCTTGAAGCGGGTGGTCTGGGTGATGAGCCAGTTGGTCATGTAGCCACCGTAGCTGTAGCCGCCGACGGCGAGGCGATCGGGATCGGCAATGCCTTGCTTGACCAGCTCGTCCACGCCTTCGAGGATATCCTTACCGGGGCGCGAAACAATGTGCGGGATGATACCGAGCGCGAACGCGTCACCATAGCCGATCGAGCCTCGGTAATTGGGCTCGAACACCAGCCAGCCGTCCGCGGCCGCGAGCATCGCCCATTGATACCAGTCCGCTTCGAAGTGGTTGCCGTCGGCATCCTCTGGTCCACCGTGGATGAACGTGAACGTCCGCAGGTGCTTTGTCCCGAACTCGCCCGGCGGGTAGATGAGCATGCCTTCTACGCGTGTCCCGTCGTCGGCTGTCCACTGGATGGTTCGGCCCTGGGGCAGGGCACGCGCCATGAGGACCCGGTTGAAGTTCGTGATAGGCCTGGCATCGCGGATCTTGTCTGCGCCATCGGCGACGTAGACTTCCGCAGGCCGCTCGAGTGACGAGTAGACGAACGCCACACGCGGAGAGTGAAGCGCCGTTGCCAGCAGTTCGTAGGCGCCGGGTGAGGCGTCGGCCTTTCCGAAGCTGCTCGTCGCGCTACTCTGAGTGTAAGGCTGGACCTCGGTTCCGACGCGGCCCGCGGCCAGCAGCGCGCCGCCGGGCAAATCGCCATAGTCGGTGATGGCGCCCGGGAAGCTCGCTCCCCAGCGGGCGAGGAAGCCTGGCGGGCTCGCGGTCCCAGTGTCGGAATGGTTCGAGTCCACCCAATAGACCCTCGGCTGCGCGTCCTGGTAAGCGCCCTCCACCGAACCATTGAGGAAAGAGAAGAAAATATGACGACTGTCATCGGCCCAGCGAATCGTGTCGATGAAGGCCTGCCGATGAAGAATGCGGCGCACATCGTGACCCGGAAGGTCGATGACGAAAATCCCGGAGGGTTCGAGCGATTCCTGGCGCTCCGAGCGTGACTCAGTGAGGAAGGCAAGACGCTTGCCGTCCGGCGCGACGGCGATTTCCTTGACGCGATACTGAGTGCTTGCGACCGGCAGAACGACGCTCGAATTCTCCGGCGCCTCGCCGGTGATGGCTTGGCCGCGCACCGCCGCGCCCAGGTTGATACGGCTGATCACGTCGCCACGCTCCTGCTCGCGGAAGCGGATGACGTCCTTCCATTCTTTTTCGTGAGCTTCCTGGCGCTCCTTCGTCCAGGGAACGCGCACGGCGTAGTAGAGCGCGCTTGAATCCTCTGACCAGGCGAAGGCGTGGACTTCCTCATCGCTGTGGGTCAAGGCCAACGCCTCGCCGCCGCCCGTGGGTATCACATAGAGCTGCGCGATGTCTTTCTTGGCTTTATGGTCGCTCGGACTCGGGTCATCCGCTTCGGCACTCGCGGAAGCGGGCGCGGAGGCAGGGCGGTCGGAAAGAAACGCGATCCAGCGGCCGTCCGGCGACCACTCCGGATCGTGGTCGTAGCCGGAGCGCGTGAGAGGTACGAGCGTCACCGTTGACTCGCGATATAGCCAGAGATCCTTGCGATACCGATTAGCATCCCAATCAGGGCGCAGCGTCTCGATGACCACCGCCGAGCCGTCGGGCGCGATCTTGACGGCGTGAAAAGAGACGGAGTTGAAGAACTCGTCCAGCGTGAGGCGTGGTTTTTCTGCCGCGCGCGCCATCAACGCTGCGGCCAGCGCTGCGACGATTAGTCCGCCCTTACGCATGATGCCTCCTGCCTTGGCTGTGTCCAAGGCCAAAACATATAACATGTCATGTGCAGTTGCGGTCAAGAACGCGAACTGATGGTTAATAAACGTCGGGAAGAGTATGAGTTCGCCCGCGGTCTACTTGAAACCAGACAGTCCGCCTGACCCCTTGACGTCGAGCGAGCCGGTGAGCGGGATATCCGCTGAAGATGTTCCGATCATGATGTCGAAGGTTCCCGGCACGACCCTCCAATGCATGTTGCGGTCGAGCAGCTTCAGATCGTCAGGCCCCAGCGCGAAGCTCACCGGTTTGCGCTCACCGGGATCGAGCGTGACCCTCGCGAAGCCGCGCAGTTGCTTGACGGGTGTCGACACGGGCGCGAATCGTTCGTGGATGTAAAGCTGAACGGTCTCGACGCCGGCGCGCTTGCCAACATTCTCCACGTCCACCGTGACGCGCGCCTTTCCCGCCGGATAGATTTGCGGCGGATCGATCCGCAGATTGCGGTATTCAAACTGGGTGTAGCTCAGCCCGTAGCCGAAAGGATAGAGTGGCGTGGCGGGCATCTCGACATAGGCCCGGTTGCGTGTCCACCCATGCTCGATCCAGTACGCTTTGGATGGCTTGTAATTGTAATAAGCCGGCAACTGTCCCGCGCTGCGGGGAATAGTGATGGCCAGGCGGCCGCTCGGATTGTAGTCACCGAAAAGAACGTCAGCGACGGCTTGGCCCCCGCGCTCGCCCGGCTCCCAGGCTTCCACGATGGCGGGTACGTGTTCGGCCGCCCAGCGGACGGAAAGCGGCCTGCCGTTGATGAGTACCACGACGGTCGGTGTTCCGGTCTCGGAAACCGCTTTCACCAGATCCTCCTGCGCGCCGGTCAAATCCAGGCTGGCCACATCGGAGCCTTCGCCGTCGGTGGGTTGCTCCTCCCGATGGTGCGAGTCGCCACTGCCAAACTGCTCGCCGACCACGACGATCGCCACGTCGGCGTGCTTCGCGGCCTCCACCGCCTCGGGGAAACCGCTCCGGTCATCGCCGAGAACGCGGCAGCCCCGCGCGTAAGCGACGTGCGTTCCCGGCGACACTTTTCCCTTGATGCCTTCGAGCATGGTCACCACGTGCTGCGGCACGACGGAAGGCGAGTAATCGCCCAGTTGATTCCAAACGTTGTCCGCATCGGGACCAATCACGGCAATCGACTTAAGATTCTTGTTCAGCGGCAGCAGATGATTCTGGTTCTTGAGCAGAACGATGCCTTCGCGAGCCGCCTTGAGCGCCAGTTCCTGGTGCTCGGCCGAGTGCACGATTTTCCTGGCCTGCTCCGCGTTCACGTAAGGGTGCTCGAACAGTCCGAGGCGGAACTTCTGCTCGAGGACCCGCCGCACCGCGCGGTCAACCAGTGCCTCCGGGACCCGCCCTTCTTCGACGTTTTCGATCAGCGGTCGCATGTACGCGGGCTCGTAGGTGATGTTCAGGTCGACGCCGGCGCGCAGCGCCAGCGCGCCCGCCTCCTTCTGAGTCGGTACAATGTCCTCATAGATCAGAGTTGAAAAGCCGCCGCCTTCGCTCTCGACCAGTCCCTTGAAGCCTAGTTCCTGGCGCAGGACCTTGGTGAGCCACTTCTCGGAAGAGTGCAGGGGGACGTCCTCGACCTCCGGGTATCCGGCCATGACGCCCAGGCCGCCGGACCCGGTGATGGCCGCCATCCAAGGAAGGAGAAAGTTCTCGCGCAGCGCCCGCTCCGACAGTTCGATGGCCCCGCGCTCCAGGCCGCTGACCGGTTCACTCTGCGTGAGGAAGTCGGTCAGCACCGCGATCACCTTGTCGGGAGCGTCGATGCGGGAACCCTGTGTGCCCTGAACAATGTTCTCCGCGATGCGGGAGTAGAGGTAAGGATCTTCCGTATAAGCTTCGCAGTTGCGCCCCATCCTCGGGTCGCGATCCAGTTCGAGCACCAGCGTGGAAAGCATGTGGATCCCCACCGCTCGAGCTTCCTGCGCCGACACCGCGTAGATCGATTTTACGAGCTCCGTGTCAAAGCTGCTGCCGATGGGGAGTCCTTCCGGGAAGACGGTCGCCCCTGGAAACATGGCGCCATGCGTGCCTTCTTCGTCCTCGAGAAGTGGTATCTTGAGGCGCGTTTGAGTGAGGGCGATTTTCTGAAGTTCGTTGAAGTACTCGGCCTGCTGCTCGGCGCTGTTATGCAGAATCGTATTGGCCAGCGTGAAAAAGCCGCACCCGGGCCCGATTTCGTCGGTATAGGTTCCGGCGGCAAATCGCCTGCAGGCTTCCATCTTGGCAGGGATCGTCTTTCCCAGCTCGTCCACGTAGACGCAAGGCAGGTTGAGTTGGCCAACTTTCTCCTTGAGCGTCATGCGATGGAGCAGATCGTCGACTCGTTGCTCGACGGGCTGTTGGGGGTCGAGATAGATAGGGACGGCTAGGCTGCCTGGGCCATCGGAGGAGGATTGCGCGTGTACCCGTGCGGTCAGGAGCGGCACGAGCCCCACAGCGAGGATGAGGATCTTCCAGGATGCTCCGCGACGCCCCAACGTGCCGGACGGGTCTTCTCGAGGGAGCCTCACCTGACGAACGAACCCATCGAGCATGGAACCTGCGCTTAACGTTGACATAGTGCGCCTCATGATTGTCAGAATGGCGGTCGTTTAGCCGGGCATTATAGCGGATAAGCGGTGGAGGGTGGGCGGAGAATGAAGTCGCGCTCGATGGACGAACATTCTCTTGACACCGCCGCCAACGGCTTTAACATCATCGCTCAACCGGCCGGAGCCTGATGGTGGGCACGCGGACTGGTCCGCTGACAAGGAGATCCCTGAATGAACGCAATGACAAGGCGCGATGTTTTGAAAATGACTGGAGCGGGGCTGGCGACGGGAGTCGGCCTGCCGAAAGTGGATTGGGCGGTTCCCTCGCAAGATTCTACGGCTCCCAGGCAGCGGCCCAAGGCACGGAATCCCAAGAAAGTCATCATCGCCGGGGGCGGCATCGGAGGACTGTGCTGCGGCTATGAGCTGATGATGCGCGGCCACGAAGTAACTCTGTTCGAGGCGGCGGGGCGCGCGGGCGGGCACGTCAGGACGATCCACGATCCGCTGGCCGACGGTCTATACGCCGACGTGGGCGCTGAGCATTTCACCAAGCCGGGCTACGACCTTTACTGGGGTTACGTGCGTGAGTTCAATTTGACGCCGCTCTACTACCCGCATCGCGAGCATCTGGTCCGTTTCATCGAAGGCAAGACGTATACCGATGAGGATCTCTCGAATCCCAAGGTGCTGACTGGATTCGGCTTCAACCAGCGTGAAATCGACTACCTGGAACACCATCCTTGGTGGGATCTGGCGTCGTTGTATCTGAAACCGTATCTTGACAGCTTTCCGGACGAATACCATCCGTTTAACGCCGGACTCAACGCGCTGGATCAAACGAGTTTTACCGATGTTCTCAAGAAGGATGGCGCATCTCCGGCCGCGATTCGGTTCATCGGCAACGAGGGTTCGGCGCTGCACGCGATCTGGCACGCGGCGGTCTTGAAGAAACGCGGCGTGCCCCTTTCGCCTCCCGTCGTCTACCGGCTCAAGGGTGGAAACCAGATGCTGCCCGATGCTTTTGCAACAAGGCTCGGCGAGCGAATTCACTTCGGCGCGCCGGTCACCGGCATCGAGCGCAGCGACACCGGCGTCCGCGTGCGCTATCGAGAGTTCGAGCACGAAAAGACCATGGACGCGGACTTCCTCGTTTGTTGCATGAACGCCATCGTCCTGCGCGGCATCCCCGTAACTCCCGCCTGGCCCGAGCCGAAGACGTTCGCGATCAATACGGTCGCCTACGACATGTATTCGCGCGTGGTGTTCCAATGCCGCACGCCTTTCTGGGAAAAGGACAAGATCAGCCCCAACTGGGAAGGCGCTGACGCGAACCTCAGTGAAATGTGGCGGATGGCAGAAGAGGTTCCCACCGAGCGCGCGGTGCTGGTGAGCACGGCTGCCAACGGCGCCACTGCCAACGACTCGCTGGCGGCATTTCGCCGGCTGTATACCGGCAAGTCGGAAGACATTGAACACGCGGTCATCCAGACGTGGGCCAATGAGCCGTGGACGATGGCTTGTGAGACGGTGACCTATCGCGTCGGGGATCTGGTGAAGATGTGGCCCGCCATCATGGAGCCGGTGGGGCGCGTCCACTTTGCCGGAGCCTACACCGATAATCTTAACTGGGGCCAGGAAGCCGCGACGCGGTCCGCGAATCGGGTGGCGGAGGCGATTGACCGTGCGTGAGCACGCTGAGGTTGACAGGCGCGATCGTCGACGCCCGCGCGCCGCTCTCGAACTCGCGCTGCTATTGCTCGTCGCCAGCGTTCGGGCCGTCCCGTTGGCGCCTGAGGAAGCCGAGGGCCCGCGCGCGGCGCCGGTTCAGGTGGCCACTGCGCCACCGCAGCCCCTCTATGAGACCCGCGCGACTCATGATCCGAACGGCACCGGCAAGTTCTATATGGGCCGGGAAATCGCTCAGGTCATGGGACCCGGGGGGATCGCCTGGTTAGACCGCCCGGAGCGCGCAGACGAGGAGCGTCCCGCGGCGGTGCTCGACGCCTTAGAGCTGCGGGGCGGGGAAGTGGTCGCCGACTTGGGCGCTGGATCCGGCTACTTCACGTTCCGCATTGCGCCGAAGGTTGGGAAGACGGGCAAGGTGCTGGCCGTCGACCTTCAGGACGAAATGCTGGATACCATCCGCCGGCGCGCCCAAGCGCTGAAAGTCACGAACGTGGAAGAGGTGAAGGCCAGCGAGACCGATCCCGCGCTGCCTCTGAACGGCGTCGACCTCGTGCTGATGGTGGATGTCTACCACGAACTTGCCTACCCCTTCGAAGTCATGACCAAGGTCCGCCAAGCGCTGAAGCCCGGCGGGCGGGTAGTCTTCGTCGAGTACCGCAAAGAAGATCCTCGGGTGCCGATCAAGGAAGTGCATAAGATGTCGGTCGAACAACTTGAGAAGGAGATGAGCGTTGTGGGGCTGGCGCACTTGCGGACGGTGGAAACGCTTCCGCTACAGCACATCGTGATCTTCGACAAGCGTCAGTGAGTGCCAGCTCACGGACTTGAAGCTCGGTTGCCAGGAATCCTGTGTTGGGCGAATCGGTGCCTTCAGCCAGTTATTGAGTGTTACCTGTCCTGAGCGGAGCGAAGGATCTCGCTCTGGTTTGAGACTGCGAGATTCTTCGTCGCTCCGCTCCTCAGAATGACACTGTCAGCGATGTGAGTAAGGCGACGCTTACGTGTTGTCGATTTGCGCGCGTTGCAGCTTGCCGCTGTAATCGACGTAGATGGACTTCCACTCGGAGTAGAAATCGAGCGCGGCGACGGCCGCCTCGCGATGGCCGTTGCCCGTCTGCTTGGTGCCGCCGAAGGGAAGGTGAGTCTCCGCCCCGATGGTCGAGGCGTTGACGTAGAAGATGCCGGTTTCCACGTCGCGCATCGCCCGAAACGCCGCATTCACATCCTGGGTGTAGATGGAGGACGAAAGCCCGTAGACGACGCCGTTCGCGATCTCGATGGCCTGGTCCAGGCTATCCGTAGGGATGACGGATACCACGGGGCCGAAAATCTCTTCCTGCGCCACGCGCATCTTGGGATCGCAATCGCCAAACACCGTGGGCGTGTAGAAGGCGCCGCAGTCATAACCCGCGCCCGTCAGCCGCCGGCCGCCGGTCAAGAGCTTCGCTCCCTCCTGCTTGCCGATCTCGACGTATTCCTCCACCGTCTTCAATTGCGCCTCGTTGATCAGCGGACCCATCTGAACGCTAGGGTCGAGCCCGTTGCCGACGCGCAGGCGGGAAGCGCGCTCGACCAGCTTCGCGACAAAAGCCTGGTAGACCTTCTTGTGGACTACCACGCGGCTCGCGGCCGTGCAGCGCTGTCCCGTGGTCCCGAACCCGCCCCACACGGCGCCGTCGACCGCGAGATCCAGGTTCGCGTCGTCCATCACCATGATGACGTTCTTCCCGCCCATCTCGAGACAAGTGTGTTTGAAGGATTCCGAGGCGGCCCGTGAAACGTCCCGGCCAACTTCGGTCGAGCCGGTGAAGGAGACGAGGCGGACGTCGGCGTGGCCCACCAGGGGTACGCCCGTCTCGCGGCCTGTCCCCGTCACGAGATTCACCGCCCCGCGAGGAACGCCCGCCTCCTCCAGAATCTTCACCAGATGGTAAGTCGAGAGCGGCGTATCCCCGGCCGGCTTGATCACTACGGTGTTGCCGCAAATCAGCGCCGGCATCATCTTCCACGAGGGGATGGCTATGGGAAAGTTCCAGGGCGTGATGAGACCCGCCACGCCGATGGGACTGCGCACCGTCATGCAGAACTTGTTTTGAAGCTCGGAAGGCGTGGTCTGGCCGAACTGCCGCCGTCCTTCGCCCGCCATGTAGAACGTCATGTCGATGGCTTCCTGCACATCGCCCCGGGTTTCTTCCAGCACCTTGCCCATCTCGCGCGTCATCTCGCGCGCCAGGAACTCTTTGTGCTCAACCAGCTTTTGCGCCGCGCGATAAAGGATTTCTCCGCGTTTGGGCGCCGGCACCAGTCGCCACAACCGGTAGGCGCGCTTCGCTGCATCGACGGCGCGTTCCACGTCCCGGGCGTCCGATTTCTGGAACTGCCCGATTACTTCCTGGCGGTTGGCGGGATTGAGGTTGTCGAAGGTTTTACCGCTCGCGGATTCTGTCCATTCGCCGTCGATGAAGTTCTTATAAAGCTCGCGTGACGTCGCGGGTGAGTCCTCCTGGCCAGTAGCGCCATCAGAAATTGTACCACGCGAACCGCGCCCCACGGGGAGGCGAGCGTCCGAGCTATGCACGGGGTCGGAGCTTTAGCTCCGACATGATGGAGCTGCACGCCGTCGGGGCTTTGAAACCGCTGAAGTTTCAGGGCACCTAAAGGCCCCGTGGAAGCCTTGGCGACTACCGGACCTGAAGGTCTGACCCTCATTCCTGGAATCCATTCCGCCCTATTAGGACGCTTCCCGGCGCCGCGATCCACGGTCTCCATCCACGCGACGTGGTATGCTGGAGGCGTAAGACATGGAGGAGGCCCGAATGGCGAACGTCACGTACAGAATCGTACAGGTTGATCAGCAGGATGAAACCGAGCATATGGCCGACGAGATCAACATCGCCGCGATGGAAGGCTGGGAAGTGGTGGGATTCACGCCGAAGTTTGGCGCGTCCGCCTACTACTGCTTGCTGAAGCGTACGCCACCCAAGGCCAAGGTTCAGCAAGGTGGGCTGCCGCAGTATCAGCGCGATGAAGTATAGCGCGGTGTCTGACACTTCTAGCCCATCGCAGTCGAGGCTGTCCTTGACGGAAGCGAACAATCGGGTACAATAGATGCAGAGCTTTCCTCCAGTCCGCTGAAGGGGTTAGGACTTAGTTCAGTATGAGCGGTGAACGCGATCTCGACCGGCGGCAGCGCGAAATCCTGGCAGCCATCGTCCGCCAGTACGTGTCCAGTGGTGTGCCTGTCGGCTCGAAGGCGGTGGTCGAGCAACTGCCCGAGGCTCTAAGCTCTGCGACCATTCGCAGTGTCATGGCGGAGCTCGAGGAATCGGGATACCTCGCTCAGCCGCACATTTCCGCAGGGCGCGTGCCCACGGATAAGGCGTATCGCTTCTACGTCGACCGCATTGCGGGAGCTACTCCTCTCGCCGCGGATCTCGAGAATTACATTCTGGCGAGCCTGGGCGCTGCGCCCGATCGGCCGCACGGCGACGGTCCAGCGGCCGAAACCACCGAGAGGCTGGAACCTGTAGATCAGCTCATGCGGCAACTGCTGACCAAAGTCTCGCACGTGCTGGCGGAGGTGTCGCACAACGTCGGCCTGGTGCTGGGGCCGGCTCCCGAGGAGAAGATTCTCGAGCACGTGAAATTCGTCAAACTGCCGGAGCGCCGTATTCTGACCGTGATGGTTTCCAAGCCCGACCTCATCGAGAACAACGTGGTGCGTCCCAGCGAGGAATTCTCGCAGGAGGAGCTCGACCGCGCCGCGGAGTACCTGAATGCGGAGTTCCGCGGCTGGTCGCTCGCCGCCATCCGCATGGAGATTTTCAAGCGCCTGGAAGAGATGAAGATGGTATGCGACCATCTGGTCTCGAGCATTGGGTCGCTTTTCGCTTCCGGAGCGCTGGCGAGCGAAGAGACGGGCACGCTTTTTGTCGGAGGCACGGCGAGAATGCTCGAGCAGCCGGAGTTTGAGGACGCTCGCCGCATGCGGGACCTGCTGGCAACCTTCGAGGAAAAAGCAATGCTGGTGCGAATCCTGAGCTCCTGCCTGCATACTCCGGGCCGGAGCGTCCGCATCCTGATCGGGCGTGAGAATGTCGCGAGCGAGATGCAGGAGTGCACGCTGATCGTGGCCCCCTTTCACTACCGTCGGCAGATGGTGGGGGCGCTGGGGATCGTGGGTCCGACGCGCATGGAGTATGATCGGGCCATCACCGCTGTGGACTACATTGCCCACCTTTGCAGCAGGCTTCTCAGCAGCAACTGAAGGCGCGTGTAAGTCAGGCGCGAGTGACGAAAGGAATGCGCCGTGGGAGCGAAGTGCTTGGAAGACGGGAGTCAGGAGTCAGGAGTCAGGAGTCAGGAGTCAGGAGTGGAAGAAGGCTCTCCCTCCGAGAGTTGGACCGCAAGATTGCAGAAACGAAGGAACGAACCGAAGAAGTTGTTTAGAATCAACAAAGGCATGAGTCAGGATTCAGAAGACAGTGAGTCACCAGGCCAAAGACAATGGGGACAGGTAACGGTAAAAGAGGGAGGCAGAAGGCTAAGGCTGAAGGGCTGAGCGCTGAGAGCTGAAAGCTGAAAGTGAGGAACGAACCGAAGAAGTTGCTTAGAATCAATAAAAGCGTCGTGCGAGCCGCGTAACAGCTTGATAAATTGTTGAAACAGTGATAGTTACTTGTCAGCCCGCGATACACACGAGAGCTATGTTATTGATAACACATACAATGGGAAGTCGGCGAAAGTCGCATCGCCGATGGATCATCAACATCGCGGTGCTGGTCAGCGTCACGCTGCTATTTGTGATCGGCTACTTAAGCGCCTCCGTGAGTCATGCGATGCAGGTCGGCCTTCGGGTCTCTTTCCTGGTGGTCATCCTTTACGCGGTGGCCGTAGTGGTGTATCGCTGGTCGAAAAGCGGCAAGCTTCCTCCGTTCATGAGCCAGATCAGTATCATGCCCAGGAGTTTGCGCCGATTCCTTCTCGACGAGGAGGACGACGACCAAGTTCAGTAGCGCCGCTCTGTGCGCGGCGACGCCTGCCCTAAGAGAATACCAGGCGTTGACCCTAGTCCTGGGCGCGCGCCGGTTGATGCTAGAATGACGCGTATGGAAGAAGAGAAAGACCCGAACCCGGATTACAACGCTGAACAACCGCAAGGCGGCCCAGCGGCGCGAACGACGGAAGCGTCATCGCCGGCTCAGGGCGACGAGCTTGCCGCTGCCTACGAAAAGGCGGTCGCGGAGAAGCGCGATTTGCACGACCGGCTGCTCCGCAAACAGGCCGAGTTCGAGAACATGCGCAAGCGGCTGCAGCGCGAGAAGGAAGAGTTCCAGCAGCATGCGACGGCTGAACTGGTGCGCACGCTGCTGCCCACTCTCGACGGCTTCGAGCGCGCGCTCAAGCACCGCGACGCCGGAGTCCCCGAGCAGTTCGTCCAAGGGATCGAACTGATCTACCGGCAGATGCTCGAGGCGCTCGGCCGGGCCGGCTTGACGGCGGTTGAGGCTGTGGGCAAGACGTTTGATCCGCACGTCCATCAGGCGGTCGAGACGGTCGAGGATCCGAAGCGCCGCGACCACGAGATCGTCGAGGAGTTGCAGCGCGGCTACAAGCTGAAGCAGCGCCTGCTGCGCCCGGCGATCGTCAAGGTCGCAGTCCACCCCGGGAGTCGTCAGGCGGAGAGTCACGAGAAACCGAAACACTAAGATGGGGAACAACGGAAAGCGCGACTACTACGAAGTCCTGGGCGTCCCGCGAGGCGCGAGCGAGCAGGAGCTCAAGAGCGCCTACCGGAAGCTCGCGATGCAATACCATCCCGACCGCAATCCCGACAGCACCGACCAGGCCACCGAGCGCTTCAAGGAGATCACCGAAGCGTATAGCGTGCTCGCTGATCCTGACAAGCGTTCCGCCTATGATCGCTTTGGCCACGCCGGCGTCACGGGTTCGGGAGGATTCCAGCCCGACGCCAGCATCTTCTCCGACTTCGAGGATATCTTCGGCGACTTCTTCGGTTTTGGCGACCTCTTCGGCGGCGGGCGCCGCACCCGAGCGCAGCGCGGCTCGGACCTGCGCTATGACCTCGAGATTTCCTTTGAGGAAGCGGCCTTCGGTCTTGAAACCAAGATCAAGATTCCACGCTCCGAGACCTGCCCGTCCTGCCACGGCACCGGCGCCAAGAAAGGCAGCTCACCCATTCCTTGCAACGCGTGCGGAGGGCGGGGCCAGATCCGCACCCAACAAGGCTTTTTCACTTTCACGCGCACTTGCCCGCAATGCCGCGGCCAGGGCCAGGTGATCCGCGAGTTTTGCCTCGAGTGTCACGGCGACGGACGCGTTCGGCAGGAGAAAGTGCTGAGCCTGAAGATCCCGGCCGGCGTCGAAGACGGGACGCGGCTGCGGGTGAGTGGCGAGGGTGAAGCGGGATCGCGCGGCGGTCCTCCCGGCGACCTCTACGTGGTGCTGCGCGTGCGCGAACACGCTTTCTTCGAGCGTCGCGGCAACGACCTCTACTGCACTGTGCCAGTCTCGGTATCGCAGGCAGCGCTGGGCGCTGAGTTCAAAGTGCCCAGCCTGCGCGGCGAGGAGCGGTTGCGGCTGCCCGAAGGGACGCAGTCCGGCTCCGTCTTCCGGCTGCGGAGCAAAGGCGTGCCCTCGCTCGACGGACGCGACACGGGCGACCTCTACGTCACCATCCAGGTGGTCATTCCCACCCATCTGACGCGCGAGCAGCGCCGCCTCCTGGAACTGCTGGCGTCACACGCCCGCGTCGACAACAAGCCCCTCCAAACCCGCGTCGACAACAAGGCCAAGAATATCTTCGGGTGAGCTGCTCTTGATGCCAGAGCCTAGAGGATAGGCTAGCAGCTCTTGAGTCCCCGGTCAGCGTTCCGCGGGCGGGTGCGAAGGTCCGAAGGCGGCGAGTCCCGGCGCACTCCCGGCCCGCACTGGCAGACGCCAGCAGCGGTAGAGGGTCAGGAGAATCTTCATCCCCGCGCGCAGGCTTCCCATGACCGTACCTGAGATCTTCGATTCGCCCGAGTGGCGGCGCCGGTAGCCGACCGCAATTTCCCCCACCTTGAGACCGAGCCGCGCCGCCTTAGCCTGCATCTCGACGTTCCACCCGAAGTCGCGGTCGCTGAGATCGAGCCGCCGCAAGGCGCCCAAACTGAGGACGCGCAGCGGCCCGAGGTCGGTGAAGGAGACGCCCCACATCCAGCGGATCAGCCGGGTGGCCAGCGCGTTGCCGAAGCGCTGGAGCGGCGTCAGTGAGCCTGGCTCGGGAGTCCCGAGGACGCGTGAGCCGATCACCAGGTCGAAGGCGCCCTCCTCAAAGTACGCGACGAGCCGCGCCAGATCCCCAGGGTCGTCGGAGAGGTCGGCGTCAATGAAAGCGACCGCCGACGTCTCGGGCAGCACCTGGGCGAGTCCTTTGAGGCACGCCTGCCCATAGCCGCGTCGCGGTTCTTCGACCACTTGCGCGCCGGCGTGGCGTGCGAGCGAGGCCGTCTGGTCCCGGCTGCCGTTGTCAACCACGATGACCTGGGCAAAGAGTCCGGGGGGAATCTGGGCGAGCAACTCGGCGATTGAGCCCGCCTCGTTCAAAGCCGGGATGATGAGGGCGCGGCATCTTCGCGCGGCAGTCATGGGAGTCATCATAGCGGTTTCGAGCGCGCCTGTCAGGCGACGCGCCCGTGCGAGACCACCCGCTGACACCGGCTGCTCATCTATGGTATAAGAGTGATTGCGACGCCTATGGAAGAGACTCAACAGCCGAGCGTGGTCGAGGCCAATCTGAGTCCTCGCGAACGCTCGCGTTTCTTTGAGGCGCGCTATTGGCTGCGCGACCTGATTCTGGCTGTCCTGCTTTCCTTCATTGTCATCGTTTTCCTCTACCAGCCGGTGCAAGTGGAAGGCACCAGCATGCTGCCGCGCCTGGAGAACCACGAGCGCATCTTCATCAACAAGTTCGTCTACCGCTTCGAGCCCATCGAGCGCGGCGACATCGTGGTGTTCTGGTATCCGCTCGACCCCTCGAAGTCCTACATCAAGCGGGTGGTCGGGCTGCCCGGCGAATGGGTGAGTATTCGCGACGGGCACGTCTACGTCAATGGCAAGCCGCTGAGGGAAAGGTACATCCCCCCGGAATACTTCGACCACCAGAGCTATCCACCCGCTTACGTCGACGCCGACCACTACTACGTGCTGGGCGACCATCGCGAGTCCTCGAACGACAGCCGGGTGTGGGGCACAGTGGATGTGAAGTATATCTACGGAAAGGCCGTCTTCATCTATTGGCCGTTCAGCCAGTTTGGGTCTCTGCGCTAAGCGGGTCGTCTGTTGCCTGGGGTTCGTCGTTCAACCTCCGTCCGCCCGGCGGTCGACCGGGGAAGGCGTGTAACCAAGTCGACTGGGCCTCGGACTGACCACGGACAAGAGACGGCTCGCGATTCACCCGACAGAACTATGGAGGCGATTCTCGCCCTGGAAGATGGAAAGGTTTTCCACGGACGCGGACACGGCGCGTCCGGCGAGCGCTTTGGCGAGGTCGTTTTCAATACTTCACTCTCGGGCTACCAGGAAATCCTTACCGATCCCTCTTACGCGGGCCAGATCGTCATCCTCACCTATCCTCACATCGGCAACTACGGCACCAATCCGCTCGACAGCGAATCCGTGCGGCCTTTAGCCGAAGGCCTGGTGGTACGCGAGTTGAGCCTGCTCGCTTCCAATTGGCGTTCGGTCGAGGAGACCTCGGCGTTTCTCGCCGAATTCGGCGTCCCCGCCATCGATGACATTGACACCCGGGCGCTCGTGCGCCATCTGCGCCGGCACGGCGCCATGCGCGGCGTCATCTCAACCATCGACCGCGACGAAGCGAGCCTCGTGCGGAAAGCCAAAGCTTCGCCCCGCATGGTGGGGCTTGACCTCGCGAGCCGGGTAAGCACCGGCGCTTCCTATGAGTGGAACGAGCCCTCGAAGGACATTCTGCCGCAGGCAGGCACTCCCGCCAAACCCGGCGGCGGCCATCCGGCGGCGCGCTTTCGCGTCGTGGCCTATGACTACGGCATCAAGCACAACATCCTGCGCCGCCTGGTCGACGTCGGCTGTAGCGTGACGGTGGTCCCGGCGATGACGCCGGCCTCGGAGGTCCTCGCGCTCAAGCCTGACGGTGTGTTTCTCTCGAACGGTCCCGGCGATCCCGAGCCGGTCGAGTACGCCGCCCGGGTGGTGCGTGAGCTCGCGGGTCGCGTCGCGATCTTCGGCATCTGCCTCGGCCACCAGATCATCGGCCTGGCGCTCGGCGGCAAGACGTATAAGCTCAAGTTCGGCCACCACGGCGGCAATCATCCGGTGCTAAACCTCGAAACGCAGAAGGTGGAGATTACGGCGCAGAACCACGGCTTCGCCGTCGATCCCGACTCGCTCAAGTCAAGCGAAGTCGCGCTCACCCACATCAACCTGAACGATCAGACGCTCGAGGGCTTGCGGCACCGCTCGTTGCCGCTGTTCAGCGTGCAGTATCACCCGGAAGCGTCGCCCGGTCCACACGACGCGGCGTACTTGTTCGACCGGTTCGTGAAGATGATGGAGGAATGCAGGAAGTAGAGGATGCTCCTGACAAACGCTGGAGTGGCTCACTTGACCCTGAGAACCTGTGCGTGCTAATTTGTGTGCATGGCTAACACACGCAGTGCGACAGTCAGCGTCCGCCTGACACCCGAAGTGAAGCGACAGTTGGCTCGACTGTCGAAAGCCACCGGGCGTAGCGCCAACTACCTTGTGGCCGACGCGGTCGAGATCTACATTCAGGAGCAGCAGCGTCAGCTCGAGTCCATTCGGCGTGGGTTCGCAGAGATTGAAGCGGGACATTACATTCCCCACGACGCCATGAAGGCTTGGCTGCTGTCTTTAGGCTCGGATCATGAGCTGCCGCCTCCTAAGTGCGTTTGCGGCCAATCTCATGACGAGCCGAGCTGATGAGGATAACGTGGGCCCCGGAAGCCAGACGGCAAGTTGGTGAGATCTGGCATTACATCGCGCTCGATGACCCGCAGGCTGCGGACCGCATGCTGACTCGCCTCGTCGCGACGGTGGAGAAGCTGGCGTATTTTCCACATCTTGGAAGACCAGGAAGGGAAGGCTCGCGGGAACTCGTCGTCGGGGGCACCCACTTCATCGTCGTCTATCGAGTTCAGGGGGAGGAAATCCGCATCGCGACCGTTGTGCACGGGGCGCAACGCTTCCGCGAGTAACAGAACGTTCAAAGTGGCGTGTTGGCGTGCGGGCTAAATGGCCTTTCGACAACGCGGGCGCGGAGGTCGCAGTGCAGTTCTCGGAGTTTCTTGAAGAAATGGCCGCCAGGAAGGAGGCAGTGAACGTGGTGTTTGAAGAACGCCTGTTCAGCCTGGTGGGTATGCTTCAGAAGATTGCTGAGCCCCTGGGCGCAGCGAACATCCCTTACGAGGTCGTCGGAGGGCTGGCCGTTCTCATTCACGTCGAGGAAGCGGACTCATCTCAGTCGATGCTGACGCGGGATATCGACATTTTGATTCGCCGCACCGACCTGGAGCGCGTGGTTGCGGTGGCGGAATCGCACGGATTCCGGTTTCGCCACGCCGCCGGCTTGGACATGCTGCTCTACGGCGATAAGGCGGTCAATGCCGTCCACCTGCTTTTCAGCGGCGAGAAGGTGAGGCCCATCCAGACCACGCCGAATCCGGCCCTAGCGCCCGAGCGCAAGACGCTCAAAGGCGAAGCGGTGTGGGTCATCAAGGTTGCCGAGCTCGTTGTGATGAAGCTGAGTGCCAATCGGGATAAGGATCGCGTCCACATCCGAGCTCTGGACGCGGCGGGTCTAATCACGCTCGAGATCGAGCGCGGGTTGCCGGAGTCCTTGCGCGCGATACTTCAGCAGGTGCGGGAGACGGAGTAGCGGCTCTGTCTCTACGCAAAACGGCAAGGAGTCGTTCATAATTCAACATTCATAATTCAGAATTCTCAGCATGCCCAAACGCACTGATCTCCACAAAATCCTGATCATCGGCTCGGGGCCGATCATCATCGGCCAGGCGTGCGAGTTTGACTACTCCGGCACGCAGGCTTGCAAGGCGCTCAAGGCCGAAGGCTACGAAGTGGTGCTGGTGAACTCGAATCCCGCCACCATCATGACCGACCCCGAGTTTGCCGACCGTACTTACGTCGAGCCGCTCACTCCCGAGTATCTCGAAGCGATCATCGCCCGCGAGCGCCCCGACGCGCTGCTGCCCACGGTGGGGGGCCAGACGGCGTTGAATCTCTCAGTCGAACTCGCCGAACGCGGCATCCTGGACCGCTACAACGTGCAACTGATTGGCGCGTCGCTCAAGGCGATCAAGATGGCCGAGGACCGCCTGTGGTTCAAGAACGCCATGTCGAAAGTCGGCCTCGACATGCCGCGCAGCGTGCTGGTGAACACCGTGGACGCGGCGCTCCAGGCTGCGGGCAATTTCGGATTTCCGCTCATCATCCGGCCTTCGTTCACTCTGGGCGGCACCGGCTCCGGGACTTCGTACAATCGCGTGGAGTTCGAGGAGGCGGTGCGCTGGGGCCTGCAATTGAGCCCCGTCCACGAGGCGCTGATCGAGGAGTCGGTGCTGGGCTGGAAGGAATTCGAGCTCGAGGTGATGCGCGATCACGCTGACAACGCGGTCGTGGTCTGCTCGATTGAGAACTTCGACCCCATGGGCATCCACACTGGCGACTCCATCACCGTCGCGCCCATCCAGACGCTGACCGATAAGGAATATCAGCGGATGCGCGACGCGGCCTTCCAGGTGATTCGAGCCGTAGGCGTCGAGACCGGCGGGTCAAACATCCAGTTCGCCGTCGAGCCTGAGACGGGGCGCATGGTCGTCATCGAGATGAACCCACGCGTCTCGCGCAGCTCGGCGCTGGCGTCGAAAGCCACGGGCTTCCCCATCGCCAAGATTGCCGCGCGCCTCGCCGTCGGCTATCGCCTGGATGAGATTCCCAACGACATCACCCAGAAGACTCCTTCCTGCTTCGAGCCGACCATCGACTACGTGGTAGTGAAGATTCCCAAGTGGGCGCAGGAAAAGTTTCCGGACTCCGATCACACGCTGGGCACGCAGATGAAGTCGGTGGGCGAAGCCATGGCCATCGGGCGCACGTTCAAGGAAGCGCTGATGAAAGGCATCCGCTCGCTCGAGACAGGACGCAAGACGCCCGCGCCGCCCAACGACGCCGCGGAGCGCCTGCGCCGGCTGATCACGCCGCATCCCGAGCGCCTTTGGGACATCTTCCATGCTTTCGCGGCGGGCGAGAGCGTCGAGAGCGTCGCCGAACTCACCCACATCGATCCATGGTTCCTCGATCAGGTCCAGCAGATCGTGCGGATGCAGGACGAGCTGAAGCGTTTCGACTTGGCAAGCATTCCGCCGCCCGCGTTGCGTGAAGCCAAGCGCACAGGCTTTTCCGACCTGCATTTGGGCGAACTCTGGGGCGTAAGCGGCGAGGCGGTCCGCGAGCGCCGACTTGCGACCGGTGTGCGTCCGGTGTTCAAGCGCGTGGACACCTGCGCCGCCGAGTTCGAGTCCTTCACGCCGTACCTCTATTCGAGCTACGAAGAGGAAGACGAGGCGGAGCCCACCCAGCGCCGGAAAGTGATGATCCTGGGCAGCGGTCCCAATCGTATCGGGCAGGGCATTGAGTTCGACTATTGCTGCTGCCACGCGTCGTTCGCGCTGAAGGAAGAGGGCTTCGAGACGATTATGGTGAACTGCAACCCGGAGACTGTCTCGACCGACTACGACACTTCCGACCGCCTCTACTTCGAGCCGCTCACCTTCGAAGACGTCATGGCCATCGTCGAGGAAGAGCGGCCCTACGGCGTCATCGTCCAGTTCGGCGGGCAGACGCCGCTGAACCTGGCGCGCGAGTTGAAAGCGGCGGGCGTGCCCATCATCGGGACTTCGCCCGATTCGATCGATCTCGCCGAGGACCGCAAGCGTTTCGGCAAACTGCTCGAGCGCCTGGGTGTTCCGCAGCCGGAGAACGGTGCGGCGATGAACGTCGAGGAGGCGCTCGCAATCGCCCAGCGCATCGGCTATCCCGTACTGGTGCGTCCTTCGTACGTCCTCGGCGGCCGCGCCATGGTCATTGCCTACGACGAACCAACGCTCTGCGACTACGTGCGCCGCGCCGAAGAGTTGCAGCGAGCTTTTCCTATTCTAGTCGACCGCTTCCTCGAAAGCGCCACCGAGGTTGACGTCGACGCGCTCTCCGACGGCGAAAACGTCGTGGTGGCCGGGATCATGCAGCATATCGAGGAAGCCGGCATTCACTCCGGCGACAGCTCGTGCGTCCTGCCGGCGGTCGAGATCGCCGGGCCGCAGCTCGCAACACTTCGCGAGCACACAGTCAAACTGGCGAAAGAGCTCCACGTCGTGGGGCTGATGAACGTACAATACGCCATTCAGCATGGCAAGGTATACGTGCTCGAAGTCAATCCGCGGGCTTCACGCACCGTCCCTTACGTCAGCAAGGCGACCGGCGTCCCGCTGGCCAAGGTTGCGGCGCGGTTGATGGTCGGACACAAGCTCGAGGAATTCAATCTGACGAGCGAACTCCCCGTCCGATACTCTTTTGTGAAGTCGCCGGTGTTTCCGTTCTTGAAATTCCCCGGCGCCGACACCATCCTGGGTCCCGAGATGAAATCCACCGGGGAGGTCATGGGCGTGGCGGAGAACTTCGGCCTCGCCTTTGCCAAGGCACAGCTTGCGGCCAGCCAGCCGCTGCCCAGCGCCGGCCGCGTGTTTTTGTCGGTGAACGATCACGACAAGCCGCAAGGAGTCGTAGTGGCGCGCGAACTCGCAGACCTCGGGTTCAAGCTGGTGGCGACGCGCGGAACCGCTCAGGCGCTGCGCAAGGCGGGCCTCAAGGTCGAAACCGTTCACAAGGTCAATGAAGGACGGCCCAACGCGGTGGATCTCGTCAAAAGCAAGGCGCTCGAGTTGATCATCAACACGCCGCTGGGAAGCGCCAGTCACTTCGACGAAAAGGCGATTCGCCGCGCCGCCGTCCATTATGGCGTGAGCTGTATCACCACGATTTCCGCTGCGACAGCCGCCGTCGGCGGCATTCGCGCTCAACGCGAGCAGGGCATACGGGTGAGCAGCCTTCAAGAGTTGCATGAGAACCCAGGTGCTGGGTTTCAGGTATCAGGTGTCACAGGATGACGGTAAACATGACACGAACTCAAATCATCGCTCATCTTCAAGGCATCTTTCCTCCCGTGGTCACGCCGTTTGACCGCCGCGGTGAAGTCGACCTCGGCGCGTTCCGTGAGAACGTCGCCCGCTACGTCGGGATCGGGATGGGTGGAATCCTGGTGACCGGCTCGACGGGCGAGGCTCCATACCTCACAGAGCGGGAGCGGCTGAAGCTGGTGGAGGTGGCGCGCGACGTGGTCAAGCCGCCGGAGCTGCTCATTGTGGGGACGGGACTCGAGAGCACGCGCGAGACACTGCGGCTGAGCCGTGAGGTGGTCGCGCGTGGCGCGGATGCCTTGCTGGTGGTCACGCCCAACTACTACAAGTCACGCATGGACGCGCCGGCCTTGATCGCCCATTACCGCACCGTTGCCGACGGCGTGCGGCGCCCGGTGCTCATCTACTCGATCCCACAGTTCACCGGTATCCACATTGACACGGCGACCATCGCGACATTGTCCAGGCATCCTAACATCCGAGGACTCAAGGAGAGTTCGGGCGATCTGAGTTTCGTGAAGCGCGTTTTGCGCCGGGTACGTCCAGGATTCCGCGTGTTAGTGGGCTCGGTGCAGATTCTGCTCGACGCGCTGCGCGCTGGCAGCGTGGGCGGCGTGCTGGGCCAGGCCGACTATGCGCCCGATCTCTGCGTGGGAGTGTACGAGGCATTTCTCCACCGGCGGATCGCGACCGCACGCGACTTGCAGCGCCGCCTGATGCCCCTGGCTCAGAAGATCAACGTGCCGTATGGCGTCGCAGGCGTCAAGGCGGCTATGGATCTCGCAGGCTATCGCGGAGGCGCCCCGCGGCCGCCGCTCATTCCTCTGGACGCCGGCGCCCGCCGGAAGGTGACGGCGGCGCTCCAAGAGGCGCGCCAGGGACTCGAATTCTAGGCTTGCCTGCATCGTTCCCCCGGTTTGCTGCATCAAAGTCGAGGCGCATCGGGGGCCTTGTAAGAGCTGTGTGAGAATCTGCCGCCACCGCTTGGTTGTTCCAATTCAGCGGCCGGTATACGATTGACGTTCATGGAATGTCACTGCATCTCGTACAAGCGCGTTCCGAAATCGAGCGCCCTCCTTCTCGATTACCTGTACCAGTTTGACCGCGTCGCGCCGTTCTACAACGGATCTCCGTTCGACCTCGAGAGCTATCGCAATCTGGCAGACCAACTCAAAACCTCCACCTGGCCGCGGGCGGAGCTGGCTGACATCCTCACACGGCAGAATCAAAGCTTCGGCTGCGGAGAGGAGACGCTTGCGAACATTCGCCGCCTGGCGGATTCCGGGACGCTCGCCGTGGTTACCGGCCAACAAGTGGGGTTGCTCTCCGGCCCCGCCTTCACGCTTTACAAGGCGCTGACAGCCGTTAAGCTGGCCCAATACCTTTCCGAGCATGGACTGCCGGCGGTGCCGGTATTCTGGCTGGCGACCGAGGATCACGACCTGGAAGAAGTCGCTCACACCGTGGTGTTCGACCAGGACTTTAATCTTGTTCCGCTTTCCGATCCGGGTGAGCGGCCTGCGCCGAAATCTCAGGTGGGACAAGTCAAGCTGACGGCAGGGATCTCCGCGGTGCTCGATCAGCTCGACGCAGCGCTGGCTGCCGCCCCTTCGACGACGGGAGATGGCGCCGAGTCTCGCCAGCGGCTGCTCGAAAATCTTCGCGATACCTACCGGCCCGGCGTCACCTGGGGTCAGGCGTTCGGCAGCCTCATGACCAGACTCTTCCGCCGCTGGGGAGTAGTGCTGCTCGATCCGCTCGACGGCGCAGTCCACCGGCTCAGCACGCGCATCTACCGGCAAGCTTTGGGACGGGCGTCCGAGCTGCGCGCTGCGCTCCAGCAGCGCTCCGCACGGCTCGTCGCGGCGGGCTATCACGCTCAGGTTCACCTGAACGAAGATGGGACCCTGTTGTTTGTCAACCGCCAGGGGAATCGGTTGGCGCTTCACACGCGCGGCGCCGCGTTTGCCTTGGAAGGCGGCGACGGCGCGGATCAAGTCTCCCGCGCCGAACTGGGGAAACTGATTGAGAGCGCGCCGCTCGACTTCTCGCCCAACGCCTTGCTGCGGCCGATCCTGCAGGACAACCTGCTGCCCACGCTCGCTTACATCGCCGGGCCCTCGGAACTCGCTTACCTCGCGCAGTCAGGAGCGATCTATCCCGAATTCGGGCGTCCCATGCCGGTTATCTTCCCGCGCGCCGGCTTCACGCTGATCGATCGCCGCACTCAGAAGCTGATGGAGAAGTATCGACTGAATGTGGATGACACGTGGCACGGGCCTGAACGCCTGAGTCGCAAGATTGCGGCTGCTGGATTCGCCGACGGCTGGTCCGAGCGGCTCGACCAGAGCGAGCAGGAGCTCACTCGACTCCTCGAGCGGCTGCACGGCGATATCGAGAAGCTTGACCCGACCTTACTCGATACACTCAAGCACGCGGAAGAGAAGGTGAAGTACCAGATGGAGCGGCTGCGCGGCAAGATTACGCGTGCGGCCCTCGGGCGTTCCGAGTTGCTGTCACGGCACGAACAGTCGCTGATGCGCTGTCTGGCGCCGCGGAAAGACTTGCAGGAGCGTGAAGTGAGCGGCGTCTACTTCCTCGGACAGGCCGGTTACAAGCTGCTCGACAGCATCCTGGCGCAGATCCAGACCCGCCGCTCCGATCATCAAGTGTTGGTTTACTGACTTCACCACGGGGTCGACTGAACCGTGTCCTCCCATCATCACTCCGTGCTGGCTGTGGACGTGGGCGGCACGAAGCTTGCAGTCGCCGTCGTCGACGAAAAAGGGGAAATCCACGCCCGCCAGTCCGAACCCGTAGATCAGTCTTCGAGCAGCGCTCCGATCGCGCAGATATGCCGGATGGCGAAGGCGCTGTCCCGATCGGATCCGCACTCCCGCCCAAGGTCCGCGCGGGACGCAAGCTGGAAAGCCGTGGGCGTCGCAGTTCCCGGCTTGGTGCGGCGCGAGGGTACGGTATGGGCTCCGAACCTGCGGGGCTGGAACCGGGTGCCGCTCGCGACGCGGCTCGCACAACGGCTTGGCGTTCGAGTGGTGGTCGAGAGCGATCGCAACGCTGCGGTGAGTGGCGAAGCGTGGCGAGGTGCGGGACGCGGGAAGTCTGACGTGATCGCACTGATCGTCGGGACCGGCATCGGCGCCGGGATCGTGAGTGGCGGCTGCCTGCTGCGTGGCGCGCACGAACTTTCAGGATGTGCGGGCTGGATGGTGGTTTCTGAGGAAGAGAACAGCGAGTTCGCGAAGCTCGGCTGCCTCGAGTCGGTCACGGCCGGTCCCGGCATCGTGCGAGCGGTCGAGCGAGCGCTTCTGCGAAATTCGCCGACCATGCTTTCCGAGGTGCCTCGCGACGCTCTGAGTGCGCAGGATGTGGCAGAAGCAGCGCGTCAGGGTGACGTCCTGGCAAAGAAACTCTTCGAGCGCGCCGGCAAGTTTCTTGGGTTTGCGGTGGCGAACCTCATCAGCTTGTTTGATCCCGAAGTCGTTGTGCTGGGTGGCGGACTGGCGGGTGCGGCGGACCTCTATTTCGAAGTGCTCAAGCAAACGGCGCTCGATCGCTGCCAGCCGCTGGCGGCTGAGCGCGTCAAGATTCGAGTAAGCCGGCTGGGCAATGACGCCAATTTGCTCGGGGCGGCGCGCTTGGCTTTGGACGCCCCACCCAAGCGGAGAACGCGATGATGTACCCCGCTTAGGGTGTTGGATTCGGAGGCGGCATTGAGCGCTTCAGAGTATCGCGAGCGGATCAGCGAAGTCCTGGCGGCGATCTGGACGACGCAGACTGCGAACATCCAAAAAGCGGCGGAGATGATGGCCGCGACCATCGAACGGCGCGGCCTGGTACACCTGTTTGGCAGCGGTCACTCGGTGATTCCGGTGCTCGACGTGTTTCCGCGCTACGGCAGCTATCCGGGATTTCGTCCGCTCATGGACGCTCGCCTGATGTGGACCAACGTGATTGGCTCGGGCGGCGCCAAGGGACTGCTCTGGCTCGAACGGCGCGAAGGCTACGCACCCGTTTTGTTTGAGAACGAACCGGTTCGAGCGGGCGACGTGATGCTGGTCTTCTCGCACGGCGGCCTGAACGCCGTCGGTATCGAAGTTGCGATGGAGGCCCGGCGGCGCGGCCTGAAGACCGTGGCTGTCACGTCGATGGACAACTACCGCAAGCGTGAGGCTACACATTCGAGCGGCAAGAAACTCGCTGACGTGGTCGACTTGGTGATCGACAATTGCGTTCCCGCCGAGGACTCGCTGGTCAAGATTGAGGGTTGGAAGGCGCCGGTGGCGGCGGGGTCGACCGTGGCCTCGGTGACCATCGCCATGGCTCTGGTCGCCCAGGTAGCCGCCGAACTGGCGCGTCGCGGGCTCCACCCGCCGGTGTTCGTCTCGCCCAACGTCCCGGGGATCCCGGCTGACAATAACGCGCAGGTGTATCTCGCGTACGAGCAGTCGCTCGCGCGGTCGTAGCTTCTCCATGCCATCACCCACGAGTCCGAGCGAGCCGGGAGCGGCCCTGCGCCGTGGAACCTTGTTTGTTACGGCGTGCGCCGGCATCTTCGTCTTCGGGATCGCCTACGCGCTGCTCGGCGCGCTGTTCGGCCTGCCGGAGATGCGCCACCGGCTGCACATCAACCTTGCACAGCAAGGCGATTTGCTGCTGGTGCTCTTCGCGGGAATTTTCCTCGCCACCGTCGTGGTCGGACCGCTGCTCGATCGCTTTGGGAGCCAGCCGGTGATGGTCATCGCGTCGGTGCTGGTGGGCGTAGCGCTCGCAGGCTTCACGGTCGCACGATCCTTCCCGATGGCCGCCGCGGCGGCGCTGCTGCTGGGGTTGGGAGGCGGAGGCCTCAATACGTCGTCCAACGTACTGGTTTCGCGCCTCTACGGCGAGCGCCGCGGCCCCCGGCTCAACATCCTGGGCATCTTCTTCGGTTTCGGCGCTCTCTTCATGCCGCTGCTCGCGGCAAGCATTTCGGCGCTGTTGAGTGTCGACCAGTTGCTGATGGTCGCCGCGTCGCTCGCGGGAGCGTGCGCCCTCGGCTATGCGGCACTTCGCTTTCCTCCGGCTGGTGAGGCGCATGGCTTTTCATGGCACGAGGCGGCGGGAGTGATCCGGATGCCCGGCGTCCTGCTGTTCGGATTGCTGCTGTTCTGCGAATCGGGCGACGAGGCCTCGATCGGCGGCTGGGTCTCGACTTACATCGGGCGCGCCGGATCGAGCGCGCGTGTCGCCACCTGGATTCTTGCTGGCTACTGGGTGGCGCTGATGCTCGGCCGGATGCTCGCGGCGCGTCTGCTTGGCCGCATCGCCAAGGGCCGGCTCGTGCTGGTGGGTGGAATCGGCGGTGTGGCAGGCGCGGCGCTTCTGCTCGTGGCGCCGTCCGTCGCGGTCATGGCGGCGGCGACGGCGCTCCTCGGCCTCTCCTACGCGCCGATCTATCCCACGACGCTTGCCATGGCGGGTGACCGCTACCCACGCTTCGCGGGCACCGTTTTCGGTACTCTCTTTTCGATCGCTCTGGTGGGCGGAGGCGGATTTCCCTGGGTGGTCGGCCAGGTTTCGCAATCGGTTGGAATGCGCTACGGAATGCTCCTTCCTCTCGCGGGCGCAGTGGCGATTTGCCTGCTGAGTCTTCGAATCGCCCCAGGCCACGCAAACGTCGCGCCCGGATCGACGGTCTCCAAGGGATTATAGAGGCCGCCCATCGCGCTTGGAGCTATAATTGACGTGTCGTGCCGCAGGGGCATCAGAGCATTAAGCCTGGAGGAGGGTCATGGCAGTCGAAGTCGGGAGAGTGACGCCGGCGGAATGGCCGCACGCTAATTCGCGTTCGGTCGAGATCAAGACCCATTCGCGCGTCCAGCTTAAGGACATCACCAGTCTCGTCCAGAAGCTCGTTGTGGAGTCCGGAATCAAGAGCGGCGTCTGCCACCTTTTCGTTCCTCACACCACGGCCGCCGTGCTCATCCAGGAAAACGACGACCCGGCGCTTGAGCAGGACATCCACCAGTTGCTGAAGCAGCTCGCCCCGCAGGACCGGGAGTACCATCATAACGACGGGAACTGCGACGCGCATTTGAAGGCAGCGCTGATCGGCTGCTCTAAGGCCTTGCTGGTCGAGGATGGACGACTCATTTTGGGGCGCTGGCAGGGTGTCTTTTTCTGCGAGTTCGACGGGCCGCGCCGCCGCGACTTGCGCATCAAGATCGTCCCGGACTAGGTTCGCGATGCAAACTCTCGGCATCTACATTCAGGTTCCGTTCTGCGCCTCGAAGTGCAGCTTCTGCAACTTCAGCTCGCAGGTCGCTCCTCACGCGGTTTTCCACGCTTATGTTCAGGCGATCGAGCGCGAAATCGAGCGCCTGGCAGACATCTACGCCACGGCAGGTATCGTTCCCTCGGATGACCATCGTGATAAAGCGGCGGGACTGCTTGACCTTCCTGTCGACACCGTCTACCTGGGCGGCGGGACCCCGTCGTTGCTGGGTTCCGAACGGCTGGCGCGCATCGTCGTGGCGCTCGAGCGGCGTTTTCAGTTCGCGCCGCCGGTCGAGTTCACCATCGAGGGCACTCCCGGCTCGGCCGACGACCGCGAGCTCGAGCGGTTACGCGCGCTGGGCATCAATCGCCTGAGCATCGGCGCGCAGTCGTTCGCCGATCGCGAACTCACGAGCGTGGGACGCCTGCATTCGGCGGCTGACACGGCGGAGTTGGTTGAGAGCGCGCGGCGAGCGGGATTCACGAACATCAGCCTCGACCTGATTGCTGGGTTGCCGCATCAGACGGCGGCGTCGTGGCTGCACAGCCTCGAGGCAACCGCGGATCTCGCGCCCCAGCATGTGTCGGTCTATCTCTTCGAGGTGGACGAGAAAAGCCGGCTGGGCAGTGAAGTCCTGTCGCATGGCACGCACTATCACGCGGGTGCAGTGCCTGACGACGAGTTCATGGCTGACGCGTACGAGCGCGCCCGAAGTTTTCTGAGTGACCACGGCTATGCGCAGTACGAGATTTCGAACTTTGCGCAGCCTGGCTTCGAGTCGCGGCACAACCGGAAATACTGGCGGCTTGAGCCCTACGTCGGCCTGGGCGCAGGCGCGCACTCCTTCGACGGACTCAAGCGCTGGTCGAATGAGACGAGTCCGGAGGTCTACCAGGCGCGGCTCGAGCGAGACGGCTCCCCGATTGCCGAGGTCCGCTGGCTTTCACTCGACCAACAGATCGAGGAATTTTTCTTTCTGGGACTCCGGGAGAGCACGGGAGTCGATGTTGGAGCGGCTGCCGAACGCTGGGGTAGGAGCACGCTCGACCGCTGGCAACCGGCCATCGCGGCGTTGCGCGAGCAAGGCTGGATCGAAGAGTCAGGCGGGCGCATTCGCCTGCCGGAGCGCAGCCATTTGATCTCCAACGAAATCTTCCAGGAATTTCTCGTGTGAGCGATAGCGGTGCGCTGAAGGCTGATCGCTGAGAGCCAAAACTAGAGGACAAACCATGGATCATGCCATCGTCGATTTACGCAGCGATACGGTCACTCGGCCGACTCCCGCGATGCGGCGCGCCATGGCCGAAGCCGAAGTCGGTGACGACGTTTATCGCGAGGACCCAACCGTCAATCGCCTGCAAGCGCGCGCCGCCGAAATTCTTGAACGCGAAGCCGCATTGTTCGTCCCTTCCGGGACCATGGGCAATCAGACGGCGATCAAGGTGCACACGCACCACGGCCAGGAAGTGATCTGCGAACAGCGCGCCCACATCGTCAATCACGAGATGGCGATGATGTCCGCGTTCTCGGGCGTGTTACCGAGGACCATCGGGGCGGAGGACGGCATCCTGACCTGGGAGATGATTGCGCCGCAGGTGCGCGGCCGCAGCGATCATCGCGCGCGGACGGGCCTCATCGAAATCGAGAACAGTTCAAACCTGGCAGGCGGCTCGGTGTATTCCCTCGAGGTTTCAGACGCCATCTGCGATCGCGCCCACGAGGCCGGCCTCCCCGTACACCTCGACGGCGCGCGTATCTTCAACGCCAGCGTGGCGCTGAGGCGCTCGGTGGTCGACCTGACGCGCAAGTTCGACTCGGTGATGTTCTGCCTCTCGAAAGGACTGGGCGCCCCGGTTGGATCGATGCTGGTAGGAAGCAAGGCGTTCATCGAGGACGCGCGGCTGGTGCGCAAGATGCTAGGCGGCGGGATGCGTCAAGCTGGAGTGCTCGCCGCGGCGGGGCTGGTGGCGCTCGAGGAGTCACCCAAGCGACTGCACGTCGATCATGAGAACGCCGCGTTTCTGGCCCACGGCCTGGCCGAGATCCCAGGGATCAGGATCGATCCCGCGAAAGTCGTCACGAATATTCTGTTTCTGGAGGTTTCAGGAACAGGACTGCCTTCGTTTGAGATTTCGAAACGTCTGGCGGCTGAGGGGGTACTGGCCAACGGTGTGACGCCGCAGACCATGCGCATGGTGACACACTACGACGTGGACCGCGCAGGCTGCGAGCGCGCCCTGCAAACGTTACGCAGCGTCCTCGGCGTCGCCAACCGAGCCGTATTCGCCTGAGTCTTGTTGTCCAAGCGGCGTTGAATTACTTGTGCTTGTCGGCCTTGAGAGCTGCCAACCGCGTCAAAGCTTCGAGATAGTGCTGTCGATAGCTCGGGTCATCCGGTTCGAGCTGTGTTGCCCGGTGATACTCCTGCGAAGCCGGTTCGACCTCCCCGAGCTTCTCGAGCGCGTAGCCCAAACCGTTGTGCGCGTCGGCATCGGTCGGGTCGTGGCGAATAGCTTCCAGCATTTCGACCCGCGCCCGCTTCCAGTCTTTGTCCAGCAAGAAGGTGATGCCGAGTTCGCGGTGCAGGTCTGAGTTCTCGGGATCGAGCTTGGCGGCTTCGTGCAGTTCCTGAACTGCTTCGTCGAGTTGTCCTTTGGCGCGCAACTGCACGGCGTCCTGGACAAGTTGCCGCAGCTTGATCTTCGCTTCCGCGGCACCGAGCGCCGCATCGGGATTGGGAGCTGCGGCTTGTGCTGAGGAAGCCGCAGCGCCGTGACGGATGTCGATCTTCTGGCCGGCATGCGGCGAGACGAAGTAGGCGGTTTCCTGTGGCTCGGTCGGGCAGCGGACGTGCAGGTAGTGATCACCGGTGTCAACACCGGTGAGGACCAGCCGCCCCCGCGCGTCAGTCTTACCTACTACGGCAGCATCCAGCACGACGGAACAGCCCGGGCTTCCGGTCGAAATCGTGATCCCCGCGGCAGCCTGGTCGTCCTGCCCAGGCCTCTCACGGCCGAGCAGCGCCGTTGTCCAAAGGGCAGTGCCTGCCAGAACAGCCAGCGTGACGCTCGCTGCAATCCTCAATCGATCGTCGTCCCTCATCGCCCTTGGGATGTTATCACAGCCCTGCGGTTTCGAGCCGACTGGCTGCGGCAAGGCCCCCGCGGCACTTATGCTATAGTTCTAATGTAGGCAATGAGATGCGGCTGCGTCCGGCGCGCCAGGCCGCGGCCAGCGCCTCGAGGCTGAACCTTGGATTTCGAACTCACTGACGAGCAGAAGGAGATCAAGCGAGCGGTCCGGGAGTTCGCGGAGAGCGAAATCCGGCCCCATGTGATGGAGTGGGACGAGGCGCAGCGCTTCCCGAAGGAACTCCTGCCCAAGCTGGCGCAACTGGGCCTGATGGGCGTCACGATTCCCATCGACTACGGTGGGGCAGGACTCGGCTACGTCGAGTACGTGGCGATCATCGAGGAATTGGCGCGCGTCGACGGCTCGGTCGCTATCATCGTGGCCGCGCACAATTCCCTGTGCGCGGGACACATCTTCATCGCCGGGACGGAAGGACAGAAGCGGAAGTACCTTGTTCCCCTGGCGCGCGGAGAGAAGCTCGGTTGCTGGAGCCTGACCGAGCCGCAGGCGGGTAGCGACGCCAGCGGCACGAGGACCACGGCGCGGCTCGACGGGGACTCATGGGTGCTCAACGGCTCGAAGACCTTTACCTCGAATGGGACCTACGCCGATGTCTGTGTCGCGATGGCGGTCACGGACAAGACGGCGCACAAGCACGGCATCTCTGCCTTCATCATCGAGCGCGGCACGCCGGGCTTTCGTCCCGGCAAGAAGGAGAACAAACTTGGACTACGGGCGAGCGATACGGCGGAAGTGATCTTCGAGGACTGCCGGATCCCCAAGGAGAACGGTCTCGGAGAGCCAGGAGGGGGATTCGTCGACAGCCTGAAGGTTCTGGACAAAGGGCGCATCTCCATCGCGGCGCTGGCAGTGGGAATGGCCGAGGGCGCCTACGAAGCGAGCGTCAGCTACGCCAAGGAGCGAAAGCAGTTCGGCAAGCCGATCGCGGACTTCCAGGCCATCCGCTTCAAACTGGCCGACATGGCGACGGAGATCGACGCTGCGCGCCTGCTGACCTACCGTGCTGCGAGCCTTGCCGACCGCGGATGCCCGGTGACGCGCGAGAGTTCGATGGCCAAGCTCTATGCCGGCGAAGTGGCCGTCCGGGCCGCGAACGAGGCGGTCCAGATTCACGGCGGCTACGGATTCATCAAGGATTATCCGGCGGAGAAGTACTACCGCGACGTCAAACTTTGCACCATCGGGGAAGGGACGAGCGAAATCCAGCGCATGGTCATCGCCCGCGAACTGCTGGGCCGCAGTTAGATTCTCCGGGTCCATTCGCGAGGCGCACTCCCACGAGGCGAGTTGCCGGAAACCCCGCATGTCCAACGAGGAATGGGCGGAGAAGATCCTGGCCGGTAACCGCCGCGCCATCGCTCGCGCGATTTCGGCGGTGGAGAACGGCGAGGCAGCAGGCATTGCGGTGCTGAAGCTGCTGTTCCTGAAGTCCACGCCCGCATATGTGATCGGCGTGACCGGATCGCCAGGGGTCGGCAAGAGTACGCTGGTCGAGAAGCTGGCGCTCGAGTATCGCCGCAGCGGGCATCGCGTAGGCATTGTGGCCGTCGATCCGACCAGTCCGTTTTCGGGCGGGGCCATCCTGGGCGATCGTATCCGCATGCAAAGCGTGGCGGGCAACGACGGCGTGTACGTCCGCAGCATGGCGACGCGCGGTCAGCTTGGCGGACTCGCGCCGGCAGCCCACGACGTGGTGACGATCCTTGAAGCGGCGGGCTGCGAGGTTGTCCTGATCGAGACGGTGGGTGTCGGGCAGGACGAAGTTGAGGTGGCGCGCCTGGCGGACGTGACGGCGCTGCTGCTGGTGCCCGGGCTCGGCGACGACGTCCAGACGTTCAAGGCCGGTGTCATGGAAATCGCCGACGTGTTCGTCATCAACAAGGCGGACCGTCCCGGAGCGGACCGCGTCGAGCAGGAAGTCGCTGCGATGTTGAGCGTCGCGCCGCACCAGAATGACGCGGCCTGGCGTCCTCCCATTTTGAAGTCGGTGGCGACGACGGGCGAGGGCGTGGCCAGTGTGCGCGAGGCGCTTGACCGCTTCCGCACGGCAGGGGAAGCAAACGAATTGCGCGTCAAGCGACAGCGCGCCAAGTGGCGGGCGCGGCTGCTCGAAATGCTGCGTCAGGAGTTGTTTGAGAAGGCCGTCGCCCGGCAACTGCGCGACGGCTCGATCGACCGCTATGTTGACGACGTACGCCAGCACCGCCGCGATCCTCACTCGGTGGTGGAAGAGCTAATCGCATCGGCGGCCGGTGCCTGACGGCGCTCGGTATTCCTGGGCAGCCGGGCCCGAAAGAACCCATGAGAATCCACCACCTCGGCATCGCCGTGGAATCGCTCGCCAGTGCCGTCCCCATTTTCACCGCGCTGCTCGGTCGCGGGCCTGACTCCGAGGAGGTAGTCGACGACCAGAAGGTGCGTGTGGCGGTGTTCAGCGTGGGCGAGAGCCGCATCGAGCTGCTGGAGGCGACGTCGCCGGACTCAGCGGTGGCGCGGTTCATCTCGAAACGCGGCCAGGGGATTCACCACCTGACCCTGAGCGTGGACGACATTCGAGCGACGCTCGCGGAGCTCGAGCAGAAAGGCATCCGGCTGGTCGACCACGAGCCTCGTACTGGAGCAGGACAGGGGCGCATTGCGTTTTTGCATCCCTCGAGCACGGCGGGAGTCCTGATTGAGCTTGTGGAAGAGTGAAGGCCTTCGCCGAGTGCCAGTCCGGATCGGTGCCCATGAAGCTTGGCAAGTTCGACATCGCGATTCTGTCCGACGGCACGTTCGCGCTCGACGGCGGACAGATGTTCGGGGTGGTCCCCAAGCTGTTGTGGGAGAAAAAGGCTCCGGCGGACCTGCGCAATCGCATACGCATGGGCTTAAACTGTCTGCTGGTCCGCACCGGGAGCGAGAACATCCTCATCGAGACAGGAATCGGCGACAAGTTCGACGCCAAGTTCGCGGACATCTACGACGTGCGGAAGCCCGTGACGCTGCTGGATCAGCTTCGGGGTCGCGGAGTCGCACCCGAGGAGATCGATATCGTCATCAACTCGCACCTGCACTTCGACCATTGCGGCTGGAATGCGAGGAAGGAGGGTGCGAGGGTGATCCCGACGTTTCCCCGCGCCCACTACAAGGTGCAGCGTGGCGAGTGGCAGCACGCGCTTAATCCGACGGAGCGGGATCGCGGGAGCTACATCGCGGATTTCTTTTTGCCGGTTGAGGCTCAGACGGACTTCCTTGACGGCGATTGCGAGATCGTTCCGGGCGTGCGAGTCGCGGTAGTACCGGGGCACAACCGCAATATGCAATGCGTCTGGATCGAATCGGAGGGTGAACGGGCCTGCTTCATCTCCGACCTGGTTCCTATGCGGTGGCACCTGGGGTTCCCGTGGATCATGAGCTTTGACCTGTATCCGCTCGAGACGTTGGCCAACAAGAAACTTCTCCTTCCGCAACTGGCCAGGGACAGGGCTGTGGTAATCTTTCCCCACGACGACGAGGTTCGATGGGCGAGGCTTGCCGAGCAGGAGGGCAAGTTTTCGGCGGAAGCGTTGTCCACCGGTTGATTTGAGATGGCTGGAAGCAGCAGCAGGAAAATAGCAGAATTGATGGAACGAACCGAAGAACCCCCTTAGAATCAATAAGGCGTCCAACCGGCGCCGACCCGAGAACCAGAGGAGTCTTGACACTGTGCCTAAAGCTGAAATCGGCATCATCGGCGGTAGCGGTCTCAACAAAATGCCGGGCTTCGAGCGCGCCCGCGAGGTGCGCCTGACGACGCCCTTCGGCAAGCCCTCCGACGCCTATCTGGTTGGAGAACTCGAGGGACGGCGGGTAGCATTCCTGGCGCGTCACGGACGGGGCCACGTCCTGTTGCCCTCTGAGATCAACTTCCGCGCCAACGTCTTCGGCATGAAGAAACTGGGCGTCGAGCACATCATTTCGGTCAGTGCCGTCGGCTCATTGCGCGAAGAGTTGAAGCCGATGGACATGGTCCTGCCGCTGCAATTCTTCGACCGCACTCGCGGACGGGCCTCCACTTTCTTCGGCCAGGGACTCGTCGCTCACATCAGCTTCGACAAGCCGATCTGCACCCGAGTAGTCGACGTGCTCGCGCAGGCCTGCGCGGACAGCGGCGTGACTCATCACCGCGGTGGCAGCTACCTGTGCATGGAAGGCCCCGCGTTCTCGACTCTGGCCGAATCGAATACTTATCGCGCCTGGGGTATGGACATCATCGGGATGACCAATCTGACCGAAGCGAAGCTGGCGCGCGAAGCGGAGATTTGTTATGCCACGTTGGCGATGGTGACCGACTACGACTGCTGGTATCCGGGGCACGACTCGGTGACCGTCGACATGGTGCTCGAGTATCTCGGCCGCAACGTCGTAAACGCCCAGAAAGTGGTGCGCCGCGCCGTTGCGCTCTTGTCCAAAGAGCGGACCTGCAAGTGCGGGTCGGCGCTGGCGCACGCCATTCAGACGGATCGGAAAAAGATCCCCGCGAGCGCCAAGAAAAGGCTGGCGCTGCTGGTAGGGAAGTATCTCAAGTAGGTGAGCGCCAAGGCTGAACAACGCGAGTCGGAAGCTCAGGAAGCACGACTGCCCACCTGGACCACTGAGCCTGCCGCGCCGGAGTCCGGCCGGTCACCCGTCATGCATCAATCGATCGGCCTCGAATCCGAGGGCGCGGTGCCTTTCTGTCCCCGCCCGCGCGCCAAGATCGCCGTCTCGGTCACCATCTTGACTGCCGCGCTCGCGAGCCTCTACTTCTTCTATACGCGAGGCCTCAGCAACCTTTACGGCGACGGTATCGCGCATATGGAAGGGGCGCGCCGCCTTTGGGACTCCCTCACGCCCGGCTACTCGGAAATCGGAAGCGTCTGGCTGCCGCTCTACCATGTCCTGGCCTCGCCGCTCGCCTTGAACGACACGCTCTGGCGCACCGGACTTGCGGGCAGCATCGTCTCGACGGCCGCCTTCGCGCTCACCGGCTGGATCCTGTTCCGGCTGGGGTGCGAGATGAATCGCAACGTGGCGGCGGGAGTTGTGGCGCTGGTTGTCTTCATCGCCTGTCCCAACATGTTGTACCTGGCGAGCACGCCGCTCACCGAGCCCTTGGCGTTGCTGTGGGCGGTGCTCACGGTCTACGAGCTGTTTCGATATCGCGAGACGGGACAGCGGAGCGCCTTGGTGGCTGCTGCGGTGGCCGCGCTCGCGGGCACTTTGACACGCTACGACGGCTGGTTCCTGCTGCCCTTCGCAGCCATCTTCGTTTTCTTCGCGCGCCGCGAGTCCTGGTGCGAGCGCTTCCGGCATACGGTGGTGTTCTCCCTGATTGCCGGGGCCGGGCCGGTGCTTTGGATTTTGCACAACGCCATCCGCTTCGGCAATCCGCTCGAGTTCTATAACGGACCTTACTCGGCGCAGGCGATCTACGCTCATCAGCTCGCGACCAGTGGTTTCCGCTATCCCACGGCTGGCAGTCTGCTGCTTTCGGCGCGTTACTACCTCGAAGATCTGAAGCTGGTGATCGGGCCGTGGCCGCTGGAGCTCGCGGTGCTGGGACTGGTCGCCTGGGCGGCGGGAGCTCGGGAGCGGGCCCGCCGCTCAGCCGCCCTGCTGCTGGTTGCGCCGCTGCCATTCTATCTGCAATCGATGGCGCATGCGGCGGTGCCGCTCTACGTTCCTACGTTATTTCCCAACACCTACTACAATCTGCGCTATGGGATCGAGATGCTCCCGGGTGTCGCGGTGCTCGCGTCGTTCCTCATCGCCCCGGGATTCAACCGGCGGTTACGCCAGGCGTTGATGGTCGGCCTCGCGGCGATTTGTCTCGCAGGAGCCGTCTCGATGAGCGCGCCCGGCGCCGCCAAACTTGCGGTCGTCAAAGAAGGCGTGCTCAATACGCCGTGCCGCTCGCAGACCGAGCAGGCGATGATCCGCTTCCTGCGTGCCAACTACGACGGCCACGTAGTGTTGATGACTGAGGGCAAGTACCCTTGCGTGCCGCCCCAAGTCGGCATTCCGTTTCGCAAGACTTTAAGTGAGGCCAATCGCCGCTACTGGCAGGCGATGCGCTATGGCGCTGGCAAGTGGGCAGGTTGGGTGATTCGCAGCAAGGGCGACTCGATCGACGAGTTGATGCGCTCCTATCCTCAGGCATTCTCTGATTTCGACTTGGTGGCGAAGTACCGGTTTCCCAGCGAGGACGGTGTCGACATTTACCGGCGGCGCAAGTAGTTGTGATCGATGGCCAAGCTGATGGAAGTGCCTTTTGCGAAGTATCAAGCGGTCGGCAACGATTTTGTAGTGGTCTCTGCGAGCAAGTTCTTTCTCGTGGCGCGCCGAACGCCTCACATCCTGCTGACGATAGTGGGCGCCGGGCCGCAGCAATCACTCTGGGCGATCGCCTTGGCTCGCTCCATATGCCATCGGCAAATGGGCGTGGGTGCCGACGGGCTACTTGTCATATTACCGCCGGGCAGGGCGGGACATCACGCGCGGATGTTCGTCTTCAACGCTGATGGAAGCGAAGCAGAGATGTCGGGCAACGGGATCCGTTGCGCTGCGGCATACTTGCTGGAGCGCGGCGGGCAAGGGAAGGGAGCGCGGTCCGCGAAGCCTGCCAAACGGTTAACGTCCCCACGAGCGCTGCGAATTGAGACGGGCGCAGGGCTCAAATCGCTTCGTATTATCGAGGCGGAAGAGACATGCTGGGTCTTTCGCGTGGGCATGGGAAAGCCGATCCTTGCGCCCGGGAAGATTCCCTTCAACGGCGCCGACGCGGGTCCGGTGGTTGGTTTTCCTTTGCCGGTTCGCGGCGGGACAGTTGAGGCTACGGTGACCTCGATGGGAAACCCGCACTGCTCGGTCTTTGTCGAGGACTTTGATGCGGTCGACTGGCCGGAAATGGGGCGCGCCATCGAGGGTTACCAAATTTTCCCCAACCGTACCAACGTCGAGTTTATCCGAGTGCTGTCGCGAACTGAGATCGAAGTGCGCTTTTGGGAGCGCGGGGTGGGAAAAACTCAATCATCGGGAACGGGATCGTGCGCGGCAGTGGTCGCTTGTATCCTGAACCGGCGCACCGCACGCAAGGTGCGCGTCCGGACGCTGGCGGGGACACTCGAGGTCGCCTGGCCAGAGAATGGTGAAGTGAGCCTTACCGGCCCGGTCGAACTCGTGGCGCGGGGAACGTACTACCTGACGGTCGCGTCGGCAGTACTCAAGGCTGATTCTCGATGACGAGGCGGGAGCATCGGTGGACTCGCGCCCGCTCAAGGATCGAGTAGCGCACCGCCATGATATACGGCGTCACGAGAAAGGGCGCAGCCGCAATGCTCAACAGGAAGTTCTTGGCTCGGATGAGGGGAGGGAACTCCCCATTGTGCACCGAGAGAACCGTAGGATAGTAGCGCAGCACCACGCCGTAAATGTCGCGGGCGAGCGACCAGTGGTTCGAGTGCGGCCCGAAAACCTGGGTGCGGCCGGCGCGGATGTCTTCCAGGAACTCCTCGCGATGGCGCGCCGGACTTGCGGTATAGGTGCGTCCGACACGGCGCAGAGTGTGCGAGTCACTCCCGGCGACGAACCCGAGCGGCCGGCCCCGGTTCCGGTAGCGTTCGAGCAATTGAACGATGAACGTGTTGTGCTCGCGCTGCATGGCGCCGTTGCGTACCTCAAAGACCTCAAACATCTGCGCCATGCGCTCGATGAACTCGCGAGTGCGCGCGAAATTCTCGAAGTCGTGGAAGAAGTGGTTGAGGACGTGAAGAATGTTGTGCCGCCTGAGGTACGCCACCAACTCCTCGGCGTTTGAGCGCAGGCTCTGGATCTCGCGGTGCTGAGCCTCGGTATGTCCGTAGACGCCGATGTGGATGGTGTGGCGGAAGCGCGGCAGCGACGCGGTCACCTCCTCGCCCATCATGAAGTCGGGAGGATTGCTCAGCTTGTCCATGACCTTCCGGCAGCCGTCGATCGAGTCGTGGTCGGTGATGGTGACCAGGTCCATGCCGCGCCGCTTAGCCTGCCGGTAGACGTCAAGCGGCTGGGAATAGCAGTCACGGGCGCGGAGAAAGCGCAGGTGCTTGACCGGCCCGGAATGACGGCTGTGGACGTGGAGGTCCGCCTTGTAAAGTTTATCCAATCATTACCCCAGGATATCTTCTATGGTAAGAGCGCTTTTGGCTGGATGCAAGTGGCAATTTCGCCGTCCGACTTCGGCCGCAGCGCGCCGCCTCAAAGGCTTCACTCGGCGACGGTCGTGGGCCACTGGGGTGTTCCGTTTTGCGCTGTTGACATGCCTTGTGCTCGGAGCCTTTGTACGTTCCGCGGCGCTCGGCGCGCCAGCCAATGCCGCGCCGCCCATCGTTTACGAACTCGACCTGCGCCAGCCGGAGTCGCATCTTGTCCAGGTGACGATGACCATTCCCGAGGCTCTGGCCGGCGCCGAGATTCAGTTTCCCACCTGGTATGCGCTCTACCAGATCCGCGACTTCATTAAAGATGTGCAGGAACTGAGTGCTCAGTGTGACGGACGCCAGGTTAACCTCGCGGTCGTTGATATTAACACGCGCCAAAGCGCCGGGCGCTGCTCGACGTTGCGAGTCCACTACGCGGTTTACGCCAACGCCGAGCCGCCTTTCTCGAGCGTGCTGAACGCCGACCACGCCTTCTTCAATCCGGCGATGCTGCTTTTCTATCTGCCGCATGAGCGCGGTCGCGGCGTTCAGGTAAAACTCGACGTGCCCGCGGGATGGCAGGTTGCGACTCTGCTCGACGATGGCCCGGCACCCGGCGAGTACCAGGCTGCGAACTACGATCAACTGGCTGATAGCCCCATTGAGGCGGGCACCTTCAAGGAGTATTCCTACACTCAGAATGCCGCGACGTATCGAGTGGTCGTGGACGCGAATCCTTCCGGCTACTCGCCGGACCGCTTGCTCGGCTCGCTCGAGAAAATCACCGCAACCGAGACGGCGCTGATGGGCGACGTTCCCTTTTCACGCTACACCTTCATCTTCCACTTTGGACCTCACGGCGGCGGTGGCATGGAACATGCCAACGGCACTGCCATCACCGTCTCGAACGAGCGCCTGCGCACGCATCTGGATGCGGTGGAGTCGGTGGCCGCCCACGAGTTCTTCCACGTGTGGAACGTCAAGCGCATTCGGCCCCGAGGGCTCGAGCCGATCGACTATATCCACGGAAACGACACGCGCGACCTGTGGTTCTCCGAGGGGGTGACCAGCACCTACGGCGAACTGGCGCTCGTCCGCGCGGGGCTCATCTCACACCGCGACTTCTATGACAGTGTGGCGGAGGAAATCCATAATCTCGAGGAGCGTCCGGCGCGGAAGCTCCAGAGCGCTGAGGAGTCGGGCGCTGAAGCGTGGCTCGAAAAGTACCCGGAATACTTCCGCCCGGAGCGCAGCATCTCTTACTACAACAAGGGCGAACTGCTCGGTTTCCTGCTCGACCTCGCGATGCGGCATGCGACGCGCAACCGGCACGGCCTCGATGACGTCATGCGCAGCCTGAACCGGAACTTCGCCCAGCGCCAACGCTTTTTCACCGACCAGGACCTCGAGGCCACGATTGGCGAACTGGCCCCAGGGTTCAGCGGACTCGACACTTTTTTTCGCGACGACGTCCGCGGCACCGCCGATCTCGACTACGACACCTTTCTTGCCTATGCCGGCCTGACGCGCACCACGGCGACCGCCGAGCGTCCGGCGCTCGGATTCCGGTCGCTCCGCAGCTTCGACGGATCGATTCGCGTTGACGCGGTTGAACCGGGCTCTGACGCCGAGCGAGCCGGGCTCGAGCGTGGGGACATCCTCGTCGAGATGAACGGGCACGCGCTCAGTGGACTTCCTGAGGACCGGCTCGAGGGCAAGAAGCCGGGCCAGGGTCTGAAGTTTCACATCCGTCGCGGAGACAAGTTCCTGGATCTCAAGCTCAACCTGGGCTCGAGGTCCGAGACTGTCACCCGGATCGTCGAAGCGCCGAACCCCACGCCGGAGCAACTTGCGGTTCGAGAAGGTTGGCTAGACGGGGTGACCCAGGAATAGTTGCGCCGGCCGGATGGCGCGCGGCAATGCGTCACGGGCGTGGCCGTGGGAAATTGTAACGCTACCAAGCGAATTATGATCCGCACTTTGTTGGCCGCGGGCGTCGCGCTCGCTTTCATCTTCTTCCTCGGCATACCGCTGCTTATCTACGCCGTCCTGAGCGGTGATACTGACCCACTCTATTGGGCGGGTCTCGCGGGATCGCGCGCGGCGCTCTGGACGGCCGGTGTAAGAATCGAAGTCCACGGGCGCGAAAAGATCCCCGCCGGCCGCGCGGTGGTCTTTATGCCCAACCACCAAAGCAATATCGATCCTCCTGCGGTCGTTGTGATGCTGCCTCCGGTGCTGGTGCTGGGGAAGCAGGAGTTCTTCCGGGTGCCGGTGCTGGGGCGCGCTATGCGGCGGCGCGGCTTCGTCCCCATCGAGCGCACGGACCGCGAACGCGCTATCGAGGCCGTCGAGCAGGCCGTCCAGTCGCTCAAAGCGGGCCGTTCGTTCCTGGTCTTCCCGGAGGGAACGCGGAGCCCCGATGGCCGGCTGCAGCCGTTCAAGAAGGGCGCTTTTATCATGGCGCTTAAGGCCGGTGCTCCGATTGTCCCCATCTCCATTTCCGGCGCGTCACGGGTCATGTGCAAGGGCGAGTTCGCAATTCACCCGGGCCAGGTACGCATCACCATCCACGATCCAATCGCGACGGAGGGCTGCACGCCCGATGATCGCGAGCGCGTTATGGAGTTAGTGCGGCAGGCGATTCGTTCAGGACTGGCGCCGGAAGAGTGGCCGGTTTAGGGCACTGAGGGTCAATGCAAGATCTGAGTTGCAGCGATCCTCTCGGCGACTGTTTTGCTGGCCGCTGGCGCGCGCACCATCGGAGACCCGTGGCGCGATCTGCTACGGCTGTATCTTTCGTACCGGTGCGCATTGCGCTTTTCTTTTGACCCATGCGGCGCCTCCACGATTGACGCGCAGGACGTCGACGGGTGGGCCGACGAATTGAGGAACCTCGGCGACCTCCAGGTCTACCAGTTGTTCCACGGCCGGCGCGAGACCCTTCTTCCAAAAGCCGGGATGGTCAGCCGCAAATCCGGCGGCTGCCCCGGAGTAACCCAAGAGAAAAGCCGTGGCGTCGGGGCAGGTGCTGGCCGTGCATTCATTTCGTTCCATGACGACCGTAACGTTGCCCGAGATGAGCTCGACCTCGAAGGTCCTCAGAAACAGCTCCGGACTTCCGTCTTCAAGACCGAAAAAGACGACCTGCAACACCTGACCTTTGTTCTCGAGGTAATGTTCGTAGAATGCCGGTTCCTCCTTCTTGAGCCGCACGAGAGCTGCCGTGAGCGGTCTATCGACGAGGCTTTCAAAATCGTCGACCTTTTCCCGCACGGTGCCGGACTGCTGGAACGCCTTGCGGACGAATCTCGCCAGTTCGAATCCGCTTTGAGGGTCCGTGTTGAGTCCTGCGGCGGCAAAGAAGAACGAGTCGTCCAACTGGGCGATTTTGCAACTCGCGGGGCCTGCGCCTCGGCGCGTGATCGTCTTGCTGTCAGCGCCGACTACGATTTCGTCGGGTGTCCAAAGGGCAACGACCGAAGTTTGGGCGGAGGCCCGCAGCGCCGCACCAAGCCCTACAATGAGCAGACAGGCTGCCATGACGACGTGAGAGCGACGGCTGATGGAAATCACTGTCGACCGCCTTTTGACTCGAGAAAGCTCTCTGCCTTCCGGCACGTCGCGTAGATCTCCGGCAACTTGGCGTAGAGGGCCACGCATTTGAGCCAGCGTGCGTGATCGATAGCGGGAGATCCGGAGATGACTTGGTTGGGCTCGATGTCGCTCGGGACGCCGGATTGCGGGGTGACGATGACGTTGTCTCCGATGGTCAGGTGTCCCGCAACGCCCACTTGTCCGGTGAGAACGACCTGCCGCCCCACCTTGCTGGTCCCGGCCAGACCCACCTGGGAGCAAAGCAGGGTGTTCTCGCCGATATCGCAGCCATGGCCCACCTGCACGAGGTTATCGACCTTCACGCCACGGCGCAGGCGTGTTTCGCCAACCGAGGGCCGGTCGATGCAGGAGTGGGCTTGTATTTCGACGCCGTCTTCAATCACCACAACGCCTGACGGCACGATCTTGTAGTACGAGCCGTCGGCCTGCTTGGCGAATCCGAAGCCGTCAGCGCCGATCACCGCGCCGTTCTGCAGGATGACGTCGTTGCCGATAAGCACACTCTCCCGCACCACAGCGTGCGAGTGCGCCAGGAAGCGATCACCAATCGTGGCACCGGGATAAATCATCACAAAGCTCTTGAGCACGCAATCGTCGCCCAGCCGCACACCATCCTCGATGACCACGTATGGCCCGATCGAGGGATTCCGCCCAATCTTCGCGTCCGGTGCGATGACGGCCGTGGGGTGGATTCCGGGCTGAGGGCGTGAGGGTGGCGTAAACACCTCGATAGCCTGAGCGAAGGTCAGGTAGGGGTTGCCGGAGCGGAGCAAGGTTCGGCGGGGCGCGCGCACGTCGAGCGCCACAATAATGGCGGCGGCACGCGTTGTCTCAAGCTTCGCCTGGTACTTGGGATTTGAGAAGAACGTGACCTCGCTCTCGCCCGCTTCGTCCATCGCCGCCACGCCCGTGATTTCGACGTCCCCTGGCCCTTCCAGCGTGCACCCCAATCGTTTCGCCAGTTCGCCCAGTTGCATCTCTTCCTCCCTGTGAACTCCTGACTGCGTCTTTACGGCATCGCACGGAGACAAGCAAGGTTAGCAGCGGGGTCGTCAGGATAGCAACTCATGCGCCGCGACTGAGATGGCGAGAGCGGACGTTCAGTGGGGCCGCGGGCGGCTGGCATTATATCGGAGGTGATAAGATTGATTAATATAGTTGATAGCATAATGGCCTTCGAGTATACTTGACTGGTTGGCGAGGCATTCTTTCATGAACCACGAACATCGGTCGAGTGCTCGGATTCCGCTGCAGCTTGTGGCCCACATCCGCTGGAAGGATGCGTCGGGCCGATACGGAGAGGCCGAAGGGAAGACGGTGAACATCAGCGGCAACGGTTTGTTTCTGACGGTCCCGGCGCGTCTCGAGCCTGAGATGCCGTTCGCCTTCAAGGTACTTCTGCCTTGCGCGATCACGCGCACTCCGGTTGAGCTGGTAGGGGAGGGACGTGTGGTGCGTCGCAGCGTCGTCGGCGAAACCGAAGGCGTCGCCGCCGTCATCGACGACTATCGGTTGCAGCCGCTCCAAGCGAGCGCGTGATGACCTTGGAACACCGAACGGACCCGTTAGAGTGTGCCAGACCGGGAAAGAACTCGGCGCGGTAACCTGTGCCTGTGGCAAACGTTGTGAAGAAGAAAATTCGCGTCATGATTGCCGACCAGGAGGGCGTCTTTCGGTTCGGCCTGAAGCGCCTGTTTGGAGCCGAGGATGACCTTCGCGTCATCGCCCAAGCGGCGGACATCGGCGAAACCTTGTCCATCGCCAGCGAATTCAAGCCCGACCTCATCTTCCTGCAAGCCGAAATGGTCAGGCAGGACGACACTGGACTTTTCTTTCAGTTGCACCACAACTTGCCCGAAACCAAAATCGTCATCACCGCCTCGGAGTTGAGCGACGACGACGCAGTGAGCTACGTCCAGAACGGTGCAGCGGGTGTAATCCTGAAGGCGGTCGATCCGGAACTCTTCGTTAAGTGCGCGCGCAAGGTCATGGAGAATGAGGTCTGGCTACCTAAGAAGCAGGTTGCTCAGATGGCCAAGCTGCTCGAAGGGTCTGAGCCCGCCCGGCCGCGCGACACTCTTACCAGCCGCGAGAAGACCATCATCAGCTACCTCATGCAGGGGTGGCGTAACCGCGAAATCGGCCAGCACCTGGGAATCACCGAGCAGACGGTCAAGAACCACCTGCGGGCGATCTATGACAAGGTGGGAGTTTCGGATCGTCTGGAACTCGTGCTCTACGCCATCCACCAGCGCTTGGAACTTCCCCCCATCGGGCCGGCTGAATCCCCTCCCGCCAAGCCTGGCGGCGCCAAGACAACCGTTTCGTCGCACGACATGGCGTGATAGTGCCGTGCGCGCCAAATCGGGGTCTGACGGTGTTAGCACCCGCCCAAGAAGGAAAGGCTTTCCAGAAGCTCTGAGTGGGTGGCGAGCCCACCGTTTTATGAGTAGACAATCTACCACCTCATGTGGTAGATTACCTGCCGCTATGGCCAAGCAACCATCCGGAGACCGAATCGAACTTGTTTATGGCTCGCTCGACATGCTGATTCTGCGCACCTTGCGCTGGGGACCCACGCACGGACATGGCATTGCCAAGTCCATCGAGCGCCTGTCGGAAGAGACACTCAAGGTGGAACACGGATCGCTCTACCCCGCCCTCCAGCGACTCCAACAGGAAGGTTGGATTACCGCCGAGTGGGGCGTTTCCAAAAATAAACAGCGGGCCAAGTTCTACCGCCTCACCGCGGCGGGACGACGGCAATTAGTGGCCGAGACCTCGCGCTGGGAGCGCTTTGTGCGGGCCATTACCGGCGTTCTCAAACCCGCCGAGTCGGAGGAAGGGCAATGAGCTGGCGGCGCGATCTCGCCAAACTCGGTGCGCTGTTTCACCAGCCCAAGCCGGTGGACGATCTCGAAGACGAGATTCGCGCGCATCTCGAAATGGAAGAGCAGGAGAACCTGGAATCCGGCATGCCGCCCGACGAAGCTCACTATGCGGCGTTGCGCCGGTTCGGGAACGTGACCTTGGCCGAAGAGAGGAGCAGGGAGATGTGGGGGTGGAATTGGGCAGAGACGCTCGGGCAGGATCTCCGCTTCGGCCTGCGCATGCTGTTGAAGAATCCCGGGTTTACGACCGTCGCCGTCATGACGATCGCGCTCGGCATCGCGTCCACCACGATCGTGTTCAGCGTTTTCAACGCCGTGGTCTTTGGGCAGCTGCGCTATGGGCACCCGGAGCGCATGGCGCTGGTTTGGGCCGCCGAGCCGCGCGGCCGCTTCACCAATCCTCCCGCGCCGGTCTATCTCGCCTGGCGCGACCGCGCCACCGCCTTCGAGAGCCTGGCGGCGCTGGCGGACACCAGCTTCGACCTGCGTGGGAACCCGCCTGTCCGCCTCGGCGCGGCTCAGGCGACAGCGAATTTCTTCCGCGCGGTTGACGTACAGCCGGAACTCGGCCGCGCCTTCACGGAAGAGGAGGGGCACCGTGGAGCGCGCGTGCTGGTCCTCAGTCATTCCGTGTGGAAGAATGATTTCGCCTCCGACGCCAGAATACTCGGCCAGACGGTGGTTCTGAACGGCGCCCCCTGGACCGTCATCGGCGTGATGCCGGCCAGCTTCAGTTTCGTTCGCAATGACGACCTCTGGGTCCCGCTGGAGCTCGGTCCCAATCACCCCATGAAGCATAGTTCGTTGCTGGTGGTTGGCCGGGTGCGCCCGGGGAGCAGCCTCGAGCAGGCCAATGCGCAACTCCAGACCTTACAAGGACAGGTCGCGGCCGAAATGCCGCAGGTCGCGGCGAGCGGACTAACCAGCGTCCGCGTGATGCCGCTCAAGGAGTTTCTCCTCGGCGCCAACGTCACGCACATGATGTCCGTTCTGCTGGGAGCGGTCGGATTCGTGCTCCTGATTGCATGTTCGAACGTCGCCAACCTGCTTCTCGCGCGCGGGACCGCCCGCCGGAAAGAGGTCGCGATGCGGCTGTCGCTTGGAGCGAGCCGGGGCCGCGTGGTCCGCCAGCTCTTGACCGAGACCGGTCTGCTGGCCGCCATCGGGGCCGCCGTGGGTCTCCTGTTAGCCGCCGTTACCGTGCGTTATATCGCCGGCCTGCCTGTGCTGCAGGCGCCCGGAGCGCCATCGGTCGCCGTCGATGCTGGCGTGCTGGCATTCACCATGGCGGTCACCTGCCTGACCGCGCTGGTCTGCGGACTCGGTCCGGCGTGGCGGGTGAGCAAGGTCCAGCTCACCGAAAGCCTCAAGACCACAGCCATCGGCGCGGACCGGCACCGCCGGCTGCGCGATTCGCTGGTGATTGCCGAAGTGGCGCTTTCGGTGGTGCTTCTGGCCGGCGCCGGACTGCTGGTGCGCAGCTTCGTCAACCTGCTGCGCGTGAATCCGGGTTTCGATCCGGCGGATCTGCTGACCATGGAGGTTTCACTCTCGCGTTACCAGGAGCCAGCCGCCATCCGCGGCTTCTACCACGAGGCTTTGGAGCGCGTGCGCGCGCTGCCCGGAGTTGAAGGCGCCGACCTGTGCACCACCCTGCCGCTGATCGGCTGGAATTATGGCATTGCGTTCCGCAGCGAAGACCAGCCCAAGGACGCCTTGCAGCGCCAATCCGCGAATTTGCAAGTCGTCACCGACGGTTATTTTCAAACCACCGGATTGCCGGTGGTCGGCGGGCGCAGTTTCGCCGCGCAAGATACGGCGGCCTCGCTCCCGGTGGCCATCATTAACCGCCACCTGGCCCAGCGCCTCTTCAAAGATCAGAACCCGGTAGGCCTGCGCTTGATCGTCTCCTCGCCGCTCGATCGCGGCGCCGAAGTCGCGCGCCAGATCGTGGGTGTGGCCGCTGACATGAAAGACGAGAGACTGAACGAGCCCGCCTCCGACGACGTTTATTTGCCCTACGAGCAGTCGCCGGCGCCGTGGGAGTACATGGTGGTCCGAAGCCATGCCAAGTCTGTAACACTCGTCCCGGCCATTCGGACCGGCATCGCCTCCGTAGATCGCGACCAGCCCATCGAGGACATTGCCAGCATGCAGCAGCGGCTCGACGAATCCCTCAGCGGCCCGCGGTTCGCAGTTGCGCTGCTGGGGACGTTCGCGCTGCTGGCCTTAGCTATGGCCGCAGTCGGCATTTACGGCGTCATGTCTTATATTGCCGGCCGGCGCCTCCCGGAACTCGGCTTGCGGATGGCGCTCGGAGCGCGGCCGGTGGAGCTCGTCCGGATCCTGCTGTGGAGCGGCCTGAGGCTGGCCCTGGCCGGATGCGCCATCGGGATGGCCGGCGCGTTCGTCGTAACCCGCGCGATGAGCAGCGCTGTATTCGGGGTGAGCCCGCGCGACCCGTTGGCGTTTACCCTCGCGCTCACGATCATCCTGGCCGCCGCCGTCGTGGCCACAGCGCTTCCCGCGCGACGCGCCGCTTCGATCGATCCCATAGTGGCGCTGAGGTACGAGTGATATCTTTGAAGTTTGGGCGTCCAGGGGCAGCCATGGGAGACAGACCGGACCGCGCTGGCAGAGAGTTGAATCAAATCGAATTCGGTTCGCGTGTAGAAACTTCTGTAGAGTTTTTACCGCCTCCCGCCGGTGAGGTTCTCTAAGCCCCGGTTCCCCTTGTCTTATTAACCCTTCTTTTATCCTGCGGTGGCTTGATACTGGCGGCGTCGGCCGTTGCGAGTGGATCCAAGCCGGTTGGGCAATCTTTCCGCAAAAGACGCTTGGTTGGGAATATCGCCTTGTGCTAGTATGCGTTCCGGTTGGGGCCTGAAGAACGTCTACGCGGCCTGTCGGAGGCTCCGTCTTTGCGGCTTGCTCCTAATCGTCTGAATAATAAAGACTTAATTCCGCAAGAAGGCGGACGTTTCGAGCCTGCTTTAGCTGGAGTCGTTTACCCGCATCAGGGTCGCCGCGACGGCATCGCCGCAATCCTGGGGCGTGGGCGGCAGGCGGGCTCGGCCGGCCGATAAGGAGCATACATGGCGTCAGACAGGCCGCCTGTGCAAGGCGGTCGGGGGATCCAAGGCGGGACCGGCCGCGACACGGCGAAGAAGAATGGGAGCGTGCCGCCTCGGATTCCAGCGGAAGCGGGTCAGGCACCTCCAGAACTCGCTCTTTTCCTGGATTATCTCCGAGTCGAGAAGGGCTTGGCGGCAAACAGCGTCACCGCCTACCGGCGGGACCTCGCGGGGTTCCTGGAGTATCTCCGCCGAGACGAGAAGTCCTGGCAACAAGTAACCCGTGACGACATTCGTGGCTTCTTCCGCGCCCTCTACGGCCGGGGGCTGAGTGCGCGGTCCGTGGCACGACACTTGGTGTCACTACGCAACTTCTTCCGCTTCGAGCTGGAGCGCGGGACGATTGGAAGCGATCCGAGCCGAGATTTCGACACGCCCGAGATCGGTCATAGCCTCCCCAAATACCTCGCGACGGACGAGGTGGAGGCGCTGCTGGCTCAGCCTGATATCTCGACCCCCGCCGGAGTTCGTGACAAGGCAATGCTTGAGCTGCTCTACGCCACCGGTCTGCGAGTCTCCGAGCTGGTCAGCCTCCGCTGGTCTGACTTTGATCCCAACCTCGGCCTCGTGCGCTGTCAGGGAAAGGGAAGCAAGGAGCGGCTGATCCCCGTGGGGAAGTCGGCGCTCCGGGCCGTCGAGGTCTATGTCCGGAGCTGCCGGGGCGGATTCGTTAAGGACGCGACGGTGCCTTTTCTGTTCCTCAACCAACAGGGAAGAAGACTTTCGCGCGTCGGCTTCTGGAAGATTCTGGCGCGCTACGGTCGGAAGGCGGGCATCAAGACCCCCATCACGCCGCACCTCGTCCGGCATTCCTTCGCCACCCATCTGCTCGAGCGCGGCGCCGACCTGCGCTCCATCCAGTTAATGCTCGGACACAGCGACATCTCGACCACCCAGGTCTATACGCACGTCTTGAAGGAGCGCTTGAAGCAGGTCTACCACACTCACCACCCGCGTGCCTAGGGGTGCAGGCGGGTAAGAGGCTATGAGCGATTACAACTTTCTCATGGAAAGCCGGCTCTCTCCGGAGCAGATGCAGGTGCTCAATGCTCTGAGTCGGATCGCGGCAGGGCAGGGGGTAAATCTGTATCTGGTCGGCGGCGCCGTTCGCGACCTGATTCACGGCCAGCCGGTGATTCGCGACCTGGACTTCGTGGTCGAAGGAAACCCGCAGAAGATCCTTCGGCTGCTCGCGCCGCCCACACCGGCGAAGGGCGGCAAGCAGGCTGCCGCGAGCGAGGCTCCGAGGGTAGACAGCCTCATTTACGACCGTCGTCTCGACGCGGCCGATCTTCATTTTGCGAGCGGAGTCCGCGCTGAACTCGCCGCCGGGCGCAACGAAATCTATTCGAGACCGGGACGGTCACCTGAGATCCAGCCCGCCGACATCTTCGAGGATCTCAGGCGGCGTGACTTCTCGGCCAACGCCATGGCCGTCTCTCTCCATCCCAACTCACGCGGCTTGCTGCTCGATCCGACCAATGGCGCCGCGGACATCAACCAGCGGGAGTTCCGCGTTCTCACCAGCCGCAGCTTCGTCGAAGACCCGTCGCGCATTTACCGCCTGCTTCGCCTCGGCCAGCGCCTGGACTTTAAGCCTGAGGCGCGCACCGCCATCCACCTCGAATCCGCCCTCGAAAACCGCGTCTGGGAGAACCTGGCGGCGGAACAGCAGGGGATCGAGCTTCGTGCCATCCTGCAGGAAGAGAACCCCGCGCGGGTGCTCAAGATGCTCGTCGATCGAGGTCTGTTGCGCGGTCTCGACCGCAAGCTCGCTGCCACGAGGATCGCGTACGAGCGCTTCGCCAGGATTCGCGCTGCACTCCGCGCCTTGCCGGATGCTGATCCTTTCCTCTTGAACTTCCATTGCCTGACGGAGAAGGCGGGCGGGCAACGCGTCCAACTGGCGAAGAAGATCCTACCCGACCCGAGGACGGTGAAGGCGGCCCTAGACCTCGAACGGGAGGCCAGGAAGCTGGCGCACCTGCTGGGGAGCGGCAAGGCAGCACGGCCCAGCCAAGTCTACGCGCTGCTCACCGGGGCGCCCCGTCACCTGATTCTGTTCCTGCTGGTGCACTATCCGCAGGTCAAGATTCAGAGCCGCATCAAGAGCTTTCTTTTCAAGTTCCCCCAGGTACGCGCCAGACTGCCACGCGCCGAGCTTCAAGCCATGGGTATCGCCCCCGGCCCCAAGTTCGAAAAGATCATGGAGCGCATCTTTCTCGACCAGTTGGACGGCAAGATCAAGGGGCATACGCAGCTCTTGAAGGAACTCCGGTCGCTGGCGGGAATCAAGGAACCCGAAGCGAAGCCGAAGCCGAAGCCGGCCGAGCCAAAGCCGGTTAAAACGAAGCCAAGCCAAGCGAAGTCCGCCAGGCCCGACGAGGCAAAGAAGACGGCGCGCAAGAAGTGAGAACTGTCCCCAGAGGTTTCACGACGACTTCCGATCATTCGCGGGCCGGAACAACTCCGCCGAGACTTTCATCACGGCGCTGCGCGGCACAAAACGCTGCACGAAGACGCTCGCCTTATTGAAGAATCGCGGGATCACCAACCCGCCACCGCGCTCGAGGCGGCGCAACGCCTCGGCGACGACTTCTTCCACTGGCTGCAAGCCGCCGGGAAAGTGCTGCCGGCGATACTGGCCTGCGGCGAAGAAATTGGTTCGCGTCCCCCCGGGACACAGCGTCACGACCCGGATGCCGTACTCTCTTACTTCTTCGGCCAAAGCCATCGAAAAGCTGGTGACGAACGCCTTGGTAGCGGCGTACGTCGTGGTGTAGGGCACGGGCTGAAAACTGGCCGTCGACGACACGTTAATCAGCGCGCCGCGGCGCCGCTCGATCATGCCCGGGAGCAAGAGGTACGTTAGCTCGAGGAGCGCGTTGATGTTCAGGCGCAGCATCTCGAGTTGGCGATCGAGCGCGAGTTTCCAGAACTCACCCTGTGCGCCGAAGCCCGCGTTGTTCACCAGGAGGTCGATTTCGAGCCCTCGCTCGCCCAGGGTGCGGGTTAGTTCGGTGACCCCGCCGTTCAGGCTTAAATCGGCGGGCATGGCTTCAGCAAGAATGCCTTGCGTGGCGCCTAAGTCCGCGGCCAGGGACTCGAGCTTTTCTCTCGACCGCGCCACCAGAACCAGATTGTGATGCCGCGCGGCAAGCGCGCGAGCGAACGCTTCGCCAATGCCGCTCGAAGCGCCGGTAATCAGGGCGTATGTTGCCTGAGCCATGCTGGCCTCCTGGCTTCGAGTATACGTTAGAACGACGAGGGGAGGAGCGACTGCGACTTGAGACACCGGCAAGCCGCTACGTCCCAGCGGTTACGGTTCGGTAGTTTGCGTTGACGTGCCGGACACCGCGCCGCATCAGACGCTCGGCTTCCGCCCGGGTGCCGATGCCGCCCCGTGCTCCGAGCCGTGTGCAATTGAGACCGGCCATGGCGTTCGAGAAATCAAGGATCCGTTCCATCTCCCAGCCGGCCACTAGCCCATAGATGAAGGCGCCGTGAAAGATGTCGCCCGCCCCGGTCGTGTCAACGGTCTCGACCACAAAGCCCGGAGAGTAGAGGTATTGACCCTGCCAGAGAACCAGCGCGCCGTCGCGCCCGAGAGTCATCCCCGCGGCGCGGATGCCGTACTCGCGTGCCATATACTCGAGAACGCGGAAGGGGTCGTCCTGGCCGGTCACAGCGGGCAGGAAGTTGGCCGAGGCGATGAGGTAGTCGAGGTGGGGGAAGAGCCGTTCGACCTTCTTGTAGACGGTGTCGAGGTCGGCCACCACGCGGACTCCGGCGCGACGGGCAAGCGTCGCCGCCTTCACGCACGCGTCGACGTCGCAGCCATCGAGGTGGAGGACCTGAGCGCCTGCGACAGCGCGCTGTGAGACTTCGGCGGGGGTTACCGCGAGACGCGCATCACGGTCCCAGAAGACGGTGCGCTCGCCGGTTTTCTGGTCGACAACGATGAAGCCGAACTGTGTGGGCGTGCCGCGTATCGAACTCGCCCAGCGGACGTCGACACCCTCGCGTCGCAAGCTCGTGAGCTGGAACCGGCCCGCTGCGTCGTCGCCGACCTTGCCGAGGTAACGCGTCTGGAGTCCGAGGCGTTGGCAGGTCACCAATGCCGTCGCTACCTGGCCGCCCGCCTGCTGGGACATCGACACAACGCGTTCCTTGCCGCCCAGGGGAGGGAACTCGCGGACCACCATCACGGTGTCCGTGGCGTTCAAGCCCAACCCTACCACGTCGATCTTCGACTTCGCCAATTCGCCTCCTCGTGTGAATCGCTCCAGGTCGCCCGCTGTTCGGTCCGGCAAGGGCAGGTACTCTACTCCCGACCCGGCTCCGCGGGCAATGAGTTCATTTTCGACGCGAACACCAGCGAAGCAGCGCTCCTGCATCTGCTGCGTGCGCTGCCTTCCGTAGGCCCTCTTCGGTGGGGTTTTCACCTTGGACACCGATTCCATCCACAGGTATGTCTGATAATTCTTTCAAGCGCCCTGGCGCAGTTAACATAATTAGATTTCCACAATTCTCCCACAGGAAAGCCGTAACACCCTCTAGCGTCAGGGGTTAACGATCGTCTGCCGATCAGTTGCTGGGCCGATGTGTGCGGTGCTGGCACGGACGGACCCAACCCGCGGCGATTAGGGCGAACGCGGCGAGTCCGAGGGATCGAGGACCGAAGAGGCTGGGGCGTCTCACGCCGCGTGGGTTTCTTTCTGCGAGGTCGTACTCAACTGGGGAATTGGAGCGGTGTCGACTTGATTTTTTGCTTCCGGCGTGCTGGGCTTTGTGCTAAGTTAGGAACTTAGGAGTCGGGCGCGTCGCGACGTTGGCCTAAAGATGCCACTGCGCGAAACTGAAGCGATTGTCCTCCGAAGCTATCGTCTCGGGGAGGCGGACAAGGTCGTTTCATTGTTCACTCGACAATTCGGGCGTTTGCGGGCTGCGGCCGGGGGGGCGCAACGTCCAAAGAGCCGCTATGGCGGCACCTTGGAGTCCCTCAGTTACCTCCGCCTCTGGCTTTTCGAACGCGAAAACCGCGACCTGCTTCGACTGAATTCCGCCGAACTGATTGAGTCCTTTTTCGACATGCAGAAGGAGTATCGCTTGCAACTAGCGGCCCAGTATATCGCCGAGGTTGCCGAGCGGTTGCTACCCGAGCGCGAGGTGAACGAGCGGGCCTTCCGGCTGCTGTTGGCTGTACTCAGGTCTCTCAAGGCTTCGGGCGAGGTTGATCGGCCGCTACTCTATCTGAACTATTGGCTGCTCCGACTGGGAGGCTTCCTGCCGAGCCTCGAGCAGTGTTCGCAGTGCGGATCGGCCCTTGGTGCGACCGGCGGATACTACGGCCAGGGCTCGGAAGGCCTGCTGTGCGACAATTGCCGGCGCGGACTCCGGGATCTGGGTGGACGAGCGCTGGAACGGGTGTCGCCGGCTTCACTGGCGCTGGCCGCCACATTGCGGCAGTCGCCGCTCGACCGCTGGCAGGCCTCAGGCCGCGCTCCGGACGGATGCCGGGAGGCCCGGCGGTTTCTTGAAGAAGTAGTTGAAACGCACGCGGGCAAGCGGTTGGTGACTCGACCACTTTTAGCCCAAGAGGTTGAATAATTCGCGTGGCGCGCGCCACGCCGTGGACTTGGAACTTATGGCCGTCATCCATACTCGACCCCGGCCGGTAGCGAGCCCAACGGGCCTGAGCTTTCAGCAGATGATCCTGCGTCTGAACGAGTTCTGGGCACAGCAGGGCTGCGTCCTGGCGCTCACCTACGACCTCGAAGTCGGTGCCGGCACCATGTGTCCTGAAACTTTCCTGAGGGTCCTGGGTCCGCGGCCCTGGCGGGTGGCCTATGTGCAGCCGTCACGGCGCCCGGCCGACGGCCGTTATGGCGAGAATCCTCACCGACTGCTCAAGCACACTCAGTTGCAGGTGATCCTCAAGCCTCCGCCTACCGACATCCAGGAGATTTATCTTGCGAGCCTTGAGGCCGTGGGCATCGACCTGCGACATCACGATATCCGCTTCGAGGAGGACAACTGGGAAGCGCCAACGCTCGGAGCCTGGGGTATCGGCTGGCAGGTGATGCTCGACGGCTTGGAAATTACGCAATTCACCTACTTCCAGCAGTCAGGCGGCCTCGATCTCGAGCCGATTACGGTCGAGCTGACTTATGGGCTCGAGCGTATCGCAGCCTTCCTGCAGAATGTTAACAATGTGTTTGAGATTCGGTGGAATAACGGGTTGAGCTACGGCGACTTAAGACGCGTCGAGGAGTTCGAGCTCTCGGTTTATGATTTCGAGTTGGCCTCACGTGAAACTTCTAGAGAGATATTTGAACGCTATGAGGGCGAAGCACTTCGTCTGCTCAGCGAGTACCCTGTAGCTGCGGTTTCGGCTGGTGGAGCCGAGCGCACACACCCTGAGTCCGCCCGGTCACAGGCGGTCGCCGAACAACGCCACCGCTTCCCGCTACGCAAAGTGTACGAGCTGTGCCTCAAGTGTTCCCACCTGTTCAACATCCTCGACGCGCGCGGCGCCATCAGCGTTACCGAGCGTGTGGCCTTGATTGCCCGCGTGCGGCGGCTCGCCTGCGAAGTGGCAAGAATCTACGTTGAACGGCTAGATGCGACGGGGCACGAAAGGCCGCAGCCTGCGGTACAGGAGGGTCAACCAGCGTGAGTACTACCTCCCTGAATCCGCCCTCTCCGCGAGGACGTCGGCCCAAGCAGGCGTCCGCTGCCTACGGTAACGGTGACCTGGGCCCCAAGCCTGGCACGACCCTGCCGCTCCTCGTCGAGATCGGCTGCGAAGAGATCCCCGCCCGATTCCTCGATGAGGCGCAACGCAATCTCGCCCAAAGCGTGCGAGCGCTGCTCACAGGAGCGCGACTGCTGCCCGACCTCGGCCCCGGCACGGAGACGGTGCTTTCCTACTCCACCCCGCGCCGCCTGGTCATCTACGTTCCTCACACCCGGAAGAAGCAGCCGGACCAGGTGGATGAGGTGGCCGGTCCGCCGGTCAAAGTCGCCTTCGATGCCGACGGCAATCCGACGCGCGCCGCCGAGAGCTTTGCGAAGAAGAACGGCGTGGCGGTCGAGTCGCTGATTCGAGTCACGACTCCCAAGGGACAATACCTCGCCGTCCGCCGCAAGATCGAGGGCCGTCCCACCTATGATGTGCTGCGCGACTCGCTTGCTGGCGTCATCACCGGCATCGCTTTTCCCAAGAGCATGTACTGGACGGCCAAGTCCGGACCTCGCTTTATCCGGCCCATCCGCTGGGTGCTGGCTATCCACGGGGAAGGACGACGGGCGCGCATTGTCCCCTTTGAGATTGCCCGCGTGGCTGCGGGCTGCTGGACCTACCGGCACCGGCGGGCGGGCAGTCATCGCATGCGGGTAAGGAGTTTCGCCGACTACGCGGAGAAACTCCGGGAAGGGATGGTGGAGTTCGACCCTGGCCGGCGACGTGAGGTGGTGCGCACAGACCTTAAAGCTCTACTTCAAGATACCGGCCTAAGGGTAGTGAAAGACGAAGCCCTCGAGGACTGGGTCGTGGCCTCGACGGAGTGGCCGCACGCCATGCTGGGAAGCTTCGAGGAGCGCTTTCTGAAGCTGCCGCGTGAGATTCTCGTGACCGTGATGCGCGACCATCAGAAGTATTTCGCGGTCGAAGACTCGGCTGCCAGTCTGCAACCCCGCTTTATCACCGTGCTCAACGTCGAGGGCGACCTGCGAGGCGTGATCCGCGCCGGACACGAGCGCGTCCTCACCGCCCGCTTTACTGACGCCGAGTTCTTCTGGAAAGCCGACCAGAGGGTGCCGCTACGCGACCGGCTGCCGCTGCTCGAAAAGGTGACTTACCACGACAAACTGGGGAGCTATGCCGACAAGGTCCGCCGGATGAAGGCCGTCGCCCAGGAAATTTGCGACCGTCTCGACGTGACCAGCGCTGACCGGGAACACGTGCTGCGAGCCGTCGAACTCTCGAAATGCGACCTCACCACCCAGATGGTACAGGAGTTCACGGAGCTTCAGGGCGTCGTGGGAGGACTCTACGCCCGCGAGCAGGGCGAGCCCGAGGAGGTGGCGAAGGCCATCTACGATCAATACCGGCCGCAAGGGATCGACGATGCGCCGCCCGGTTCGCGGATGGGTGCCATCGTTTCGATTTCCGACAAGCTCGACAGCGTAGCGGGTGGATTTGGCGCTGGCCTCGACTTTACCGGATCGAGCGACCCCTTCGGATTCCGGCGGCTGGGCAATGGCATTGTCAGGACCGTGCTGGAGTGGGGCTTCCGAATCCCGCTGGGAGAGATCGTGGATTCGGTCTTCACGCTCGGTAGCGCTGAGAGGGCTGCGGTGCGTGGATTTCTGCGCGAGCGGCTGCGGTATCACTTGGAATCCGCCAGGGGACTGCCCTATGACGTGGGCCGTGCGGTCGTCGATGCGCCCGGAGAAGTCAACGGTCCAATCGACCTGGTAGATCTGCTCCACCGGGCGACGGCCGTCCAAAGTATCCGGGCGAGTGAGGACTTCGAGGCTTTGTGCGCGGCCGCGAAGCGGATCAGAAACATTCTCACGAAGTCGGCAACCACCAGCGACTGGAGTCCAGGAGATTTGGACCGGGCCCGGCTCGAGCCCGGCCTCGAGATCGAGCTCTACGAGGCCTATCGCTCGGTGGCCGAGGAGGCGGATCGGCTGGCCACCGCGGGCCAATACGAGGAAGCCCTGCGGACCATCTCGACCCTGCGCCCGGCGGTCGATCGGTTTTTCGACGAGGTGCTGGTGATGGCTGAGGACAAGACGGTGCGCCAGAACCGTCTTCGCCTGCTCGACCGCCTCAACCAACTGTTTTCCGGCATTACCGATCTGTCGCAGATTGAAAGTAGTACTTTAAGTCGTGTCGACGCGCCGACATCCCGCGCTGCCGCTGGCAAACCGTAGGATACGTCGCTGGCTCTGGCATCGGCGGGCCGACCTGCCCTATACTCATCCATTAAATCATTCTGTGAAGGGAGAACTCATGGAAAAGTATGTGTACTCGTTCGGCGGTGGGCGCGCCGAAGGCAACGGCACGATGAAGGACGTGCTGGGTGGTAAGGGCGCTGGCGTCCAGGAGATGACCAACGCCGGGCTGCCTGTGCCGCCCGGGTTCACCATCGCGACCTCCGCCTGTCGACTCTACTTTGAGAACGGCAACCGTCTGCCTGATGCGATCGTGAGGGAATACGAGCAGGCCCTGACACGCCTCGAAGACCTGCAAGGTCAGAAGCTGGGCGACCCGGCGCGGCCGCTGCTCGTCTCCGTGCGCTCGGGAGCCAAGTTCTCCATGCCCGGCATGATGGATACCATCCTGAACCTGGGGATGAACGACCAGGTCGCCGAATCTTTCGCGCAGAAAAGCGGCAATCCTCGCTGGGCTTATGACAGCTATCGGAGGTTCATCCAGATGTTCGGCAACGTAGTGCTCGAAATTCCCAAGGCGGACTTCGAGCACATTTTCGACGGGCAGAAGAAAGCGCGGCGCTTGAAGCTCGACACTGAGCTGACCGCCGGCGATTTGAAAAAGATCATCGCCGGGTACAAACAGCTCGTCAAGAAGCGCACCGGCAACAACTTCCCGCAAGACCCGCGCGTCCAGCTCGCGATGGCCGTGGAGGCGGTCTTCCGGTCGTGGTACAACCCGCGCGCCAAGACCTATCGCCGCATGAACAAGATTTCGGACGACCTCGGCACCGCCGTCAACGTCCAGACCATGGTTTTCGGCAACATGGGTGAAACTTCTGGCACCGGCGTCGGCTTCACCCGTAATCCGGCGACGGGCGTCAAGGAGTTCTACGGCGAGTTCCTGATGAACGCTCAGGGCGAGGACGTCGTGGCGGGCGTACGGACTCCGGTACCTATTGCGGAGCTCGAGAAGATCAATCCCGAGGCTTACAACCAGCTTCGTGAGATTACCACCCGCCTGGAACGGCACTATAAGGACGTGCAGGACTTCGAGTTTACCATCCAGGAAGGCAAGCTCTACATGCTTCAGACGCGCAATGGCAAGCGCACGGGGCCGGCCGCCGTGCGGATCGCGGTCGACATGGTGGGCGAGGGACTGCTCACGGCTGCCGAGGCCCTGTTGCGCGTCGAGCCCGACCAGCTTAACCAGCTCCTGCACCCGGTGATCGACGAGCGGAAGCCCGTCAAGGTGCTGACCACAGGACTCCCGGCCTCGCCCGGCGCCGCGGTCGGGCGCGTCGTTTTTACCGCCGATGACGCGGTCGCGAAGGGCAAGACGCAACCGGTGATTCTGGTGCGCGCCGAAACTGTCCCGGACGATATCCACGGCATGGAGGTCGCGGTCGGCATCCTGACCTCGCGCGGCGGGATGACGTCGCACGCCGCCGTCGTCACGCGGGGCATGGGTAAGTGCTGCGTGGCGGGGGCCGGTGAAGCCGAGGTCGACGACAAGCGCAAGATCCTCAAGATCGGCAAGACCGTCATCAAGGAAGGGGATTGGATTTCCCTCGATGGCTCGACGGGAAGGGTGATCGAAGGGAAGGCGGCAACGGTTGAACCGGATCCATCGAGCGGTGACTTCGCTAATTTCATGAAGTGGGCGGATGAGTACCGCGAATTGGGCGTCCGCGCCAACGCCGACATTCCGCGCGATGCCACCGTCGCCCGGCGCTTTGGCGCTGAAGGCATCGGCCTGTGCCGCACCGAACACATGTTCTTCGCCCAGGACCGCCTGCCACACATGCAGCGCATGATCATGGCTTGCAAGGACACCACGGATGAGAAGGAAGCCGCCAAGCTCGAGAAGGAGCGGCGCGCCGCCTTGGCGAAGCTTCTGCCCATGCAGCGCAAGGATTTCTTCGGCCTCTTCAAGGCCATGGACGGCCTGCCCGTCACCATCCGCACGCTGGACCCGCCGCTGCATGAGTTCCTGCCTAAGCGCGAGGAGTTGATGGTCGAAATCGCCGTCCTCGAAGCCAAGGGAAAGAAGGGATCGAAGCTTAACAAACTCAAGAGCTTACTGCAGGTAGTTGAAGGATTACATGAATTCAATCCTATGCTCGGACTCCGGGGCTGCCGGCTGGGGATCATGTACCCGGAGATCACCGAGATGCAAGCGCGCGCCATCTTCGAGGCGGCGTGCGACTGCAAGAAGCAGGGCATCGACGCTCAGCCCGAAGTAATGATTCCGCTGGTCGGTGACGTGAAGGAGCTCGAGCTGCAGAAGGGAATCGTCAACCGCGTCGCCAGCGAGGTTTTCGAGAAGAAGGGCATCGAGGTCGAGTACCTGGTAGGCACGATGATCGAGTTGCCGGCGGCGGCGCTCTCGGCGGAGGAGATTGCGCGCGAAGCCGAGTTCTTCAGCTTCGGGACCAACGACCTTACACAGACGACCTTTGGACTCTCGCGGGACGACTGCGGCAAGATCATCGCCGCCTACACGGCGCAGAAGATCTGGCCGGCCGATCCGTTTGCGGTGCTCGATCCGAAGCGCGTCGGGAGGCTGGTGAAGCTCGCGACTCAGGAAGGACGGGCGGCGCGACCCAAGCTCAAGGTCGGGATCTGCGGGGAACACGGCGGCGATCCCGCTTCGGTCGAGTTCTGCGCCGGAGCCGGGCTCAACTACGTGAGCTGTTCGCCCTACCGCGTTCCCATCGCGCGCCTAGCGGCCGCGCAGGCGGCAGTGAAGCGCGCCGAGGCCAAGGTTTACACCACCGCTTGAGATCTGCGTTGGTTCTGGGACGCCTTAATGTAATGCTTTAAGTAGTCTTTGGAGGCCACGAATCCGGCGAGGGTTCGTGGCCTTTGCTTTGCCGGAAAGTAAAGAGCCGGATGAGGGAATGTCGACGCGCCGACATCAGGTCGGTATCTTCAAGAGCAGGTAAATTCCGCCCAGCCCGAAAAAGATATCGGGCGACCAGGCTGCCACGAGCGGCGGGAGTTGGTGCAGGTTCCCCATGGCTTCGAACAGACTCGACACCGACCAGTAGGCCACGGCGATCAGGATGCTGAGCGCGAATCCGGAAAGAGCGCCCTTCGCGCCCCCGGTCAGCGAGAAGGGCACGCCGATCAGCGCCACCACAAAGGCCACCAGCGGCAGCGAAAACTTGCGATAGAACTGCACGCTCAGGCGGACAACGTCAAAGCCGCTCTGGCTGAGTTCGTTGATGTAACGGCGCAGTTCGAACACGCTCATCTGCTCGGAAGTCTTCACCTCTTTCTTGAAGTATGGCGGCGACTCCGTGAGCTCCTGGAAAGTGGCTACGGAGAAGGGCATATAGTGCGTCACCCGGGGGCCGTCGAGGTCCCGCACCCAGCCGTCTTCAAGCACCCATCCATGGATCGGTTCTTCCCAGAAAGCCCGGGCGGCGTAGATGCGCCGTGTCATCTGAAATCTCTTGGGATCGAACTCGAAGACCGAAAGATTGGCGAAGATGTTCCGGTCGGGGTCGAAGAAGCGGTAATTGTAGATGCGGCTCGACTCGCCGAAGATCCATTGCCGATCGGGGCGCAGATAGGTCTGCGCGGGCCGTCCTTTGATCTCATTGCGCAGCGCGTCCTGGCGCTGATTAAGCTGCGGCAGATACTCGTCTTCGAGCACAAACATGCCCGCGCTCAGGATGGCGGCGGCGATGAAGATGGGTACCGCGATGCGATACAGGCTGATGCCCGCCGACTTGATGGCGGTAATCTGGTGAGTCTTGGTCATCAGGCCGAAATTGACCAAAGTTGCGACCAGCACGGCGAGTGGCAGTACGGGGAAGAAAATCACCTGCGGGATTAGATAGCGGTAGTAGTCGAGCACCACGCGGGCGGCGATGTGGTTGCGAACGATATCTCCCAAGAGCTGGAAGAAGTCGAAGATGATGTAGACGCCCGTAAAGGCGAAGATGACGAGCACCAGGTAATAGAGCCAGCCGCGCAGCAGGTACAGGTCGAGAATCTGGAGGAGGGTGCCGCCCAGCGCGCGCGGCGGGCGCAGCAGGGCACTGTCGCGTCCGAGGTGCTGCTCTTGCCGGCGACGCTCCCGCAGATTGCGCAGCCGGCGCCCCAGGTCTGCGACCCAGTCTTGCAGGCGCTGGATGGAAACGCGCGCCCGCCCAAGATCCATAAGCATCAGGATGCCCACCGTCAGGAACATCACGTTCGCCAGCCACAGTCCCAGCCCCGGGGAGATCCGTCCCTGCTTGGCGAAACTCCAGCCGAACGCCATGATGACGTAGTAGATGAAGACCAGTAGGATCGCCAGAATCGTTCCCACGGCTTTCCCGCCTTTGCGGTGATACAGGCCTAGCGGAATCCCCACCAGCGCCAAGGCGAGCGAGGCCACAGGTAGCGCGAACCGGTAATGGAGTTCCACCCGTGCCGCGCGCCGCTCGACCGGCTGACCGGATTGGCCGGCGAGCGCCAGAAGGTTCTCGAGCGGCATGAAGGCGGGCGGAAGTCGCGCCGGGCCGGCCGCGGAACCCAGCGGGATGGGGATATCCGTGTCGGTGAACGAGGTCACCGAGTATTGCTCGGGGTGCTCGGGGTCGATCTGGTGCTCTGCGCCGTGCTCGAGATGCAGCGTCCAGCCCTGTCCGTGCCGGTTGTTGACAAGCACCCCACTCTCCGCTAACGTCACCTTCGGCACGGCGCGCTGGGTATTGTCGGCGATGAAGACTCCGTGCCAGTCCGAGCGCGCGCCCTTGACGTCCTCGAGATACAGCAAGAGTCTGGGAAACTGCTCGATGAAGACCCGCGGTTGGATTTCATAAGGGGCTTGGCTGGCCCGGAGCTGGGCCTCCATCCGGAGCAATTCCCGGGCCGCTTGGGGCGCCAGAAACAGGCTCATCCATCCGGTCAACCCCCAACCGACCAGGGCATAGAGCACGACGGGCAGGGCGAACTGCGCCGAGCTGATGCCCGAGGCGCGCGCCGCAATCACCTCGCCGTCCGCGCCCATCCGGCTGAGACCGATCAGGGTTCCGACCAGAACGGCTATAGGGATGGTCAACACCAGAATCCCGGGAATTGGCAGAAGAAACAGCGTCAGGGTTTTCCAATAGGGAAGGCCGTGCTGCACCACCAGGCCGAGCACATAGCCCAGATGACGCATGTAGATGACGAAGGTGAAGATCAACAGGCCGAGCAGCGAGTGAGTGGAGATCTCGCGCAGGATGTAACGCGTCAAAATCCGCATGAACGCCACCGTCCTCATGCTAGCATGGTGGTTCTCAGCCGGTAAAGCTCTACGCTGGAACGGTTATGGCCCAGACTTACCTCATGCTGCTGTGGCATATGCACCAGCCCTTTTACAAGGACTTGGCGGAGGACCGCTACGTCATGCCCTGGGTCCGGCTCCACGCTCTTAAGGACTACTTCGGCATGGTGGCGATGACCGAGGAATTCCCCTCGGTTCACATGACGTTCAACCTAGTCCCGTCGCTTGTCGTACAGCTCGAGGAATACGCGGCGGGCCGTGCTAACGAAGAGGCGTATCGCCTCGCCTTCAAGTCTGCAGGCCAGCTAACACTCGAGGAACGCGAAACCCTGATCGACTACGCTTTCCAGATCAGCCGCAATCTCGTCAATCGTTATCCTCGCTTCCGTGAGTTGGACGAACGCATCCGCTCGGCCGCAAACCGGCAGGCGGCGGCGCGTCAGCTCTCTCTCAAGGACGTCCTGGACCTCCAGCTTCTGTCGCAGCTTGCCTGGTTGGATGAGATCTATCTCGCCGGCGACCGGGATGTGCGCGCTTTGGTGAGCAAAGCACGGGGTTATTCCGAGGAGGATAAAGCCTTGCTGGCCAGCAAGGAAGCGGAAATATTTAAGGCGACACTTGAAGCTTATCGCAAGGCCAGTGCACGCGGCCAGGTCGAGCTCTCGACGTCGCCTTTCTACCATCCCATCCTGCCCCTGGTGTGCGACACCAACGTGGCCACGGAGTCCCATCCCGGCGTAGCGCTGCCTCGCCGGCGGTTCACCCACGCCGAGGACGCGCGCGCCCAGCTTGTCGCCGCGATCGGCCTGCACGAGCGAGTCTTCGGGCAAAAGCCGCGCGGCCTGTGGCCCAGCGAAGGCAGTGTTTCGGACGAAGCCCTGGCGCTTGCCGCCTCGCTGGGCTTCGTTTGGGCGGGGACCGACGAGGGGGTTCTGGGGCGTACGCTCCAAAGAGGCTTCGACCGTCAGTCGGACGGAACCCTCGCCGGCGGCTCGGAGCTCTACCGTCCTCATCGCCTCACCCCTGCCAACCCGGGCGGCTCGGGCATTAACCTCTTCTTCCGCGATCACCAGCTTTCGGATCTGATCGGCTTCGTCTACTCCCGCATGGATCCCCAGGCGGCGGCCGCCGACCTGCACCAGCGGATCCGCGATGCGGGCCGCAGCACCGGAAATACGCCAGCCGTTGTCTCGATCATCTTGGATGGTGAGAATTGCTGGGAGTATTATCCCGGCAACGGCCGCGAGTTCCTCAAGAGCTTCTACGGTCGCGTGGCCGCCGACCCCGAGATCAAGGCGGTGACGGCAAGCGAGGCCCTCGCCGTTGTGTCTCCCGGCACGCTCAGCCACATCGTTCCGGGGTCGTGGATCAACGCCAATTTCGACGTGTGGATCGGCGCCGAGGAGGACAATCACGCCTGGGACATGCTGAGCGCGGCGCGCGACTTCTTCGCCGCGAATTCCAACGCGCCCGGCTTGAATCCGCACAAGCTTGAACTCGCGCAGCAGGAGTTGTGGGTCGCCGAGGGCAGCGACTGGTGCTGGTGGTACGGCCCCGAGCACTCGAGCGAACTCGACGATGAATTCGACTTCCTCTACCGCAAACACCTGGGCAACCTCTATCGCATGCTCGGGAGTTCACCTCCCGATGACCTAGCAGTCCCCGTCAAGCACCCCAGGGGCAAGCCGTCGAATGTTGCTCCCACTGGGCGCATCGAGCCGGTGATCGACGGTCGCGCCACCACTTACTTCGAGTGGATCGGGGCGGGCCTCTATACGCCGGACGTCAGCTTCGGGTCGATGCACGGCGCGGCGCTCGCCCAACGTCAGCACATCGAGGCCCTGTACTACGGCTACGGCGAGCGGGGGCTCTATCTGCGGCTCGATCTGAGCCGGGAGTTTCTCGGGCAGCACCCTGACTTCGAGGTACGTGCCAACGTGGACGGAGATGATCCTTTGCGACTTCATGTAACGGTTGAGGAAGGGAAGCTCGGGACGCTCGAGTTATGGAAAGGACCGGAGCTGCGTCCCGTGTTCATGCCGGAGGACCAGCGGCTGGAGGTGGCGTTCGAGCGCATCTTTGAATTGCGTCTGTCCTACGAGCTGGCGGCTCCGAGCCCAGAGCACAAGATCCGGCTCCAGGTCTCCCTCTGGGCGGACGAGCTTCCACTTCAAGTAATTCCTCAAGAAGCGTGGCTTACCTTGGAGCTGACGAAGGACTTGATAGCTTGGTGAAAATCCACACCCGGTAACCAATAGCCAGACGCTCGCGATCAGTCCTCTTTCCACTCCCAACCGGGAATAGCCACGGCGACGGGCCTCGCGCCAACCGGGATCATCGTGACCAGGGCACCGCGGTCGGAGGCGGCGGTAGCACCGCTCACCGCCCGCAGAATGGCAACCGACGCCGAGCCTGCGTCGGCCACCACGAGATAACGTTCGTCGGGGGTGAGCGCCAGGGCTCGCGGTTCGGCGCCGGCGTGTGTCGAGTCGAGGACCACCCGGTTTTGCACATCGAGCGCCGTCACCGAGCCGTCCCCGGCGTCGGCGGTGTAAAGCACACTTGAATCGCGACGGAAGACGGCGGCGGCCGGGGCGTGTCCCGCGGGATGGTTCTCCTCCACGTTGTCATGGAAGGTGTCAACGATGGCGAGCAGCGCCCGCTCCCCGCAGAGCACGAAGAGTTCTCCACCATCGGGCTTGAGCGCCAGCAGGGTGGGCGCTGCGGCGAGTTCCAGGTGCGCCAAGATTTGGCGCGAATCGACGCTCACCGCTGAAATCTTGTGCTCCCCAGTGTCCGCCGCGAAAACCTTGGAGCCGTCGGGCAGGATCGCGAGAGCATCAGGACCCTTGCCGACCTCGACCGTGCCCAGGAGTTGGCGCGACTGGGTGTTCAGAAAGATCAGCCGGCTCGAGCCGCGGTCGGCCACAATCAGCGTCTTGGCGTCAGGGGTTAGCGCGAGGCTCACGGGCGTCCCGCCCACGTGGACGCGTCCGCTCTCGTGGGGTACTTGGCCGTGCTCGCCATCCCCGAAAACGATTTCGCCCGACTGGAGGTCAAGCACATAGAGATGGATTCCGTCAGGAGAGACGGCGAACCCGCCAACGCTCGCTGCCACGCGCCAGGTCCCCACTATCCGCAAGTCCGGAAAGCCGATGACCGTGATGGTGCCGGAAGCCGAGGCCACCAGGAGTTGACGGCTCCGGGGCCGCGCCACCACCTCGATGGGCTCTGGCGCCACGGCGATCGAGCGAATCACGCGGAAGCTCGCGAGGTCAACGGCAGCGACCGAATTGCTCTGGTTGTTGGCGACAAAGGCGACATAAGGGGTGAGCGGCGGACCAGCTTTACGGCAGCCGGAGAACAGGACCGCGAGAAGGAGCACCAAGGACGCGGGCCAAGCGGGTAAGGCGCGAAGCCTCGGCAACGGCTTGTTCATGAAGCCTTGGTATCCGGCTCGGCAACTGGGGAGTCGTCGCGGTCAGCCGCGCCGGCGAGCCGGGCGCCTGACGACAGGGCCGGCACCCTTCGGTGTCGACGCGTCGACATCGACGGTGGTGAGGCGCTGCGGCTCTGTAGCATCAACAGGACTGCTCCTCTACTTCAAGGTTCACTTGAAGTCGTTGACGCGCGGACGCTGCGGGCGGTAGTCCGTCCCAGCACTCCGGCGATGGCCGTGACCTCGGCCATCAGCTCGGCGAACTGCTCGGGGAAGAGCGACTGATAGCCATCCGAGAGCGCCCTGTCGGGCTCGGGGTGCACCTCGACAATCAGGCCGTCGGCGCCCACCGCCACCGCAGCGCGCGCCAGCGGCAGCACCTTGTCACGCCGGCCCGTCCCGTGACTTGGGTCCACGATGATCGGCAGGTGGGAGAGCCGCTGGACGGCCGGAATAACGCTGAGGTCGAGTGTATTGCGCGTGTGGTCGGCAAACGTTCTCACGCCGCGCTCACAGAGAATCACGTTGTAGTTGCCTTCTGACAGCACGTACTCCGCCGCCATCAGGAATTCCTCGAGCGTGGCCGACATGCCGCGCTTCAAGAGCACCGGTTTCCGCGAGCGGCCCACGCGCTTGAGGAGCGAGAAATTCTGCATGTTGCGCGCGCCCACCTGCAGCACGTCCGCGTACTGCTCGACCACGTCGCAATTCTCCGGATCGATGGTTTCGGTCACGATGCCCAGCCCGAACTCCTGTCGCACCTCGGCGAGGATTTTGAGGCCGGGCTCGCCCATCCCCTGGAAGCTATAAGGCGAGGTGCGGGGCTTGAAGGCGCCACCGCGAAAGAGGCGCGCCCCGGCTTCGCGGACGCGCTCGGCAGCGCGCAAGGCCTGCTCGCGGCTCTCGATGGCGCAAGGACCGGCGATGATGGCGAGTTCCTGGCCGCCGAAGGTCACCACGCCCGCCGGCGTTTCGACGCGGATCAGTGAGTCCTCGCTCTTGACCTCGCGGCTTACCAGTTTGTAGGGCTTGGAAACGGGGATCGCTTCGGCTACTCCCGGCAGGCTCTCGAACTCGGCGGGCTCGAGCGGTCCGGGGTTGCCGGTGATGCCGATGGCAGTCCGCTGCGCTCCCGGCATGGGATGCGGCCGGTATCCCATCGACTCGATCTTGCGGCAGACACCCGCGACGTCTTCGCCGGTCGCCTGCGGCTTCATGACAATCAGCATGGCTTCTTCGCCGCGACTTCCTGTGGACTAGGGTGCGAAGGCCTAGTTTAATGCAGGCGCGGGGCGAACGCAATCGAGGGACAGCGGGTGGTGGTGACACCGGTCATTTCCGCGAGGGCCGGAATCCGGTCCCTCGACGGCGTATTTCCAATGGCGCGCGGAGTAGAGTCCCGCCTTCGCTGATTGAATGACGACGCTGGCTCCGTCCCGAACCCGAGTAAGCTTGGGTTGTCCGAAGGCCAAGACTCGGGGAGAAAGGAGCCAGCGATGAAGATTATCGCATGCGATTATCACCCAAGCTTTCAGCAA
>DASZAI010000049.1:0-117000 GCA_035945295.1 Terriglobia bacterium | reverse complement strand
TTGACACCTCGGGCGTACGCCGAAGCGCCACTCATCCTACTTCCAACACTTATATTCTGAACATCAAGGGGCAGGACCGGCGGTATCTGCATTGCATCGGCGCGAATTCGGATTTCAGCCTCCAAGACGTTGACCTCTCCGCGCTCAACGGCGCTCGCGTGCTTTATGTCGGCGGCTACATGGTCATGCCGGGCTGGGGGCCGGATGACCTCGCCATGCTCTTCCGGGAAGCGAAACGGCGGCGTCTGATGACCGTGCTCGACATCGTGATCGGTGCGGGAACTCCGGCGTCTCTGGCGAGCGTCGAGCCAGTCCTGCCCTTCACGGACCTGTTTCTGCCCAATAACGATGAGGCTCAAATGCTGACGGGGCGCGATGACCCGTCGTCGCAAGCCGAAATTCTCGCGCGCCTGAATCCCGGCTGCACGATTGCAATCACGCTTGGCCGTCGAGGGGCCCTCGTGCGTTCGAAGGACGGCGTATTCCGTGCCAGTGCCTACGCGGTCGAGTCAATCGATGAATCAGGCGCAGGAGACGCCTTCACAGCCGGCTTTATCACCGGACTCCTCCAGAACTGGCCGATCGAGCAAACCCTGCGCTTGGCGAGCGCCGTGGGCGCCTCCTGCACGCGAGCCCTTGGATGCACGGACGGCGTTTTTCGTTTTGACGAGGCTTTAGATTTCGTGGCCGGGCACCCCCTCGAGATCGAGCGCCTAGACTGAGCCCGGTCCGCGTTTCCAGTGGTTAAAGAACCCTTCGCCTTGCCAAAATCACATTGGCCTGAACTTGATTCACTTTTCCGCCTTGATCTCCGACACCTACCCGCATAGTCGCGCTTCTGTCTTGGCTATGCGTTCCTGTGGTGCGCCAAAACTCTGACCCAACCCTTCCTTGGGAGGTCTGCACCGCCAATGTCGACTTGAGAGGGTTGCGGTGTGAGCCTGAAACTTCAGAAAGAGTCCGGAGCGCTTTTTTGAGAAGGACACTACTACCTGGCTTGGACACGCGACGCGCTCTCGAGGGTAGCCCCGCGCACCCACTCCAGGATGGTCTTGTACTGCCAACTCGACTCATTGCCAGGCCAGCGCTGACCGCCGTTGTGCGTTGCGAGATAGTCCGAGACGTCTGCGCCCGAGTCCGTGGGCCGCGTTGGCTTGATCAGCATCAGGCTGTGGGTGGGATCGTTGATGTCCACCACGCGCATCGCGTACCTGTAGTTCTCGTCGCTATCCGGATCGGAGAAGACCCCTTCCGAGTTGGGCGGTTTCAATTTGAAGATCACGTGGTTGGCGTGGCAGAAGACGCAGGCCTTGCCGTCCGGGCCAGGCGCGGCCAGGATGGGCTCGACGCGAGTCACGAAGAACTTCATATCGAGCACCGTACCCGGTTTCACATCCGTCAAAGCCTCGGAGAGCTTCTTTCCGGCCAGGACGCGCTCGGCGATCATCTGAAGCCGCGGATTATGTTCTTGCTTCAACCTTTCGAGGGCGGCGCGAAAGTCCCGCCGATCTTCGATCCCCTTGACCTTGCGAAGCAGATCGAGCGCTGCGGCGCGAACATTTTCGTCGCGATCCTCCAGGCTCTCGAGCACCGTGCTCAGCACTACGTGATCCGCGAGAAAGTCCGGAGGTTTGTAGTAGGCGTTGTGGCCCAGGTAATAGGCCTGGTCCTGGGATACGGCGGCGCCCGACACTTTCAGATGGCGGCGCATGAACTGGGGGTCATTTACTTCCTCGATGAGAATACTGCGCTGCGAGCTTCCCAGGCGCGCAAACTCCTGCGCCACTCGTCCGGAAGTCTGCGCATTAGGCAGAAAGTGCTCAAGACTGATGCGAATCGCGGCCCGCTGGACGTCCGGCTCAGGATCGCTCAAGGCGGCGAACATCTGCTCGCGGAACTTCGGATCCTCGACCAGCGTGCTGAAGCCCGAGGCCGCGTCGAGCACGGCAGCGTAGTTCGCCGGGTGCGGCTGGCTTTCGAGCTTGGCGCGCAGCGCATCGAGCACGCTGGGTTCGCGGCTCCAAGCGGAATCCGCGGGCAAGACCGCGAGCAACGGCAGCGCGACCGCCTGGCTATCGGGGTTTCCGTGCTCGAGGATGGCGACCACCGTCTTCACCAGAGCAGGGTCTGGAGCACTCGGACCCGAGAGGTTCAGGATGCCCCGCTGCCCGTTCTCATAAACGTAGCGCACCGTCTTGCGTACGTCGTCGCTGGGGTCAAGTGTAAGTTTCAGCACCGCTAAGGCAAACCGCGGACCTCCCGCGCCGCTGAGGGTGCTGCCCGCTTTCAGCACCTGGATCTTCATGGTGCCATCCACACCCGGCGCCCGCAGGCAGTCGATCAGGGCGGCTTCAAGCTCAGGTCCGGAGCTCGGGAAGAAGTGGATCAGTTCGCTGTCATTGCCGATGCGCGTCTGATAGAAACCGTTGCGCACGTCGTATTTGAAGTTTACGGCTTCGCGGTATGGCGGATATTCGTAGCCTGTCCGATGCAGGTCGGGCACGCCTTCAACATAGCTGGTGAGTACGGAGGGCAGGCCGATCTCGACCGTTCCTTCCTTCACCGGCGGCAGAGCGTAGTGGCGAACGTGGAAGTCCCAGAGCGCGTTGAGCACGGCCTCGCGGCCTTGGGGACTCGCCTTTTCGATCACGCGAGCCAGCACCTGGGCCTGGTCCCGAGCCACCACCTCGAATCCGTTCTGGATGCGGTCCTTGTCTGCCTGATTGTTGACGGTCCTGATCCAGGCCGACATGTAGCCGGTGTTCTCATCCAGCGCGTCGTAGAGGCTCTCCTGCAATCCGCGACGGACCATCGAGTCCGGCTCGGTGCTGAGCCGGGTGGCCAGCGCTTCCAGAATATTACTCCGTGTCTTCTGATGATCCACCTGCCAGTAGTACCAGCGCCACAGGCCCGACGCCGCCTGGAAGCGGACGTACGGCACGGGACTGTTGAGATTCGCTGTCAACGCCTCCAGCAGCTTTGGGTCGTCCGTGAGCGATTTGAAGTGCTGGTTGAACAGCCGGACCGCCCCCCAGCGTACACGGAGGTCAGGCGAGCGGAGGGCGGACGCCAGCAGTTCGCGTCCCTGCGCCGCCGCGTCCGGCCGCCGGGAAAGAATCATGCGGACCGCATAGGCGGAGGCCGTCTGCACCATCTTCGCGGGATCGCCCAGAGCTTTGATGAGCACAGGCAGCGCGCCCGGATCGGCCATGTGGCCAAGCGCCCGCGCCGCAGCCTCGCGCGCCAAGGGCTGATCGCTTGTGGCCAGAACCTGCCGAATCTGCTTGAGGACGGATTCGGGCGCGAGATCCCAGAACTGATCGAGCTGGCTCAAGAGCACTGGCAGATCGTCTTTGGCCAGATGCGTTGGCGGAGGCGGATAAGCGGCGTCCCAATTCTTCGCCACCGTGGAACCCGGATAAAGCGTGGAGAGCGCCATCACCGCGAACTGGGTGGCGCGGAAAGGCGTATTGAAGCCCTGGTAGACGGGATCGCCTTCCCAACTTCCCTCCGGTCGCTGGGCGCGGAGCATGGCCTCGACCGCGCGCGCCAGATGCTCGTCCGTCTCGGGTCGGCGGCCCGCCACCGCGAGCGCCAGGACGGAGTTGTAGGAAATGAAGTCCGCAGTCTTGGCCGTCTTGTCGAAGGGATAGGGCCAGGCGCCGTCCGCCGTCTCATAGCTGTAGAGCTGGCTGATGAGCTTGTCGAGCTGGGCGCTGTACTTCTGACGATCGACGGTGGCCAGAAACAGGATCTTCCAGTTCAGGTCGATCATGTTCTGCGGTTCGTAGGGAAGCGCCAGCCGCTCCACATTGTCGCGTTCGGCAAGCCACTGAGCATCGTGAGTCTGCCGGTAAAGCAGATTAAAGGTATCCCAGCTTTGGGCGGCGATCTCGAACGGGCTCACGTTGGGCTCGCAACCATCGGTTTCTTCGCCCGGCATCTCCTTGACGCCCTGGTAATGGATCTTCAGGAAGTTGCCGTAGGGCACGCTGAAACCAGCCCGCGGAGGATCCTGCGTCACGTTAGTTTCAAAGAGATGCTCGATGACCGGCAGGCGGCTGGCCACCGTGCGGGCCGAGTAAATCACGCGGACCCAGTTGGTGTCAGGCTCGCCGTACAGCGGGCGGCTGTTGTTGTAGATGCGATCGGTAATGAATTCGAGCGAGCTGCGCTGGGTGGGCGGATAGCCGTTCTGGATCGCGGTCAGGTAGCCACGCGCCGTGAATTGCGTGGGATGGCAGGCGATGCACAGGTGAGTCTCCGAATGGGCCATCGTCGTGCGCAATGCCACCGTACCACGACGCGGCTCGTTAGAGAGCCAACTGTCGCCCATGTTAATGAGGAAGTCCATGCCCGTGCGCACCGCCTGACGCGGGTCGGTGTAAGGCGGCACGGGATAGTCATAGGTGTGGAGTTGATAAGCGGGATGGTCGGCCGCGACGCGCACGTAATACGTCTGGCCTGGCTTCACGATGCGGGTACGGAATTTATAGAGGCCGGGATAATTCTGGGTGGCCTCGATCTTATAGACCGAGACTCCTTCCCGGTAAGGAACCACGTCCGGCTGGCCCGCTGCGTTCTTGCCGGGAGTGAAGATGTCGACGTCGTACGGGACGTCGCGATCCGTGACGTTGAGGACGAAATAAACCAGGCGTGGCTCGTTCCCCTCGAAGGTGAACCGGAACCACTGGAAACCTTTGAGCATGGCCGCATAGCCGTCTTCGGCGGGCGAAGGAGCGTACGGGCGCTCGTCGGCGGTGCCGTAGATGGTCTGCCCGAACTTGAAGGATTGCGCGGTCTGCCAGGTTCCGTTCGGCTGAGCGGCGATGACTCCGCCGAGGTCTCCCGCAGCGAGAGCCTTCTCCGGAACCCGTTTCATCTCCTTGTACAAGGCCGGTATTTCGGTTCCAGGAGCAGGCTCGAGGTTCGCCACAACTGCGCCTCGGGCCCGCGCCTTCAAAGTGAAATAGAAATCGAGGTCCGCGGCGTGCAGCCACTTGTCGCTGACAGGTCCTTGGGCATCCGAGACCGTTACGTGGAACGACTCGTTGCCTTGAAGCTTGCTGATGTCGGCCACCGATACTGTGGCCGCATAGAGCGAGCCCGCCTCAGCTTGTCCCAGCACCACTTGGCGGCTGCCCGCGCTGGCATCTGCCACGTTTGCGGCACGGCTGAGATTGTCCAAGCGCAGTGTGAGAAGGAGGATCAGACAAGGAGCGGCCAGCATCGCGACGGCGTGGACAAGGAGCGATTTGTTGGTGAAGCGCATCAGCGGAACCCTGACGCAAAATTGTCGCAAAAATGAAGTCGAGTCAAGGAACAAATCCCCAACTCAGAAAGTTCTCACTGAAGCGTAAAGAGACAAGACCGCCGGACGCGGGTTGCGGATTCCTTTACTTTGTACCTCGACCGAATCAGAGTATGTCAGCCTATCAGACAGGTGTCAAGTAACTTGGTTGCCTCGGCGATCTCTAACGACCCGAAAACGCGTCGGAACGTGCCCTCTTGACCTTTGGCATATACTGTTGACCTTCAAAGGCTTATATCGACCATGAGCCGAGGTGCTACCGTGTTGAATTCTCCGAAGCTGTTCTTTCGCGTGCTGTCTGGACTGCTGGCCCTTGCTGCTGCTGCGGGTTCGCTGAACTTATGGGCTGCGGACGCAACGCCTTCCGCACCGAATGATCTGCGATGCGAATACTTGCGTGACCCATTGGGCCTGGATGTTCGCCAGCCGCGATTCTCGTGGGTGCTGGGCTGGGAAGGGCGCGGCGAAGCGCAGACGGCGTACCAGATTCTGGTGGCCAGCAGCCGAACGCTGCTCAGTCATGACCAAGGCGACCAGTGGGACACGGGGCGAGTGGCGTCCGAGGAGATCAACCAGGTCGCCTACCAGGGCAAAGAGCTGGCGATAGGACACACTTACTACTGGAAGGTTCGCTCCTGGGACACGGGAGGCTCGGCCAGCGCCTATAGTGATGTGGCCACGTTTGAACTGGGTCCGCTTACTCACGATGACTGGAAGGCGCAGTGGATCTCTGGCGGCCATGAATTGCGCAAGGAGTTGATGCTGCCGGCCGCGGTCGTGCGGGCTCGCGCCTATGTGACCGCCCTCGGGTACTACGAGCTCTATTTCAACGGCAAGCGCATTGGGCACGACGTGCTCGACCCCGCTTTCACGCTTTATCCCAAGCGCGTCCTCTACTCCACCTACGATGTCACAGGCGCTTTGCATGCGGGGAACAACGCCGTTGGCGCGATGCTGGGAGGCGGCTGGGCCACGTTGAGCAGGCCTGACAGCTTCAAGGCCTACTATTCCGCCCCGGCGCTCATGCTCCGATTGGACGTTGAACTGGAAGGCGGCCGGCAGGTCGGCCTGTCGAGTGATGGCACGTGGAAGGTGGCCGACGGCCCCATCGTGAGCGACAGCGTTTACGACGGTGAGGTCTATGACGCGCGGCGGGAGTCTCCCGGTTGGAACCAGCCTGGCTTTGACGACTCAGGCTGGCGCGCCGCCTCCGTGGTTCCCGGAACCTCCGGCGCGATCTCCGCCGAGTCGATGCCGCCCATTCGGGTGGTTGGTGAGGTGACTCCGGTGTCCATCTCAAATCCGCGGCCGGGCATTTACGTCTTCGACATGGGACAGAACATGAGCGGGTGGGTCAGGCTGCGCGCGCGAGGCCCAGCCGGCACACGGGTCCAAGTCCGCTTCGCCGAGGTCATCCACCCCGACGGGATGATCAATACCGACAGCATTCGAGCGGCGAAGTCGCGGGACATCTACATTCTGCGCGGGGGCCGGAGGGAGACTTACCAGCCGCATTTCACCTATCACGGCTTTCGTTACGTGGAACTAACAGGCTATCCAGGAACGCCCGATCTCGATACGCTGCGCGCCCGAGTGGTGCACACGGCGGTCGAGCCCGTGGGCGGGTTCTCCTCTTCCAATCAGGTCCTGGATCAGATCCAAAAGCTCATCGTGTGGTCTCAGCTCACCAACCTGTTCAGCATTCCGACCGACTGCGACCAGCGCGACGAGCGTCAGGGCTGGATGGGAGACGCCCAGGTGACCGGCGAAGAGGCCATCCTGAATTTTGATATGGCGGCCTTCTACACCAACTTCATCCGCGACATCCACGACGAGCAGGGAGAGGATGGCACGGTGACCGACACGGTGCCGCACCGGTTCGGCAGCCGGCCCGCCGACCCCGCCTGGGGCACGGCGTATCCTCAACTCATCTGGTACATGTGGAAGTATTACGGCGACAAGCGCGTCCTCGAAGAGAACTATGACGGCGTGAAGCGCTATGTCGAGTTTCTGCGCCGCCGCGCCCAGAACAACATCTTGAGCTACAGCTACTACGGCGATTGGGTGTCCATCGTCCCGACGCCGGGTGCGTTTGTTTCGGCTGCTTACTACTATTACGACGTCGAGCTGCTTTCACAGATGGCGGCGGTGCTCGGGCGCAGCGAAGATGCGCAAGCTTACCGCCGGCTCGCCGCGCAGATTCGCGACGCCATCAACCAGAAATTCTATGACGCGAGTACTGGTAATTATGCGACCGGCACTCAGACGGCCAATGCCATGGCGCTCGGACTCGGCCTGACGCCTGACAAAGCGCGCGGAAGAGTGGCGGGCAACTTGACGCGTGATATCGTCTATGCGCACAACACCCATCTGACCAGCGGATTCATCGGCGTGAAGTTCGTCATGCCCGCGCTCACTGAAATGGGCCGCTCCGATCTGGCCTACGAGCTGGCCGGGCAGACCTCTTATCCGAGCTGGGGCTACATGATCAAGGAGGGGGCCACTACGCTGTGGGAGCTGTGGCAGAACAAGACCGGGCCCTCCATGAACTCCCAGGACCATGCCATGTTCGGCAGCGTGGGAGCCTGGTTTTATGAGGCGCTGGCCGGCATTCAGATGGCTGAGGACAGCGCCGGTTACCGGCACATCGTAATCGCGCCGCAGATGGTGGAAGACCTGCGCACCGCGAGCGCCAGCACCCAAACCCTGCGCGGGACCGTGGCGTCATCATGGACGCACGACCCAGGCCGGGTCGCGCTCGAGGTCACCATTCCTGCGGGCAGTGACGCCCGCATCGTGATTCCCCGCGAAGAACAGATGACGAATGTGACCGTTGAGGAGTCAGGACATACCGTCTGGAGTGATAGCCGCTACGCGCCGGGCAATCCGGGAATTAGCTCCGCCACCCAGAATCCGCGCGGCGACGTGGTTGTCGAGACGGGTTCGGGACACTACTTGTTTGTGCTCACCGGCGAGTGAGTCGCGTGGCCCACGGACAGAACGCAAGCGTAGAGGGTAGCCACGTTCAATCTGCCTTTGATTGACCGTGGGCTCGCTATCACTGTTATTCTGATCGCGGAGAGTACACCCATGGATAATCCTCAACCCCGTTTCCCAGCGCTCGTTGCCAAGACCATCGTTTCCCACACCCTCACCTACATCATCATGGGAGCGCTGGCGGCGTACTTTCTCAACTATGCGGCCCAGATGGCCCGTCCCGAATCGGGCATGCGCCCCTTCACCAGTCCCTGGGTGATGGCGGGCCCGTTGTTCCAGCCACTTCGCGGTCTGGTCTTCGCGTCGGTCTTCTATCCGCTGCGTGAGTGCCTGTTTGGCAGGAAGAATGGCTGGCTGCTCATGGCGTGGATGTTGATCGCGCTCGGCATCCTGTCCACGTTCGGTCCCGCGTCCGGATCGATCGAAGGCATGATTTACACTCCCGTGCCGATCCGGTCTCAGCTCCGAGGCTGGTGGGAAGTGGTGTCCCAAGCCCTGCTGCTTTCTGCGCTGCTCTGTTACTGGGTGAATCATCCTGGGAAGAAGTGGCTGAGCTGGCTCCTGGGAATCGTCTTTTTCGTCATGGTGGCCATGCTCGTTATGGGCCTGCTGGTGCGCCGCGGATAGGATGCGGGCTGCTGCGTGTTGCCGGGCTGGCCACTCGTCCGGCAAGGCAGCCGAGGTAGCCACGGTCAATCTGCTTTTGATTGACCGTGGGCTCGTCGCGCACAAAAGCCCACTCTTGTGTGCCTCCCATTTCCATGCGATAAACGAATCCGGAAAGCCGCCACCCGCTTTTCTGGAACGAAGTAGCTATCTTATGGTGCCTGCGAGAGAAAAAAGATAGTTTATGGGGGGTGCATGGCTTTTAAGTTGCAGAAAATAAACTAAGTATCTAGTAACGAACTCGAAAACGAACTATTCCGGCCGACTCTTGGGTCCGTAACATGCTGACAATAAGGGAGAAGGTCCCGCCAGAACGATTTCGAGCGAACTCCCCACGCGATCAGTATCTCGTTGAAGATAAACGAAGTAGCGCGATCCAAGGTGAGACAATCGCGCGCCAGGGCGGTCGCGGATCCGCAGCTCTTACGCCGACGGCCGAAGCCGGTCGCAGAGCTCGCCAGTCGGGGCGGGGAACTGAAGCGAACTTGACGCTCGTGGCGGGTGCCGTCGCCGACTAGCCTACTTGTCTCCGGGCTGCGGGCGCTCCGTGCAACGACGGGTTGGGACGATCACCCGTTCCGGCTCGCTCGCTGCGTACACCCAGACCATCGCCATGCGCACCTGCGACTGGTTGAGGAATCGATGCGGACGCCCGCGCGGCACTAAGGCCGTATCGCAATCGCTCAGTCGATATCTCCGGCCCACGACCTCGCAGATCGCCTCACCGGTGACGATGGTGATGGACTCATCGAATTCGTGGATGTGACACGGCAGCGAGGAGCCAGGGCGGAATTCGCCGTAGCCGCCGCAGATTCCGTCCGCGCCGAAGCGCCCAGCGAACAGGTCGCAAAACTGCGTGCCATCCGCCAGGCCGTATTTCGGCGCGTCTTGAAAGCGCACGATCTGCTCGGGGTCGTTGTCGTGGGGATTGGAGAACCCGCGATCCTCCGTGGCGAACGTATCCTCCACCAATTCGCGGCTGGGAGTCGACGTCGCGAAAACACGTGTGCGATCAGCAGCTCACGGGACGATGCGTTTCGCGCCACATGAGCGGCACCGGCAGGAACATGAAGGCAGTCGAGCGGCCGCAGCCGGTACTGTCGGCCTTCCACTCTGAACAGGGCCTCGCCTGCCAGGATCGTGACGGCCTCGCTGAACGCGTGCTTGTGGCACGGCAATTCGGCGGCAGGCTGAAACGTCGCGGTGCCGGTGCTGAATCTTCGTGCGCCACACTTGGCGGAGACGAGTTCGCGGAGCGCCACCGAAGCGGTCGGCGACGCGTCAGCGCATCGGCCAGAGATGATCGATTCTTCGCCTTCCATGTTCATGGCTGATGCGCGGAGTACGACGGCTTGCAGTGCCTGTGCCTCGCTTGACGCGAGTGAAAACGCCCAGGCGTGCGAGACTAGGTCTTCCGCTCCATTACCAGCACCCATTGCTCGAAGGTCGGCAGCAACGGCGCCTGCCACACGCCCTGCGCATCCGCCGTCACGTCGCCCAGCGGATGCTCGTCGCCGGTCCGCGAATCGAAGAAGAACGCACGGTAGGACAATCCGGGTTCAAGACTCTTCATCTTGAGTTGAGTGAAGATGACAGGGATGAACACGATTCGCAGCTCGCCGGGGATACCGGCGGCATACGGAAGCTCGTAGTTGTCTTTGCTCCACCGCGGCTCGGTCCACTCCGGATGCGGTTCCAGCCGCCACCATGGATAGCGGGTGAGCAAACGTTTGGCGATCCCAATCTGTTCCGACCCCGGCAGCGCGGCGGCCACGTCCCAGGGTGGACCGCCCCAGCAGCCACCGTACGGTGACGGGCCATAGGGCTGCTGAGCGGTGTTGACCTGCCAGATCCCGTTCGCGCCGTACGTGTGACCGCCCGCGCCGCTTAAGATGGACGCCCAAAAGATGAACCGTTGCACATCCTGCCGGCTGGCGTCCAGAATGCCCTCGTAGTTGACCTCACCGACCAGAACCGGCATGCGAGGGCTTCGCGTGAGTTCCTCTGTCACATGGTCGAGCGTCTTGGGGTAGCTCTTGCCGCCACTGTGACCGGTCTGAAGCATATCGAAGTCGAGCACCGCCTGATCATCAACGGTGTCGCGCGCCGTAAGCGGGGGATGGATGGTCACGGGATGATGGTAGGGGTCGGTGCTCCGAACGTACTTGCCGATCTCGGTCCAGCCGCTCTTCTGCGCAATCACGTCCTGGTCCTTGGTGGTCGAGAGATAGTAAGGCATCGTGCCTTCACCGGCGAGGCACCAAACGACAGGATACGCGCCCCAGCGAGCGATCAGGTTCCGCCAATGCTGCTTCAGCTTCGCCACGCCCATAAACTTCACAAAGTAACCCCAGCAGCCGACGACACAGGGGACCAGTCGGCGCTCGGCAAGTTCCTGGATACGCGCATCGGCCATGTCAAAATAATGAGGATTGATCCGGCTGTAGTCCTTCTCCCAGGGATAGCCGGCCTCGTTCGCGCCTCGCGGATCGAATGCCGGCATGTCGGGGTAAAGGCCCGCCACGATCTGAACCACGGTGAAGCCTTTGTTGACGCGGTCCGCCGCGAGCCTCTGAAAATCCTCGGGCCAGCGCAGGCGATGACACAGTCCCATCCACCAGGTATCACCCAGCCAGAAGAACGGCGTGCCGTCCGCATGTTCGAAATGCAAGTGATCGCCGGCGACCCGGATGGGTCCGTGCTTCCGCAGTGGATTATCTCCGCCGTAGGCTGAAACTTCCAGCACTCCGCGCCTGCCGTGGAGATCAGGATTGGAGGTGTCGGTAGAAACCGTGCGGTACGAATACCGGCCTGGAGAGGTTGGGCTGTACCGGATTCGCCAGACCTGATCTCCGGCCCAAAAAGCCGGCACGGATTGCTCGAGTCCTTTTGGATCGGTGAAGATGGCGGTGAGTTCCAAGTCATTGAAGGGGTCTCGGTAAGCTTTACCCGAGGCATAAGCCCACTCGGTGACACACCGCGCTACGCCGTACCGCGTGCTGTCCGTCTCGTTGGGACCGTTAGGAGTGGATTGCGAAGACGAGGACGTTCCTCGTTCCCTAGCTTCGGCTCCAGGACCGAGAACTAGCGCCGCGACACCGGCCTGGTTCAGGAATGAGCGACGTGACAAGGGGTTCATTTGCGCTAGCCTCCCTCCGCAACATCCTCAACTTGTAACCCATGAGGCGTAGTATAATGCCGGGTAATGCCGCATACGGGACCTTGGGCTTCTGCCTTGAAGGCTTTCGCTGCGAAACGTTTGACGGTTCTCGACTTGTAATGTATGGTATTCGATGTTTGTCATTAATGCTTACAAAGCCGGGTGACTATCACACACTCAGTCGGGCTTGTCAATGATTCACTGTCTGTCCGCCCTTCAGTTTTGTGGAACGCGAGCAGCCACGTGATCCTTTGGAATCAGTTGCTTTCCGGGACTCAAGGGGGCCCGGTGACCGGGCGGAGAAATCGGAGTCTGGGATGATCTGGAATCAATACTATAGGGTCTGAACGGAGAAGGATGCGCCAAAAAGGTCTGGATGGCTCATCGACAGCAGAAATGCGAGACAGCGCCCTCAATGCGGCCCTCAAGCCCTTGAAGAGGACGGACGTAACCCAGTTGGTCGTGGACCGCCTGCGGGACCTGCTCGAGCAGGGGGTTCTCAAACCAGGTAGCAAATTGCCCCCCGAACCGGAAATGTCGAAGCTCCTGGGCATCAGCCGTCCCTCTCTCCGCCAAGCCTACAAGGCCTTAAGTATTCTTGGAATTCTACGTGCCGTACCTGGAGACGGCACCTACATCAGCGACTCGACTTCCAAGATACTGGCGATGCCGCTGACCTTCCTCATGCTGATGAAGCGAATCAGCCTGGACGAGATCTTTGAGTTCCGGATGATGCTGGAGGCGGTATTGGCGCGTCTGGCGGCCACTCGAGCATCCGAATCGGAAATCCAAGCGATGGCCTCCCGGATTGAAAACATGGCCGCAAACTTGGATGACGACCAGAAGGACGCATACCTGGTATCGGAATACGAGTTCCACAACTACATTGCCAGGGCCGCTCACAATAGCCTGCTGCTTGAGATCATCTCGATTGTCGGTGGGCTGCTTTGGGAAACTCGTAAGGCCCTGGTGAACGTCGTCCCCGACCGCCGAAAAGACCTTGAAGAACATCGCGCGATACTCGTTGCTATCTCAGGGCACGACCCTCAGGCCGCCGCGGACGCCATGCGGGGCCACCTGGGTAGCGCGTTAGAACTCGCCAAGAGAAAAGCTTTGATCCAAGGAGAAGGTTTCGGCGCGTAAAGCGCCGACGGGACATTGGTGCTCGACGGCGTCCGAGCGCCGGGGGCCATTCACACCTTGGCTTAAAACCCGATTGCGGACGCTCTATCAGATTGGAACGGGTCTCGACCCGCTTATTTATTCGTGAAAAAGAGGGAGCATGAAGGGCTTTCGTGTGGGACTCACACGAGATTTTCTGACGCCCGCAGGCGAGTTGAGCCTGGGAGACATCGGACTCCGCGAGCTTCAAGATACGCCACGGGTTTCGATGGAGTTCCTTGCCGAGTATACGCCGGAGGTCACTGCGCAACAGATCGCTGGTTACGACGCGATCATTTCCCTGGCGCCGGCCTATACGCGGCGTACGATGGACTGCTCCGACTTCAACCTGAGCGTTGTCGCCCGGCTGGGCGTGGGCTACGACATGGTGGATCTGGACGCCCTTTCCGACCGGGATGTGATCGTGACCACCACGCCGGATGGAGTACGGCGGCCCATGGCGGCGGGGATCGTAACACTGGTGTTGTCCCTGGCGCATCAATTGCTGCCCAAGGACAGCTTGGTGCGCCGTGGGAGATGGAAGGAAAAGCTCAACATCAAGTCAGTGGGACTGACGGGACTTACGCTGGGCTCCGTCGGCCTCGGCAATATCGGGCGGGAGGTGTTCCGCTTGCTCGCTCCGTTTCAAATGCATGGTCTGGCCACGGACCCTTTCGTCAAGGCTGAAGAAGCCGCGGAACTGGGGGTTGCGCTAGTCGACCTCGAGACCCTGATGAAGGAAAGTGATTTCGTGTGTGTTAATTGTCCGCTGTCTCGACAGACCAGGCATCTGATTGGGGAGCGGGAAATCGGGTGGATGAAACCCACCGCATTCTTTATCAACACCTCGCGTGGGCCCATTGTCGACCAGTCCGCTCTGTACCGGGCTTTGAAAGAGCGCCGGATCCGCGGTGCAGCCTTGGACGTCTTCGAGACGGAGCCGATTGCTCCGGATGATCCCTTGTTGGGCCTCGACAATCTCATCGCCACGCCTCATTCGCTCTGCTGGACTGACGAGTGCTTCCGATTGATGGGCCAGTCGGCCGTCCAGTCCGTGCTGACTGTCCTGAGGGGTGATAAGCCAAGGCACGTCGTGAACCGTGACGTGTTGGATAAGCCAACCATGCAAGCCAAGCTGGACGCGAACCGCAAGCGGTGGAATGCAACGCCACAAGGGGACGGCATTGGACACGATTAGGCTTAAGCAGACCCTGCGTGAAGGCAGGGTTGCAGCCGGCACCTGGGTTTTTGAATTCAACACGCCCGGCATCGCCCGCCTGCTGGCCAGCACCGGCGTAGACTTCGTCGTCTACGATATGGAGCACAGCGGATTCGGCATCGACACGGTGAGAAGCCTGGTTGCGCAATCGCGGGGTCTCGACCTTACCGTGCTGGTCCGACCCCCTGCCGGCGAATACCATCTGATTGCGCCTGTGCTCGACCTGGGAGCCGGCGGAGTGATCGTTCCCAAGGTCGAAACGGTGAGCGACGCTATCAAGGTGGTAAGAGCCTGCCGCTACTACCCCGACGGCCGCAGAGGCGCAGCCTTTTCGATCGCGCACGACGATTTCCAGCCGGGTGAAATCGCGGCCAAGATCAAGACAGCTAACGATGCCGTGGTCTGCGGGCTATTGATTGAGACGGCGACGGGGGTGAAGAATATCGACGCGATCCTGAACGTCCCCGGGATCGACCTCATCTGGGTGGGCTTTCTCGATCTTTCGCTGTCGCTCGGAATCCCCGGGCAATTCACGCATCCTGGTTTCGAGGCCGCCATCTCCTGCATTCTCCAGGCCGGCGAATCTCACGGAACGCCGGTGGGTATTCTGGCGGACACTCCCGGGGCTGCAATCGAGCGCGTGCAGCAAGGCTTTCGTTGCATCAGCTACTCGGGCGACCTCTGGCTGCTGCAACGCGCGCTCTCGGAAGGCATCCAGGCAATTCGCCTCGGTTTGGAGCGTCATAAGGATTCGAAAACCGCGGCTCCGACTGGATAGAATGGGTCCGCCGCTTCGCCCATTGCTGGCTCCGAAGCACCATACTTCGAGTGGAAGAGATCATGGACCTCAAGCTCGCGACGGCTGATTACAGTTTCCCGAAGCTCCGATGGGAGCAAGCGCTCCGCCTGGCGCGAGACCTTGAGATGCGCGCTCTGGACATCGGTCTCTTTGCCGGGCGCACGCATTTGGACCCTGCGGAAGTGCTCTCCCACTTACCCCAGTCCGCGGCGCGAGTCTCCACCGCACTTCGCGATAACAACTTGGAGATCGCCGACGTTTTCGGCCAGCCCGGACAAGTGTTCGAGGAAAATGCGGTCAATCATCCCGACCCAGCCGTTCGGCGCAATGCCGCCGAGTTTTTCCACCGCATCCTGGAGTTTGCGATCCGCTGCAACGCGAAGCATTTGACGCTGCTTCCCGGCGTCCATTTCGACTCGGAGACCTACGAGGACTCTCTGAAGCGCTGTGTGGAGGAACTCTCCTGGCGGGCCCAGGCTGCGGCGAAGATGGGCGTCGTTTTCTCCGTGGAGGCGCACGTGGGATCCATCGCGCCAACACCAGCCCAGGCGAAGCGGCTTGTCGAGTCGGTGCCGGGTCTCACCTTAACGCTCGATTACACCCATTTCACCCTTCAGGGATTTTCAGACGACGATATCGAGCCCTTGCTGGCCTCTGCTTCACACTTTCACGCGCGCGGTGCCTGTAAGGGGAAACTTCAGGCTTCGGTCACCGAGAACACCATCGATTACGCGCGGGTGCTGCGGGCGATGAAACGCGCGAACTACGCCGGCTTTGTGGTTCTCGAGTACGTTTGGACGGAATGGATGGGCTGCAACCAGGTCGACAACCTCAGCGAGACCATCTTGTTGAGGGACCTTGTCCGTTCCGCTTATTCAGCCGCTTGATGCGCGTCGTCCCCGGGAACGGGCGCTCGAGAGACTGTCAGCAGGCCACAAAGAAAGCGAGGTCTACGGCTCGTCAGGCAGGTCCTCCCCAGCCCCCGGCTTGCGCTCGCCGTGGGTTCCAGAGTCCAGCACGCCGACTCTACCTCGTTCCTGCTCGGCCTTTCTCAGCTTTTCAAAAAGCTCCAGTTCACTCCGTTGATCGGCCGTCCTGCCAAGCTTCTTGTAATCCTGGGCCAGAAGATAGTGCGAGGTGGATTCGTCGGGCGCCATGGCGGTGACCTTCTTCAGTTCCCGGATCGATTGCTCGTAGTCGCCGGTCTGGAGCAGCGCTCTGCCCAGGTCGCGATGCGCCTGCGCCAAGTCCGGCTTCTGCTGAATCGCCTTCCGCAGATACACGAAGGCTTGATCGTACCGCCTCTGGTTCAGGTAGACGTTGCCCAATTTCCACGTCGCCAGATAGTTCTCGGGAGCAATCCGCAGTTCCTTACGAAACTCATCTTCGGCCTGCGGCCAGTCGCCTTCTTTCCAGCAAATGCTGCCCAGAGAGTAGTGCAGCCCGGGTATGTCGGGATTCTTGGCGATCGCCTTCTTGTATTCCTCGATGGCCATTCGAGTATCGTGCCGAGCTTCATAGGAAGCGCCCAAGACTTGATGATAACGGTCGGAATCGGGATCGACCTGAGCCATCTTCTTGTAGGTCTTGGTCATCAGAGTCGTGTAGATCCTCCCCAGGCTGTACAGCACTTCGACATCGTTCGGAAAGTGTTTCGCCGCATCCTGCATGACTTTAAGGGCCTCTTCATCCCGGCCTAATTCGCTGTAGCTGAGCGCCAGGTTGAGATACGCACGTTTCTCGTCGGGCCGCAAGGAGATCGCCCTGGTGAGGGGCTCCAGGGCTTCCCGATAGCGATTGGTGCGGACGTACGCCATCCCCAGAAACAGATTGGCGGCGAGAAGATCCGGTTGGAGTTTGAGTGCTCGTTCCAATGCGCCAATCGCCTCGTCGTTCCTGCCCTGGACGTAGAAGACAAGGCCAAGGTTCCCTTGCGCTGCAACCAGATTGGGCCTCAGCCTGAGGACGGACTGATACTCAGCCACCGCTTTCGCGTAGTCGCCTGCCTTGGCTGCTTCCTCGGCGGTCTGGAAATGCTGCAGAACCTCGGCATCCGAGGCAGTCTGGGCCTGGATTGGCCTCGCAGAAAGGATTTGCAACAGCACCAAAAGCAGCGTGAACCTGGGGTACATCGATGACTCCCTCAACCGGTCGCTCTAATTCGACTTCCGGCGCGCCGGTTTCACCAAGGGATCAGGCTTCAGCGAATCGCCCTCTCGCGCCAAATAAAACCTGTTGGCCGCAACCTTGGGGTATTTGTCGACCTGCCCGCTCGGCCAGTGGATTTCCAGGTCAGCGGCTTTCGAATCCGCCAGGCCAATGTGCACGCGCAGATCGTTGCTCGAAAGGTAGCTGTCGCTGCCCCGCACTTCGAAGGACTGGCGCACGCCGTCTGCCGTGGCCAGGATGCGTGCTCCGATCCCGCACCGGTTGCTCTTCACGCCTTCGGTTCTGACCGTTATCCAGTTTCGCCCGTTACCGCCGTCGTTATGCCAGAGGGTGGGAGCTTCGTTCTTGTTGATCACCAGCACATCGATGTTCCCGTCGTTGTCGAAATCACCAAATGCCGTTCCGCGGCCGACTTTGGCGGGGAGCTTGCGAATTCCCGCGAGTTCCGACACATCCACAAACTTCTTGCCGTCCGCGTTGCGGAGGACGTAATTGGGTTCGGCAAAAGGATCCTCCGGGTAATGTTGCTCGAGTTGCTCCATCGTGTGGCCGTTGGTGATCCACAGATCGAGCCAGCCATCGTTGTCGAAATCCTCAAACTTGGTTCCCCAGCCGCTATAGTGGTATCCGATCGACCACAGCCCAAAAGGCTGGGTCTGGTCCGAAAACATGTGATCCCCTTCGTTGATGTAGAGGGTGTTCGCTTGATCCACAAAGTGACTCACGAAGATGTCGGGCAGCCCGTCATGGTTCACATCACCGACTGTGGCGCCCATCGAGCCCAAGGCGTTGCCGATACCGTCCACGGCGGTTCCGGACGTCCAACTGGCGTCGGTGAAATGGCCTTTGCCATCGTTGACGTAAAAAAAATTAGGGCCGGAATCATTGGCCTGGTAAATATCCTGATGACCCTCGTTGTTGAAGTCTGAGAAGACCACCGCAAAGCCGCGCCCGGGGACCTTCTGAGTGATTCCGGCGGACTGGGTCACGTCCGTGAAGGTCCCATCTCCGTTGTTGTGGTAGAGCAGAGCCTGGGTACCCTCGTATTGGTCAGGGGCGCAGGCAATAGGCACGGATTTCATCTTGCAAGGGCTGGTAGGGCTCGGCGCAGGGCGATCCGGCTGGTAGTAGAACTTCGCAAAGTTGGTGACGTACAGGTCAAGATACCCGTCGTTGTCAATGTCACCGAAGGCTGCGCCCATGCTCCACTTGGGATAAGGCCAGTGTACATCCGCTACGCCCGCCTCCTTCGCAACATCCGTGAACGTCCCATCGCCGTTGTTGCGGTATAGCCGATTGGGGCCATAGTTCGTGACGTAAAGATCCAGGTAGCCGTCGTTGTTGTAATCACCCACCGCAACTCCGCCGCCCCATTCCGTATCACCCAGATTAGCTTTGGCCGTGACATCGGTAAATGTGCCGTCGCCGTTGTTGTGCAGGAGGTAGTCGTGGGGAGGATGCCCGGCTTTGTCCAGCGACCGGGACGAGCCGTTTACCAGATAGATGTCCTGATAGCCGTCGTTGTCATAGTCAAAGAAGGCGGCGCCTTCTCCGTTGACGTCGATCAGGAAGTCCGTGACCTTGTCTCCGCAAATGATCTTAAAGGAAGCGAGCCCCGATTCCTTGGTGACATCCGTGAAGGTGGTGAACGCTCTCTCTTTGTTTTGCGCGCTGCGCACGAGCGCATCGGCGGACCAGAGGACGATGAGGCCCCCGGACAACAGTGTGGCGATCCTGGCGAACTTTGAGAGGCCTCGAACTGTGTCTTGCTTCATCGTGAGTCGTGCGGATCGGAGCGGAGGATCATGTCACCTCATGCTGCAACCCCGTTCGAGATTAGCAGAAATTCGTTGACATCCGGCAGATGGCGGGATTATAAACGCACTTCGATTGTGTTGTAAATATTCTTTACAGGTCATCAGATAAACTAACAGAGTCCAGCCTTCGAGGTCGTGCCCTCGCCCGGTCGATGCACAGCTCTCAACCTGAAGCCGGTTCACTCGCCGTAGCTTAGAGACCACGCCGCACTCGCCGAACCATTGGAGGGAAGAAAATGCTGGCGCAACTCACTAGGAAGGTCACGCCGGGAATTCTTATCCTCCTGTTCTTGCTTCTTGGACCCGTCGGAAGCGCCCAGGTCGGCCCGCCGGTCTTTAACGTGAAGACGTATGGAGCCACGGGTAGAAAGTCCAATAACGCCCGCCCGGCCATTCAAAAGGCCATCGATGCCTGTGCTCGAGCGGGCGGCGGAACGGTCTACCTGCCGCCAGGTGACTACACCTCCGGGACTCTCCACCTGCGCAGCCATGTCCGGTTCTATATTGCATCGGGTGCCACCCTGTTCGGAGCCGAGGAAGACTCGGCGTTTGACACCGACGGGCTGTTGGTGGGCGAGGACCTCGAGAACATCACGATTGAGGGTCGCGGCACCATCAACGGACAGGCCAAGTACGACTGGCGCATGAACGTGATCGACGACGGCTACATCCGTGACAATCAGAAGTCCGCCGAGGCGGCGGGAGTCCCGCTGATGCGCTCCTTTCCCAAAGGACTGGGCGCGCGGAAGATTTACCCGCACATGATCAAGCTGCTCCGCTGCAAAGACGTCCGCATCGCGGGTCTTTCCATCATCGACTCGCCGAGCTGGACGATCTACCCCTACGCCTGCGAGCGGCTGCGGATTGACGGGATCTACGTCCACACTGACCAGAGGCTTGGTGTCTGGGCGGACGGCATTGACCCGGATGGCTGCAAGGACGTGATCATCGCCAACAGCGTCATCGAGACGGGCGACGACGCCATCGTATTCTATTCTTCAGCCGCTTCGGGCGGACCGCCGAAGGCCTGCGAGAATATTACCGTTACCAATTGCCGCCTCTCCTCGTCTTCGAGCGCGATCAAATTCTGCGATGGCAACTCGGTGGCTGTCCGCAACGTAACCATCGACAATGTGGTGATCACCCATTCGAACCGGGGCATCGCGTTCATGGTCTACGACGGTGGCGTGGTTGAGAACGTGGTGATTTCGAACGTGGTGATCAACACGAATCGCTTCGACTGGTTCTGGTGGGGCAATGGCGATCCCATCTACTTCACCGTGCAAAGGCGCAGTGAGAGCCTGGGGCTGCCGCTAAAACCCGATGAACCGCCGGCCGGCGTCATCCGGCACGTTATCCTCCGCAACATCATCGCGCACGGGCAGGGGTCCTGCCTGATTCTGGGACATCCGAACAGTTGGCTCGAAGACATCAACCTGGAGAACATCAAGCTCTACCAATCCACGGACCCCACCGCGGCTTACGACCGGTCAGTTCACGCCATGTATTTCCACTACGCGAAGAACGTGAAACTGAAGGACCTCCAGGTCCAGTGGGAAAAACCCGAATCCGCGAAATGGCAGAGCGCCCTCTACTTTCAGGACGTCAATGGATTGAAGGTGGAGGGATTCGCGGGAGCACCAGCCAAACCTGAGTTTCCCGGGGTGGTCCTCGACCAGGTAGAGGGCGCCGTGATTGTAAATTCGCAGGCGCTTCCCGGGACCGGCCTGTTCCTGAGAGTGACGGGTGCGAAGACTCGCGACATCAACCTGTTCGGCAACGAACTACATGCCGCGGGTACGTCGTTCAAGATTGACGCCGGCGTCTCGAATGACGCCGTCAAGTCGGCCAACAACTTCTAGGATGGGTGGACCTACGAGCTCGAAGTCAAGCCGACGAACGTTCCTGAGAGTCGCCGGGGCGGGAGCCGCGACGGCTATCCCAGGCTTGCCTTCATTGGGGACGGCTGACCTGGGAGCCAACACGCCCGGAGCAGACACCCGCAATCACCCTGCCCTCACGCGCGCCCAGCACGAGAACACCGCAATCGTCTCACCCCAGAAGACCTACCGCATGATGGAATGGGAGTTCCACACGCCTCCGGAGGAGCGCTTCAACATCGACATCGATGGCGCCATGCATGCAGCGCGCGACGCGGGCGCCGAGGCCGTGATGTTCTACACTCAGGACCACTGGGGCTACGCCTATTATCCGAGCGATGTGGCCGTCCGGCATCCGCATCTCGACCGCGACCTGTTCGGCACCGAGGTTGCGCTTGCCCACCAGCTCAAGATGTCGGCGTGCGCCTACTATTGCCTGCAGTTCAACAATCAGAGCGTGCTCGCCCATCCCGATTGGGCTTGGGTGAACGACAAGGGTGGGCTCGAGCGTTGGATGCAAGGGTCGAGGCCGAGCTGGTACATGACCTGTCTCGACAGCCCGTACCGCCGCTATGTCCTGCGCATGATTGACGAGATCTTTTCTCGTTATGAGGTCGACGAGCTGTTCATCGACATCTTCGGGATGCAGTTTATTCTCTATAACGGCAACGGCCGCAGTCCGTTCTGCTTCTGCAAGTACACCGAAGAAGCCTGGAACCGCGAGGATCCCGGTGATCCCTATCGCGAAGGATTCAAGACTCCCGAGGGCTGGGAAGCGCGTTACCGCTGGCACCAGAAGAGAAGCATGACCGACATGCTGGATGAGATCCTGACGGCGGCGCTCAAGCATCGCCCGAACCTCGTGGTGTCGCTGAACGGCGGACCCGAATCGTTTCCGGACGACGTCATGCAACGCGTCAGTTTTATCTACGCCGAGCCCATTACGACGCACACCGGCATCTCGGCAGGGTCGATCCTGATGCGGGGCTTCGGGCGGCCCGACTACCAGGCCGGGACGTTCAGCCGCCAGGGCTATCTTGACCTCTACCCGGGCTCGATCGCCCGGGTGCAAACCGACGCCTTGATCGTGCAGAACGCCCGCACCTTTTTCGTGGGCAACGCACCGATCGTGAGCGACCTTGACGGCCAGGGATTCTCCAAGCGCTGGTTCGCAGTGGCCAAAGAAAACTGGGCAGATGTCCGAAACGTAGATGCTCTCCTCCCCGGCGTCCAGCCAGTGCTGAGTACGGCGGTCTGGTACAGCAATTCCACTCGTGCGCTGCTCGATGCGGCCAAGCTTCCGCAGGACTTCCGCCATTCCACCGTAGGGGCCGTGGAATCACTCACCTTCTCCGGCAGGCCGGTAGAGAGTCTGCCCGAGTCCCGGGTGACAGCGGAGGAACTTGAGAAGTTCGAGGCGCTGATCTTGCCGGAGGTGGAAGTTCTCTCCGACGGTCAAGCGGAGATCATCCGGAACTGGGTGAAGAGCGGCGGAACGCTGGTGGTCAGCCACAAGTGCGGCCTGCGCGGTGAGAACCGGAAGGTGCGCTCCAATTTTGCGCTCGCGGACGTCTTGGGTGTGGACTACGACTCCGAGGAGCGGAAGTATGCCTATGACGCCAAAGGCCATCTCCGGCCGGGAGATTTCAGCACGACTTATGTCGAGTCCACCGGGCACCCGCTCGCTAGAATGCTGGCCGTGAGCACCGTCGGCTTGCCGGGATCCTTCGTGCGGCTGAAGAGAACAACGGCCCAAGAGGTGATGCGTTACCGGCTGCCCTTTATGGTGGAGGACCTGCCGCATAACAAGTGGTTCAACTGGGGGCCGCCTCCTCCAGGCGCTGAAACCGCCGGTACCGCGGTCTCCTACAATCGATTCGGGAAGGGACAGGCGCTATACCTCGGGATACCGGTCTTCTGGGCCATGCAGTGGCGAGCCTTTTGGATCCGCCGGTGGATTCCCGACCTGATGCGAGCCATGGTACCTTTGCCGATCGCAGAAATACTCCCACAGCCGTTCTCGGAGTACGTACATGGAACGTTGTTCTATGACCGCAATCGTGAGTTCATCCTGGTGCAGGTCTTGAACACCCTCGAGCTCGCGACCGAGGGCGAATACCGGGGAATCGAGCAGGTGCGGATTCAGCTCGATCCGAAAAGGCTGAAGATTCAGGGCGCTCAAGTTGTGTGGCCCGAAAAGAAGGAGCTGGCGGTGAAGGAAGAGCACGACCGGACGGTCGTGATACTGGAGAGACCGGCGCGCTACGCGGCTATGCTTCTGAAGCTCTAGCGGGCTGATGAAAGAGGGACCTTCGATGCGGTTTATAAACAAAGTAGCGATCGTCACGGGCGCCAGTTCCGGTATTGGTCAGGCGACCGCCGAGGTGTTAGCCGAACAGGGCGCCAAGGTGGTGCTGGCTGATATCGATGCGCAGAACGGCGAGGCCGCCGCCGAGGGCATCCGCGAGCGAGGCGGGCAGGCGCGATTTGTGGAGGCCGATATCTCTCGCGAACAGGATGCGAAGAAGATCACCGAGGAAGCGCTAGCCGCCTTCGGGCAGGTGAACATCCTGGTGAACGATGCCGCCGCGTTCGTTCTCAAAGGCTTTGAGGCGACAGTGGAGGACTGGCAGAAATCGCTCGGAGTGAATGTTATCGGGACCGCGATGGTCACCCGCTACGCCATCGAGCCCATGAAGAAGACGGGCGGAGCCATCGTCCTCGTGGGCTCGATCTCAAGCTTCTGTGCCCAGCCTGACTTCTTTGTCTACAGCGCCACCAAGGCCGCCCTGGTGCAGATGACGCGCAACATGGCCATGGATCTCGGGCCTTTTGGAATTCGGGTGAACTCCGTTTGCCCGGGCACGATTCTGACTCCCGCCTCTTTGCGTCACATCAAGAAGATAGGTTCGACGGTCGAGGAGTTCAGCCGCACCGAGGGTGCGAAGGCATTCCTCAGCCGGGTGGGAAGTCCGCGCGAGGTGGCCCATCCCATTTGCTTTCTGGTCTCCGATGAAGCCTCTTACATCACTGGCGCTTCACTGATGGTTGATGGGGGCTATAGCGCAATGTAAACGGCGATGTCATCGCGTTTGCTTCTTGCGCCTTCGATAGGAATCTCTGAGAGGGAATTTTGGGTGCAGCGGTCGGGATTGGACTCGCGTTCGTCTTGCTGGGCGGAGTGTTGCAGGGCAGCTTCACATTGCCGATGAAGCGCATGCCCGGCTGGCGCTGGGAGAACACCTGGCTCGTGTACTCGGTGGCCGGCATGCTGGTGTTGCCGTGGCTGCTGACTGTGACGACGGTGCCCCACGGGACCGAGATCCTCGGCCTGGCCTCGCGAGGATCGCTCGTGAAGGTCGCGCTCTTCGGCTTCGGCTGGGGAGTGGGCTCCGTTTTCTTTGGATTGGGCATCGACGCCGTGGGGATGGGTCTGGGGTTCGCTATCATCCTCGGCCTTACCGCCTCGATCGGATCGCTGCTGCCCCTGATCGTACTTGACCCCGAGCGGTTGTTCACCCGCCAAGGTTACGCGCTGATGCTCGGGATGGTGTTGGTCATCTGCGGCATTCTGCTTTGCGCGATTGCCGGCAGCCGGCGCGAACGGGAGAAGGCCGCAACCGTCAAACAGACCAGCGGGTCACGTTTCTGGTTGGGTCTCTTGATCTGCGTGCTGTCTGGCATCTTCTCACCCATGCTCAATTTCAGTTTCGTATTCGGAAAGAATCTTCAGGAACTGACATTGAAATCGGGCGCCCATCCCGCGATGGCCTCGAATCTGGTATGGGCGGTCGCTCTGAGCGCCGGCTTCGTGGCCAATGCCGGATACTGCGCCTACCTGCTCGGTAAGAATCGGAGCTGGGGGTTGCTCACGAGGCCCGGCACTCCGGCGGCTTACTGGTTTGGCAGCATCCTGATGGCCTTTCTGTGGTTCGCGGGCATCGCCATCTACGGGGTGGGTGCGGCCGGTCTGGGCGCACTGGGCGGAGTGATCGGGTGGCCGCTCTTCATGGCCATGATCATTATCACGGCGAACTTGTGGGGAGCGCTTACGGGCGAGTGGAAGGGGATTGCCCGCTCCACTTATGCTTATTCGTGGTCAGGAATCGGGTTCTTACTGATGGCGATTTATGTCATCTCGCGCGGCAGTGCTTCCTAGGCCGTGGCGGCCTTCGGAGCGTGCCCTGAGCGCAGCGAGCGGGCCTGGAATTCATCGTCTACCTTAGTCACAAGTACCGCGCTGACGGGCGAGTTCATTTCCCATCAACCGAGAAAGCCAGCAATACGTTGCCGTGCAGGCCTCCGTATCCGGCGTCAAGAAACACCGTGCCATCCACAACGATCGGTCCGGGAGCGCCGATCGATCCGCCCTGCGCCTTGATGCCATCGACGGTTTCAAAATCGCGCACCGTGTCGAAGTCCCAGATGACGGCGCCGCTTGCGGTGTCATGCGCCCGCAAATGGCCGTCCTGCGAACCGACAAACACCACACCCGGGATCGCCGTTGGCGGAGTAAACTGTGCCTGGCTGCATCCCGGGAGTTTCAGGCAGGCGGGCTTGGCAGGAGCGGCATACCAAACTTTCTTGCCCGTCGCAATACGTAAGGCGAAGAGCCCGCCGCCCACTTCGGGCTGCGAGTCACGCCAGTCAGACAAGGGAAAGTAAACGAACTGATCATCCGCCGCGCCTCCCCATTCGATTCCTCCCAGCGCGCCACCCTGCCCGATTCGCGTCTGCCAGACGATCTCGCCCTTGCGATCGGGATCGAGGGCATGGATCACCCCTGATTTCTGCCCAACTACCAACAAGTCATGACCGTCACCGCGGGGGCACAGCATGGGCGACGCGCCAATGTCATAATCGCCGCCGGCCTGCGGGGGGCAGTTTTGGGTGTCTTTGACGAGGCAGGCGATGTTCCAGCGATCGCTCGGAGTGAGCTGTCGCGACCATAGCCGCCGGCCGCTATTCATGTCGAGGGCGATGACGGCGTCGGAGTTGAGGTCCGGCGGATCCGAATAGTTATTGCCCGTACCCACGTAGATCGCGTGGCGTTTAAGGTCAGCGGTCGGAGCCGACCAGACCGCCGCGCCGGAAGGTCCCCAGATCAGAACGCCCACGACGTTGACGCCGACGCGGTGGGGCTTCTCGGGAATGGTATAGGTCTTCCAGATCTCTTTCCCTGTCTTGACCTCCAGCGCCAAAACGCTGCCGCGGAACGTGCAGCACGCGTAGTGCGGGTTGGCGGCCCGCCCCTCCTCGTCGGACGAGACCGGCACGTAAAGACGGCCATCAATCAAGACCGGTGCCCCGGTAATCCTTGCCCCGACGTGTCGATCGACGCGCTTGCTCCAAACGGGCTGTCCGGTCTGAGCGTCCACGGCGTACAGAGTTCCGGCCATATCGCCGAATAGGGCAAGCTGAGTGGCCGGGTCAATGACCACTGCGGACCGGACTCCTACCTGAGCCTTGAACGTCCACTCAATGCAGCCCGTGCGTGCGTCGAGCGCATAGACGGTCCCGTCTTCGGTACCGGCAAAAACCCGGCCGGCAAAGACGGTCGGTTGAGAATTGATCCCTGAGGAGCCGGTGTACCCGAAAGCCCACTTGACTTTGAGCCGTGGCACGTCTCGCTTGGCGAGTCCGGCGGCTTCGGCGGGCTGAAAACGATGATTGGCTAGTCCGGTGCTCCATCCGTTCCATTGGGGATCATCCTCGATCCAGGGCGCATGACTCGAGCAGAATCCGCGGAGATGCTCCTCTGGCGCGGACACTTTTCCGAGATACTCAGCAACTGCCTCGCGCTCGGCTTCGTTGAGAAGATCGCCCTGGTCCCTCATGTTGCCGTCCTCAAGCGCTCGCAGAATGTTCTCGCGGGGCATCGCGCGCAAGACATCGGGCAAGGGTGCCCGCGTTCCGCTATTCGGACGATGGCAAGCCGCGCATTGACGACCGAAAATCGCGGCGCCGTCCGGTCTTTGTACTACGGGGGCCGCGGACAACGATGCAAGCGCTAAGGCGGCGAGCCAAACCCAAGTGATCAATCAACCCTCCAGAATCGATTCCGTCAAACGACGCGGGAGCGCCGGCGACGGTCCAGCCATCCTCGGAGCCTGGTGCTTACCACTCGCTTACGATCTGGAAAGAATAGTGGCCCGAGCCCACTTTCACGGTGACGAGGTGGCCTGCTTTGCGCACATCCTGCACACCTTCGTCGCCGGGTACGTACTTGCCACCCTGCCAGATGGGACGCCCACTTTCGAGCACGGTTATCTCGGCCATCTGCGAGTCCTCCGGGATCACCGCTTCGGCGTCGCTGCCTACCGGGACCGTGATTTCGAGCGTCGTTTTGCCATCCGAGTGAGTCCACGCAGAGGACACCGCGCCGCGGATCGTGTGGACGGTAGCACTGGCCCGGCGGAGGTCTTCCACCATCTGAGGCGCGATACGGAGGTGACGGTAGCCTTCCGTATCCGGTTTCATATCGATACCGCCAAGCGCCCGGTAGAACCATGCCCCGACGCTGCCCAGCGCCGGATGGTCGTGCGAGTTCATGGCAGCCCGATTCTTGTCCTGCCAGAGTTCCCAGATGGTCGTGGCTCCGTGTTCGATCATATATCCCCAACTGGGATAAGTCGTCTGCACGGCCAGGTGGTACGCCATGTCGCTGCGTCCGGTGTCGGTGAGTGCAGGCATCAAGTACTTCGTCCCAATGATGCCGGTAGTCAGGTGATTGTTGTGGTGATCGAGCAAGTCTCTTTCGAGATAAAAAGAGACATTGCCGCGATCCTCTTCCGGTACGAGGCCGAGAAAGAGCGCCATGGCGTTGGCCGTCTGAGTGCCACCACCATAGGTTGCGGTCTTGGCATCGAAGAAGCTGCGATTGAAAGCGTCCTTGATCTGATGGGCGAGTTGAAGATAAGCCTGCGCATCCGCCGTCTTGCCGAGCACTTTGGCGATGCCCTCGAGGACCGTGACATCATAATAGTAGTACGCGTCTGAGATTACCTCACCCGGCGTTTCCACGGTCGCGATCCAATCGCCGTTGAAGTTGAAGCGCAGGACGTTGTCCGGAGCGCGGTTACGCAGGAACTCTACATATTTTCTCAGGTCCTCGTAATTTTCTTCCAGGACTCGGCGGTCGCCGTATTGCTGCCACATATACCAGCAGATCAGCGGGTAAGCGGCGCCCCAGCCGGGATCGGCGGGGCGGTGGCCGAACTTCTCCGGGACGGTTTCGGGCAGAGTGCCGTCCGCCGCTTGGGCGTCGTGAATGTCCCGGACGAAATTCGTATAAAAGGCCGCCATATCGAAGTTCATCATGGCTTCCTCAGCCGAGAGCTGAGCGTCGCCCATCCAGCCTTCACGCTCATCACGTTGATTGCAATCGGTCGGTATGCTGAACAGGTTGTTGAGCTGCGTCCACCGGATGAGGCGCTGGATATCGTTAAGGATCGGCTTCGAGGCGCTAAAGCTGCCGATAGCCTCGACGGAGGTGTGGACCACACGCCCGCGGATTGAATCCAGGCCAGGAGCGCCCGGGAAACCAATCGCCTCAACATAGCGGAAGCCGTGATAGGTGAAGCTCGGCTCGTAGACTTCCTCGCCTCCGCCTCGCAGAATGTAAATGTCGCGCTGCTTGGCCTCGCGAAGATTCTCGGTGTTGATCATGCCGTCGGGATAGACCGTCTCGCTGAACCTGAGGGTGACTTTGGTGTCTCGAGGTCCGCTGACCCGGAGTTGCGCCCAGCCGCTGATGGTCTGGCCCAGGTCGTAGACGTAGACTCCCGGCTTGGGATTCAGCAGTTTGACCGGCACAATGGAGTCGACCACGCGGATGGGGGGCATCATCTGGGCGCTCAGGACCCCGCTCGAGCCGGACACCACCGCTGCCTTGGACCACGAGGAGTCATCGAAGCCTGGAAGATCCCATCCAGGCGCCTCCAAGCGCGCGTCGTAAACCTCTCCGTCGTAGACGCTGTCAGCCACGATCGGACCGCTAGCAGTCTTCCACGAACTGTCGCTTGCTACGCTGAGTCGCTTCCCGCTCTCCAGTTCGATATTCAACTGGAGAAGCAGCGCGGGTTGCGGATAGTAAGGCTTGCCTCCCAACACGCCGGTCCCAAGCGTGGCCCAGCCACCGCCCAGCGTCACCGCGACAGCGTTCTCGCCGGTTTGGAGCTGGCGGGTGATATCGTAGGTGGAATAGAGGACGCGCTTTGGGTAGTCTGTCCAAGCAGGGTCGAGGACGTTCTCGCCAACTTTCTTGCCGTTGAGGTGCACTTCGTAATATCCAAGGGCGGTGACGTAAAGCCGGGCGCGCGCGATCCTTCCTTCGACCTGAAACGCCTTACGCACCTGTTTGCCGGTTATCCAGTCACCAAGCCACTCGTGCTGGGACAGCAAGCCCATCCCAAATTGAGCGGGCGCGCTGTACAGACTGACATGATCCTGGCTATCCCAGGAACGAACCTTCCAGTAATAGGTCTGGCCGCTCTTGAGGGGTTTACCCCGATAGACGACCTGCGTTGAATCGTCGGATGCGGCCTTGGCGCTGTCCCACTGGTCGCCCCGGTCGCGATTCAGTGAGTTGAGTGTGCTCGACACTAGGATCTGGTAGGCGGTCTGTCCCTCGGCACGCTCGTTGTGGTTGAGGATCCAGGCAAATCGCGGCGCTGCGACGTCGATGCCAAGGGGATTAGAAAGGTACTCGCATCTCAAGCCTGACGGAGCTTGGGGCCCCCCGGTGGCGCCAAAGGCTGGTAAAGAGACGGACAACGCCAAACCACAAAGAATGCAAACACTTCGAGTAATTTTGGAGAGTCGACGCGCCTGATAACCGAAGGGACTGAAAAGTGGCAAAGGAAAGGCCTGCCACCTTCCCTCAACCGATCCCGAAATATTCAGTCTCATTCGTCTCATCCGTCTCCATGAGCTTATTCTGAGGTGGCAATCTTGGTTTGCAGGGATGACCATTTGCACCCAGTTCGGCCGCATCACGCCGCCTTGCGGGGACGTTTCATCTGCCGGATGCTGGTGGCGGCAGCCACCGAGGTTCAGGTCTCAAGATGTGACGGCCGGGGCGTCAAATCAAGAAAATTCAAAGCCGGAATGTCATTTCGATTCGGCAGCTTGACCATTTATCCCTCTCTGTTGCGAATTGGGCCAGGCGGCACACTCGGCGACAACTGAGTCACAAGCCGCCTGTAGAAAGGCCGGGGCATTATAGCATCGTGTGTTAGCTTTACAGCCTATCAGACCAACAATGGCGGCACCTTAGGGGGGAAATTAGTCCGGTTTGCCGGTCTGCTTGTCATCTATGCTGATTGGCTGTAGTATGGCTTCAGCATCAACATACCCAAAGGAGCGAAGAATTGAGCAGCGACGATCCATCCGTTCTACGGGAAAAGTTCAAGCCCATCGATAAGACCTCCTTAAGCGAGGAGATCTCGCGGCAGATCATGAATCTGGTTTCGAGCGGAGACTTGACTCCCGGCCAGAAGTTGCCCTCGGAGCGAGAGCTCTGCGCCAGGTTCGGCGTCGGAAGGTCATCGCTGAGGGAAGCGCTACGCTGCTTGACGATCGTCGGCGTGCTGGAAACGCGTGTAGGCGAAGGGACCTTCTTGGCGCTGAACCGCGATAAGTTCATGGGAAAGGTTCTTGAGTGGAGAGTAGCGACCGAAAGGAAGAACGTCGAGAACCTGATGAAAGTGAGGCTGGCGCTGGAATCCGAGACGGCGGCGAATGCGGCCCTCCATACCACCGAGGAACAGATTATGGAGATCGAGAAGATACTGGCGCGTATGAAGAACTCCCTGAAACAGCCGGTCCAGTTTGCGGCGGCTGACGCGGCGTTTCACCTTGCCATCGCCAAGGCCTCTGATAACGAACTCATCTTCGACTTGCTGACAATGGTTCGCAGCCCGTTAGAGGAAGGCATCATGCGGGTCGGCTCCTGGCCCGGGGGGTCCGAAAGAGCGTGCGTCGAGCACCGGCGCATCCTGGACGCGATCTGCAACCGTGATCCGGATTCTGCCAAGTCGGCCATGCGCGATCATATCGGCGAGGCCCTCAAGCGCTATCTGCGAGCCAATGACGAGGCCTCCACCAAGGCACTCGGCTGAGATCCTGGGCCTTCTGCCAGTCTTCAATCGCAGGGAGGGGTGGTGATGAAGTACGGCGTCAACACCATGGTTTGGACCACGAGGGTGACCGAGCACCACTGGCCCCTGCTCTCGCGTATCAAGGACTGGGGATTTGATGGCGTCGAGCTTTTCCTCTCGCCCGACGAGCCGGCCGACCTTCCGACTGCAAGAAGAATGCTCGACGACCTGAAGCTCGGGCGTACCACGTGCAGCGTACTCCCACGTGACGCCAATCCAGTCAGCCCTCAGGCCGAGGTTCGGGCGCGCGGAACCGATTTTCTGAAACGGTGCGTGGACCGGACGGCCGAACTCGGGGCAAATCTGATCTGCGGTCCCCTCTACGCGGGCCTGGGTGTGATGACCGGAAAGCGCCGAACGGAGGAGGAATGGAAGCGCGCGGTCGATCACCTTCAGGCTGCCGCAGATCACGCGCAACAACTCGGTGTGATGCTCTGTATTGAACCTCTGAACCGGTTCGAGACCTACTTCCTCAACACTCAGAAGGACGCAGCCCGCCTCGTCCAGGCCGTCGGCGCACCCAACGTCAAAGTGCATTTTGACACATTCCACGCCAACATCGAAGAGCGGCATCCGGTGGAATCCCTGCGCGCCATTGCGAAGGAGCTGGGTCACGTCCACATTTCCGAAAACGATCGGGGAATTCCGGGGACCGGGCACAACGACTGGCGCGGAATTCTGTCGGCCCTACAAGATGTAGGCTATGACGGCTGGCTCACCATCGAGTCTTTCGCCCAGCCCGAGCCGGACCTGGCTGCGGCGGCGGCGATCTGGCGCGACCTGGCTCCTTCGGGCGACGAACTTGCCCTTCAGGGACTTCAATTCATCAAGGGCTTGAGCCAGCAACTGGGAATTCATTAACCCATGAGCCGAGTAAAGAGTCGCGTCAGAAGGCAGTTCCTGAAATCGATGAGTGCCGGACTTCCAGCGGCCGTGCTCCTCGGTGCCGATACCGCTGGCTTCGCAGACGGCGCATCAGCTCGAGCATCGAGGGTGAAGACAGAGCGCAAAGGAAGCGCCCCGATCGACCTGGGCTCGGAGATCGCGGGTGATGACGCCATCACGTTTCGCAAGCACACGCTGGACCTGGGCTGTTCGGAAGCCGTGACGGTGGCCGACATCAACCTCGATGGCCGGCTCGACATCGTTTCAGGCGAGAACTGGTACGAGCAACTGCCACGCCAGGCCGGCTACGGCCCTCGTTTCGTCAAACATAAATTCCGCGATCTTGGTTACACGGACTACTACCTCGAGGACTTGAGTGACCTCGCGATCGACGTGACCGGCAACAGCTATCCTGACATCGTCACCTGCTCCTACTGGTCGAAGCCGCTGAGTTGGTGGGAGAACCCCGGCAAGGGCGGTGGACCGTGGCGCGAGCACGTTATGGAGACCGGATCACCCGTTGAATTCGCTTTTCTCGTGGACCTCCTCAACACGGGGAAGCCTCTTCAACTCCTGCCGCAATTTGGCAGAGTTGACTTTCCCCTGACGTGGTACGAGCTGGCGGGGGCCCGTGCGGCCGAGCCTTGGATCAAGCACGAGGTAAGCCCGAAGAGCTGGGGACACGGCATCGGTGCCGGGGACGTCAACGGTGACGGACGTACAGACATCATCACGCCGCACGGATGGTTTGAAGCGCCTCCCGACCCGCGGCACGGACCGTGGACTTTTCATCCGGAGTTCAATCTGGGTGATACGGGATTCATCTTCGTCGAGGACGTCAATCGCGATGGTGTGCCCGATCTGATCACTTCGCTCGGTCACGGGTACGGAATCTTCTGGTACGAACAGAAGAAGGACGCTGCCGGAAATCGCCGTTGGGAGAAGCACCTCATTGACGATGGTTTCTCGCAGGCCCACGCGATGACGCTCGTGGACCTCAACGGCGACGGACGACGCGACATCGTGACCGGCAAGCGCTTTTACGCCCACGAGCACGATCCGGGCGCGAACGAGCCTCTGGGCGTCTACTGGTACGAGCCTTTCGATTCACCAGGCCGCGTCGAGTGGCGGCGCCACATCATTGACTACAACACCAGGACGGGCGCCGGCTTGCAGATTCCCGTGGTCGACATCGACGGTGACGGTGACCTCGACATTGTCGTGGCGGGCAAGAGCGGGCTGTACCTTTTCGAGAACCTGACAGTGTCCCGCTGAGGCCGGTGAGTGGAGATCAAAGGCAACGGCGGAGCGGTCGTTCTCGCTCGGCCGTGCGTCTCTGCCTACTGGTGTTCGGGGTGATCGCATCCAGGAAAGGCCGCGAGGTAAGTGTTGCCGATGTACTCGAGATCCTGATGAATCCCGATCTCGGATGTGTAGTATCCATCCACCGTCATTTGTTTGAGAGCCAAGAAAAACTGACCCAGCGCTGATGACGGCGTCTCGGAGAGTCCGGCCGCCCGGGCCAGAGCGTTACTGAGCGACGACTTCCCGGCTTCCTCGCCAATCAGGGCCAATCCACTTCGCCACTGCGATCGGGCGGCATCGCCGCTCGTGGCCACCATCAAGTCAGCGAACAGGCTCACTTGGGCCGCGTGCGCGCCCGGTGAATGACTGTCTGCCGGAATGATCATCTCCATGAGGCGGTCGAGCAGGTCGTTCTCAGCCTGGGTGAAGAACTGCAGCTTGTATGCGCGGGCGGTCCACGCGCTACCCCTTGGCATCGGGCAATCCAAAGCCGCGGTTTGCGAGGTGCCCAGCTTCCGGGTCAAGGCGCTTAGCGCCACGATCTTGATGGCAGTTCTTCTTTCCATATCATCTCTCTCTCACAAGTCACCCTTGCGCCGCTGCTCCTTGATGTAATCCGCGGCACGCAACGACAGCGCCATGATGGTGAGCGTCGGATTCTTCTCGCTCGAAGTAGTGAAAGCGCTGCCGTCCGTGACGAACAGGTTCTTGACGTCGTGGGCCTGGCAGTAACCGTTGAGTACCGACCTCTTGGGATCGCTCCCCATGCGCGCCGTGCCCACCTCGTGACTCGCAAAGCCCCCGGGCTCGGTCGAATCCTGGAACATCTGCCCTTTGATCTGCCCGCCAATTTCCTGGATGCTCTTCACTGAATCCCGCCAGAGGGCCAAATCGTTTTCCCCGAATCGGAATCGGACGACGGCGATGGGGATGCCATGGGCATCCTTGCGATTCGGGTCCACTGTAACGCGATTCTCGGGCCGGGCGACAACCTTGCCGAACGAGCCCATCATGAGATAACCGCTCTGCATCCGCCGCACCCGGGCCTTGAAGTCCGCGCCATAACCGGGGATCCGCATCGCATGGTGCGGATGCATGTATGAGGAGAAGTTCACTTGAAAGTCCCAGCCGCCCACGTAGGTCGGCTTCCCAAAGAGGTGGTTGTAGCGTGGGATGAAAGCGTGATCCGTAGCTCCATCCTGATTAGTCGGCTTCAGGCCCTCGAGTTCCTCGATATAGATCTGGACGCTGCTGCCGAGGTGGCCGTTGAGATAACGGCCGACCATGCTGCTGGAGTTCGCGAGTCCGTTGGGGTGCTGGGGCGAGCGCGAGTTCAGAAGCAGACGCGCGGACTCGATGGTGGCGCAGCAAACCACCACGATCTTTGCCTTAATCGTCTCCTTCTCTTTGGTGGTGGTATCCACAAACGAAACCGCGCGCGCGCGGCCCTCACGGTCCACCAGGATTTCGCGCGCCAGGGCGTTCTGGCGCAGCGTGAAGTTGCCGGTGGCCTGGGCTTTGGGAATCATAGCCGTGGCGCTGTTGAACACCGCGGCCACGTCGCACCCGTCCATGCAGTGGCCGCAGTAGTGGCAGGCCGGGCGATGGTCGAAGGGCTTGGTCAGCACGGCCTTCCGCACAGGAATCATCGGAATGCCCATGCGTTTCAGAGTGCGTTGAAGGATATGCTCGCTGCAGCGCCAGGGAAGGGGCGGCAGGTAGTGCTTACCGCCCGGCAGGATCTCCAGACCGTCGTCCTGGCCGCACACCCCGATCATTTCCTCGATGCGCTCGTAGTAGGGCGCCAGTTCCTCATAGCTGAGCGGCCAGTCGTCTTCTATTCCGTTCAGCGACCACTCGCGGAAGTCTCGCGCGGCATAGCGCAGGGTCACGGCATTCCAGTGCACGGTCCGGCCACCGACCACCCGAATGCGGTCCACTGAGACGTCGTCCGAGTCTTCATACCGGACCGACTTTCGCACGTCGCCTTGGTAATAGATATCCTGCTTTTCGCCGCGCAAACCGCGATAAGGCAATTCGTAAGGCCATTTATGAGTCAGGAGTTCGTTCGGAAAGACCTGCTTCCCGGCTTCCAGCAGAACGACCTTGGCGCCCCCTTCGGAAAGCTCTTTGGCCATCACGCCGCCGGCGGCGCCGGAGCCGACAATACAGACGTCGAATTCGCGGGTTCCACGACTCAACTTCATTCGACCGCCCGCCGCGGATCGATGGCAATCGTAGTGGGCGTACTTGGCAAAAGCAACAGCGGTCCAGGCTGCCGGGTCTCACCCGCCGCCTCGCCCAGGAGATCGCGCCTGAGGTGCTTGTCGGTCGACAACTGGGGGATAGCGCCGGAGACCGACGCCGTCATGGTGAGCGCGTCGAGATCCACGTTGATGTTCATATCGGCATAAGCGCTGTGTTTGTCAAATCCCAGGAACTTCTGCCAAGCCTCCAGATCCAGGATCAGTGGCTCCTTCGTGCTGGTGAGCCAATTCAGCCCGCGACCCACTCCCTGAGTTTCGTCCGTGACCTCACCCCAGTCGCGCGTATACAGGTTGTAGTCGGCGGTATTGTCGGGGTTCGAGAACTCAATCGCCTTGCCGCAACGATAGAAGATATTACCGAGGACCTTGTTCCAGCGTGTGGTGCCGCCTCGCGGACCCACGATCCGGCTCTCGATGCCTCTGAACTTGATGGCGGCATCCTGCGTCAGGCCGATCAGGTTATGAGCGATTACCGTTTCGTCGCTTCCGTCCACGGTGATACCCCAACCGCCGTGACTTGGCATGTTGTAGGAGCCACCGCCGTGGCCCTCGGTGGCCTTCCAAATGACGTTGTTGTCGAGCATGTTGGGATACTGGGAGGCCTCTAGGTAGATGCCCCCGCGCAGCGTTTCTAAATCGTCGCCCATCACGTTCGACGTCACCCGCGTATTCTGGTTCTGATAGTCGAGCCAGATGGCCTCGGCGTGGACAGTGTGCCGGATGACGTTATTACGGATCAGGCAGTTTTTGGTGGAATGAAACTTGATGCCGCCAGTCTCCCAGGCCAGCTCCACATCCTGATAGCCGACGTGTTCAATCAGGTTTCCTTCCACCAGCGTGTTGTGTACTCCCATGCCTGCGAGGCCACAGACCCCGGCATCGTCGATGTGGTTGCGGCGCACGATGCTGTAACCCGTGATCTCGGGAGGTTCCATATCCCAGTCCTGGGCGCCGATGTCGAGGCCCACGCCGTTGGCGTGCCGGATGACGCAATCCTCGATGATCCAGTGATTGCCGCGGCTCGCAGACACCAGACCGCGCTGCGGCACCGGGAAAGCGTTGGCGCCGTGTTCGAAAGTAATGCCCTTGACCCGGATGTAGCTCAACCCGCGCTTCCTGGGCGCAAACGCCTGCTCCTGGATTGCCAGCTCGAGCTCGTGCTCGGCAGGGTTCGCATCCCCGGGCAGCCGCACGTGGATCGTCAATCCATCGTGCTCGCACCAGAAGGCGCCCTCCTTGTGAGCGAGCTCCTGGTAGAGCTCGACCTGCTCCAGCCGCTTCCCATCCACAAACACCATTCCGCGCCGTAGCAAGTGCTGCCTCAGTTCTTCCGGCTTGGGCTTCAGGTAGACGCGATCTTGCATGATGTTGACCATGCCGAAGGGGTTATAGCCGTGGAAATCGAGGTCGTCCAAGCGGCGCTGATAAATCTTCAAGGCGGAGCGGCTCGGCGGATGCGGACCGAGCTTGTAGTCCTCGGACGGCTCCCACCCGGTCTTGACGAGGCGCGAGCCCTTCACAACCACATCGGCGCCCGGCGCGGCTTCGTAGCTGATCATCTTGCCAGGGCCGGTCCCACCACGAGCCGGATCAACACGTTCGCGATAGACGCCGGTCATGATCACGACGCGCTCGCCGGGATTGAGCACCTGCGCGGCTTGGTTGATAGTGGCGAAGGGCAGCTCCTGGGTGCCGGGATTCGAATCCGAGGCGCGAGGATTCCGATTATCAACGTAGTAAGTCTTCGTGAACTGCGGCGGCTGTTCCCAGGAAACAAACTCGGTGCCGTCGGGCAGAAGGTCGTCGGCGCCGCGTCCTGCCGCCAACAATCGGCCGGCGAGGGCAATCAAGCAGAAGAAGACGATCAGGGCTCCGCAGGAGCAGACGCCCGGGACTATCCGCGGAAGATATCCTGCAGGTGAATTCGAGGTCATCATTCAGGCCAGCAGCGGCTTAACCACGTTGCCGTGCACGTCGGTGAGACGGAAGTTCCGGCCCTGAAACTTGTAGGTCAGCTTGGTGTGGTCGAAGCCCAGCAACTGGAGCATGGTGGCGTGCAGGTCGTGGACGTGGACCTGATCCTTGGTAACGTTGAAGCCCAAGTCATCGCTCTCACCGAGGGTGAGTCCCGGCTTCACACCGCCGCCTGCCAGCCACATCGTGAAGGCGTTGGGGTGGTGATCGCGGCCGTTGTTGCCGCCTTGCACCATGGGCGTGCGGCCGAACTCACCGCCCCAGATCACCAGAGTGTCCTGTAACATGCCGCGCTGTTTCAGGTCCTGGATCAGCGCCGCACAGGCCTTGTCCGTGTCGCGGCAGTTCTCCGAGATGTCCTCCACAAGGTGGTCGTGCTGATCCCAGGCCTCGTGATAGAGCTGCACAAAGCGGACGCCACGCTCCACCAGCCGCCGTGCCAGCAGGCAATTGTTCGCGAAAGATGGCTTCCCCGGCTCGGCCCCGTACATCTCCAAGGTCTCCTTGGTCTCCTTCGACACATCCATCAGCTCAGGGGCGCTGGACTGCATGCGGAACGCCATCTCGTACGAGTTGATCCGGGTCGCGATTTCAGGATCGCCCGTGGCATTCAGGCGCATCTTGTCGAGACGATCGATCGAGTCCAGCGTGTCGCGCTGGAGCGCGGCATCGACTCCCGAAGGATTGGAGAGGTAAAGGACCGGGTCGCCGCTGCTTCGGAATTCAACGCCCTGATAGACGGTAGGCAGGAAGCCGCTACCCCAGCAGGAATTCCCGCCGCTCGGGCCTTTCTTGCCGGAGCTGAAGACAACGAAGGCCGGCAAGTCCTTCGACTCCGAACCCAGGCCGTACGTCACCCAGGCGCCCATGCTGGGCCGCCCGAATTGCATCGTGCCGGTATTCATCAGGAGCTGGCCGGGTGCATGGTTGAAGGCGTCGGTTACCATCGACTTCACGACCGCGATGTTATCGACAACCTTCGCGAGGTGGGGAAGTAACTCCGAAAGCTCGATGCCGCTCTGGCCGTATCTTGAGAATTTGAACTTTGGACCCAGCAGTTTCGAGTTGGGATTGATGAATGCTGCCCGGTAACCCTTTAGCAGATCGGGAGGCGGCAACGTCCCGTCAAACTTGGCGAGCTCCGGCTTGTAGTCGAACAACTCAAGGTGGCTCGGCGCGCCCGCCATAAAGAGAAAGATGACGCGCTTCGCCTTGGGCGCGAACTGCGGCTGCTTGGGCGCCAAGGGGTCCGTGTTCTCAGCGGCCGCGAACCCTGACTCGGCAAGGAGGCTCGAGAGCGCGACCGCGCCGAGTCCCATCCCGCATTGCTGGAGGAACCAGCGTCGCGCCACCTCCTTGGGCTTCAGGTGGCGATAAAGATGATCCTGGCAACTCATGACCTGTCTCCTGTTAGAATCCGGCAACGGGCTTCAGTCGCGCTGCAGGGCAACGTCATTATTCCTTGGTGATCGTCTCGTCCAGGTTCAGCAATACGCGCGACAGCGCGGTCCAGCCGGCTAATTGAGCCGGCGTCATCCCATGCGGCAATAGCGCGGCAAGGGATGGATTCCCACCCAAAATCTCCCATGAGTTAAGTTCACCGCCAGAGAACCGGGTGGTCTCCTTATGCAAAAAGGTCAGCAGTTCGGCGGTTTCTCTCGCGTCAGGCTTGCGCGCCACACAGCGACGGAACGCGTACGTGAGACGCTGCTCATCCGTACTTCCACCATATAGCAGTGCGCGCTCCGCCAACGCCCGGGCAGACTCGAGTGCCATCGGCTCGTTCAGTGTCGTCAGCGCCTGGAGAGGCGTATTCGAGCGCGCCCGGCGAACGCAAGACGTGTCACCGTTCGGCGAGTCGAAGACCTGCAGCATGGGATAAGGAACCGAGCGGTAGCGGAAGGTGTAGAGAGCCCGCCGATAGCGGTCGTCGCCGGTGGATTCCTTCCAGGGCTTGGGACCGTAGCTGGCCGGTGGAAGGAAGAGGAAGCTCGGCGCCGGAGGAAAGACGCTCGCCCCGCCAACTTTTGGGTTAAGCAGACCGCTCGCGGAAAGCTCGATGTCTCGAACCACTTCGGCGTCAACCCTGAACCTGGGTCCGCGAGCCAACAGGCGATTGTACGGATCGCGCTCATACAACTCCGGCGTCACTCGCGAGGACTGCCGGTAGGTGGCCGACGTGACGATCAGCCGGTGGAGCTTCTTCAGGCTCCAGCCTTGATCCATGAACTCCACCGCCAGCCAGTCCAGAAGTTCGGGATGCGATGGCGGGTCGGCCTGGGTCCCCAGGTTTTCGCTCGTCGCCACGAGACCGATTCCGAAATACGCCTGCCAGACGCGATTCACGATGGAGCGCGCGGTGGTGGGCGAGTTCCGGTCCGCCAGCCACTCCGCGAAAGTCAGACGGGTGGGCTGTCCGTTCTTCCAGGAAGAGTCGTGCAGCAGCGGATGGAGAAAGGCCGGGACACCGGGCGTTACCAGGGCTGCTGGCTTCAGGAAGTCGCCGCGCGTCAATACGTGGGTCGCGCGCGGCTGGGCTCGCGCCTGAAGCACGAGCTGCGCCGATCCTTCGGGGTGCGCCTTCCAGATTTCGGCGATTTCCTGGTTGATCGCCCGCCATTCCGGAACCGTGGTGCGCCAATACCCGAAGACCGTCTGAATCTGTTCCGGTGTCCTCTCTTGGCGAGGAATCGACAGGATCTCGCGCACATTCTGCGGTACGGGATCGGCGACGGCGTCCGGCGTCGTCGTGACGGAGAGGCGAAAGCGTCCGGTATTGTTATTCTGATTGTCGTCGCTGTTCCAGCCGCCGTGATTCTCGGTGAGGTAGATGTTGAGGATGGTTCCGCCGGGATTGGCGATGGGAGCCGCGGCCAGGAACACAGCTTTCCGTGGCTGATTCCGCAGGCCGGGTCCGGCATCAATGCCCCAGGCAGTTTCCTCCTTGCCGTCAATGGCGTAGTCCACAGGGCCGGTCACACGCCGCTTGCCGCTCTTGTCGTCAAAGACGGGCTCGAGAGGCATCTCCGACTGATTGATGTCCGACGTGGCCTTAACGAATTTGACCTTGGCGACCTTGTCCGGCGCATTCGCAGGCGCCGCATCAACCTCGAATTCGGTCAGGGCGCACGTTCCTTTAAGGGAGCGTCCGGGGCCGCCAAGCGGCAGGTTCGGATCGTTCATTAGCTCGAGACGGAAGGCCGTGATGTTCGTGAGGTCAGTCCGCACCGTCAATTTCACTTTATGCTTCGTGGGGGCGTAGCCTTGCGTCAGGAATGAGCCGTCCTCCTGCAGGAAGTACCTTTGGCCGCCCGTCGAGATGTCATCCACCGTCGGGCGTATGACGGTCCAATCCGGCTGGTCCGCTTTCACCTGCTGTTCCCAGCGGGCCATGCGCTCCTGCCATCCCGGATTTCGGCGCTCGAGTCCAGCTTCGATCTCACGGGTCCGGCGGAGAATCTCCGTGCGTTTCATCTGCTCCGCGGGCGTATACACGGCCACGTTCGCCTCGTGAGAATCGTTCAGGAAGGCGAACATGCGATAATACTCTTCCTGCAGAAGCGGATCGAATTTGTGGTTGTGGCACTGGGCGCAGTTGATGGTGAGACCGAGAATGGCCTTCCCGATAGCGTCCATGCGATCGAACATGGCTTCCATGCGAAACTGCTCGGGATCGATTCCCCCCTCCTCGTTGATCATGGAGTTGCGGAGGAAGCCGGTGGCCACGATCTGGTCTTGGGACGGGTGGGGCAGCATGTCGCCCGCGATCTGATCGATGATGAACTGGTTGTAGGGCAGATCGCGGTTCAGCGCGTTGATCACCCAATCGCGATAAAACCAGACCCGCCGCTGCTTGTCCTTCTCATAGCCGTCGGAGTCGGCATAGCGCGCCGCATCCAGCCATACGCGTCCCCAGCGTTCGCCGTAGTGCGGCGAGCGCAACAGACGGTCGACCTGCTTCTCATAGGCGTGGCTGCTTTTGTCCGCCAGAAAGGCATCCACCTCCTCGGGCGTCGGCGGCAGGCCAATCAGGTCAAGGCTCAGCCGCCGCAGCAGCGCGACGCGGTCGGCGGGAGGAGACGGCGGCAGCTTCTCTGCCTCGAGCCGGCTGAGAACGAATTGATCGATCGGATTTCTGGGCCAGGCACGCTGCTTGATCCTCGGGACAGGAGGGCGCTTGGGGCTTACGAAAGCCCAGTGCTTCTTCACGTCAACGGGTTTTGCTGCGGCGTCGTCGGGCCAATTTGCACCTTCGTCAATCCAGCGGCGAATCTTCTCTACCAACGCTGGGTCGAGCGGCTGGCCACCCATTGGCATCCGGCTCACGCCGCCGAGTCCGGCGACACGGGCGTACAAAGGGCTCTCCAGCGCCTTGCCCGGAACGATGGCTCTGCCGTTCGCGCCACCCTTCAGCGCGGGCTGCCTCATATCCAGCCGGAACCCACTCAACTGGTTGCTCGGTCCGTGGCAGCGGTAACAGTTCTTCTCAAAAATAGGCTGGATGTCCTTTTGGAAGTCAATCGGCCAGGAAGGGGTGTCGCTGCCCGCCTTGCTCTGCGGCTCCCCGAGTGGCGCATCCGCACCAAAATGGAAGCCCAAGAGAGCGACGCCGGCCAGACACAGGACTTTCCCCACCCGCTTCACTGTCATGGGTTCGCCCTTACACCGCAAAGGGTCCTTACTCTTTCCGGAACGAAGGTTATCATGTCACTCATGTAAATTGAAGTGACAAGTCGTCGCAAGCTTGTCGCACAGAGGCTGACAAATCGATATAATCCGTTCCCGCAGATCGCGCATTCGACCGCCGCGGCCAGGAGAATCCATGAGAGACACTACCAGTTCCCGACGAAGATTCCTCTCCTGTGCAGGTAAGGCCGCGGCAGCCTCGCTGGCTTGTGCCGGCGCTCTGCAGGTTGCCCGCAGCTCGGGTCGAGCGGCTGACCGGGCGCGCTCCTTGCGCCTAGGCGGCCCTGTCTTCATTAAGTCCGACGACCCTGCCGTCCTGGCCCAGGCCCATCGGGAGCTCGGCTATCGCGCCGCTTATGCGCCCGAGGTGAAACTCGCGGACCGCGACCGGATCAAGTCGATTATCAAGGAGTTCAGTTCACGCGACGTCGCCATCGCCGAGGTGGGGGCCTGGAGGAATATGCTGGATCCTGATTCGGAGAAGCGGCGCGACAACATGGCCTTCGTGCAGGAGAGGCTGGCGCTGGCAGAAGAATTGGGAGCGCGCTGCTGCGTGGATATCGCGGGCTCTTTCAACCCCACGTTCTGGTGTGGTCCCAACCCGCGGAACATCACGGGGGAGTTTGTAGACGCCACGGTCGAGAATTGCCGCAAATTGATCGATGCCGTAAAGCCGAGGCGCACTAAGTTTTCGATTGAGATGATGCCTTTCAACTTTCCCACCGGACCCGACGATTACCTGCGGTTGATCCATGGCGTGGATCGTCAGGCGTTCGCCGTTCACCTCGACGTCTGCAACGTGATGAACAGCCCCGAGCGCATGTACCGCAACGGAGACGTGATCCGTGAGTGCTTCGACAAGCTGGGACGCTGGGTTGTTTCCTGCCATGCCAAAGACCTGAAGTGGGAGGACTACGTACAGGTGAGCTTGCGGGAGGTAATCCCCGGCCGCGGGGAGATCGACTATAAAGCCTACCTAACAGGTCTCTCCCAACTCCCGACGGACGCGCCGTTGATGCTCGAGCACCTGAAGACGGCCGAGGAGTACGCCGAGGGTCGAAACTACATCCAGAAGGTTGCCAACTCGCTCGGACTTTCATTCGGCTAGACCAGCTTCCTTGAACGGCAGGTGCATCACTGGCAGCGACAAGTGCAACAAGTCCGTGCTATTCTGCCGGGCGTTACCCTCGAACGAAGATGCACGCTATTTCTCGTTGCGGTGCGGGACTGCTGCCGGGCGCACTGCTTGCAATCATGATCGGCTCGGCGCCAAGCGCTGTGGCGCTTGGGGAAACACCCTCCGAAGCGAGGTTGCCCCGGGCCTGCCTGAGCGCGACGCAGATTGTGAAGCTAACGCGTTCTCTTTCCTCTGCTTCCGGCGATAGCGATTCTTACGGCGCCGCCGTCGCGCTGCTCTTGGGCAATGCGCCTCAAAGCGCCCAAGGTCTGATCGCGTTTGAAGAGAACCGCTCCTTTGTCTACGCGTTAGGTGCCGTCTCATCCCACTTGGTTCGACGGCTGGTCATCCTAAAGCCAGCTACATTTGTGATTGAGGACCAGACTCTTTCCGGGTCGGAGGGCGACACGGGATCGTGCCTTTATTCCGAAGGTAAGCCTGAGATAACGGGCCGGAGGGTTCGTATCGCCGCCGGTGATCGCCACCTCTTTTGGGAGACCCTTGCGCCCCGAGAATCGACCTACCAGACCAGGCAGCAGTCTTCGGATGAACCGGAGTCGGGAAAGTACGTGTTGCAGTCGATAGCTCACGGTGGCCCATCAAGTACTCGGTCTTTGCACGTTCTCTACGTGAGCAGCGGGGGAGGCCAAGGCACCCCGCTGTCGCATCCCAAGCTCGATCAAGAGCCAAGCTACTGGACGCTGATGGTTTCGCCAGGGAATCGAGTCTTTCGGCTCACGCTTCCGGCTCCAGTGGACGGCGCGGGTGAGATTGCGATCTCCAGTGCCGCGGGCAAGGCCCTGGTCGTCAAGCGCCCCTTCCCATCGGGCATCCTGCCTCACGGACTCGAAGGAAACAGGCTGCTGGACCGCTGGGACGCTGATTATCGCGGTCAGAGTCCTCCGGCATGGGACATAGGGCGCCCCGCAGATGAGCTTCAAAGGATTGTAAAGGAAGGGATTGTCCGCGCCTGCCGGGTTGTGGACCTCGGCTGCGGCTCAGGAACCGACGCGATCTTCCTGGCCCGCCACGGATTCGACGTTACGGCCATCGATATTTCTCCCACAGCTCTCAGCCAAGCAGAGGAGAAAGCCCGCAAGGCGGGTGTCTCAGTGCGATGGGTTCTGGCCGATGTCTTGACACTTCCGCACCTGGAACCCTTTGATTTCATTTACGATCGTGGGTGTTATCACAACGTGAGGGATCAAAACCTCGCCGGCTACATCGAGACCGTTCGGCGCTTATCGCACCCCGGCACGAAGTTTCTTCTGCTGTCTGCCCGCCGCGACGAGCAAGCCGCGGCCGACTCGCCCGGAGTGACGGAGGAAGAGCTCCGCTTCGACTTTCATTCCCTGTTTGACGTAGAATCGCTGCGGGAAATCAAACTCGAGACCAACCGGACAAGCGTTTCGCCTCCGGGCTGGTCAGCTCTTATGCTCAGAAATGCAAGCCCTTGAGGACCTGCCAGGGCACACCTCGCGCGGATGCCGCTTGTGAGTCTAAGTCTAGCTGAGACACATACTTCGAAAGTACGGACGAATCGTAATCCAGGGGAGGATTGGTCATGGTGAGTCGTCGAGGCTTCCTGAATACGCTGCTCGCTCCTGGGGTTCTGGCAGTCACGGGAACGGGCAAGGGCAAAGCAGAACCGCTCCCAGCATCAGCATCCCCTGCTTTACCGCCTTGGCCGGAGGACAATGACCCCGAATTCTGGGAACGGGTTCGCGATCAGTTCTACATCCTGCCAGGGGAAGCATTCTTCAATACCGGGACGCTTGGGGCGACGCCGCGTCCTGTGCTGGAACGCGTTATCGACGACATGCGAACGGTTCAAGCCACGATTACACGCTGGGACTATACGCCCAATACTCCGGACTTGATCAGTGGATATGGGCCCTATTTGCCCATCCGGGAGAAGCTGGCCAAGCTCGTGAACGCAGAAGCACGCGACCTGGCGCTAACCCAGAACGCCACCTTTGGCATGAACTTCGTCGCCAACGGAGTCGACCTTAAGGCCAGTGACGAGGTCATCCTGACCGACCGTGAGCACCCTGGGGGCATTTGCGGATGGCAGGAGCGCGCCAAGCGGGATGGAATCGTAGTGAAGCAGGTCGCGATTCCGATTCCGGCCAACGATCCGGACCATCTGGTTCAGTTGTTTGCTGACGCCATCACTCCGCGCACGCGCGCGCTGGTTTTCCCTCACATTATCTCCTCCTGCGCCGTGGTGATGCCTGCTAAACGCCTGACCCAGCTCGCGCATGAACACAACTGCCTGTCAGTCATTGACGGAGCTCAAGCGATAGGCCAGGTAAAGATCGACTTTCAGGACATTGGGTGCGACGCGTATTACGCCAGCCCCCACAAATGGCTGCTGGCGCCGGCTGGGAATGGCATGTTCTACATCCGCCGAGATCAACAATCCAAGATATGGACCACGCTTTGCAGTTACGCCTGGGACGACCATAACGACGGAATGTTCCGGTTCATGCAGTACGGCACGGGTAATCCGTCGCTGCTGGCCGGACTCGATGGCGCCCTCGACTTTCACTTCAGGATCGGGCCGGAAAAAGCGCGCCAGCGAATGCGCTTTCTCGCCGACCGCCTGCGCAGCGGGCTGCAAGGGATCCCGCGCTCCCGGATCACTTCACCCGTGCATCCGGAGCTCGCCGGAGCGTGCGTCGTCCACGGCATCGAAGGCGTCCCCGCGGCCAAACTCGAACAACAGCTATGGGTTGAAAAGAGAATCCGAGTCCGCTCACAAGGGGATCAGTTGGGCGTCCGCCAGTCCTGCCAGATCTACAACAACGAAGCCGAAATCGATGCCACCCTCGAGATCGTGCGCAAGCTGGCGGCTCATGCCTGATTCCGCTCCCGGCAGTGCGCCCACACGACAAATCGGGTTTTGCAGATGCGGAGATCGCCATGCTAACCTCTGCCATGCTCAAAGTTAAGCCGCAACGGACCTCAGCCGGACTCCGGTGGACTCTGGTCGTTTCCTTCTCCTTGTTTTTGTGCTGGCGATCGGCCTTGGGGCAAACTGTTCCGGCAAGCCTCGATAGCTACTTCAGTCACGCGAGGGAATTGGAAAAAAAGGAGGACTATGCCGGAGCGGAGAAGATCTATCTGGAAGCGGCGAAGGACTATCCCAACCAGCCTGAAATCCTCAAGAGACTGGGCATCGTCTATCAAACCGAGCTGAAGTTTCAAGATTCCATCGATGTCTTCCAGCGAGTATTGCAAGGAGCCCCGCAGTATCCCGAGGTGAATTTCTACGTCGGCCTTTCTTACTTCGGCCTCAATCAGCTCGACAAGGCCATCGATTCGTTCAATAAGGAACTGGAGGCCAACCCCAACTATCGCCGTGCTCATTACTACGAGGCCCAGGCTTATCGCTCTCTGAATCGCAACGCCGACGCCTTGCAGCAATACGAAATCCTCCTCAAGGAAGATCCCAATGACAAGCAAGCCCTCTATCAACTCATCCGATTTCTGAAATCCGCCTCGTTGCAGGCCGTCGATCGACTGGCCAACCTGGACCAGAATTCGGAATACATTCTTGTGCTGAGGGCGGAGAGTCACAAAGACGAAGAAAAGTACAGTCAGGCGATCATCGAATATAAGGCGGTCCTGGCCAAGAGTCCGGATTTCCCTGGAGTTCATTTCGGCCTGGGGGAGGCCTATTACCTCAACGTTGACTACCCAAACGCCGAGAAGGAATTGCGGCTTGCGCTGCACGAAGATCCCAATCATCCCAAGGCCAATTATTACCTGGCGGACATCCTGCTCAAGAGCTCCAGGATCGCCGAAGCCGTCCCCTTGCTCGAGATCGTTGTGGCGGCCGAGCCCGACTTCATGAAAGGGTACTATCTGTTAGGGAAGTGTTACGCTGCCCAGGGAAGGCTCGATGATGCGGTCAAGCTGTTGGTGAAAGCCGAAGAGCTCGACCGCAACGACAAGAACGTCCATTACCAGCTTGGACAGATTTACATGAAACTCAAGCAACCTGCCAAATCCCGGAAAGAGATGCAGATGTTCGAGAAGCTGTATGCACAAGAGAGAGAAAAGAAAACCGAGAGGTTGGAGGGTTTACGCAAATTGGCCGGCAGCAAGCCCGACGAGAACTCACAATGATCTCGAGTCGCCGTTCCCACCTCCCCAGCTTGGTTTTTTCCGCACTCGGGAGTGCGATTTTGGTCGCGAGCTTCACGGCGAGGCCTGGCGCCGCTCAATCCAGTCCACCGGCCGGGGACACTCTCCTTTCTCAAGCCGCCAAGCTGCAGAAAAGCAAGGATTATGCGGGGGCGGAAAAGCTTTATCGCCAGGCTTTACTGGATGCGCCGGATGATCCGGAGATCTTGAAGGCCTTAGGCGTCGTTTGTCAGGCCGAGGGCAAATATGACGAGTCCATAGAGGTTTTTCAGACGATCCTCATGCGTGCGCCTGTATACCCCGGCGTAAACGGATTGATAGGGACCTCGTACTATTCCCTGAACAACTTTGCGAAGACGATTGAAGCCATGCGGAAGGAACTTACCGGCAATCCCAAGGACCCGCAAGCGCGGTACTACCTCGCTCTCGCCCTCAGTTCCTCCGGCCAGCTATTCCCAGCCATACAACAACTGGAGGGCCTGCTAGCTGACTATCCCAAGGACGCGGCAGTCATGTACCAACTGGTTGTGGACTACAGGGCCGCCACGCAGCAGGCGGGCGAACGGCTGGCGAAGTCCTTTCCCGATTCGGAATTTCTACACGCCGTGAACGCCGAAGTCTACGCCGATAATGGCCGCTTTGATGACGCGATCTTGGAATTCAAACAGGTCTTAAACAAGAATCCCAACTTCCCAGGCATTCATTTTGCCCTGGGACAGGTTTACTGGAGGAAGAAAGACGCTGAGAATGCCCGGGAGCAGCTCAATTTGGCTTTACAGGAAGATCCTAAGAACGCTCTCGCCAATTATTATGTGGCCGACATATTGACCGAGCGAAAGGAATACCAGCAGGCCATCCCACACCTGCAGATCACGATTCCCGTCTATCCCGAGCTCGCACAGGCCTATTTCCTCCTCGGAAAGTGTTACGCCGGGACAGGGGATTCTCAACGGGCGCTGGAGGCTTTCAATAAGGCCCTGGGGCTGGATCCCAACTACAAGGAAGTCCACTACCAGCTTCACGAGCTCTATGCGCGCTTAGGCGACAAGGAGAATAGCCAAGCGCATCTGCGTACTTTCGAGAAACTGACGAAGGAAGCCCAGGAGAAGGACAAGAGGCTATTGCGAGAATCCTTGCAGAAGCAGGCAACCGCACCCGACCCCAATTGAAACCCTTCAGGACAAGTTCCGAGAAACAAAAGAGGATGAGGCGCCATCCTTGGCATCCTCATCCTCTTGACGCAGGCAACTCTAGCAATCGTCAGTAGCTAATCTTCAATCCGAATTGGATTTCGCGTGGGTAATTGCCCTGGCTCGTGAGGTGCCCGAAGCCGCCAAATCCCCACGGGAGGGCGTTGCCCTGCAAGACAGAGTCGTACTGGTCTCCGCCTTGGTCGGGGCCGAGAACCGTGCGATTGAAGACGTTCAGGAAGTCGGCGCGGAATTCAATCCTGACACGTTCGGTGACGAGAGTCTGCTTGAGGAGGGAAATATCCTCGTTGAAGTACGCGGGCAAGCGGATGCCGCCGTTAGAGCGCGGCGCGTTGCCGAGAGTTCCCCATGCCGGGTAGGTCCACGCATTGATGTTAAGCAGAGCGCCGTGGTCAATACAATTGGCAGGCGTGCAAGGGGTTGTATCCGATGGGTTTATGTGAACGGGTACGCCGTTGGGATCGAAGGTGCCATTAAGGAAAGCGGGCGACCTCTGGGGCACACCGGGTACCACGTTGGGGCGCATCAGAAACCCGTTTTCTCCGATGTAGGGCGAGTACGGATTGGTCCCTGAGAAAATCATGTTGGGACGTCCGCTCTCGTATTGCTGAATGCCTGCAATACTCCAGCCACCCACAACCTTGCCCGCCGGACCGCCAACGTTGGCGAACTTCTGGCCGGGGCCGAAGGGGAACTGGTAGGTGTAGGAAAACACCAGATTGTTAGGATAGTCGTTGATGCTCAAGGCCTTCTCAGCTTTGGTGTTATAAGAATCCTGAGTGAAGCCTGAGAATTCATTGAAGATGCTTTCCGCGTTGGTCAGGGTCTTGGACCAAGTATACGACACCAGGAAACTCAAGCCCTGAGAAAACTGTTTCCTACCTTGTACTTGGAGCGCGTTGTAATCCGACACCCCAACTCCCTCCATCATGTCCCGCATCTGAAAATTGGCCTCTTGGGTATATTGCGGGAACGGGCGCAAGGCTTGCCCCAGTGTGGCATTGCCACCCATGAGGGCCTGGAACCCCGGGAACGGGGAATGGTCACCGGTGGCAGGGTCTACAGGCATCGACTGCACTACGCTGAGAGCTTGTATAGACGGATCGCCGATCGATTTGAACAGTGGGCTGGTTGCCTGCGAAGCCCCAACGATAGTTGGATCGAGTAGGTACTTGCTGTTCAACTGGTTAGTCGGATTCAAGCGGCTGACCAAGTGGCGCCCCCCGGTTCCGACATAAGCGACATCCAGGAGAACCTGCCCTGGCAGTTGCCGCTGGATCCCGAAAGTCCAGTTTTGAATGTCAGGCGGGCGTCCGTCTCCCGGGAAGATTGGGTGAGGAGCACCCCCGAGCGCATAATTCTGATTGATGAAGGGCGGTGCAGGGAACTGCGAGGCGGGCCAACCGCCCGAGAGGGTAAAAGACGGCAGCAAACCTGTAAACCCGGTGCTCGTATCCTCGCCGAGGTTATTGGTGGAATTGAACCCTCCTTGGCTACAGCAGCCCCGGTTGGAACGCTGGGCGCCACCGGCTGTATAGAGGATCCCGTAACCAGCGCGTAGGACCGTCTTGTCATTGATGGAATAGGCGAGCCCGATGCGTGGACCGAACCCCTTCGTAAAGGTGGTGGCCCCGGTGCGTCTCCCGGGCGTGGCAAACACCATCGCTCCCTTAATTCCGTAGGTGGTATTGGTTACGGTCGGGTCCATCCAGGAAAACTGGTTGAAGGCGTTTACCACAGGGAGGAGCAGGTCATAGCGAAGGCCGATGTTGGCTGTCAGTTTGGGAGTGACTTTGAAATCGTCCTGGATGTACCCTGAGTATTGTCCCATCCGGTCGGCGTTCTTAGCGGCGTAGACGTCAGCTTCGCCGTAGCTGCCCAGCCCGAGCAGGAAGCTCGCAGCTCCTATCCCGGTGCAGGGTGTGGCCCCACCCGGGCTGCAACCATCCACATACGTGGACCCCGGAAGCGCTGTGAGCCCGGCATTGAAGCTCAGATATCCCGACTGTCGGCCATAGCCGCCATCGTTCTGTTGCATCTTGATGTAGCCAAAGCCGCCTTTGACCGTGTGCCTGCCTTTGGTCCACGTCAGACTCTCGTCGACGGTGAAAACGTTGGTGGCATCATAACCTTGTCCGCCGTTGCCGTAGGTATTGCCCAAGCCTCCGATATTCAAGCCTGGGAAGACCGAGCCCGGACCCGTTTGAGGCACGCCCTTCCATCCCAACTGCGCGGGCCATCCTACTCCCGAAAGAGCAACGGAGTCGCTGTACCAGCGATTGAATCCCAGCGTCCAGTGGTTTACGAAAGTCGGTGTGAAAATATAGTCCTGGCTAAAGCGAGCGATATCCTGCTGGGTGTGGGAAGTGCTGCCGTCGCCGATGGCGCCCGGCCAACGTCCGCTGGACGTGGGGATCGTATTCAACGACCAGATGAATTCCCCGCTGATCCGGTCTTTATCGTTGATCGAGTGGTCAATCTTGGATCCCCACTGGTTGGTGCCTTGTCTTGACTGGTTGGAGACCAGCCAGTTATTCGTATAGCCAAACCGTTGGCCGGGTAGGGTCGGATTGGGGAAATACGAAAAGATCTTTGCGGCTACGGGATCGATCCGGTTCGAGGGAATGACGTTGGCTTGGCCCGCAATCGGCAAGCCGGTCTTGTTGTCGAAGCCAAAGGCGTCACGCAGAATCGCGCTGCTTCCAGACGTGTTGACGAGGCCCGTGACGGGGTCAACACCGCCGGCGGGAACGGTCCGCTCGGTCGCCGGATCGTAAATCTCATCGGCATAGATCGGCCGGCCTAGCGCATCGTTCGCGAATGCCGGACCAAGGATGTTGCTCAAGTCTCCCCCCCTCATAGCGGCGGTGGGAAGAGTATCGAGAGCGCTGCCCGTCTGCTTGGCCAGGCGGAAGCCTTGATACCAACCGAAGAAAAACGTTTTGTCTCTGCCCTTGTAGATTTTCGGAATGTCTAAGGGGCCGCCAACCGTGACGCCAAATTCGTTTTGTTTGTTAACGGGCACCGTCGCACGGAAGAAGCCCCGGGAATCCAGCGCGTCGTTGCGCAGAAACTCGTAGGCTGAGCCGTGCAGTTGGTTAGTCCCTGACCTGAGCGTGAAACTGGTGATCCCCTGGCCCGTGCGGCCGTATTCTGCCGGAGGATTGAGCGTCATCACTTTGAATTCCCCGACCGCATCTTGGGGAAACGGAAGGTTGCGAAAGTCACCGGCCCATTCGGCAGCGCTGCCAATCAGCGCCCCGTCGAGTTGAAACTCATTACTGGCGCTTTGGCTTCCATTCACCGTCGTGTTCAACATGCGAGGCGAGCCGCTGTACGATACTCCTCTACCCGTCACGCCCGGAGCCAGAGTCATAAAATAGCCGGGGTTTCGCTGCTCTCCCTGTCCGACGATGGGCAGTTCCAGAACCTCACGGCCGGAAACAAAGGTCCCCCGGTCAGAGGTGTCCTTCTCAAGCTGGACCGCCTGAGCCTTCACTTCGACGGTCTGCGTCGCCGCACCTACCTGCATGCGAATATCGAGGGAGAGGGTCTGTCCTACCGCAAGAGTAACCCCCGCTTGAACATACTTCTTGAAGCCACTTTGCTCGGCGGTTACGTCGTAGGTTCCGGCCCGCAAGAGCGGAATCGTGTAGTCTCCGGCCGAACTACTCACAGTGCTCGTGCTAATGCCGGTTAAGGTGTTGGTAGCGGTCAGGGACACCCCGGCCATCACGGCGCCAGAGCTGTCGGTCACGGTTCCGGTCATCGTTCCACGATCGGATTGGCCCCATGCCGGGCTGATGCTGCCGACAACGAGCCATAAACCTACGAAGGTTAGGAGACGCTTCAGATGCGGCATGACCTTGCTCCTTTTCGATCCGAAACCCGACGCTTAGGGGTAAAGTACAAAATCCTCAGAGCAGCGCAAGAAAATCGCTTTAACAGTTGCGGCCTCTCCGCAGTAAGAGAATCCGCACATCGCCTTTACCGTTCTCGCACTTGACCAGGCATGTCAAATGGTCTGACAACCTGAAAAGCTTACACGGCGGCCCCCGCTTTATAATGCGGCTCTCGGCCCTTTGTCAATAGATTTTTTTGACAGTAATAGTTGGAATATGGGCGGGCACGCTGCAGGGCAATCTCCCGCCAGTCGCGGTTGAAGAACCCCACGGACTACAGGCTGGTGGTTCTCGTGATCGCTGCGGGGTGCGTCCAGACCTCGGGCTTGATTCCCATCCCCAGACCCGGCAACTCAGGAACTCGGACCGTACCGTGGTGCGGCACCAGCGGATTCTCCAGCATGGTAGGCCAAGTCGACTCGTAAAAGACTTGACAGCTTTCCTGAATCGCCAGATTCGTGATCGCCGTTGAGAGGTGGGTTGTGGCGTAGAAGAGCAATGGTCCACCCGCCGTATGGGGGGCCACTGGCAACTGGAATGCCTCAGCCATGCCGCAAATCTTCTTCGCTTCGCTCAATCCCCCGCACCAGGTCACGTCAAACATCACGTACTTCACCGCGCGGGATTCCAGCAATGAGAGAAATTGCATGCGGCCAGCCAAGCGCTCGCTGAGCGTTAGTGGGATCGAGGTTGAATCGGCTAACCGGCGGTACTGCTCGAAATTTCCCGCCAGGAGCATGTCCTCCAGCCACATCGGCCGATAAGGTTCGAGTGCTTTCGCGATACGAGTCGCTGAAGTCAGATCCCAATTCCCGTGGAATTCGATCAGGATGTCGATCGCATCTCCAAAGGTGTCGCGCAACTTGCGGACCGGAAGAAGACCCTCTTCGATGTCGGCGTTGGTGACGTACTCGTGCTGGTTGCGCAGCCCCGCCTGATCGAAGGGCCATATCTTGATCGCTTTGATCCCATAGCGATCGAGCAGCTCACGCATTATTTTTTCCGGTTCTTTGTTGAAGTCGTACTTATACCCAAAGCAGGTGTTGTACAAGCGTATCTCGGAATTTGACTTGCCTCCGAAAAGCCGGTAGACAGGCAACTCGAGGGATTTCCCCATCAGATCCCACAGCGCCAAGTCGACAGCGCTCAGGACCCGCATCTCGGTCCCTCCGGACACTTGAAAGTCAAAGGTGCGGTAGAAGTCCGCCCAAATGCGCTCGATATCCCGCGGGTCTCGGCCTAACAGCATCCCCGCAACGCTCGAATGCACCAGCGCGGCCTCCGCCTCGTTGCGAGGATACGTTTCACCCAAGCCGATCAGGCCGGAATCCGTGTGCAAACGAACCCAGACCCAGTTCGGTTTCCACGGCAAGTCAGCGCCGGGCCGCCAGTACGTCGTGTCGATGCGGGTGATTTTTGAAGGGGCCGCGGACTTTGCCTGGGCGAGCGCCTGAGGCCGAGCGCTCGCGAACGCAGGCGAGAGCAGGAGTGGCAGAAAGCGTCTTCGATTCATAGACCAGCGCCTACTGAGAGCCGCTGAGAGCCCTAACTCCACAGACGGTCGATCGGGTGTTGGCTGTGGGTTCTCCTTTGAGCAGGCCCCCTGCTTGCCCCAGATAAAAGGGGCGGGATTTTACCACGGAACCTTACGCAACGATACGAATCCGACCGAGTGACGAGCATGACGGCGGCACACTGGGCGCCTCTCCGCCGTCTTTGACTACGACACGAGCATGGTTCTCCTTGACACCGGACAAACCGCAGTGTTAAGAGAGCACGGCCTCGTGGATGTAATCATGAGTGTTCGGGTGGCGGCTAAGGTGCGGCTAGCGGCGCTGAGTCCCGCCGCGGCCGACGCCTCAACCTATTCGGCCTATTCGGCAATGATCGCCCAGCGAATCGCCATCGTCGGCCGCCTCAAGCGTGGGATTCCAGACCACCGCGCTCTCTTGCTGATTCTTTCGCTCGTCTCCGCTTCAGCGTTGGCGGACGCGAGCGGAGCGCTGAGGTTCCAGTCGCGGTTCCTGCGTGTCGAACTGGCTCAACACAATCCGGCCTTTGTGACCCTGGCGGTGGATTCCCTCGGTAAAGGCAAGCTAAGCGTGAGTCCGATACTGGCGCCGGTTGGTCCGCAGAGAACTTTCGAGGCGCGCCGGAACGGACCGCGTGTGGAGTACCGGCCGGTTGGCGCGACGCGCACCTCGCCGCCCTCTTGGAGCTTCGAAATCTCAACTCGACAGATGCGCTTTCAGTCCGTATACGGAGGGAAAGATCCGGCTTCGCCTCTACTGATGGACTTTGACCTGCAACTATGTCACGCCACGCTCCTCGGGTTGATGAACGATGACGGCAGCGTGCGATTGCCGGCGTTGCTCCATCTTCCCGACCATGGCACCTTCCGCATCACCTCGAAGGCCCGGCCGGGACTAAGCCTCAGTTATGAGGTGCTGCCGTATCCAGGGCAAGATCCCAAGCGGAAGTTTCTTCGCGTTGTCTTCCCTGGCGCATCGCGCGCCCTGCCACGCCTTCAATTCGCGCTCCAGGCTGTCGCGATCTATCCTGGCGGCGCTAAGGTCGACGGCGACCCGCGCTTCGACGGCTTCCGCCGGAATTTCCTCAACATCTTTCAGCAGAGTCCGCATTTCCGGTCTCTGGCCAACAATGCGGCGAGCGACGCTTGCGCGATTGTGGCTTACGAATATGGCGAAGTCGCGCTCGAAGCCCCGCCTCTGGCCCCAGGTCTGACCGCTCTCGACCTGCTCCGCCAGACGCTCGATCGCTACCTGGGAGGCATGAAGGGCTGTGGCATGACGGGCTACAATGCCGGGACCAAGAATGAAACGGGATTCGATTTCCTCGATGCCTACCCGTCACTGGTGATTGCCGGCGCGGACTACGTCCTCGGCAGCAAAGACGAATCATGGCTGCGAATGAACTACTCCGGACTGCGAGGTTGGGCCGCGAAGATGCTCGCGTTCGATACGGACGGAGACGGGTTGCTCGAGTATTCGCAAACGCGCCAGTCCGGCCCGTGGCCCTGGAATCATCCTGCCAACTGGTGGGATGCCATCTGGTTCACCAACAAAGATGCTTATTCCAATGCTCTTGCCTATCGCGCCTGTTTGCAGATGGCCAAGGTCGCCCGCCTGGCCGGAAAGCCGGAAGACGAGCGCTATTATTCGACGCGAGCCGAGAAGTTGCGCTCGGTTTACGCAGCGACATTCTACAATCCCGACACGGGCGTGCTGGCCGGCTGGAAGGACAAGAGTGGCAAGCTCCACGACTACTACTTCACGTCCGTGAACGGCATGGCGATCGCATATGGCCTGGTGCCGAGGACACAGGCCAATCAGATCATGGACCGCATGCTCGCAAAAATGAAGGAAGTGGGCTACGACCGGTTTGATCTGGGATTGCCCGGCAACCTGATTCCGATCCGGAAAGAGGATTACAACGCCGTGGGCATCGAGTGGGGAGGGCCTGAAAGGGATGACGGTTCCGACGCCTTCCAGAATTACGAAAACGGCGGCGCCACCGCCTGCTTTGTGTATTACACCCTGGACGCGCTCTATTGGCTGGGGCGGCGCCAGGAAGCGGACCGCATCCTGTTTCCCCTGCTGCGCTCATTCGAAGACGGGGGCTTTCAGGGTCGTGGGCCGGGCGGCCGGACGTACGATTGGAAACGATGGGACGGTACGCCGAAGGGTTATGAAGGATTGCTCGCGGACGGCTACCTGAGTCTTCTGGCGGTGCTGTCACGCCAGTTAGACCGTCACGCGAATCAGTGAGCTATCCCCGCGTCAGCGTGAGAGTACGGCCAATAACGTTTGGTAGCCATCCACCAGCAAACCCTCGTAACCGTAGGGCGTGCCGTCCCAGGCTTTCCAGTCGTATGTCCGGCCGTTGGCGGCGCCTCCTTGAAAGCCGCCCTCTTCAAAGGCTCGCAGCATCGGGAATAGAATCGCGTCGGCCTCAGCGTGGCGGCCAAGCTGGTACAAGGCTTGGAGGGTGAAGTAGGCGTAGCAGGCGGTGGCGCCGCCGTTTTCGTAAATCTGGAATCCGTCAGAACCGTCTTCCTTCTCGCCGCCACCCCATTCGCGTCGGCCTTCCAGGTAATCATCTTTCCGAATGGGGATCAGGTTTCCGGGCAGGCCGTACTCGAATTTCGTATAGCCCACATCCTTCATCTTTGCGAGCATGCGGTCCATGATCGCGTTGGCCTTGTCCCGTGGAACCAAGCCATAGGTAATGGCCACGCCGTTCACAAAGGTGAAATAGTAGTCGTGCAATTGCCCGTCCGCGCTGCGCCATCCGCCGAGGACGCCAGTTGCCGGGTCGTAAAATGCGTCCCAGTATGCCGAGCGCAGCTTCCCGGCCCGGGAATCGTACAGTTTCGCATCCTCGGGCATGTTCGCGAGCCGGGCCATTGACGCCATACCCAGCAGTGCGTGATACGCGAGGGCGTTGGCATAGGCGTCTTTGTGGCCGAAGCCGATGTCGTCCCACCAGTTCGCAGCGTGTTTGGAGAATTTCTTATCCCAGATGCCGGAATCGCCGCTCACCGGATACTCGATCAGGCCATCTCCATCCTCATCCATGGCCAGCAGCTTGGTGGCCCACTGTTTGATCCCGGCATAATTGGTCTTGAGCCAAACCGTATCGTTGCTGCCGTCTACGTAGTCCCAGGCCGCAATCAGGAGGGAGGGGTAAGTATCGGTATAATCGTACGGATTCGTCGGATCGTTGGGGACGTAATCGACGATGCCGTACGCCTTCATGCCGCCCAAGTAGCGATCGAGCGTCCGGCGGATCAGGTCGAGCGCCGTCAGCCCCGGCGCGAGCGGCGGAGTGCGTTTGGCCACCGAAGAATACTCAAACAGCGTGAAGGCGCAAACATCGCTGGCGGCGTGATTGGCCAGCGCGCGACGGCGGGGATTCAACTGGAAAATATTCAGCCAGTTGCGTCGAAATCCGTCGAAACGCGGGTCCTTGGCGAGTTCCGGCCGTCCGGGGTGAATTTCCACCACCTCGAGCGTGTAATCGATTTCCGGCGCATCCGCGGACGCAGCGGGAATCGTGACCTTCACGAAATCGTTTTCCCTCTGCCCTTTGGGAAAGCGCAGAGCGTCATAAGCGAGCGGCGGAGGATGGGCGATGCCACTCGTGATCCGGAACGTTCCGCGATCCGGCAGGTGCAGAAGCGCCGGCAGGCGGACACTACCGTCATCGTTCATCAGGCCCAGGAGCGTGGTGCGGTTGATGTGAGGATTGAAGTTGAGCAGCAAAGGGGGCGGCGGGTTGCGCTCGGAATACGTCGAGTGCAGACGGATTGCCCGGGGCGCGAACTCGAAACTCCACGCTGGCTTCGCGGCGCCGGCGGCCCGGTATTCAACCCTGTTACCCGTACGATGCAAAACGTACTTCGTCTCTGGCGCGGCAGGCGCTCGTAGGGGGCTGGGTCCCAGCTTGTTCTTGCCTAGCGAATCCACTGACAGCGCCAAGAAGGCCGGCTGATCCGGCGCCAGTTGAACGCGCAGAAAGGTCGAACTGTATTCCAGCGCGTTTGGAGGCTCCTTCGCGACGGCCCAAGCGGACACCCAACCTGCGAACAGGACGAACAGAATTTTCTTCGACATTCCAGGCTCGCCGGCGAATGACGCGTTAAGATCGGCGATACTACCACGTTCTGTGTATCTGGAGTATGTTCAACGTCTGGGTCGTACAGTTCGGGCTCGTCACCGATAGGAGAATTGCTCATGCTACGACGGAAGTTCCTGCGTAACGCCGCGGCGGGTTCGAGCCTTCTGCTCGCCGGAAGCTCACGCCTGGACGCAATGCGGGGCGGGGCAGGCGGTTCAGCAAGTTTCACGGCTGCGTCCCACGCGCAACCGGGACCGGACGCTCGGTTCGAGAAGCCCGCGCCGATCACCACTGCAGAGTGGGCGAGAAGGAGCGTCGACGGAGTAGCCGCCGTTGAAGTGAGCGACTACGCACCGGGAGGATTCAAAGGCGATCTCAGCCCGAGTCCGCCGCACGCCGACATCAACGCCAAGCGGGCGATCGTTGTCTCCTGGGAGCGCGCGAAGCATCGTCTGATCTTCTGCCACGAGGCGAGCTATGACCCGTGGATGGAACTCCCCAACGGCGTCGCGCTTTGCAATCAGTTCTTCGAAGGCAACAATGGCTGGGCAGAACTCTTCAACAATAACGGGCGCAAGGAGCGCAACAGTTTTGTTGACATCGTTCAGAGCGGTCCGGAGCGCGTTTGGGTGCGCTGGAATTATTTCTGCGTGAACAAGGACGACGATTCTCGTCCGGCGCTGCGCGGAACGGAGGATTACATCACTCATACCAATGGACTGGTTTGGCGCCGCCTGACCTACTCCACTTTGATGGCGGAGAAGCCCGAGGGCTACAGTTGGCAGCCGATCGACTTCTTCGCCGTGGCGCCGAGCGGAACCACCTGGAGTGATTTGTTCGAGCGCGACAAACAGTTTGGCGACTACCATGTCGCCTCCGCCATCGCCGCCACCTCAGACCTTCGCTACGACGTCTACTGGGCCGATGGCCGCGCTGCGCGCCGCAATGGCGACAAACAAGTGCTGCTCGATATCGCCCACTCCAGCGGCTTCGCGATGGTTATTCCCTTCAAGGCGGGCTGCCTGTTCACCATCATGGGGACCGCCAGCGGTTTTCCGGCGGAGAAAAGCCAGATCGTGGATCATTCGTTCACCGACACCGGCGGATGGGGATGGGGCTCCAGGCGCTGGGACCACTGGCCCATCGGCTGGGTCAACGCCCAGGCGCATGAGTACAAACCCGGCTCGCCCTATCCCTACCATTTCGGACCGTTCTCGCATTACATCGTGAACAAGCCGATCGAAGTCGCGCACCGTGACTACCCGATTGAGGCGCGCGACATGGAACTCAACCGATGGTCGGAGCGGCACGTCTACTACACGCTGACCGGCGCCGGCAGTGATCTCGAATCGATTCGTCGCCTCGCGGTGCATTGGCTCAGCAAAGGCCAAGCCTGCGCAAGCCCTCAAAGCGTCGCAGAACTCTCCTGGCCGGTATGACTGGAAAACGCGCCGCCACCCTGGCCCGCTCGACGCCGAGCCCTTTCAGACCCGCTGACGCTATGTGACGGCGACAGACCTCCTGCGTCCGACGAAGCAGTGACCAGTTTGCAGTCGACAGCGCTCGAAGGCTTCGTTTAGGATAGCGGGCCGGATAGACCCGGACAGACTTTGATTGGAAGGGATGGACCGGCATCATGACCATAGAGCCTTCACGGCGAAAGTTCTTGCAGGCTTCCACAGGCGCTTTCGCGCTTTCCCGCGCCGGACTGAAAGGCCTCGCCGCGCTCGGCGAACCTCCCTCCGTTCCGCTGCTCAAGGATTCGCCGGGAGCCCGCCGCCTGTTTCCGGCAGACCTTCGGGATGCGGCGTGGAGCGCCTTCGACGCCGCAGGTTACGCGAAACCCGTGACCGGCATCTGCTATCGCACGCACAACGTTTCCTATTTCTCGTCTTATGTTGATAGGCCGCGCCCTGCGTCCGGCATGCCGCTGGGTGGGATCGATACGGGAGCCCTTTACCTTGAACCCTCCGGGGTTCTGGGCTACACCTCGATTTTCAACCACCTCACACCGGCCGGCGGACCTCTGAATACGCCCTACCTCGGGATGGGAATCGGTGGCAAGACCTGGGTATTCACCACGGGCCAGACGAAGAACTACGCGGGGAACAACCGGCCGTCCCTGGATATCAACCTGAAGCTTCTGGAAAGTGGCATGATGGAGCGAAGTGAGTACTGGGGGCACTACCCGATCGCGGATGTCGAATACATGGCGTCAAACTCGCCGATTGACGTGGGCGTACGGAGCTGGTCGCCGTTCATACCAGGCGATGTGAAGACGTCGAATACTCCTGGCGCGGTTTTCGAAATTCACCTCCGGAACACGTCCTCAGCTCGTCAAACAGGCAGCCTGGCCTTCAGCTTCCCGGGTTTTGCCGACCACCACTCCAAAGACGAAGTGATCGGGTGGCCTGACCTCGCTGCAAAACCAAGTATGCCCGCACCTCGAATCGAGCGCCGTCCAGCGCCCTCGGGTCTTGCCGGCGTGTGGGTGGAGGATAAGGCGTGGGGGATGAGCTACGTGCTGGCCGCTGTAGACGAGGATCAAGTGCGCACGGGCGGCGCTCTCGGCAGCGACGGGCTGAAGTGGGCGGCTATCGAAAAGGAGCTTCCGGCGACCGCCCAGCACGATGACGGCGGGTCGTCGTTGGCGGTTGCTTTCAGCGTCGAATCGGGTCGCGAGAAAGTGGTGCGGATTGTCCTGGCGTGGTACGCCCCGGAATGGGAAGGCAACGGCAATCCGGGCACTGGCGGCGAGCGAATTATTACGGAAGCGCCAGGCGGAGTCCTGGTGCCTTCGACAACCGGAAAGCGCTTCACTCACATGTACGCTGCGCGCTTTGCGGATGCCGGCGAGGTGGCGAGCTTTCTCGCAAGCCATCACCAGCAGTTGCTCAAGCGGATCATGGCGTGGCAGTCGGTGATTTACGACGACCCCACACTGCCCGGCTGGCTGGCCGACGCCCTCGTCAACGCCTTCTACTATTTCGCTCCATGCAGCATGTGGGCGCAGGCTAAAGACCCCATCGGAAGCTGGTGCAAGCCGGAGGATGGCATCTTCGCGCTGGAAGAGGCGCCGCGAAGCTGCCCGCACGTGACGACACTCTCGAATATGGCGATGGCCGGTCCGCTGCTGTCGTTTTTCTTCCCGGAATGCGCCGTCTCGATGCTGCGAGGCTATCGCGCGACGCAAAAGGAAAACGGCGACGTCGCCCAACTCATGGGACGCTGGGCTGATCCGGCGAATCCCATGGCCTACGACTATCAGGAGGTGGTCTCCGGGTTTTGCTTCGTCGCGCCGGCGTATCTGCATTGGAAAATCATCGGCGACGACGGCTTTATGAAGGAGCTCTATCCTGCTGTCAAGAAAGCACTTGAGTATTCGCTCAGTCAACGGCCCGAACTAGGCACGTCGCAGATCATCGCCATGCCACCGGTGCGGCCACGGACCTGGAACGACTCGGAATGGTTCGAGGATCGCTCCATGCGAGGTTACGTCACCCACCCGGGCGGACTGCGCATGGCCGGGGCTGAGATGTTGAAAGAATGGGCGCAGGCCATGGGCGATACCGAGGAGGTCACGAAACTCGATGCCCTCGTGACGGCGGGCAGGGAAGCCATGCAGAAATACCTCTGGAAGGGCGACCATTATCTGATCTACAACGACACCGAAACTGGACAGGTGCTGGACGCCTTCTTCACGCCCCAACTGAACGGCCAGTACTTCGCCCACTTCACCGGCGTACCGGCAGTTTTCCCCCAGCAGAACGTGGATAAGATCCTTGGCGTGCTGCGCGATAAGGTGTGTAGAATCAGCAAGCTAGGCATGCCGCCGATCTACTCGATGCCCGACGGTTCACCCTGGACCGCCGATAAGACCGGCTATCTCACCGGAGAGTACGTCTACACCAATCATCAGGTGATCTGGAACGCCATCACCTTCATCTATGAAGGTCACAGAGAATTCGGGCTGGATCTCCTCCGCAGGAACCTGGAGCTCAGCTATTGCAAATGGGGCTATCTCTGGGACGGCACCAACTGCTGCAGTGCTGGCGGAGACACCGGCGAGGTGAACTACGGCTGGGATTACTGGTTTAACTGGTCGATCTGGACGGCGCCGGCAGCCTTGCTGAATCAAGATGTTACGGCGCTCGTCAAGCCGGGCGGCCTGGTGCACAGGGTCATCGAAGCAGGAAAAATCGGAGCCTCGGCTTAGGCATCTGAACCAAGCCCGTTGCTGCTGGCTCTCGGATTAGATCAGCAACGTCGGAAGTGTGAGTCCGCCAGGCCGGCAAATGGACGCACCCGCCAAGACAAGTCGAAAGAGATTCCCTGAAGACGGCGGCGGTTCCGGGGTGCCTCTCGGACGGCCTAGCGGCGACGGTTTGGGATCCGCCGGAGGCCAGTCTCACGCGTCTCATTTGTCTCATTCTCGCGCATCGAGGCTTGTAACCCCTTGAAAACACGGAATCGCGTTCTCCGAACGTCCCTGCCTTGAGTTGACAAAAATTGTCACTTTTGGATTTCACTGTAAACCACGCTGCATGAACAGGATAGGTGTGTTGCCCAGCCGCCAAAGGGCCCGATTGACACTTTTTGTCACCCGCCTTGCAGGCCTTCTGAACCCTCGCCACGACGAGCGAAGAAGCAGGGTTTCAGGCGCTCATTCGGGCGGGAGCAGCGAAACCTGCCGCGCCTATCAACCCGCCAGGCGCATCCTCGGGTGTTGCAGACTAGCCTATCGATAGCCTATGTACGCTGCCATCGAACCGAAAGCCGCACCCGGTGTCATCCTGAACGCGGTGAAGGATCCCGCTCTGCGAGTAGCCACGGCACCAGTTTTGTGCCGTGGGCTTTTCTCGGGCGAGTCATCGGGCATCCGCACGCGGCCGCCGCATCGATCAAAGGGAGGAATTCCTGTCCGAGGAAAGGAACGTCGCGGCGAAGATGGAAAGTGACAAAGAAGATTCGGTCGGCCGTGAACAGCCTTCGCACCTTGGACACGCCGCCAGGGTGGCGATCGGTTCTCGCCTTTTCAACCTTCGCTCACTCAGGACAAGCTCTCTCCCGCAAGGGGAGAGTGGGGACTTGTTGTCGGAATATTTTGTCGTCGGATTATTCTAGACATCAGACACGTGATGACGCGAGGGCCTGCGTGTCACGGGACTATCGGGTGTCGATTCCCTCGCGCCAACCTCCGCGGGAAATCCTTCTCTCCTCCCCGCCCACAGTCTCCTCTGAACCTTCACGGGAACCTTGCTCCCCTCCCCCCTTGCGGGGGAGGGGCCGGGGGTGAGGGGTCAGTCGAGCGGAGTTGGCGATTCGACTGGCAGCGCCGGCATCCTGCGGGAATGGAGATGGTAGCAACGGCGCGATGTCGATGCCGCCGCGGGATTGCCATCGCATTTCATGATGCGGGGCTGGCACCCTCGCTCTACGCCTCGGGCGAGCGGCGCAAGCTCGAGAGCAGCCGCTGTCCGTGGTCACAAGTTCGGGAGCGCACCTCGCGTAGCGCATGGTCAGAACACCGACCCCTAAAGTCTGATTAGGACACTCCCGGCTGCGCATGGACATCGTGGTCGGCAACGACCGAATAGGTGAGTGAGCTCGAACTCCTGAAGAAGTTCGGACTCCGCGCATGAATCAAGACAGGGAGCGGAGACCGGCGGCCTTCGCGCGGCTGAGTAGTGGGCTACTTTCAGAAATCTGCGGCTTAGGCCGTAGTGACTTTGCCGTCCCACTCTCCGCCCGCTGGCACGGAGGCGTGTTGATGAATCAATTTCCACTCGCCGTCCCGCCTCTCGAAGCAATCCGTTTCGCGCACCAAGAGGCGTTTCGCGTCGCCCGTCTTCAGCACAACATTTACTCTTTGAATCGTGCAAACGAGGCCCATATCGCCGTTCACGACGACTTCCATTTCGAGGATGTCCACCTTGCAAGACTCGAAACTGCCGAACACCCGGTCAAAAAACTTCAGCGCAGGCTGAATTCCGCGCGATGCAAAGGGTGGGATGTCGAACCACAAGGCATCCTCGGCCCAGTGTCGCGTGCTTTGGGCTCCGGTCATGGATTCGGTCATTTCCTTGACGATGGAGACGAGCATTTCCTTGTCGTCTCCATTGGTATTGCTAAACAATTCGTTAGACATTACGCCGCTCTTTCCGCCCTCCGTTCTTCCGATTCCAGCAGGGCCACGAGGTCGGATACGTCCCACAGCCGCTTGGTGACACCTCCCGCCATCGCCGGGGTCACGCGCAGGCTCCGGTGAATCCGAACGAAATTATACGCGAAATAATTGAGGGCCACAGCCGCAGCGTGATTCTCGAACTTCCGGGAGAACCCATTCGACAGCCGCGTGTAGCGTCGCATATTGGTGCGAACTGTCCAGTTCTGCCGCTCGGCAAAACTTGTGCTGATATTGAAAGTAGCCCACTACCCCGCTGAGGTGTGGCTTGACTCGCAATCCCGTTTTCGGCTGAGGGGAGGGTGCTCGCTCGCCACACCAAATAAAGGCCAAGAAAAACCTTTGACAACCGCCGCCCCTTCATAGATGCGCTACACTTGGAACTTGAAGACGAACGCTTGACGGCACGGTGGGTGCTGCGCAACCCCCGCAGGAATGTCGACGATCACGGAATCTCCACTCCGCCGCCATCTCAAAGGCTCGTGAACGCCGAGCAGGCGAACCGGAGAGCCCTCAACCGGCAGGACAGATCGGACCGCAAGCTGGCTTCCAGGCCACTTCAGGCAGATGGCGTAGACGGTGCGACCGTCTTTGCTCGACGTGAACCAAATGCTCTCTCCTTCCTGAAAGACCGCCCGAGGCCGCGTGCCATAAATCGCTTCTCCGTTCACGTGCAGCCAGTCGCCAACGTACTCCAATCGCTCTACGGCTTCGCGCGCCCAGGTCCCGTTCGGCATAGGGCCAAAGCCAACTTCGAAGTTGCCGCCCTTGGCGCACACCGTAATGAGGCTCTCGAGGATCCATTCCGCCTTTCGATACTCGTCGCTCGGAACATAGGAGAAAGATGTGCCGCAGGGATAGATCACTTTCCACAGGCCGCGTGATGGTCCGCCGGGAATCTCTCGTTCCGGCGTGTGGTAATCGCCGTACGCTCCAATTCCGCGGTCACGCATGATCACGCTGGGCTGGAGTTTCCGGACCATCTTGGCGATGCCGGCGATTTCCCGGGCCGCTGCTTCCGGCCAGCCGATGTCGAAGTCCAGCACATCGATCGGCCCGTAGGCCGTCATCAGCTCACGAACTTGTTGCCGTTCGTGCTCGATGAAGGCTTGCCAGCGCGCGGGATCACTTTGCCTGGTGAATCCTGGATCGTACTGGTAATGAAAAGGGTCCCAGGCAAACGCCGGATCGTGCCAGTCGACGTGGGAATAATAGAGCCCGATTCGGATGCCCTTCTTTCGCGCGGCGCGCACCAGGGCGCCGACGATGTCCCTCTGGTAGGGGCCATCCATGATGCTGTAGTGGTTGGTGACCGTCTCGGTATACTCGCACCCCATGTCGAAAGCCTGGGCGGTCAGGGCAGGCGACCGTTGTGTAACCGTTGTGGGCCACATGGAGAAACCGTCGTGGTGCTTGGTGGTAAAAGTGAAGAACCTGATCCCACAGCGGCGGAACAAATCCATCCAGGAATCGGCATCGAAGTCGGTAGGGTTGAAGAACTGGTAGAGGACGTTGTAGATGTTCCAGAATTGCGGATTGGCGCCTGCCAGGCCCCAGGACTCGTGACTCCCGATCAGGCAGTACAAACCCCAGTGGATGCGAATCCCGAACTTGAGGTCCTTGAACGCGTCGATGGCCGACTGGGGGGCATGTTGATAGTCGGGATCCACTGTTTGCGCCCAACCGCGCTGCATCGCACCCCGGTCGAGGAGGGCGTTCAGGGCTTCATGCCGACTCCCGGAGCAGCGCTCCGCAACCTTAGCCGCGACATGCAGGTGAAATGCGGCAGACTTCATCTCGCCGGGAATACCGCAAAGACCGCCCACCGCAGCAATCGAACTCTCCAGAAAACTCCTTCGTCGCATCTTCGCTTCCCTCTCTCGCGCAGTCGCACGCTTCGCGAAGTTAGTAGCACTCATTCAAAATGAGGCGCTATCGACGTTGTTTAGCTGGACTCATCGAAGCGAACTCTGCTATATCACTCCAGCAGGACGCGTCAAGCGTACCACCACGCGCAAGTGCGATACGACCGCTGGGCCCTGCCTGGCAAAACGTTGAACCTACCCCATGCGCGCCCTCCAAACGAGAAGGAGAACGAAACAGTGAAGAAGACGACCCGACGCGGCTTCTTAGGAAGTTCGGCAGGACTTTCACTCGGATTCGGTTTGGCGAGAGACTTGGCACGGAGTGGACGGGTGGACGGCCCCCTGGAAGCCGCGCCTCCCCCGGACTCCGCCGTCTCCGCTACCTTGCCCGGCACAGCGCCACTCGAGATGACGGGGGACCTCGCGGCCCAGATGGTGGATGGCATTCGCGAGTATCTCCTGCGGGCCACCGCCGAATCCGCAGGAAGTCGCGCGAGCTTTTGGAATCCCGACTTCAGCTCGGTTCCCGCCTACGAGAGATCGATCGCTCCTCATCGAGAGCATCTTCGCCGGATCATCGGCGCGGTTGACAGCCGCGTGCTGGTTCCTGACCTCCAGATTGTCGCTGCTACACCGGCTTCAGCCGAAGTCGCTCGCGAGCCGGGATTCAAGGCCCACGCCATTCGCTGGAGTGTCTGTGCTCCTCCCGTTGGCGACAGCAGCCTGCTCGAGGGGGAAGGCCTGCTGCTCGAGCCGACCGGCGCGGCGGTGGCACGGGTGGTGGCCGTGCCGGACGCGGATTGGACGCCGGAAGCTCTGGTCGGACTGACGTCAGGAGTTCCCGCGCCGGCCCAGTTTGCCAGGAGACTGGCGGAGAGCGGGTGCCAAGTGATCGTGCCCGCGCTGATCAATCGCCGCGATGATTGGTCGGGGATTGCCGGCGTGAAGATGACCAATTTGCCGCACCGCGAGTGGATCTACCGGATGGCGTTCGAGGTAGGACGCCATATCATCGGGCTCGAGGTACAGAAGATCCTCGCGGCGGTGGATTGGTTCGAAAGCGAGAACCAGAGCCATCCGCTTCCCGTTGCGGTGTTCGGCTATGGAGAGGGCGGACTTCTCGCGCTCTACGCCGCCGCGCTGGATCCTCGCTTAAAAGTGGCGATGGTGAGCGGCTATTTCCAATCGAGGCAGGAACTATGGAAGGAACCTATTTATCGGGATGTGTGGGGGCTCCTGCGCGAGTTCGGAGACGCGGAGATCGCGGGCCTGATCGCGCCACGCACTTTGATTGTGGAGGCGTGTTCCTTCCCAAGAGTTGAGGGCCCGCCTACGGCACGCGAGAACCGGGCGAACAGCGCTTGTCCCAACGGGACTCTTGTTACTCCGCCCCTGGACAATGTCAAGCGGGAGGTGGAGCGCGCGCGGGGAACTTTCGCCCGCTTGAATTCCACCGATCAGCTCCAGCTTGTGTCGAGCGACGACGGTCATGGTCTTCCGGGATCGGAAATGGCACTGACGAAATTCCTTCAGGCGCTGGGCGTCAAGTCCGGGCTGCGCCCTTCGGCAATGCCACCTAGGGACTTGCGTGGAACGTTCGATCCTGAACCCCGGTGGCGCCGCCAGTTCGACCAGATGGTCGATTTCACACAAGGGCTAATCCGGTTCTCGCCAACGCGCCGCCGGGAATTCTGGGCAAGCGCTGATGCATCTTCTCTCGAACGCTGGAAGGAAACGACGAAGCGTCAGCGTGACTATCTCTGGCAGGAAGTCATCGGCCGCCTGCCGGCGCCCACCTTGCCACCCAACGCCCGCACCCGACTGATTTACGAGACGGGCGACGTCGCTGGGTATGACGTGGTTCTTGACGTCTGGCCCGGCGTCTTTGCGTACGGGATCATGGTTCTGCCGAAAGGCATCAAGCCTGGCGAGCGGCGGCCGGTTGTGGTCTGCCAGCATGGCCTGGAGGGACGTCCTTCGGGGGCCGCAGATCCCCGGACCCCGGACGACTACATGCACCACTTTGCCGTTGCTCTGGCCCGAGAGGGTTTCGTCACTTTTTCGCCGCAGAATCCCTACATTGGTCAAGACCGTTTCCGCATCATCCAGCGGCTGGGCCATCCACTAAAGCTGGCGCTGTTCTCGTTCATCATCGGGCAGCACGAAAGAATAGTGGAATGGCTTGCCGGACAGCCTTTTGTTGATCCCCAAAGAATCGGTTTCTATGGCATCTCCTACGGCGGAAAGACGGCGGTGCGCGTGCCTCCCTTCGTCGACCGCTATGCGCTCTCGATCTGTACGGCGGACTTCAATGAGTGGGTCTGGAAAACCACCAGCGTCGAATCGCCGTACAGCTATCTGCTCCTGCCCGAATACGACATGTACGAATTCGACTTCGCGAATGTGGTCAACTACGCGGAATTGGTCAAGCTCATCGCACCGCGGCCCTTCATGGTGGAGCGGGGATATGGCGACCCGGTGGCGCCCGACGAATGGGTCGCGTACGAATACGCGAGGGCGCAGCGCTTCTATGCGGAGATGGGCATCCCTCAGAATACCGGGATCGAGTGGTGGAATGGCCCCCATGCCATCCATGGCGTCGGGACGTTCGAGTTCCTGCGCCGGCACCTGCGCGGGCGATAGTCGCCGTTGCACCCAAGCATGTTTTTAGTCAGGAGAGAGTTTCTTAGTCCAGGTGTGCGGCCCTAATGCTTCGACCTCCTAATGTCCGGGCTGGGCTGTCGCGGCGGTACTCTTCCAGTCAAGCTTGATGCTGCGCGATGGCAGATGATGGACGGCAGCGTACTGATTGCGCGCCGCCTCGGTCTTATCAGCCCAATCGCCGAGCGGGTAGAGCAGTTCCCGGTAGACAAGATAGCTCATATCAACAGTGCGCACCGGGTGGTGGTCTTTCACGCTGTCGACTGCGTCGAGGTAACGGCGTCCGTTGGCCTCGGCGACGCGCGGAAACCAGGTCTTGTACCACGTCGCGGTGGTGTTCACGAGAGTCAAATTGCGCTCCTGGCGTAGATCCTGGGCGATGTCGAGCGCCTGGTCAACAGCGTTGACGGCTTCCGTGGGCTCAGCCCGGCCTGCTGCGGCCGCCGCCGACTTCAGAAGCTGGTCGATGCGTCCGAGCGCCAGCAGCATTTGCAAATTCTGGCGGCAGAGTTGAGCGACAGACAGATAGACCTCGAGATTGTAGCGGTTGAACTCCACTCGTCCCAGGTTCGAGCGCAGCAGGTCAATCAGCTCATCGTTCTGGGTCAGTGATTGGGCGGCCAGCGCCAGCCGCCGCTCGTTCTCGAGACTCCAGTCGTGGCCTAGCTGCAGCAGCGCCGGGGAGGGAACGGGAAGCGCGGGGAGGGTCTGGTCGTGCGCCGGGTGAGGCGGATTCCAGATCCGATCCGAGTCGCCCCAGATCGGAGGGCGCGCGGCGGAGGGCGTCGTATCCCAGCTATCCTCCCAGAATTCCGCCTGCTCACTCATCAGTTGATACATACGTCCCAGGCGCGCCGCGGAAGGACCGTAGAACAACGTGTAAAAGCTGTTCATCAACTCATCCGGATCGGCCCCCTGAGGATTCCAGGCGGCGGCGGGAGCAGTCGCGTAGCCTAGCCAGAACGTTTCCGGGTGCAATCCCGCATCGGCCCAGCCCGCAATAAACACGCCCATCTCATCGGCCTGGCCGGGGCGGGAGTGGTTCGGCTGCATCGACGACAAGCCCGCGAGCGAGCTCTGGGTGATGAGCGAGACCATGTCCTCCACGCGTCCACCATGCTCGTGGTGAGGATGAAGCAAGGCCGTGTCGGGGAGCCAGTAGTAGTTGGGGAACAGAGGCTCTTCACCCTCGGTCGATGTGTAGACCATCTGGCGGATTCCGTGGGCTTTGAAGAGGGGATCGAACCCGGGGCCGTAGTGCTCGCCGTTGATGAGATAAGAAGGGAACGAGTCGATGTCGCCGGGCACCATCGGGTATTCGCCCCAGAAAATTACCTTGCGTCCGTGGTCGTGAAGGTAGCCTGCGGTCTTGGTCACGAACTCCGCCAGCATCTTACCGACGCTACCGAGCTCGTGGGCGCGGTCCGCCTCGTTGCATTGCGCATTCTTCGCCAGACCCACGTAGTAAGGCTCGTCGGTTGAGAGCACGAAATACTTGCTGCCGCGGTTCGCTTCGAGCAGGTCCTGATACATGCCGAGCAGCAGCTTGTAGGTACCGGGATTGGTGGCGCAGAACTCGTAGTTGCTCTCAGGATACTCGCGGAGTCCCGAGTACTCGGGGTGCTTCAGGATGAAAGCGACGTGGGCCGGCCCGTCGAGATAGGGAATAAGCTGGATGTGGTAGCGCAGCGCGTAGTCGGTAAGTTCCTGGAGCTCGGCGGGCGTGAGTGCGTAAGGTTCGACGATGGGCGCAGCGTGCTGATACTGGAAGTGTCCTTCCAGTTTGATCGAGAAACCGTTTATCTTGTAGAACGCCGCTTGCCGCAGCGCCGCTTTCAAAACGTCGAGGTGTTCGAGGTGGTGGGCGTCGTCCCAGTAGATGATGCGCAGTTCGAGATCGGGCCAGTCTGCGATCTCGCCTTCGGGCAGCCAAAAGCTTCCGCCCTGCGGTTTCAAGAGTTGGACCAGCGTTTGGACGCCGTAGAAAAGCCCGGTCAAAGCGTTCGCCGTGATGTTCACGTGGCGCGGGGCGAGGGTGATCCGGTAGGCCTGCTCGGCGAGAACTTCTTTTTCGCGGTCGGTCGTGTCACCCACGGCAACGGAGTCAGGCGCGACCGAGAGCTGCAGGACTCCTGCGTCACTGGCGCCGCCGCTTGCCAAGGTGAGGTGATCGCGTGACGCGAGTTCATCCTTGAGGCTCCCTACCGCAATATCGCTGGGCGGCACGCCAGTCCCGAGCTCGAGCCGCCAGTTCTGGTCGAAGCGGAAGTCGCGCTCTCCCAGCTTTACCCGCTGCGGCGCCGGCAGTACGGTATAACCGCGAGCCTGGAGCGGAGACACCGGCCCGGCCCACCCTCCCGCGCGTGGCCATAGCGCGAGGAAGAGCAGCGATACTCCAATCCGAATCGAGCTCGCACGGCGCAGTTTCATCTCTTCAGTTCCCCTTCTTGTAGTTGGCAGTGCGCAGCGCCCATGCCACCCTCAATGCGCTGCCAGGCTGAACACAATTTCCTGCTCGTCAGGGCGCACAAAGCCTGATTTCGATTTCAGCCGCAGCGGCACCGACAGGGCTCCGACCGCGTGCTCGAGCCCGGTCTCCGGCGCCGCCTGGTAAGGATTGTACGGACGGATCGGCCAGACGAGCCGCGCCGTCGAGTCGAACTTCATCGTCCAGCCGTGATGCCGGATCCAGCCGCCCAGCGCGTCAGGCCCCAGTTCGAGACGCGCATCTCCGAGACGAAACTTCTGCCCGGTTGCGGTCTCAAGCTCCTCGCCGGGCTTGAGACACAACTGCAAGGTCAGTCGCGGCTCCTCGGCTGGCGTACCTTTGCCGGTGATCACGAAGCGCAGCGTCAGTTCGTCCTCCGTCGGCGCGGGTACATAGAGGTCGCTGAAGAACGTGTTGAAAGCCAGCGAGAGCCGGTCCTCTTTGTCGCTCATCTGCAAACGGCTGCTCAGGGGAGTGTGGTAGACCTCGCCGCTCAACTTCTCCGAAAACGTCGCAAGCTCCGGTTGACGCTTGGAGTTGGCCCCGCTGATGATCAATCCCAGCCGCTCATGGAACACGCTCAGGCTGGCCTGGCGGTCGAGGTAGTATTGATTGTTCACCGCCGGAGTGTCCACGATTCCAGACAGGCAGACAACCCACGGTCGGGTCTTGCGGATACCGGCGGGGATGGTCATCCGGTAGGAGTAGCGTGGCTGATCCTGCGGAATGGGCGCGGTCGGCCCTTCGTGGTAGTAAAGGGCGTCCTGCGAGAGGCGTCCCAGCCAATCGATGTGCAGGTCGTCGGGGCGGAGAAAGCTGGTAAGGAACTCGGCGTATCGGCGGCCGTCCGCAAAGTTCGAAAAGCCGAACTGACCCCAGGTGTCGACATCCCAATAACGGTTGCGGTCATTGATGACCTCGACCGGCGTTCCATCGAGGTAGGTAAAGTTCTCGTGGAAACTGGTCGAGCGCCGCAGAGCACGGAGCGCCGCAGGATCCTTGGTGTACTCGTAATAGAGCGCCACCTGGGTCATGGTGAGGTGATCGTAGCCGGTGGTGGGTCCCATGCGGCTGTGCTCGCCCCAGTAGCCGTCCGGTGTCTGCTCGACGGCGGCAAAGCGATGCAGGATGCGCGCGCCCAGGGCTTGCCAATCTGGATGGCGGAACGTCCGCCCGGCAAGGAACAGCAGCGAAGCGTACTGCGCGTAGTGATTGGGAGAAGTCCCGATGTAGGGAGAGTTGTACCAGGGAAAGTCCACGCGCTCAGCGGCATCGTGCTCGACCAGCGCAACGTTGCGGAGAATGTGCTGTTGCCAGCGCTCACGGCGCTCCGGGCCGAGGTCGCGTTCGAGCAGGCGATAAGCCTCGAGCCACATGTACGTGTCCCAGTCGCTGTCGAGGCGTGGTTCAAAGACGCCCTTTTCGTCCTCGCTGGCCAGCAGGTCCCCAATGCGGATGGCCAGGGCCAGCATCTTCGGATCGTGATAATGGGAGTTCGAGGGATGCCGCTTGGCGTACAGCACCGCCGGCGCGAGGATGGCGTAAGGGAAGTGCTTCCAGGCCGGACTCGTTTCGAGCGCGGCGAAATCCGGGGTAGGCTCGGCGTCCAGGCGCTGCTCCACTTGCTTGGCTCCGGCCTCCATCAAGCGAAAATAGGCCGCGGGCAGTCGCGAGGCGGTCGAAGCCGCAGAGGCTATCGAGAACGATAGGCACGCGGCGGTCAGCAGCGTGAACAAACGGAGAACCAGCATCCGCAGGTATAGCGTGCCGCCCGAATGGCGCAGCCACCGGGCACGAGCGTTCGGGTGGAGTTGGCCGAAATGGACTTCGCCGCCGGAAACCGTCGGCTGCCCTCGAAATGCGGGACGCTGAAGTTGCATCGAATTCGATGAACGTCGTGCGCGGCTTTTATAACACTCTTCACTTCTCGCGCCAAGCGACCTCTGCAAATACACCGACGAGTCAGCATCTTTTTTCCGTTTCGACGATCCATATAGAGTGAGCAGGAGGTGCTGAATTGAAGCTGGTTTCCGTCAACGTAGGGCTTCCCAGGGAAGTAACTTGGCAAGGCGGAACGGTTGCCACGGGGATTTTCAAACAGCCAGTCGACGGGCCCGTCAAGGTCCGAAGGCTGAACCTCGACGGCGACCGGCAGGCCGACTTGTCGGTTCATGGAGGACCGACCAAGGCAGTGTATGCCTACCCCAGCGAGCACTATCCATACTGGCGCGACCAGTTCCCGGAGATCGACATGCCCTGGGGTATGTTTGGCGAGAACTTCACCGTCGAGGGGTTTCGGGAAGACCAGGTGAACATCGGGGACCGGCTGCGAATTGGGTCGGCGGAGTTCATGATCACCGAGCCGCGAATACCTTGTTACAAGCTGGGCATCAAGTTCGGACGGAAGGACATTATTCCGCGTTTCTTGAAGAGCGGCCGCTCCGGCTTTTATCTAGCAGTGATTCAGGAGGGCGAAGTTGAGGCCGGAGACCCCATGGTGCTCTCTCAAGCCCAGAGCGGCGTCACCGTAGTCGATATCGTCCGACTGTACGCCGACAAGACGAACAAAGATTTGGATCTGCTGCAACGCGCGATTCAAACTGAAGCCTTGCCTGCAAGCTGGCGGAATCACTTGGCGCGGCGGCTTCAGGGAAAACAGAAACCAACGTCGTAAAGCGGGTCAACTGTTGACCCTTGTCGCCTTCCAGCCCGGACTCAACGGGTTCGAGGCGCAATCAGGGCCACAAGACATAACAATCGACGTGACTCTTCCGGTCGCGCTATCATCGCGTCATTTGGTTTTCGAGGGAGGGATTCATGAGTCGAGTGGCGAAGTACGTCCTGGTGCTCGGGCTGTTTGCCGTAGTTTCTTCGGCCACTGGGTTCGGTGCGTCATTGAAAGCTGGGGCAGCTGAGGTCGATATCACGCCGCAGACTGGCCTCAAGATGTACGGCTACGCGGGCCGCAAGTCGGGAGCAACCGGCGTGCTGGATCCTCTGTACGCGCGAACCTTGGTCCTGGAAACAGGTGACAAGCGCTTCGCGCTCGTAGTTCTCGATCTGGGCCGCGTGTTCGCACATTCCTGGATCGAGCAGTTGCGGGCTCGGGTGAAGCAGTCGAGCGGCATTGATTACGTCCTGGTCGCGGCGATCCACACTCACTCGGGTCCCGATCCCACCGATCAGTTTCCTCCTGCGAACGAGCCTGATTGGAAGACGCCGATACTCGACAAAGTGGCGCACGCCATCGACGAGGCGCATCAGAATGCTGTCGAGGTACGACTCGGAACCGGCTACGGCGTGGCTTACATCGGGCACAACCGGCTGCGTGACAATCCCGACGGTACGGCGTCGTGGTTTGAGCGTAACCCCACCATGGTGCCTACGGCGCCGGTCGATCCTACCGTGGCCATTTTGCGGGTGGATAACAGCCAGGGCGAGCCGATTGCCATACTGGTGAACTACGCCTGCCATCCCGTGGTGTTCGGGCCCGACAACCTGCAGTACTCCGCCGACTGGCCGGGCGTGATGATCAAGACCGTCAAGCAGGCCTTCGCGGGCAAGCCGGTTGTCATGTTCCTGCAAGGAGGCGACGGTGACATTAATCCGTATTATGCCGTCACGCCCCTCGAACAGGATGCGATCGGCAGGCGCGACTGGTCAGGCGAGCGAGTGGGCAGCGAAGCCGCGCGTGTGGCGAAGGGAATCAGCACCCAGGTGGACGCCGACGCCACGCTGCAATACACCGAAGACGAACTCCCCATGAAGCTGCGCTGGGACCGGGCCAAGTTCCGCCAGGCGGTATCTGAATCCTGGGGACCGGACGCCGCCGCCGAGTTCGACCGCCAACAGAAGCAGCCGATGCAACTCCCCGAGACCACCCTGCTCATCAACAAACGCATCGCACTCGCGACCTTGCCCGGCGAGCCTTTCGTTGAGTTCCAGATGGATTGGCGCGACCGCTGCCCGGTGCGGGACGCGTTCTTCATGGGCTATTCCAATGCCGATTTTGATTACTTCCCGACCATTCGCGCGGCCACCTACGGCGGCTACGGCGCGGCGAATACCGCCACGCGGGTGGAATTGGGGGCAGGCAACCGCATGGTGAACCACGCCCTCATTCGCGTCTACGAATTCCTCGGCCGCCTCACCGACACACCTGAGGACCTGAAAAAAGGCGGCAAGTGATCGGTCGTGAGCAACCGCCGCGAAAGAATCGTTACACTGGCTGCCTGCTTGTAGCAGGGGCCGGCTGGCGTTACACGACGCGCTCGATGGGGTCACGATTCTTATCGGGAGGGAGGTTGGGCAGCGGACGCCGTCGGGCAGTGCGGCCGGTCAAGCTTCCAGAGCTTCGAGCGTTGACGTAGATTCCAGGCGTTGACCGAGGCGGCGATGGCGAGGACGATGAATGGACCGTAGGCTAAGATAGCCAAGTAGGGCGCGATCAGATTCTGGATGGACATTTATATCCCCTTCTCGCTCCGCCTTGAAGCTCGAGGTGCGATGCCTTTCCGAGTGGCCAACTGCGTTGTGGCGCCGGTGAATGTCACCGCAACCGCGTGCCGGTCAAGATAGAATCTACCAAACCTATGTTTACTCTTCGCAATATGCCTCACTATTGAACAGCAGATGCCAGTCCTCTTCCAAGTCCCAAAGAAATTCATAACAGTCTGACCACGCATCAACGCCCGGTCGTGTCAGATCGGGTACTTATGCGGTTCTAGACTGAAGTGCCGGATTAATACGCGGGTGTAAGGGTCGATTGGTAGGAGCGGGGGCCTAAGCCGTCAAGAGGAGTGCCCGTTCGGTGCAAATCTACAAGTCGGAAAGGAGCTCTCCGTGGCTACACGTCCACCGAATGCTCGAACAGCGCCGAGGGAAGCGCGATGCCTGACGTTTTCAGCCGCTCCGCGAACTTGGGACGAATGCCGGTGGCGGAGAAGCGTCCAAGCACTTTACCACCCGGCCCGACACCGAGTTTCTCGAACAGGAAGATGTCCTGCATGCTGACCACGTCCTGGTCCATGCCGGTGATTTCGGTAAGATGAGTCACGCGACGCGAGCCGTCGCTCAGGCGCGCAATCTGCACCACGATGTCGATGGCGGAAGCAGTCTGCTGGCGGATGGCAGTCTCAGGCAAGTTGACGTTCGCCATGAGCGCCATGGTCTCGAGTCGGCTGACGGCGTCGCGCGGGCTGTTGGCATGGATGGTGGTCAGCGAGCCGTCGTGGCCGGTGTTCATCGCCTGGAGCATGTCGAGCGCTTCCTCACCGCGGACCTCGCCCACCACAATGCGGTCGGGCCGCATCCGCAGGCTGTTGATCACCAGTTGCCGCTGCCGCACCGCCCCCGTTCCTTCCACACTCGGCGGACGGCACTCGAGCCGCACCACGTGTTCCTGCTTGAGCTGCAGTTCCGCCGAGTCCTCGATGGTGATGATCCGCTCTCTCTCGGAGATGTATCCTGATAGGATGTTGAGCAGCGTGGTCTTGCCGCTGCCTGTGCCGCCGGAGATGAGGATGTTCAGGCGGGCCTTGATCGCGCCTTTCAGCAACTCGAGCATCTGCGGTGTCAGCGTTCGGTTGGCGAGCAAATCCTCAGGCGTCAGAGGCACGACGCCAAACCGGCGGATGGAGAGAATCGGGCCGTCGATGGCCAGCGGCGGGATGATGGCGTTGACGCGCGAGCCGTCAGCGAGCCGGGCGTCGACCATGGGCGAGGACTCGTCCACGCGCCGCCCTACGGCGGAGACGATGCGCTCGATGATCTGCATCAGGTGCGCGTCGTCCTTGAACACGACGTCGGTCTTTTCGAGCACTCCGGCTCGCTCCACGTAGACGTGCTGGTGGGTATTCACCAGGATGTCGTTGATGGTGGGGTCTTGCAGCAGCGGCTCAAGGGGCCCCAGGCCGAACACCTCATTCAGTACCTCGCGCGCCAGTTGCTGTCGTTCTGGACCACTCAGTGGTGTTCGGAGGTCTGCCACCAGGTCCTGAATAACCGCCATGATCTGGGTGCGGGCCGCCGCCTCTCCCAGCATCATCACCTTTTCAAGATCAGCGCGTTCCAGCAGGTCGCGGTGGACACTCGACTTCACTTCCTGGTAGGCCTTAGGGGTAATTCCCAGGGCTATAGGCATCCGGGGAAGATGCGGCGGGGCCACTCGGTCGAGAACCAGCGAACTCTGATCGACCTGACTCATACGACCTCCTCCTGCTACGTCCAGCAGACCGCCGGCGCCTGCGACCCTACCTCCGGCCCGCCCCCGCCTGGGGCTGCCATCCCCCCTTCTACTGTCACTTTTAATCCGAACCCGCCGCTTTGGATGTGATACGGGTCACAAACTTGGGTGTCTCTCAACACACAAGACCTCGAAGGAGAGAATGGGGCGAAGCGAGACGATTACATTCGTCAGTAAAACCCCATGAGTTACTGCGAAGAGCTTTAGAAGTCTACGAGGGTCTTGGGAGGCAGAGCGGCCCGGAGGGCGTTGGCAATCGCCAGGACGTCGATAATCTCCTGGGTGATGGCGCCTCCGACGGGCGGCAGGTATCCTGCCGCAGCGAAGGCCATACCGACCACACTTAGGATCATGCCTCCTACCGCGCTCTGAATGGCGATCGAACGCATCCGGCGGGCGATGTGGAAGAGCTCGTCGACGCTCCCGAGAGATGCTTCCATGATCACGGCGCCGGCAGCCTCGCTGGTGATGTCACTGCGCTGGCCGAACGCGATTCCAATGTTGGCGGCCATCAACGCTGGGGCGTCGTTGATACCGTCTCCCAGGAAAAGGGTCTTCGCCGCCTGATTTTCCCGGCGCACAATCGCGACCTTTTCCTCCGGACTCACCGAGGCGCGCAACGTCTTGACACCCACCCGCTCGGCCAGATAACGCACTTCGGACTCGCGGTCGCCGGAAACGAGCATCACTTTGTCAAATCGATGTTTGCGTCCGAGGTGCGCGATAAACGGCCGGCTCTCGCGCCGGGGAGCGTCGCGAAACCGGTAGGTCGCGGCATAGACACCGTCAATCGCAATGAGGCACTCGAGCCCTGCACCGGCTGGCGGCAAGCTCGACTCCGCCGCGGGCGTCTCCTCGATCAGCCTTCTGCGGCTAGTCACCTCGACCCGTCGCCCCGAGACCGTGCCTCGCAGCCCCTGTCCGGGGGGTTCGGCCATTTCGCTCGCGTCCGTCATGACGAGGTTCGATTCGCGCGCCGCCTCGACGACGGCGCCTGCCAGCGGGTGTCGCGAGTACTGCTCGACGCTGGCCACCAGTCGCAAAACCTCCAGCTTGTCGAATCCCGGCGCCACGATCTGTTCGGTCAATTGCGGCTGACCGTAAGTGAGTGTCCCCGTCTTGTCGAAGATGATCGTTCGGCAGGTGTCAAGCTGTTCCAGGATTGAAGGGTCCTTGATGACGATGCCTCGCCGGGCGGCCAGTGAAATCGAGCTGATGATGCTCACCGGAATGGCGATTAACAGCGGACAAGGAGTCGCAACCACCAGCACACCCAGGAAACGATCTGGGTTTCCGCTGGCCAGCCAGGCGACGACGGCCACGGCCATGGCCAGAGGAGTGTAGTACGCTCCAAGCTGGTCCCCCAGGCGGCGAATCGAGGGACGGTGAAGTTGCGCCTCGCGCATCACCTTCGTGATATTCGCGTAGCGGGAGTCGACCGCTAATTTACTGGCCCGAATGCTCAGCGCGGTTTCGCTGTTCAGCGCGCCGGACAATACCTGCGACCCCGGCGTCTTGGCGATCACGAAAGGCTCGCCGGTGAGATACGACTCATCCATGCTGCCGTGCCCTTCCAACACCACCCCGTCCACCGGGCAGGTCTCGTGGGGATACACCACCAGGATGTCTCCCACCTTGACCTGGCTGATCGGAATATCGGCCACGGCGCCGTCGCGCTTGGCATGAGCGACCGTGGGCATCCTTTTGGCGAGGGCCTCGAGCACCGATGACGCGCTGCGCACCGCGTAGCTTTCAAGCGCTCTCCCGCCAGAGAGCATGAGAACTACGAGCGAGCCGGCCAGATACTCTCCGAGCAGCGCGGAGGTGACAATGGAGATGCCGGCCAGAAGATCAGACCCAAACTGCTTGCGCAGGACTTCGCGGACCAAGTCGTAAATCAGGGGTCCGCCGCCCAGGAAGAGAACCGCAAAGAGGGGCGCGTCGTAGGTGAGGCGCGGCGCTTTCAGCAGGAATCGCAGGAAAAGACTCACCGCGATGCCCAGCACCGCCGCGAGCGCGATAACGTCTTCTTTGGAAAAGCGGCGTGACGGGTGGGTGGGGACAGCCTCACCGGGAGGCCCGATTCCAGGCGTCGTCGCGGGTAGGGTTGTGGAGGTTGAGGTCTCCAAATCAGTCCTCGGGCCGGCCAAGCCGTTCACTTAGTTTAGCCTCGAACACAGCTCTCGGGGAACTATTAAGGATTACAAAATACAGTGAATCATTTTCTGTAGCGGCGCTCTCTGACTGCTGAATGACGGCGGCCAGAGGCCGCCGCTACAGCAGCGGTTGTCACTGTATTTTGCAATCCTCCCTAAATGGGGCTGTTTCCAACCTCGCAGAATTCACTGGTCGCCGGTCGGCTTGATGCCTGCTCCTTCGACCATGAAAATTACGGTTCGCTCCGGGTTCGGCGACGCCTCTGGGTACGTGCGTTCAATTATTGGAACAAACACCGCTGGCAACGCGTCAAGGAATTGTAAGTTTTAAGGAACACCGGCGCGCTGCCCTTGCGGACAATGCGTCGTCCGGCTTAACTTACTTCGAGGCCGCCATGAGGAGTTCATGATGCTACCGCTCGTATTCCGCAGGTCGTGCGACCGTTCCCCGTCGCGAGCCTCTGCGATACAAAGGTTCGTCTTCCGTCCTCTCGTTCTGGCGCTCACGATCTTTGCCGCGCCGCTCCTCCACGCGCAGGTGTTGACCTCGCAGTATGACAACGCGCGCACCGGCGCCAATCTGCGCGAGACCATCCTCACGCCTCAGAACGTCAACGTCCGTCAATTTGGTAAGCTCTTCTCCCTGCGAGTCGACGGCGACGTCTACGCTCAGCCCCTCTACATGCCGCAGCTCGCGATTCCGGGGAAGGGCACCCATAACGTTGTCTTCGTGGCCACCGAGCGCGACAGCGTTTACGCTTTCGACGCCGACGGGCGCTTGGCCGAGCCTCTCTGGAAGATCAACTTCCTCAATCCTGACGCGGGGACCACTGCCGTCCCGGCGCGCGATGTGGGTTGTCCGTTCATTCGCCCCGAAATCGGCATCACGTCGACCCCGGTGATCGACTTGAATTCCGGCACGCTTTACGTCCTGGCGCGGACCAGGGAGAAAGCGGGCTTCCTGACTTCGCAGTACGTGCAGCGCTTGCACGCGCTCGCGGTGACGACGGGAGCAGAGAAATTCGGCGGGCCCGTCGTCATCCGGGCTTCCGTCAAGGGTCGCGGCGCCGGCGGCTCGGGAGGTCAAGTGGAGTTCGACGCGCTGCGCGAGAATCCGCGCAGTTCGCTGCTGCTCGTGAACGGCAAGGTTTACATGACCTGGGCTTCCTCGTGCGATGTCGGGCCTTATCATGGCTGGGTGATGGCTTACGACGCGCAGACTCTGAAGCAGGTGGGCGTTTTGAACGCCTCGCCCGACGCCGCCGAGGGTGGAATCTGGGCGGGTGACACGGGTCCCGCGGCCGACCGCCAGGGCAACGTCTACACGGCCACGGGCAACGGCCGATTTGACGCGGCGGCGGGCGGACGCGATTACGGTGACAGCATCCTGAAGCTGGGGCTCGAGGGATCCAACCTTCTCGTGCGCGACTACTTCACGCCTTTCAACCAGAGCGAACTCAACTCGAACGACGATGATCTGGGCTCGGGCGGGCCCGTCCTGCTTCCCGACCAGCCCGGGCCGCATCCTCATCTGCTGCTGATCGCCGGCAAAGGCGGTATGGTTTACGTCGTCGACCGCGACCGCATGGGACACTTTCACGAGGGCGCGGATAGCCAGGTGGTCCAGGAAGTCCGGCTTCCAGGGGGCGGAGCCTTTGGAGCGCCCGCCTACTGGAACCAGCATGTCTACTGCGTTGCGAGCGACGACGCGCTGCGGGACTTTGCACTGGCGCGCGACATGCTCAAGCCGGTGGGGCAAAGCGGCGCAAGGTTCATCGACCCCGGCGCGACACCGACCGTGTCGGCGAACGGCTCGAAGAGCGCCATCGTCTGGGTTGCTTCGTCGCGTCATTGGAATGAGCCCGACGGCCCGCCCGCGGTCTTGCACGCTTTTGAGGCGACGAACTTGGGGCATGAACTCTACAACACCGAGCAGGACAGCCGGCGTGACCGCGCGGGAATCGGACTGAGGTTCAACGTGCCGATAGTGGTCAACGGACGCGTTTACCTCGGGGCCAAGCGCGAGCTCGATGTCTACGGCCTGCTTTCCTCTCCGCGCTAGCTTTCTACTCGCACGACCCTCAGTTGACCTTGAGGGTTAGCGGAGTGGAGTTCGAGAAATTGCCGGACGTCCCGCTGACGGTGAGGCTGTAAGTCCCCGCTGTCGTTCCGGGTGGCGGTGGAGGTCCGCCACTCGAGCCTCCGCCCCCGCAACTCACCGAAATCCCAGCCAGGATCAGCACGAGAACCAGCGCGGGCGCCACCCGCCGGCGCGGCAATACTGCGCACCCGGCGAGTATCGCCAACGCGAGCAGACAGAAGAGCCAGGTAAGTGGACTCCTGGCGAGCGGTGAAGGCCACAGTGGCGCCGGGGGCAGGCGGAGGTAAGCCGCCCCGCGAGTCATCGTGGTGACGCTCGCCGTGAAGCTCGTCGAACCGCTGCCGGTCGGCGCCACTGAGGCGGGCGAGACAGAGCACGTGCCCGCGGGCACGGTTCCACTACAAGCCAGAGACACGGTGCCGCTAAAGTTGCCCGATGAGACGAGCTCGAGGTTGTAGGTCGCGGTTTGACCCGCCGTTACCGTGGCGCTGGTCGAGGATCCCGATGCGGCGCCTATCGAGAACATCGGTGCGCTGAGCTTCGCCAGAAATGCGTCGGTCACCGCCCCACCACACGTGTTGCAGGAAGTTTGAAACACGCCGGAGGTAATCGGAAAGTTCAGCGAGTTCGTCGATCCCGCGACGTAAGCATTGCCGGAAGTATCCACGGCAATGCCGCGGCCCTCGTCCGAAGCGGTGCCGCCAAGGTAAGTCGAAAAGAACAGCGCGGACCCCGTCGAGTTGAGCACCGCCACGAAGGCATCGTCGGCGCCCAGGAGCGACCTCTGCACCTGGTTGGCGATGGGAAAGTCAGGCGACTTCGTGTCGCCGGTGACGTAGGCGTTCCCGAACTCGTCGGCAGCGATGCCGCCTTGGACCGCGTTCTCGGCGTTCGAGCCTCCGAGATAAGTCGAATAGAGCAGACTCGACCCTGCGGCGTTGATCTTGGTCACGAATGCGTCCGACGCGCCCTTGAGCGCGCCTTGGAGCGCATTGGCCAGGGGGAAGTCCTTGGACACCACTTGTCCGGTGACGTAGGCATTACCCGCGCCGTCGACCGCGATCCCCTGGGTCGCATCGCTTCCACTCGTTCCGCCCAGGAAAGTCGAGTAGACCAGGGCGGAGCCCGCGGCATTGATCTTCGCGACGTAGGGACTCTTGCCCGTTGGGCACCCCCGACAGCTTCCCTGAATCGCCGGCGTTACCACCGGGAAATCCGTCGACGACGTGGTGCCGGTGAGGTAGGCGTTGCCCGCCGAGTCGACCGCGATCCAGCGCCCATCGTCGGCGTTGGCGCCGCCCAGAAACGTCGAGTAGACGAGTTGCGACCCGGTGTCGTTGAACTTCGTCACAAAGGCGTCGCTTGAACCCTTGAGTCCACCCTGGATAGCGCTGGCGACGGGAAAATCGGTGGAAGTGGTCGTGCCGATCACGTAAGCGTTGCCGGAGGAATCGGCCGCAATCGCGCCCGGCGTGTTGCCTTTGGTGCCGCCCAGGAAAGTGGAATAGACAAGCGCCGAGCCGCCGGCGCTGATCTTCGCGACAAAGACATCGGCGAGCCCGGCAGCGCAGCCGAGGCAAGTGGTCTGAATCGCATTCTTCAGCGGGAAGTCGGCAGAAAGCGTGCTTCCCGTCACGTAGGCGTTGCCCGAGTCGTCGACCGCGATCGACGTCGCGTTGTCGGCAAGCGTGCCGCCGAGGTAAGTCGAGTAGACGAGCGTACTGCCTTGCGGATTGAACTTGGCCACGAAAGCGTCAGACCCGGCCACTAGCGCTCTTTGGATCGGGTTCGCGGTCGGGAAGTTGACGGAAAGGGTCTGGCCCGTCAGATAGGCGTTGCCCGAGGAGTCTACCGCGACGGCCTCGGCGAGGTTGGCGCTCGTGCCGCCGAGATAAGTCGCATAAACCACCACCGGATCGATCACCAGCGGGCTTCGCCGGTCGTAAGCGCCTACCTTGAACCCGATTTCGTTGTCAGCTTCGAGCGCGAATTTGCCGGCCACCGGCTGCTGCACGTCTCCCCGACGCTGGTAAACGCGAGGATGCTCGAAGCGTACGGCTCCGCCCGCGACTCCCAGTTCCAGGTCGCCGCGCTCATCGACCTTCATGGAACTCGCGCCGTCGATCTGCAAACGGATCGCTCCGGGATCCGCCCCGGGCTGGACCACGAAGTCGCACTCGAGCTGCCCTTGGCTTCCGTAGTAGATGAGGTCCACACCCGGGTACACGTGCTGGTATTCCACCTTGGCGTAGTTGGGAATCCGGGTCCGCCACTGGTGTGGGCGGTTGCCGAGGAAGTAGTTGCTGGTGCCCGGTATCTCTTCGATCCCCAGAATCCGCGCGTCAGCGCTCGTCCCCACCAGCTCAATCTTCATCAGCGACGCTCGGGACTCGACGCCCTGTTCAACTTCCAGGGCGGAGGAGCCGCCTGAATAGGAAGTGGAAAGCTTCTCGAAGCTAGCCGGAAGCAACGAATAGTCTTTGAGTACGGCGGCCCTCGGTTGCTGCTGAGGCTGACGCAGCGCCAGCCAGGCGGCGTTCGAGGTCAGGAGCAGCGCGTATCCCTTGCCATGCGCGAGATACTCGACTGGCCTCGCCGCCTGGCCCTGATTGGGCTCAAAGCTCAGCGGAAAACTACGGTAAGTTGCTGCCGAGCGCGCCCGAGCCATGGCGATCGAGTGCTTCTGGTGGGAAGCGATGATGCGGGCTGAGGAGGCGTATGCTGGCGTTACATCCTGGGTTGGAATGGATCGGCTAATGAAATTTCTATGCCTCGGGGTGTGTCTCATCATGGAGGCAGGGCAAAAGCCCAGGACACAACCCGCCATGATCAAGGTGAACTTGGAGAAAGAACGTAACTTCATGGGCGCCTCCACACCACTGTCGCTCTCAACCGAGAGTTGGTTCCTACGCCGACCCATGTGGCGTGAGCAGGCCCCATTCCGAGAGCCACCCGTCCTCTGCGAACAAGCAGTGTGCTCGCTACGGCCACACCCAACGAAGGGAAATTCTCCCCTTGAAACAATACCTTGTCAAGGTAACGGCGTTCGTCGGCCATCAAAATGGACTAGTCCAAACTGGCAGTTGCTTCGGTACTTCTGCGAATGGATCTGTGCGGACCTGCCAGTTGCACGCCGTCCTCGTCCCGGCCGAGAGCGAGCCCGGAGCGGTCTGGCCAAATCCGCAATAGGACGTGGAGCTGAGAGAGATAACGCGTTGAATCCACGAAACATTCCGGCTTTGTTTTACTTGGTGCGAATTGCGCGCCGGGCCCGCTGCAGGTCCCTTCACATACCCTGTGCCGCCCACGGACCGATCAGCGGCGACGCCGCAGAAGCGACTAGTCCAAAAGTCAGGCATAACGCCGTAGCGGATTCTCGCGGCTTGACGCGACGAAACGGAGAGAAGCGCCGGGATTCGAGCCAGCAGCTGCCGCAGGGACATACAGTGAGCCTGGCTGAGATAATGTATCTTACGGATATTAACGCTAGATATAACAAATGTCAAGGCGTTTCAGCACCTGTGATACGATTCCCGCCATGCGACACACTCTGGTTGCCCTCGTGTTTCTGTTTGCGTCCCTGACGGCTGGGCCGGCTCGCGCCGCTAGCACGCTCGACGTCTACTTCATTGATGTGGAGGGCGGCCAGGCGACACTGATGGTCACGCCGAGCGGCGAATCGCTCCTGGTCGACACGGGCTGGCCGGACGCCAAGGGCCGCGACGCCGACCGAATTGTGGCGGCAGCCAAGGCGGCAGGCGTCAAGCAGATCGACTATCTGGTGATTACCCACTACCACCTGGACCACGTGGGCGGCGTCCCCGCGTTGGCCGCCCGGATACCCATCCTTCATTTCGTCGACCACGGCGCGAGCGTCGAGACGGACCCCGAGAGCAAGAAGCTGTTTGCCGATTACGCGAGGACGCGCGTCACGGGGCGGCACATTCTGGCCAAGCCCGGCGAAGAGATTCTGCTCAAGGGTCTTGACGTGGAAGTCCTGACGGCGGCAGGCCGCGTCATCACCGCGCCCTTGCCTGGGGCGGGCGAAAAGAATCCGCTGTGCGCTTCCGCCCAGCCGCGCGAGGTGGACCACTCGGAGAACGCGCAGTCGGTGGGCGTGCTGGTGCGCTTCGGCAAGTTCCGCTTCATTGACCTCGGCGATCTGACCTGGAACAAGGAGCTCGAGCTGTTCTGCCCGGCGAACAAGGTGGGAACCGTGGACGTCTACTTGAGTTCGCATCATGGCCTGGCGCAGTCAGGTTCACCGGTCATGCTCCACGCGCTTCACCCGCGCGTCGCCATCATGAATAATGGCGCGAGAAAAGGCGGCGAGCCCGAAGCCTGGCAGACGATCCATACTTCGCCCGGGCTCGAAGATCTCTGGCAACTACATTACGCGGTCGAGGGCGGTCCCGAGAACAACGTCAGCGAGCAATTCATCGCCAACCCCGAGGAACAGTGCCAAGGCTACGCCATCAAGCTGTCAGCGAATCCTGACGGCTCCTTCACCGTCACCAACACGCGCAACGGATACTCGAAGTCCTACCCGGCGAAGTAGCTGAGGACCGCAAATACAGTGAGGGCGTTTTTCTGTAGCGCCGCTCTATGAGCGGCGAAGCCGGTCACAGAGGCCCGAGGGCATGCAGGTGCTCCCGTTTTCCCCTCTGAACCACATCCTAACCCGGCGTAGCCGGAACCAAACAGGGAGGTTGGACCGATTTCCAATTGCCCTCAAAGCCGCATAAACACGGGCCGGAACTGAGGTGGTCGAAAATATTCTGCCAGAAAATGTCAGAATCCAACTCCAAAGGTACTATAGATCGAAAAACCGTGATCACGCCTTCCAAAGCTATTGAACGGGACTCTGTCTTCGAGGTCAATCGGCATGATTACATGTCACAGCCCATTGATTTCGATGCTAAGTGTCTCTTGCAGATACCGTTTTCAATTTGGCAATTTTGGGGCAAGTGTGAGTCGCCGAAGAGCCGCTTGGCCAAGAGACGACGGCCGCGGTTCGAGCTCGTGCCTGACGCTGGCAGGAACCCGCGCCGGGGTGGCGACATCCAATCCCTATACTTTAGAAAGCAAAGGATTCGATGCTTAGCGAAAGGAGTCATACACATGAAAGCTGCGGTCGTTCCAGCCGTCAACGGCAAATGGGAAGTGAAAGAGGTTCCGACCCCCAAACCAGAAGCCAACCAGGTCCTCATCAAGATTCACGCCAGCGGACTTTGTTATACCGACGTACACATCACCCGAGGCGAAATTCCAACCCAATTCCCGCGCACCCTGGGACACGAACCGGTGGGCGAAATCGTTGCCGTCGGCCCAGGGGTGAGGACGCGCCGGGTTGGCGACCGCGTCGGCGTGCCCTGGGTTCAAGCCTCCTGCGGTCGATGCGAATGGTGTCTGCGCGGCAAACCCGCATTCTGCAACCAGCAAATCGGCACGGGTATCCAGACCCAGGGCAGTCATGCCGAGTACATGCTGGCCTACGCCGATTCCACCATGCTGTTGCCGGACGGACTCGCCTATGAACAGGCGGCGCCGATCTTCTGCGCCGGCTACACCGTCTGGTCCGGCCTGCGCCTGGCTGACCCCAAGCCGCACGAGCGGATTGCCGTCGCCGGCATCGGCGGGCTGGGCCATCTGGCGCTGCAATACTCGAAGGCCGCGGGCTTCGAGACCATCGCCATCTCCCACTCTCCGGACAAGGATAAGCTGGTCCGGCAGCTCGGCGCCGACGAAGTCGTCCGGGACGGGAAGGGCCTGGCCGAGATGGGCGGCGCGGACGTCGTCCTCGGTACCAGTAACTCGTCGGACACCATGGCAGGCGCCGTTCAAGGTCTCCGGCCGGACGGCCGCCTCGTGGTGATGGGTTTCGAGCCCAAGCCGCTTCCGCTCTTCCCCGGAGAACTGCTGATGCGCCGCATCCGCGTCCTGGGCAGCCAGCAGAACGGGCCGGAGTACCTTTACGAAGCTCTGGACTACGTCGCCAAGGGGAAGGTCAAGGTGGTCGCGGAGATCTACAAATTGGATGAGATCGATCGCGCCTACGAGCGGGTGGCCAACGGGCAGGTGCGGTTCCGCGCCGTGATCACCAACTGAATTCGGCAGGCGCGGCGCCATACCCCCGCGGCGCCATACATGGAAGGGCTGAGCACCGGGTGGCACGCCATTGGTATGAGGCAGACGCCATGGCCTGACATCCCCTTAGCTCTGCCGCGTCAGGCGGACGGCGGAGGCGGCTTTGAAGCGCTGCCGCTCGCTTACCGCGTACCAGAGCGCGAGCAGGACGATCAGGCCGAGCATGGTTTTGCCCGCCAGTTGGTTGGGCGGCATGACTAAGATGGCGCAGATGAAAACCGTCCAGAGGATGGCGGCGATATTCACCGCCGCGCTCGCTCGGCCCAGATGCCACGGCCCACGCTCGGCCCAGGCTTTCGCCCGCCGCGCGCGCCAACCGAGGATCACCGGGATAATGTAGGCGACGTAGAGTCCCACCGTGCTGATTGACGTGACCACCGAGTAGGCGCCCGAGTAGATGGAAACGGCGAGCGCCGCGGCGACCGAGAGCCAGATGGCGGGCGCGGGAGTCAGATGCCTTGGACTGACCCTGCGCCAGAGTTTGGAGAGCGGCATGCCGTCATCGCGTGCGAAAGCGTAAACAGTGCGGGAATTTGAGGTGACGCAGGAGAGTCCGCAAAACCACATGGCCATGGCCGCGAGCATCGACATCGCGCCGCCGGCGCGCGGCCCGAGCGCTTGCTGCAAGATCGCGATGACCGCCGGAATCTTGTTGCCGCCCGCGTCGGTCGCATTCAGCACCTCGGGGATGCTGTGGATCGCGAGCGTCAGCCCGATCAGCAGGAGGTATCCGACCACGGCGGAAATCACCACCGAGTTGATCATGCCCCAGGGCACGCGGCGCCGGGGATCGACCGTCTCTTCTGAAGCGTGCGCCGAGGCGTCGTAGCCGGTGAAAGTCCACTGCGCCTGTAGCAGCCCGAGCATGAACGCCCACCAGTAAGGGAAGCGCGTACTTGTGGAGGCGTGAAAGAAGAATGAGACGGGCTGTTTGGGTGCGAATGCGAGCAGGACGCCGACAATCCCGACTACGCCGACGATATGTACCGTCACGCTGAAGTCGTTGAGCCAAGCCACCAGCCGGATGCCGTAGTGGTTGATGAGTCCGTGCGAGACGAGGATCACAGCGTAGACGGCGAGCACACTGCGCAGCGTCGAATCCAATCCCACGAGCGGAGTGACGAACTGCGCGCAGCCATAGTCGACGCCGGCAATGGTCGCGATCAGGCCGATGATGTTGAACCATGCGGTAAACCATCCCCACCCGGGTCCGCCGAGCCGCGTCGCCCAGTGATACATCCCGCCCGAGGTCGGAAAGGCGGAAGCCAACTCGGCCATGCTTGCGGCGACCGCGAGCGTGAAGATGGCCACGAGCGGCCAGCCGAAAGCCATCTCGGCCGGGCCGCCTTTTTCCAGGCCGTAATCGTAGAGCGTCACGGCGCCGGTCAAGATCGAGATGATGGAAAACGAGAGGGCGAAGTTCGAGAACCCACCCATGGTGCGGAAGAGTTCCTGAGCGTAGCCGAAATGATGCAGGTCGTGCGCGTCACGCTCCAGCTCAGTTCGGAGTTTGTCGGTTTGGGGTTCGGAGTTGATCAGTTCGGAGTCCAAAGGATTTCCCAAAGAGGTTTAATTCATTGCTAGAGCATCTCTGTTGAGTATTACCCGATAGAGAGACTTGCTCACCCCTCACCCGGCGCTGGCACGCCACCCTCTCCCGCAAGGGGAGAGGGCATGAATTCGGACTCTTCTCCCCTCGCCCCGTTGCGGGAGAGGGGCCGGGGGTGAGGGGGGCAGAGCTCGGTTAGCCTCAAACCCCGAACTCCATAACTCCTAACTCCGAACTGACTACAGCGCCGCACGGTACAGAGCCTCCATATCCGCGGCCGTCGTCGGGCGAGGATTGAGCAGGTGGCAGCCGTCCTCCATCGCCTTCGGTACCATGATGGGAATCATCTCCGCCTTGACGCCGGCCTCGCCGAGCCGCTGCGGGATGCCGATGTCGGCGTTGAGTTTCTCGATGGCGGCAATGGCGGCCTCAGCCGCATCGTCGGCTGAGAGGCGGCGCGTGTCGACATCGAGCGCTCCCGCGAGATCCACTAGCCGGTCACGGACCACGGCCAAGTTGAAGCGCATGACGTGGGGCAGCAGGATGCCGTTGGTCAGCCCGTGGTGCAGTCCTGCCACCGTCGAAAGCGGATGGGCAAGCGAGTGGACCGTGCCCAGTCCTTTCTGGAAAGCCACCGCGCCCATCATCGCGGCGGCCAGCATCTCAGTGCGCGCCTCGAGGTTCTTCCCGTCGTGGACCGCGGTGCGCAGGTGGCCGTTGACCATTCGCACGCCGCGCAGCGCGATAGCGTCGCACATAGGATGGTAGCCGACGGAAAGATACGCCTCCAGGTTGTGGGTCATCGCGTCCATACCGGTCGCGGCAGTGAGGTGCGCCGGCAAGCCGAGCGTCAACTCCGGGTCTTCTATGGCGACGTTCGGCATGAGATGTGGGCTGAAGATGACGGTCTTGCGTCCGGTAGCCTTGAGCGTGATCACCGTGCTGCGTCCAACTTCGCTACCCGTACCCGCAGTGGTCGCGACGGCGATCATGGGCGGCAGGTTGGCGGTGATCTGGTCGCCGCCGTTTTTCAAATCGTCGTAATCCTCGAGCGGCAGCCTGTGGGTCACCTTGAGGCGGATGGCCTTACCCGCATCGATAGCGCTCCCGCCGCCGATGGCGATAACCCCGTCACATTTCTCGCCGCGGTAGACTTCAACGCCTGGGAACACGCTCGCTTCGGTGGGATTGCCTTCCACGCGGTCAAACATCGCCCAAGCTATTCCCGACTTTTCGAGTGGAGCGCTGAGCCGCTCGAGCAAACCGGACTTGACGATGCCAGGATCGGTGACGATCAGCGGCCGCCTGATGCCGAGGCCGCGCGCGACGTCACCGGCCTGGACGATGGCTCCGGGTCCGAAGATAATCCTGGTGGGAAAAGACCATGTAGAAAGCATAAGAGTCGCGCATCCAAGTCATTCAGTCGCTCAGTCTGGAGTCACTCAGTCATCCAGTCTATTCTGCGAGTCCCAGACTGCGAGACGAAAAGACCCAAGACTAAGAGACCGAGAGAGAGACTGAAAGACTGAGTCAGATGATCTCGAAGTAGCGCTCGAGCTCCCAATCCGTCACGGCGCGCTGGGACTGCCTGACTTCCCACTCGCGCGTGCGCACGTAGTGGTCGATGAACTCCTCGCCCAGCAGTTCCTTCGCGGCACGGCTCTGCTTGAGCAGGGTAGTCGCTGATTCGAGCGTCTTGGGCAGCGGCGGCGCGCTCGACTCGTAGGCGTTCGCACCGCACGCCGCCGGGAGTTCGAGTTGATGCTCGATCCCGTAGAGTCCCGAGGCGAGGCTGGCGGCGAGAGCCAGGTACGGATTGATGTCGGCGCCCGCCAGGCGATACTCGACCCGCACCGATTTGGGCGACGGCCCCACCACCGCGCGCAGCGCCGCGGTGCGATTGTCGACGCCCCAGGTGGCGTTGGTGGGCGCCCAGACGCCAGGGACGAGCCGCTTGTAGGAATTCACGGTGGGGCAGACGAGCGCCGTCATCTCCGGCATGAGCTGGAGCTGGCCGGCGAGATACTGGCGCATCAGCTTCGACATCTTGTCCGGCGCGGCGGAATCGTGGAAAAGGTTCTTCGAGTGGTCCGCATCCCACAAACTCTCGTGCAGGTGGCCGCTGCATCCGGGCAGCGCGGGATTCCACTTGGCCATGAACGTCGCTATCAGGCCGCTGCGCGCCACAACTTGCTTGACTCCACTCTTGAACAGCACTGCCTTGTCGGCGGCGCGCAACGCTGTGTCATGCTTGATCGCGGCCTCATAGACACCGGGGCCCGTCTCGGTATGGAATCCCTCGAGCTCCACGTCAAAGGCGCGCATCGCGTCGAGGATGCCGTGCGCGAGCTCGGAGTAGACACCCGTTCGCGCGACGCTGTAGCCGAACATACCGGGCGAGAGCGGCTTCATGTCGCGATAGTGCTTCTCGCGCACCGAGTGGGAGTTCTCCTGGAAGATGAAGAACTCGTATTCGGTCGAAACCTGCGGGTGGAAACCCATGCGCTCAGCGCGGGCGATGACGCGCTGGAGTACCTGGCGCGGCGAGACCGAGAGCGGCTGGCCGGCGTTGTCATAGAAGTCGAGAATGAAGAAAGCCGTCGCGGGCTCCCAGGGGATGACGCGGAAGGTTGAGAGGTCGAGGCGCGCGAGCGCGTCCGGATAGCCCGTATGCCAGCCGGTGACCTTCACGTTGTCGTAGAGCGCGTCGGAGGAGTCCCAGCCGAAGATGACGTCGCAGAACCCGAGTCCCGTCTCGGCGGCCGAGTTGAATTTGTCGCGGCTGATGTATTTACCGCGCAGGACGCCATCGACGTCGAAGCCGCCGACTTTGATTTTGGTGATGCTGTGCTGGGCGAGGAGGGATTCGATGGTTTTCAGATCCATAGTGTGGCGTCGCTCAGTCCCTCAGTCTGGAGTCGCTCAGTCACCCAGTTGGCGGTCGCTCAGTCTAGAGTCGTGGTCCCTCAGTCCGAAGTCCTTCCTCAAACCGCCGTCAGAGCAAAGCTCATAGATCTCGCGCACAAGATCCCGCGCCTTTTGCCACGCTTGAAGGTCCTCAAAACGCTTGACGGTCGCCAACTCCAGGCTCCAGACTCCAGACTGAAAAACTCCAGACTGAGCGACTCTAAAGGGCTACCCACACGGACTTGACCTGCGTATACGACTCCAGCGCGTGCGCGCCCATCTCCCGGCCGAAGCCGCTCTGCTTGTACCCGCCGAATGGGGCGGCGCTGTCGAAGCCGTTATAGGTGTTTATCCAGACGACGCCGGCCTTGATCTCCCGAGCCAGGCGGTGAGCGCGCTGGACGTCTTTCGTCCAGACCGCGGAGACCAGACCGTAGACCGTGCCGTTCGAGATCGCGACGGCTTCCTCCTCGTCCTCAAACTTCATGGTCGCGAGCACCGGCCCGAAGATCTCTTCTTGTGCGATCTTCATCTCGGGCTTGACGTCGCCGAAGACGGTCGGCTTGACGAAAAAACCTTTGGCCTTGTCGCCTTCGACGTCGCGCTCGCCGCCGCACAGGAGCTTCGCGCCTTCGTCGACCCCCGACTTGATATAGCCGAGGATTCGGTCGAGTTGAGCCTGCGAGATCTGCGACCCCATCTCGGTCTTGGGGTCGAGCGGATTGCCCACTCGCATGTTCTTGGCCTTGTCCACGAGCCGCTCGAGGAACTGATCGTGAATGTCCTTGTGCAAGAGCAGCCGCGAGCCCGCCGAGCAGACTTCGCCCTTGTTGGCGTAAATGGCCCAGAAGGCGGCGGGGATGGCGGCGTCCAGATCGGCGTCAGGGAAGATGATGTTGGGCGACTTGCCGCCGAGTTCCAGCGACAGGCGCTTCAAATTGCTCTCGCCCGACGCCTTGAGCAGAGCACGCGCACTGCGGATGCTGCCCGTGAAGGCGATCTTGTCGACGTCCATGTGCCGGCCGAGCGCCTCGCCCGCCTCCGGACCGTATCCAGTGACGACGTTGACCACGCCGTCGGGCACGCCCGCCTCCTGGCAAAGCTCCGCGAGGCGCAGCGTGGTGAGCGGAGTCAGCTCTGAAGGCTTGATGACGCAGGTGCAGCCAGTGGAGAGCGCCGGCGCCACTTTCCACGCCGCCAGCAGCATGGGGTAGTTCCACGCGGTGATCATGCCTACCACCCCGACCGGCTCGCGCAGGGTGTAGTTCAGGAACGGGCCATCCACCGGGATCACTTCGCCGTGCAGGTTCCGCGCCCAGCCGGCGTAGTAATAGAAAATGTCGGAGGAGGGCTTCATGTCGCCGCCGCGCGCCCCCTTCAGAGTCTTGCCGGTGTTCAGCGACTCGATCATCACCAGCTCGTCACGATGCTGGTCGATCAGCTCGCCGATCCGCCAGAGGAGCTTCGAGCGCTCCGACGCGTTCAGCTTCGGCCAGGGACCGCTCTCGAACGCCTGGCGCGCCGCCTGGACGGCGCGATCGACGTCCGCGGCGTCGCCACGCTCGACCGTCGTCAAGAGTTCGCCGGTGACAGGATTGATGACGTCGATTTTCTGGCCCGAGGCACATTCGTACCGCTTCCCACCGATAAAGAGCCTTCCGGGCTTGATCTTCTGCTGTACCGCGCCTGCGTCCATACCGGAACTCCTCTTGATTCCAATCTGAGCGCTCGATGGCCTGAGCGTTTCAGATTGTACCGGAATCAAGCCATTGGTGGACAGAGTTTCCCATGTGTCAAAAAACAAAAGTGCAGAGCGGAAGATGTTCTCTTCCGCTCTGCACACGGGTGACTGCCAATACGTCTCGGCCACGATCTAGAAGTCGATGCGTGCCCCAATCTGGCCGCTGCGCGCGCCAGCGAATTGGTAGAGGCCCTGGGCTGAGGTGATGCAGCCGAATCCGCACAATCCTTGCGACGGGTCGTTAGCGTGGGTAATGGTCATATCAGGGTTGCCTAGGTTGACGTGCCGCGGCCGAGATCACGCTTGAGGCAGGGCAAACGTGTTCTTGGATCCTTGCGGAGTAAGACACGGCTCTCCCCCGGAGGTTTGGTTCCTCGAGAAGCGGAGGGTGGTGAGATTGCCCTACAGGTTTAGGGTGCGCGGACGGAATAGCGGACCTTATGCCTGGCGTACGCTTACGGCGCGTGGCCCCTTCTCTCCACGCTCCATCTCAAATTCTACGTTCTGGCCTTCCTTCAACGCATCGAAGTCGAGATTCTGAAGGCTGCTGCGGTGGAAAAACACTTCTTGCCCGTCGGGGGTCCGGATGAAACCGAACCCGCGGTCACGGATTACCCGCTTGATTGTTCCCTGCATGGCGTACCTCGATTGGCCGAGGAGGGTGCGGTTTCCGCCTTCGTCGGGCGGTATCAACCGAAGAATCTCATCCTGGGCGGCAGGCAAACTCTACCAGCAGCCTGGGGCCTTGTCAAACGGGATTCGGGCCGGGTTCCGATGATGACATGACGCTCCGAACGGCCTTCGGGGAGGTCAGGGCGCCATTCGAAACGACGCGACCGCATCTTGCACGGCCGTGTAGTTCTCGAAGACGGTGCTCAGGCGGGTAATCTGCAGCAGGTCGCGAATACGTGTGGTGAGGTGAGCGAGCTTAAGGTTCCCGTCATGCTTGCGCACTGTGGTATAGCAGGCGATCAAGGCGGCCAGTCCCGAACTGTCGACGTAGGTCACCTCGCGCAGGTTGAGGACAATCTGGCGGTTTCCCGCCTCCACCAGGTCGTTGACCCTGGACCGGAGTTCGGCGGTTTCCGGACCCAAGGTCAGCCGCCCGCGCAAATCGAGGATCAGCACGTCGTCCTGTTTCTTCTCGACGATATAAAGTGGCATGATCACCCGCCGGCGGCCATCAGACCCCAGAAGAGCAACATCGTCAATTGAGAGCCGGAACTTGAGGCCCCGCCCAGCAATCATTTCCCGTCGCCGCCGGCCTGTCCCTTGGCGCGCTGGTCGCGCAGGACAGCCTTGCGGCTGAGGCGAATCTTGTTGCCGTCGATCGAAATGACCTTGACTAGAAGCTGGTCGCCTTCCTTGAGTTCCTGGCGGATATCGCGGATGCGATGCTCCGCCACCTCGCTGATGTGGAGCAAGCCGTCGGTGCCGGGGAAAATCTCGACGAAGGCTCCGAAGTCGGCCAGCCGAACCACTTTGCCGAGGTAGGTCTTGCCCAGCTCCGCTTCGGCCAGCAGATCCTTGATCATCTTGATCGCCTTGTCCGCCGACTCCTGCTCGGTGGCGGCCACGTTGACGCGCCCATCGTCTTCAACGTCGATCTTGACTCCGGTCTGCTCGATGATCCCGCGGATCACCTTGCCGCCCGGCCCGATGAGTTCACCGATCCTGGAAGGATTGATGCGCAAGGTGAAGATGCGGGGCGCGTAGGCGGAGATGCTGGTGCGCGGCTCGGGGAGCGTCTCGAGCATCTTGCCGAGGACGTGCAGGCGTCCGACCTTCGCCTGTTCGAGCGCCTCGGACATGATTTGCGGCGTGACGCCCGAGATCTTGATGTCCATCTGGAGCGCCGTGATGCCGTCTTTGGTGCCCGCCACCTTGAAGTCCATGTCGCCGTAATGGTCTTCGGCCCCCGCGATGTCGGTGAGGATGGAGTATTGCTCACCCTCCTTGACGAGCCCCATCGCGATGCCCGCCACCGGCGCCTTGATCGGCACGCCGGCATCCATCAGCGCCAGGCAGCCGCCGCAGACGGTGGCCATCGAGGAAGAACCGTTGGACTCCAGGATGTCGGACACGACGCGAATCGTGTAGGGGAAAGCTTCCTCACCGGGGATGAGCGAAATCAGCGAGCGCTCGGCCAGGTTGCCGTGTCCGATCTCGCGCCGGCCTGGCCCGCGCAGAAACGCGACCTCGCCCACGCTGAAGGGCGGGAAGTTGTAATGCAGCATGAAGCGCTTGAACGATTCGCCCTCCAGCACGTCGAGCCGCTGCTGGTCTTCCGCCGTGCCCAGAGTCGCCGTCACCAGAGCCTGAGTCTCACCGCGGGTGAACAGGGCGGACCCGTGGGTGCGCGGCAGCATGCCCACCTCGCAGGTGATCGGCCTGACTTGGTCGAAGGCGCGCCGGTCGGGCCGCTGGCGCTTGAGCACCACGTCGTCGCGGAACAACTTCTCTTCCAGAGCCTCGAAAGCGTGCTTCACCTCGCGCCGCTTCGCTTCGTCCTCCTCCGGGTAACTCTCGAGCAACGCTTTGCGAATTGCGACGATCTTGTGGTGGCTCTCGAGCTTCGGGTATTTCGAGGTGTCCATCGCCTCGTGAAGCTGCGCCCCGACCTTCGCGGCGACCTCCTGATGCAGAGCCTCGTCGCGGGCGGGCGGTGCAACCTCGCGCTTCTTAAGGCCCAGCTTCTGGAACAATTCTTTTTCAACGGCGACGATCTTGCGAATCTCGTCGTGGGCGAAATGGATGGCGTCGAGGATGGCCGCTTCCGACACTTCCTTCGCACCCGCCTCAACCATGACGATGGCGTCCTCGCTGCCCGCGACGATCAGGTTAAGCAGGCTGGTCTTCATCTCGGCGTAACTCGGATTGGTGACCAGTTGCCCGCCCACCAGTCCCACGCGCACAGCGGCGATAGGGTTGTAGAACGGTACGTCCGAGAGGTAGAGAGCCGCGGATCCCGCGACCACGCCGACCACGTCCGGGTCGTACTCGGAATCCGCCGACAGCACCATGGCGATCACCTGGGTTTCATCCTTGAAGCCCTCGGGGAAAAGCGGCCGGCAGGGACGATCGATCAGCCGGCTGGTGATGATCTCCTTTTCGGTGGGACGTCCTTCACGCTTGAAGAAGCCGCCGGGAATTTTGCCCGCGGCGTAGTTGTATTCACGATAGTCGACGGTCAAGGGGAAGAAATCGATGCCTTCGCGCGGGTCGGCGGTACAGGCGGTTGCCAGGACCACGGTATCGCCAAAGCGGACGAGCGCGGCTCCATTGGCCTGTTTGGCGACTCGTCCACACTCAATCGTCAGGGTGCTATGCCCTAGGGGTATGCTTACTTCGTGCATGTTGTTTCCTCCATGCGCTCGTTCGAGCGCGGTGCCTCGGGGCGGGTCAGAATGAGCGGCCGCCCTCGGTGCGCGTCCTTCGTGGGACGCACGGTCGTAACTCCATGATTTTCAATCTTCAAAGTTTCCGGGGATTCGAGAGGCGAGGTGAACCGGCTGGGCCCCTTCCGAGGCGTGGCACAGGGAAACCAAATCACCGCCCTGTCAGCCTCAATCGGGAGGGTCGCTGGAAGTCCTTGGACTTTCGAATTGCTACACTCAGAACCGTCAGATCGCAACCGCGCTACTTGCGGATGCCCAAACTCTCGATGACCTGCTTGTACTTATCGGGATTCCGGGTCTTCAGATATTCGAGCAGCCGCCGCCGCTTGCCCACCATTACCAGCAGGCCGCGTCGTGATGCATGGTCTTTGCGGTGTACCTGGAAATGGTCGTTCAGGTAAGCAATACGCTCGCTGAGCAGCGCAATCTGCACTTCCGGCGAGCCCGTATCGGTAGGATGCACCCTATAATGGTTGATTACACTTGTCTTGGATTCCCGGGTCAACGGCATCCGCTATCTCTCCTCACTTTTTCTCTTCTTTATAGTCATAGTAAGGATAACACGAGCGCCCGCGTTTAGCAAAAGTTAAAAAAGCCAGGTCGTGGGTCAGTTTCCGGTTTGGCGAGGGCTCGTCGCTCGAAGGAGAGTCTTACGTTGCTCCAGAATAATTTCAGCTTAGAACGGCTCCATCAATTCGAGGCGATTCCCGAACGGGTCAAAGACGTGGGCGCGGTGGTAACCGTCGAGGGGCGGGGGGCAAATCCACGGCGACGTTCGCAGCGCGACACTCCTGGCAGAATTTCTTGACACTTAACCGAAAAGGCTGCCGAGGTCCAGGTCCTCATCGTTCGCAGCAGCAGCGGCGCGATTCGCTCTTTTCGCAAGTTTCGATAAACGCAACTCCACCAGAGCGGGGTTCGCTAAGAAGTATACAAAAGCGGCGTAGCTATCTGCGTTTCGCATGCACTGTTGCCATGGTAATCTGTACGAGTCCAGGCCAGAGTAATCTTCGGTGAAGTACCCTTCGTCGCCAAAATCTTCAAGATTCGCAAACCTATGACCTGCTTCATGGACCAAGGTGACGGTAGTCAAGTCTCCTTTATTTAGGATCCCTCTGAAGATATGTATTTCGCCTTGTCGGCGCAAAACCTGATCTTCAGCATCGAACTGGTAGATACCGCCATCACGGTTGACACACGCCGCATAGTAGCCCGTGACATATCCTAACGTGGACGGATTATTGTTCGATATTTTTACGGCGAATGGACGTTGGAGCCCATTATTGATATTTTGCAAGACCGCCCAGACGATGTTGACATTTTCAGGGCTAGCGTCAGCGTTGAAAAAGAACCTAAAGAGCGGCGTGATCTGTTGATTGTATTGCCAGGAGGGTCGTAGCGGGATCGCTAATTGAAGCCATCTCCGAGCGGTTACCGTAGCCGCTGCAACCGCCTGGACTGCGCTGTCAGTGCTGGTTCCTAAGACTTGTCTCACTTCGATTTTAGTGCCGCCGGCCATGACACTTTTAGTCACGTAAACTTTCTTATCGAAAAATCCCATCGCCAATTACCTCCCGATTGATTTTTAGATCTTACTTTATAGGTGTTCTCAGGGGAAAACCACCTCGTCGCCTGCCGCACCACCTGTGCGCCTGGCTGCGTGGGTATCCATGTTCCCACTTTTTCGTTTTGCCCCTTTTCTGTGAAATGCGGCATCGAACATATCACAGCAACGCCGCTTCAGAAAAGGCGCTTTAATAAGTTGGTGAGAATCGCGCACCGCACCGGGAAATTCTGCCATGGCGTCCCGAGAGGGAGGGAGTGGCGCACGATCGTGGCTACCGGTTGCTGCGCACCAGCGACAGGAATTCGTCGCGCGTGTCTTTGCAGGTGCGGAAGACGCCGAGCATGGCGGAGGTGACGGCGACCGAGTTCTGCTTCTCCACGCCGCGCATGATCATGCAGAGGTGCCGGGCTTCGACGATTACGCCCACGCCCTGCGGCTTGATCTTCTCCATCAGCGTCTCGGCGATCTGGTTGGTCAGTCGCTCCTGCACCTGAAGGCGGCGTGCGAAGACCTCCACCAGGCGCGGCAGTTTGCTCAGCCCGACCACTTTGTCGGTGGGGATGTAAGCGATGTGGCAACGTCCGAAGAAGGGCAGCAGGTGGTGCTCGCAGAGGCTGAAGATTTCGATGTCCTTGACGATGACCATTTCGTCGTAAGCCACCGAGAAGAGCGCCCCGTTCAGCACCTTGTCCACGTCCTGGCGATAGCCAGAGGTCAAGAAGCGGAGTGACTTCGCGACGCGCTGCGGCGTCTTGGTGAGTCCCTCGCGAGTAGGATCCTCGCCCAGCCGCTGGAGCACGTCATAGATATCGTCCCGCAAGGGGTCGGGTTCCGGGGACGTTTTCGGGCCAAGCCAAGCTGCTGCTTCCTCAGTTTTCATGTATGACTCCTCTCATTGCCTGTCGCGGCACTCTCTGAGCGCCGAAGACCAACCCGCGACGCATACGCCCCCTCACCCGGCGCTTGCGCGCCACCCTCTCCCGCGAGGGGAGAGGGCGTGAATCCCAACTTCTTTCTCCCCTCCCCCCTTGCGGGGGAGGGGCCGGGGGGTGAGGGGTCGAGGGCCGTCTACAAGGACAGCACCCCGAGGCTACCCCTCGTATTCAAACGAGTTGGAATTCGTCTCCTCCACGCGTACCCGACTCAGTCGCGTCGCGCCGCCGCCGTTCAGTCCGGTGAACTTGCTCCGCAACAGGTTGTAAATCTCGATGCACAGATTCTCGGTAGTGGGGACCCGCTGGCGGAAGTTCTCGACGTCCAGATTGAGGTGCGTATGGTCGAACCGCTCGATGACCTCGGCCTCCACGGTCCGGTCGAGCGCGCCGACGTCGTAGACCATGCCGGTCGCGGGGTCAATCGGCCCTGCCATCGTCACCTCGACGGTATAGTTGTGTCCGTGGCCATACGGATTGTTGCACTTGCCGTAGACGCGGGCGTTCTCCTCCGCCGTCAGCGCCTCATTGTGCAAGCGGTGGGAAGCCGAAAACCGGTAACGGCGAGTCAGGTAGACCATGTGTCAGTGCAGCGACAAAATGACGTCCGATTGTGCAACGCCCTATTGATTCTAAAGGACTTCTTCGGTTCGTTCCTTCAAATCGACTATTCCCCGTAGTAGTCGACGTAGAGGTCCGGACTTTCGTACAACCTTATTCGATGCAGCTTGCCGAAGGTTAGCTTCGGCCAGAGCCAACGCCAGATCTCGACCGCGATATTCTCCGTGGTCGGAATCTTGCTCGCGAAGACCGGAACCTCCTTGTTAAGGAACTTGTGATCGACCAGGTCCAGCACTTCTTTTTCGAGAATCTTTTTCAAATCTTTCAGGTCGAGGACCATCCCCGTCCTCGGGTCGACTTCGCCGGCCACCGTCACCTCCACGGTGTAGTTGTGTCCGTGGCCGTGGGGATTGGCACACTTGCCGAACACGCGCTGGTTCTCCTCCGGACTCCACTCCGGGTTGTGGTAGTAGTGCGAGGCGGAAAACTCCGCCCGGCGGGTCACATAAATCATCCTGCCGCTCCTTTGGTCGAGTACGCCCGGCCCTTCCATTGGATGTGACCGCCCCAGCGATGGACGCGAAGCGAGTTCACGAGCAGCGCGCCCATGAGCGCCGAGCCCAGCCAGTAATAGACGGCCAGGTCGGGACTGAAGTCCAGCTCGCGAAGGCGCCGGCGATAAAGCGCGAAGCGCAATATAAAAATGGAAGCCAGTACCACGCAGTAGAGGCCGGTGAGCATCGCAGCATCCCCGGTGATGCGCGGGATGAACACGGCCAGAAACAAACACGCGACCGGCAACAGGTCGACCAGTGCGATCGTCGCCACGGTGCCCAGAATCTTTTTGACGTTGCCACCGTAAAGCAAGTAGAGGTTCTTCGTCCAGCCCTCCCACATCGCCGAGAACGTGCGATACATGCGCGTCTCAACCCACTTCGCGCCCGGCATGAACAGGATGCGTCCGCCGGAGCTCTTCACGCGCTCGGCGAGCGCCACGTCTTCGAGGATTTCTCCTTGTACAGCCTGGTGTCCGCCCACTCGGTCGTACGCGGCGCGGCGGATGAGCAGGTACTGGCCGTTGGCCGCAGCCGCTTTCGAGTGAGGGTCATTCACCTCATCAAACGAGTAGTGCTTGGCGAGCCAGACGTAGACCCATGGGATGACCGACTTCTCCCACCAGGTAGGCGTAAGCTGGCCGGGCGACAGCGAGAGCAGGTCGACGTGCTCGTTCTCGGCGCGCTCGAGCAACTCGGCAAGACTACCCGGGTGATGCACGGTATCAGCGTCGGTGAAGAGCAACCACGCGCCCGAGGCCGTCTCCGCGCCGCGCGCCAGCGCATAGGGTTTGCCCAGCCAACCGTCAGGCAACGCGTCGATCCGCAGGATGCGCAAGGACGGGAATTCCCGCTTGAGTCGCTCGAGAATCTTGCTTGTGCCATCCTCCGACTGGTCGTCGACGACGATAACTTCGAGCGGCACCCCCGACTGCGACGCGACCGAGCGCACCGCGCGCTCGATATTCGCCTCCTCGTTGCGCGCCGGAATGAGGATCGACACCCGTGCTTGAGAGTTTCCGCTCATGCGGCCTCAGCGTAACGAACCTGACCTTGCTCGTGAAATTTCATTATAATAGTTTGTTGCCATCATGAGTAAGAGGAATGCGGGTATCGTCGTCCTGGGCGTGCTGGTCTTCGTGAGCCTGGCCTACTGGGCGTTACGCCTGCGCGCCGGATCGCCTGAAGGCGTCGCGGTCGGTGAATCGGCGCCGAGCTTCGCGCTACCCGAGCTAGGGCAAGGTACCGTGAGCCTCGACGAGCATCGCCACCACGTGGTGCTGGTGAATTTCTGGGCCACATGGTGCCCGCCCTGCGTTGAGGAAGCGCCCAGTCTCGAGAAGTTCGCCGAGGCGATGCGCCCCCAAGGCGTCGTAGTAATCGGCGTAAGCGTTGACCAGGATCCAGCCGCGCTGGCCAAGTTCGTTGCTGACCATCACCTGACGTTTCCCATTGTGCGCGATCCCTACCAGAGGCTTGCCCACCGCTACGGCACCTTCCAGTTCCCCGAAACTTACATTCTTGACCGCGACGGGCGCGTAGCGGACAAAGTTGTGGGCGAGTGGGATTGGCAGGATCCTCGTCTGGTCGAATTTGTCCGCGAACTCGCTCATCCCGGCGAGCGCGCCTCCCGCTAATCTTCTGTACGCCGGTCTGCGACCGGCGTGTTTTCGCCGCTGATAGAGCGCGCTACAGCAAAACCGCGGGTCATAGACACGGCGCTACAGCGCGACTTGCTTCCACCCTGCGCATCGAATAACGTAGCGACGAGAGCGAACCATGTCGAGGATCAGGCGTGTACGCTGGGATCAAGGCGCGCCGCACGCCGAGACAGACGACCCGGCGGCGGAGGCGCGCCCGACGGTGCGCGATCCGGTCTGCGGCATGATTGTCGACCCTCGGACGGCTGCCGGCCAGTTCGACTACCAGGGCATCACCTACTACTTCTGCAATCCAAGCTGCCTGGAGCGATTTCGCGCTACGCCCGCCAAGTATCTCGCGGTACCTGCGGGAGCATCCGCCGCCGGGACGGCAATGATGGCGCACGCCCGCGATGTCCACGAAGCATCCCCGGCTCGGGGTGAAGTGTACACCTGCCCTATGGATCCGGAGGTCAAGCAGACGGGTCCCGGCGCGTGTCCCAAGTGCGGGATGGCGCTCGAGCCCGCCGAGGTCGCCGCGCCGAGGACCAGGATCGAGTACGTCTGCCCCATGCACCCCCAGATTGTGCGCGCCGAGCCTGGCTCGTGCCCGATCTGCGGGATGGCGCTTGAGCCGCGCACCGTCACCCTCGAGGAAGAAGCCAATCCCGAGCTTGTCCAGATGACGCGCCGCTTCTGGATCAGCGTCGTCCTGACCGCTCCGGTCATCGTCGCGGGCATGGCAGACATGATTCCCGGCCTTCGGGACGTGCTCGGCGGGCGCGCTCGCGCGGTCTTCGAGCTGATTCTCGCGACGCCGGTGGTCGCGTGGGGCGGCTGGCCATTCTTCGAGCGCGGCTGGCGTTCGATTGTGAACCGCAGCCTCAACATGTTTACGCTGATCGCGATCGGCACCGGTACGGCGTACCTCTACAGCGTCGTCGCCACGCTCTTTCCCGGCATCTTTCCCGAAACCTTCCGCACCCACGGCGAAGTGGCGGTCTATTTCGAGGCGGCTGCGGCCATCACCACGCTGGTGCTGCTTGGGCAAGTGCTCGAACTCAAGGCGCGCAGCCGCACTTCGAGCGCCATCAAAGCGCTGCTGGGACTCGCTCCCAAGACGGCGCGCGTCATCTTGGAAGACGGCAGCGAAGAGGATGTGGCGCTCGATCGCGTCACGCCGGGCGACCCGCTGCGAGTCCGGCCCGGCGAGCGCGTGCCGGTGGACGGCGTGGTGCTCGAGGGCGCAAGCGCGGTCGATGAATCGATGGTCACGGGCGAGCCCATCCCGGTCGAGAAGGGGCCGGGCAGCCGAGTGACAGGCGGCACGGTGAACGGTACGGGGACGCTGGTGATGCGTGCCGAGCGCGTTGGGGCTGACACCTTGCTCGCGCAGATAGTACGCATGGTGAGCGAGGCGCAGCGCAGCCGCGCGCCTATTCAACGCCTGGCGGATGTGGTGGCCTCCTACTTCGTGCCCGCCGTGGTTGCCGCAGCCGCGGCGACGTTCATCGTTTGGGCGCTTTGGGGTCCTGAGCCGCGCATGGCGCACGCGCTGGTGAATGCGGTGGCGGTGCTGATCATCGCGTGCCCCTGCGCGCTGGGTCTCGCGACGCCCATGTCGATCATGGTGGGGACGGGGCGCGGCGCGACCGCCGGCGTGCTCATCAAGAATGCCGAGGCGCTCGAAGTGCTCGAAAAGGTGGACACCCTGGTGGTCGACAAGACCGGCACGCTGACCGAGGGCAAGCCGCGCTTGACGAGTGTGGTCGTGGCCGCGGGCTCGAGCGAGCAAGAACTATTGCGCCTGGCGGCCAGCCTCGAGCGTGCGAGCGAGCATCCGCTGGCGGCGGCGATCCTCGCGGGTGCCAAGGAGCGCCAGCTCGACTTGGCCGCCGTCGAGGAATTCCGGTCGCTTACGGGCAAGGGCGTGACGGGCCGCGTCGACGGACGCGCGGTGGCGCTCGGCAACGCGCAAATCTTGAGCGAACTGGGCATCGCTCCGAACGGTCTGGCGGAACGCGCGGAAGCGCTGCGTAAGGAAGGACAGACGGTCGTCTTCGTCGCGGTGGACGGACGCATCGCAGGAATCCTCGGCGTCGCCGACCCCATCAAACCATCCACCCTGGAGGCCATCCGCATGTTGCACGCGGAGGGCGTCCGCATCGTCATGCTCACCGGCGACAGCCGCACCACGGCCGAGGCCGTCGCCGCCAAACTGGGCATCGATGAGACGGTGGCGGAAGTCCTGCCGGCGGAGAAAGGCGAAGTGGTGAAACGGCTGCAGGCGGCGGGCCGCACGGTCGCCATGGCCGGTGATGGAATCAACGACGCGCCGGCGCTGGCGCAGGCTCAGGTGGGCATCGCCATGGGGACGGGCACGGACGTGGCCATCGAAAGCGCGGGCATCACGCTGGTGAAGGGCGACCTGCGGGGCATCGCGCGCGCCCGACGTCTCAGCCGCGCGACCATGCGCAACATCCGCCAGAATCTTTTCTTCGCCTTCGTCTACAACTCGCTCGGGATTCCGCTCGCCGCCGGCGTCCTCTATCCGGTGTTCGGCCTGCTGCTCAGCCCCGTCATCGCCAGCGCCGCCATGACGTTCAGTTCAGTGTCAGTGATCTCGAACGCGCTCCGGCTGCGCAAGATATCGCTGTAACGGCAGGTTTATCCCCCCATTTGTGGTGGCCTTGAGCGGCTTAGCCGCCCTGTGCGGGAAGGCTACGCCTCCCCGGCAGGGCGCCAAAGCCTTGTTCTTTTTTTCTTGTCCGTCGTGTGGAAAGGCGAAGCCTTTCCACACAGCAAAGCGGCGGAGCCGCGACATGGTCACGCATGCTATCATCACGGACTCATGAACCAGAGGAATCTCCCGGCATGGCCTGAAATCAGCCACAAAGGAGCATCGATGAACCGCAGTTTAGTCGCGTCAGTAGCAGTTTGTTTCCTGCTGGCCTCACTCGGTTTCGCGTCTTCGGATACGGCTACGCCGCCGCCCTATCCGCCGTCTCCCGCTGAGGACGGCACTTTGCCCGCACTCACTTCCATTGCCGGGCAGGGGATGATGGACTCACACGCCTACCAGGATCTCGAGGAGTTGAGCGACGACATCGGTGGACGTGTCACGGGGTCGCCCGAGGCCGCGAAAGCCATCGAGTGGGGAGCGGCGAAGATGCGCGCCATCGGACTCGAGAACGTTCACACCGAGCCCTGGCAGCTCTCGCGCGGCTGGACGCGCGTCTCCGCCAGCGCCGAGCTGGTTGAGCCGGTCCACCATCGCCTGATGGTTGATTCGCTCGGTTGGGTGGGATCGACGCCGGCGGGTGGAGTGGAAGCGGAAGTGGTCACCGTCAATGCCTACCAGCTCGACGATGAGATGAAGCAGAACGCCGCCGGGTGGGCGGGCAAGGTGCTACTGGTGATCCATAAGGGCGAGCCGCCCAAGGACCGCATGGGCGAGTTCGCCAAGTTCGGGCCATTCCTTAAGGCCGCTTACGGCGCCCACGCTGTCGCGGTGATCGGCGGGCAGGGCGGCAGCAAGTCCACCGGTATGCACCTGACGCATACCGGCGCGCTGGGCTTCGACACTTACTACGATATCCCGGTGCTGAGCATGGCCCCCGAGGACCAGGACCAGATCGAGCGCTTCCTCGACCATAAGAAGACCGTGCGTGTCCGGATCGACGTTCAGAACCGCGCTACCTCAGGACCGGTCGAGTCCGCCAACGTGGTCGGGGAGATTCGCGGCACCGAACACCCCGAGCAGATCGTGGTGGTCGGCGGACACCTCGACTCCTGGGATCTGGCGGAAGGCGCGACGGACAACGGCATGGGCGTTTCGACGACGCTCGGCGCCGCCGAGGCCATCGTCAAGAGCGGCGCGAAGCCTCGCCGCACGCTGCGCTTCGTGCTTTTCACCGGCGAAGAGCAGGGGCTGCTCGGGTCGCTCGCTTACGCCAAATTGCACAAGGACGAGATGGCCAACCACGTCGCCGCCGTGATCCTCGACAACGGCCAGGGACCGGTGGTCGCGCTGAGCCTGGGCGGGCGCAAGGACTTGATTCCGGCGGTCGAGAAGTTCGCCGACTCGGTGAAGGCGTTCGGGGAATTGAAGGTGAATGACAACACCCAGTTCGGCACCGATACGGGCCCCTTTACTCTGGCCGGGCTCCCGGGCATCAACATGGATCAGGACTCACCTGACTATCGCTATACGCACCACTCCGTGGTCGATACGTTCGACAAGGTCAGCCGCGACATCCTGACGCGCGATGCAACGCTCGTGGCGCTGACGTCGTTCTGGATTGCCGACCGTCCCGAGCGCTTGGCGTCGCCTTGGCCCGCCGAGGAAACCGCCAAGATGCTGGTCGAGAAGAAACAGGACACGTTCCTGAAGGCGTTTGGCTTGTGGCCGTTCGGCGATTTGGGGAGCAAGAAAGAAGAGAAGCCGGCCGCGGAGCCGCCTGTGGAAAAGGAGTGATCCGCCGGGGGTGGGCCGCTAGCGAGGCAGCGTCTGGACGCGGTAGCCCGTGCCCTTCGGCCAGAGGACCTGGTTGGGTTCGTTGCAGTAAGGACACTTAATGGTGCGCGGAACCTGGTCGGCGTTCGAGTTTCCGCCTTCCAGCGCGAATTCCTTCCCGCACTTCGCGCATTGGATCGTTTGAATCATGGCGCATGCCTCTCGTCTTGTTGTTGCGGCATGATACTGTGGCTTCATCCTCGAAGCAACCACGCCTCACCGCAATCATCCCGAAGAGCCTATAATAGCCGCCGGCATTCATGACCGGAAATGCGTCCAACCTGCCGCTGCTCGTCTATGACGGCGATTGCTCTTTCTGCCGCTTCTGGATTGACGCCTGGAAGGCGCGCACCGGCGAGCGGGTGGTCTACGCGCCTTATCAGGAAGTTGCCAGCCGCCTTCCCCGGATTCCCGTCGCGAATTTCCGCAAGGCGGTCCAGCTCATCCTGCCTGACGGAAAAGTGTTTTCCGGCGCGGAAGCGGTCTTCGGGACGCTGGCGACGGCGCCGGGCGCTGGCTGGATGCTCACGGTGTACCAGCGCGTCCCGGGGTTCGCGCCGGTCTCGGAAGCATGTTATCGCGTCGTCGCCGCGCATCGCGATTTCTTCTACTGGTTCACGCGGCTGGGCTGGGGCAGGCGCTACACTCCGGGGTCGCACGCGCTCACCCGCTGGCTGTTTCTGCGCTGGATGGGCGTTGTCTACCTGATTGCCTTCGCGTCCTTCGGGGTGCAGTTGCGGGGACTGATTGGCGCGCGCGGAATCCTGCCTGCGGCGCACTTCCTCTCCGCCGTCGGCCGGGACTTCGGCTCCGAGCGCTATCAACTCTTCCCGACTCTCGCCTGGCTCGACTCGAGCGACCGGTTTCTGGGATTCCTGGCCTGGGGCGGCGTCATCTTCTCGCTTCTGATCATCCTGGGGATAGCGACCGGGCCGAGTCTCGCGGGCGCGTGGGTGTTCTACCTGTCGCTCGTCACCGTGGGCGGCGACTTCATGTCGTTCCAGTGGGACATCCTGCTGCTCGAGGCAGGGTTCCTCGCGATTTTCTTTGCGCCGTGGACGTGGTTCGAGCCGCCCTGGCATCCACCGCGCGCCTCGTCGCCTTCGAAGACCGTGCTGTGGCTGCTGCGCTGGCTGCTCTTCCGGTTGCTCTTCCTCTCGGGTACTGTGAAGCTTCAGAGCGGCGACCCCACATGGCGCCACCTCACCGCGCTTGAGTATCATTACTACACGCAGCCGCTGCCGACGCCCATTGCCTGGTACATGAATCAACTGCCGGCGTGGTTTCAAGAACTCTCGGTGGTGTTCGTGTTCGCCGTCGAGATCGGCGTTCCGTTCCTGATCTTCTTTCCCCGGCGGCTACGCCTGACGGGCGCGGCGCTCATAGCTTCGCTCGAGATCTTGATTGCGCTCACTGGAAACTATACCTTCTTCAACCTGCTCGCCCTGGTTCTGTGCTTGCTGTTGCTCGACGACGCTTTCCTCGCGCGCTTCGTGCCGCGCCGTCTGGCACAGCGGATCGCGGGCGTCGGTGAGCAGCCGGGACCGTTCCGCTTGCGTCGCGCGATCACCGTGGCGCTGGCCGTCGTCATCCTGACGGCGAGCGGCGCCGAACTCGCAGGACGATTCCTGCGCGGCGTCGTTCCGCGCCCGGCGCGGCATCTTCTCGGCCTGCTCGAGCCGTTCCACATCGTCAACGGCTATGGACTGTTTGCGGTGATGACCACGTCGCGGCTCGAAATCATCGTCCAGGGCTCGAACGACGGCACCACTTGGCGGGACTACGAGTTCAAGTACAAGCCGGGAGACGTGAAGCGCCCGCCACCCTGGGTCGCCCCGCATCAACCGCGTCTCGACTGGCAGATGTGGTTCGCGGCGCTCGGAAACTTTCAGGAGAACCCCTGGTTTGTGAACTTCATGGCGCGCCTGCTCGAAGGCTCTCCTGAAGTGTTGGCGCTGCTCGAGCGCAACCCTTTCCCGGCGGCGCCGCCCCGCTACGTCCGCGCCCTGATCTACGACTACCACTTCACCGATTTCGCCGAACGCCGCGCGACCGGCGCCTGGTGGCATCGCGAGCTCAAAGCCATGTACTTCCCTCAAGTATCGCTCAGCGACCTTCAGTAGGCCTGCCCGAGCGAGGCTGTTCCTCCTTGTGGCACCGCGCAAAAGGCCTTTCATCATTATCTCAGGAACGGAATATAGGCGGAAACACGGCGCTGATAATCCAGGAACTGGTCGCCAAAACGCGAAGCAAGCAGGCGATCTTCAACTCGCACCCGAATCTCCGTGCCGATCGCGAACAGGAGGATGGAGGGCAGCAGCAGCGGCAGAGGGGTCACGAGCACGAGTCCCGTGCCCAGGAGCACGCAAAACATCGAGGCGTAGATCGGGTGGCGGACCACGCGGTAGGGACCCGACTGCACGAGTTCGTGGTCTGCACTGAGAGCGGCGTCAATTCGCCACTGGCGTCCCAGGGCGCGCATACCAGTCCAGGAGAGAACGTCGGCGACGACGAAAAGGAGAACAGAAACCGCGATCCGCCAAGGTCCGGGTGCTCTCATCCAGAAGCTGCCCTGCCCCAAGAGGGTGTACGCGACAGCGATGAGCACCACGCCCCATCGGGCGCGGCGATCCAATTTTACGGCGTGCCCGGTGTTTCGTTTGACGACGAAAAATGGAGTCGCCCAGATGAGCCATCCGGCGACCAGGATGGCACGAGCGTAAGCCGACATGGTCCGATCCTACCACCAGCCGCCTCCTAAACCTATCCGCATGCAGCGCCCTGCTTGACCCTCGCCTTTCACCCCCCGGTCTGTTCCTTGTCAAGGTTAGCCGCCGGACTGCCGATGAGTGTCATGGAGAAGCAATCAAGACGACGAGGGCGCGCGCGGCCGCGGCCGCGGGCGAACTATCGGAGTGGTATGCGTGTTGACCGAAGACGTTCCGATCGAGTTGCGCTGACCTATCCGGTCAATGTACGAAGGCGGGACGAGCAGGGCGAGGTCCAGGAATTCGAGGCGCGCACGGTCTCCATCAACCGGCATGGCGCACACTTGGAGGCGAGCCAGTCGCTGCCCGTCGACCAGGTGCTGCGCCTGGTGAATCCCCTCAACCACGAGGAAGCGAGTTTTCGTGTCGCAGGCGCGGTCGCCGCTCCGGCGGACGGAGGCGGCGTCTACAGCCTGCTCGGGCCGTTGTCCGCCGAGACGCCCCAGCGCCGCGAGTTCGGCGCCGAGTCGGTGGACGCCCGGACCAATTTTTGGGGACTCTATTTCCCGCCGCTGCCCGCGAACGACCTGGCGGAGTGGACGGTGATGCTCGAGTGCCAAAGCTGCCGCGGTGTCCAATCGCTGCCGCTCGCGATTGCCGAAGCGGACGCCCTGGAAGGCTCGCGGGCGGTTTCCTGGCCGTGTGACACCTGCCGCGCCATCACCTCCTGGGGACACCCCGGGAAGGCGCGCCAAGCGGCGCCGGGCAGCAACGGACACAGCGTCGTCGCGGCCGCCCGAGATGACGCCACCCGGCAGGAACAGCGGGGCTCGCTGCACCTGCCCGTGCTCATCCGCCGGCTGGACGACGAGGTGGAGCAGACTCAAAGTGTGGATAGTTCGAGGGGCGGCTTTTCTTTTTCAAGCGAGAAGGACTACGAGATCGGCGAGGAGGTGATGGTGGCCTGTCCTTATACGCCTGGGGCGCCGGCGATGGAGGTGCGCGCCCAGATTGCGCGCCAGCAGGACGTGAAAGGCTCGAACCGCAGGATCTTCGGGGTGCGCTACACGTCGCAGGAGATCCCGCAGGCGTCGCTTGCCTCGATTGGATCATGACGCCGGAACGCTCCCGAGCGTCCGGAGGCGCATTCTATTTGGCCACTTTGTCGGCCGCCGCCACGTCCGACACCGCGAGGATAACCACGGCGCGGGAGTTGCCGCGTTCGATGCTGCCGTAGGCGTACTTTACATCGACGCCGTGGTCGGCGAGCTTGCGAGTGAGCTTGCCCAACGCACCCGGCCGGTCCGAGAGGCTGGCGGCAATCACCTCGTCGACGTTGTAGACGAGCTTCAGCTTCGCGAACACCTTCTCCGCCGCCGCCAGATTATTCACTACCAGACGTACCGGAGCCACGCGTCCTTCTTCCGGCACCATCAGGGCGAGAATGTTGACGGCGACCTTAGCGAGCTCCGAACAAATCTCCGCCAGCGCGCCGCGCCGGTTCTCCATCATCACAGAAAACTGCTTGGTGACCGCCATCTTGGAAGCACCTCGCTCCGGAGCGTCGAGGCAGCCGTGTCCCGTGCCCCCTCGGCCCTCGTGGGCTCACATCAGTCTAGCCAAGCCTCACAGGGCCCAAAGAGGGCGAATCTACACGCTTTCCGGAGCTGGCGCAACCGGAGGCGGAGCGAGGACGCGGCGGCGTACTATGGGATGAGCGGGGTCAGGAACGGACTTCTGACCCCGTCAGTTTTAGCGATTCGATTGCCGGCCTAGTGAAGCGGAATGCCGCGGGGATAGATCACTCCGAAAACCCCGGCGCCGGAAGCAAAGTATAGAGCATTCTTCTGGCCTGAGCCTTTGCCGTTCCCAAAACCGATTCCCCACAGGCCTGGGATGGAGATGGCAGCGCCGTTGCGGTCGGTGAGCCATCCGAGCGGCGCGCCGCTCGAGGGATCGAAGGCGTTGATGTGGCCGTCAAACAGGTTCCCTACCAGCAGGTCGTTGCTGAATTGCCCGAAGTTCGCTGGGGCCATCGCCAGTCCCCAAGGGGCAAACAGCGGGCCACCGGTGATCAGTTGTTGTACGAGGTTTCCGCTCGTATCAAACACGTCGACGGCGGCCGCGCCCGGAGTGAAGCCGAAGTTTTGCGGCCCGAACGTCACGTAGAGCCAGCCCTTGATGTTCTGGATGCCGAAGGGGGCATAGCCGGCGGGAAGCGAGGGATCCGTGAAGGAACCGACCCAGGTGAACGTCGAGTCGATCATGTCGACCGTGCCCAGGGCGTAGTCGGCGGCGAAAAGGAAGTTGCCGCTCGAGTTGCTGCCGATCGCCAGGCCCGTGTACGACGCGCCGGTCATCGAGTTGTCAAGCCCGACTTCCGTGCTGGTCAGGCTCACGCCCGGACTCCAGCCTTGAATGGTGCCGTCCAGCGTGGCGAAGATGAACACGGCGGATCCGGAGGTGGTGCCGTTCGACACCTGGAAGTCTACCTTGCTGCCGTTGTGGACGATTCCGGTGGGCGATCCAGGGGGTGTTCCGCCTGCCACAGGCGGAACCGTGACCACCAGCGGGACGATCTTCCCAAAGCCGTTGTAGAGGGTTGAGGTGCCGGAAAAAGCGTTGGCGATCCACCACGGACTGCTGCCCGAAGCGGCGATGCCCCAGGGCACAACCACGTTCGGGTCAGTCCGGATCGCCTGTCCGGGTGTACCTGAAACCAGGTTCAGCGTCAGGTAGCCCTGCGCGGCGGCGGGTTGGGCGAGGACGGGCAACAGCAGGGCGGCAACCAGTCCGGCCACGAGGTGTGCGGTCTTGCTGCGAAGTCTCGACACGATCTTCATCATCTCCTCCTTGAGTTGGAAGCTCACGTCACGAGAACAAGCGGAGTCTGCGGCGCAGTTAGAGCTGGCCGCACAGGCGGAGTCGTCAGACTTCTTTCAAGACCCAGGGGACCCGAAGCGAAACAGTAGAGCCGCTATTCTGCCATGGATTGGGTTCGCCAGGTGTAAAAGATTTGTCAATCCTTAAGGAGGAGCGCCTAAGGAGGAGCGGCAACAGCGCCTGCTGCCGGCGCGCTGGAACTGACGATGTGCGACTTCAGCGTGACCTCAGGGTAAGTGGCTGACGCCCCCGCCAGCAGGGGCGAGTCCTGATGATTCAGGTACTGGTTGAAGAACGCGAGCACGTAGTCGCGGGTGACGGCGAGACCGCGCCTGCCGTTGATTGTGCCGAGCATGCCGCCGATGTGCAGGAGCGGGCTGAACAGGACAGCCGAATCCGAGAAATTGAAGTGGCGCGCGCCGTGAAGGGTCACTTCGTAGCCCGCGTGCGAGTCCTGATAGACGGCGTCGAACTCGCGCTCGGCCGCGGCCTGCGCGCTTTCGGACTGCCTCGCGAAGCGCGGAAGGAGTCGGGTCACGATGCCCGGCAACGGTGCAGGCTCGCTGAGGATGAACATGAAGGGCGCGCTCAGTCCGACCCTCACCACGTCGCCAAAGAGGTAGCCGTCGATGTCGACCCCGGCTTGGCAGCGCGTGTCCCGGCTGCAGACCTCGGCGGCCGTCGCGCCGCCCAGCGAGTGCCCAACCAGTCCGGTGCGTGTCACGTCGAGGCGTCCGGCGAAGGGGCTGGTCGGGCCGGAGTCCAGGCCCTCGAGTTGGTTCATCACGAAAATGGCGTCCCCGGACCAGACCATCACCAATCGGTTGGCCGTGACGGTTTCGGATGCGAGCGAGGTTTCGTCGAGCGCGCCTGCGGGCGTTCGCGCGACGACGCGTCCGTCAGGGAAAACCACTACCGGCGCGCTGTACGTATTGGCGATGCCCGCGACCACGTAGCCGTGGCTTGCCAGGTCTTCCGCGAGCGCCGTGTAGTCGGTCGGGACGCGTCCGTAGCCGGGCGTGAAGATCAGGATGGGATAACTCGCTTGGGCGGGCGACACCGGCGCCCCAGGGATGGCGTGCGCCTCCACGCTCCCCAGGCGCTGCCACAAGTAGAGTCCGCGGGTGCGTTCGAGGGCCTGCCCCCACGCGCCGGGAAGATAAGCGGCGGGCCGCGCCTTCGCATCCGCGACGGCGGGATACCAGAGCCACACCATCAACTCGCGATGCGCGGGCTTGGCGTGGACGCCGGGCGGGCCGGCGGGCGCGCCGCCGGACGGCGCCGGGGCGAAGCGTTCGTCGCGCGAGGTGTCCACCCAATCGTAGGAAACGCGGCCCACGGCGTAAGGCCCGGTGGGAGCGGGCAGCACGACAATCCGGGTACTCCTGCGGATGAGATAAATCGCGACGAGCGCCCCGCCGACGAGTGCGAGCGCGATGAGCGCCAGGATGATTTTGATGAGCGTTCTTCCCCAGGACAAGAGGGATCGACCTCACTGTAGCGGCGGCCTCTGGTCGCCGACTGTCTTCAGCGGTAGCGGCGGTCGAAGCCTGCCCTGCAAGGGACCGCCGACTTGGCTTCAGCAGACTCCAAGTTAGAGGAGACCGCAACCGGATGCGATCCGTCAAGGAAAGAAAAACTCAGCGATGACCCTTCCCCCAGCGGGAGAGAGCCTGCCCTGAGCTTGGCGAAGGGTTGGCGCGCGAGCGCCGGGTGAGGGGCCTCGGCGCGCCCGGAGTTCACGGCCGGCGCCGAAGCTCGGCGGCGACGGCGATGGATCGAGCGCCGTTCTTGCCCACCGAGAACACGGCGAAGAAGTGATTGTCGGTCGAAACGCCTTTGAGGACGGCCTCGCCCGCCTGGGCGACGAACTCGAAGACCTTCCAGCGCGGACTCGTCGTCTCACGCCAGAGAATCTCGAAGCCGGCGCGCTCGGGGTCGTCGGGCGCCGTCCAGGCGAGCTTGGCGTCAGGAGTGACCGCGCCCGACAAAGTCACGCCGCCCGGCGGCGCAGGCGCGAGCGCCAGTTCGCGCAGCGCTTCGGCGTTGTCGCGCGCCACGCTGGCAAGGAAGCGGAAGTTCATGAACTTGATCAGGTCGCCATACTCGACTCCGTTCTCGACGCGCGGGGTCTGATGCTCGTGGTGATAGTCCTCGAGCGGCTCGGTGAAGCGCACCGCCGGGAGTCCCGCCTCGACGAACGGCCGATGGTCGCCGCCTCGACCCAGGCGGTCCAGGCGGAAGATGAGGCGAATCGCGGGCTGGCCGTCGATGGCCTCGACCGCGCGGGCCAGCTCGCGCGATGGCGAATCCACGCCGTCCGGTCCGCCGCCCGAGAACACGCGGACGCGATGCGGCGCGCCGGGCGCAAAGTCAGCGCCCACAATATCGTTATCGAGCATGGCGCCGACCGTGTAGCCGTTCTGGCGCAGATATTCGAGCAGCCGCGTGCCGCCCAGCAGTCCCTGCTCTTCGCCTGCAACGGCCGCGAACACCAGCGTGGCGCGATAGGTCCCGGCCGCGAGCAGCCGCGCGCACTCGACCGAGACCGCCGTCCCCGAGGCGTCGTCGTCGGCCCCGGGCGCGTCGGACTCGGCGTCCATCACGTTCGAGGGCATCGAGTCATAGTGTCCGGAGACAACGATAGCGGTCTTGCGAAGCGCGGGGTCGCTCCCCGGCAGGATCGCGTAAACATTTTGCATGGGCAGAGGCTTGTCGTGGGTGCGCGGCGACGTCGCTTCGAACTTGTCGACCACCACTTCGAGCCGTCCGCGCGACGCCCTCGCGGCGGCGTTGAATCGCGCCACGATTTTGTCGCGCCCGCAGCCGATGCCGCGTTTCGGGTCATCCCAGGATGAGAGCGTGCTGCGCGTGCCGCAGGAGACGATCTCCGCGATGGTCGCTCGCAGCGATCTCTCCTCGGGGTGCACGCCAGGCTGCGCCGAGCGCGGCAGCAGTTTCACAGCCGGCAGTCCGCCCCGCGGCTCGATGGGATCCTGTCCAGCGTGCGATGCGGTTCCTCCGGCGAGGATGACGGCCGCAACAGTCACGGTGAAAATGGCGATGATTCTCGAAGCGCGTTCTCGAACCTTGGGTTGGTGGTTCACGATTCGCTCCCTGGTTGAGCTCAAATACAGGGGAGCGATTATAGCCGCGCCAGGGAAGAGAAGAACAGGTTATCGCGACCGCTCCCGGAGCTCCAAAGGGGGTGGGCTACCACAGCCTAGGCCAACGGCCTGAGTCAGGTTTGCCCCGGTTCATTTCGACTCAGAAAAAAATAATCCGTCTCATGCGTCTCACGCGTCTTCTCGCGGCGTGGTAGGGTCGCTCCTTAGGAATCAGTGCGCTCCAGTTGGTCTCCGACCCCTCACCCCCAACCCCTCTCCCGCAAGGGGAGAGGGGAGAAGGGAAAACGAGGTCGGGTTGGTATGTCGGAGCTGAAGCTCCGACCCCCTTCGCGGTGCGAACAGGTCGGGGCGCTAGCCCGTAAGGGCGAGATATCTGTAGCCCAGGGCGCGAGACCCTGGGTGAAACCCGAGTCGACGGGGTAGAGGCCGCCTTTAGGCGGGCAAACTACTCGTTACAAATGCCGCCCTGAAGGGCGCCTCTACGATCTGCACTCGATACGGGGGTTTTCACACAGTGGTAGCCACGGCACGA
>DASZAI010000048.1:0-98336 GCA_035945295.1 Terriglobia bacterium | reverse complement strand
GCATGCAACACTTTCAACCGGTCCCGGTCTCGCGTGCTCATCACCAGCATCTCCTGTTTTCTCATCCCGCCAGTTTGACGGTTCCCAACAGGAACTTTCTACTTTGCTGGAATAGGAACTTCTCACGTTGCTGCGACAAATCACTACCAGTTGGTTGACCTGCATTCGGAGGCGGCGTAGAATTCCCGCAAGCGCCGGTCTTGGGTCTACTCTTCAAACCAGCTCGACCCGGTAGCCGAGGGGATCGACCAATGTCCGAAGACGAACCCGAAGCAGTCCCCAACCCAGACTCCAAGGGCGGCGGGCCGCATACCAAAGGAGGGCAGATGTCAGGGAGTCGATTCATTCGATATGCTTCTCACGTTGGCAAATTACGCTACGGGCTTGCAATCCTCGCTTGGCTTGTTTGCTCCGCTCCCCTACCTGGGCAAGGCGGTCTCTCGACACTGCGCGGCACGGTTACCGACCCCTCTGGCGCCGTCGTACCGCAAGCCAAGGTCACGGTTGAAGAAGTGGGGACGGGGATCACCGCCAGGTCCGTAACCACCGATGCCCAGGGTAATTACGAGGTCCCGGCGCTCAAAGAGGCCACCTACCGGCTGCGCGTGGAAGCGAAAGGGTTTGAGACTTCGGTGATCAGTGACATCCACTTGGCCGGCAACGAGGCCAAGCGCGTAGACGTGGCTCTTCGGGTGGGCGCGACAGCGTCGCAAGTGGTGGTGAGCGCGGCAGCGACGGTCATCGAAACCGAAGGGGCAAAGATCGGCTCCGAGTTCAGCGGAGATCAGTACCACCTTGCGCCCTTGCCAGCCAATTCCTATTCCTCACCGCTGCCCGTGATCGCCACGATGCCTCAGATCCAGACGGACGCTGGAAACGAATTCGGCATCACCATGGCCGGTCAAGGCGGCACGGAAATCCACATGGCGATGGACGGCGTCAAGGAAGAAAACCTCAACACCCAGACCGTGAACATGGAGGACGTGGAAGAGGTCAAGGTTAACGCGGTCAACAACAGCGCGGAATATGCGCGCGTGGGCGTCTTTGATACCATCACCAAGAGCGGCAGCAATCAGTACCACGCGGAGGCGTCCTATTACAACCGCAACTCGGCGCTGGGAGCGCGGGGATTCTTCGAAACTGAAAAGCCCATCGTGATCTACAACACCTTCAACTTGAGCGGCTCCGGCCCTATCCGCAAGAATCGCACGTTCTTTTACGGCTTGTGGAACGGCGAGCGCGTGCACGAGCAGTCTTTCTTCACGGACAATGTACCGACTGAGAAAATGCGGGGCGGCGACTTCTCCGACCTGCTCAACGCGTCGCCGGCCATTCAGATCTTCAACCCCTACACGGGCCAGCCTTTCCAGGGGAACGTCATCCCGCCAGGCATGCTGAACTCGCTGGCCTTGAAGGTGCAGGACATCTATATTCCTCATCCCAACCTCGGCCCGCCGGGCAACTTGATCAACAACTTCGGCTGGCTCTTCCCCTATCCCGAGGACCAGTACCGCGCCGACGTCCTGGTGGCGCGCATCGACCACAAGATCTCCGACAAGCACCTCATCTACGGCCGGTACTCCGGCTACTGGCCGCGCTACATTCTAAACGACGGGAACTTCCCCAACCTCGATTGGACAAAGCTGCGTCAGAGCCATTCGTGGGCGATCGTCGACACCTACACGTTTACTCCCAGCCTGGTCAACAGCTTCACCTTTGGAGGCAACCGCGACCGGAGCGTGTACGGAGTCAAACTGAACGGCTACCAGCCGCCTACCGGCGACAAAGCCGTCTCCGCCATCGGCCTTCAGGGCGTCAATCCCAGCAATCTCGCCGCCCAGGGACTTCCTGACATGTACTTCAACGACATCGCGGGTCCGGGGATCGAGGTGCCGCCGGGAGGAATAAACGGCAAGGCGGCAGAGCTCGGAGAAAACTGGAACGTCGCCGAAGCGCTGACTTGGGCCAAAGGGCGGCACGTCATGAAGTTTGGAGAAGAGTTGCGGACCTTCATGTTTTACACCACCGATCTTCCGAACGGCACCTACGGCGATTTCTCCTTCAACGGCAGCATGACGGGATACGACTACGCGGACTTCCTGCTCGGTCTGCCCTTCAGCAGCACGCGGCTGAACCCCCTGGTGGGGAGGACGCAACATGGCAAGGAGATGGGTCTCTTCGCCATGGATACGTTCAAGGTGACTCACAAGCTGACGCTTGATTACGGCTTGCGCTGGGACTATTTCGGAGCGTTCAGGTACGACGACGGGCTACAGGACAACTACAATCCGGTGCTCGACGCCGTGGCCGTCCCCGAGGCGGCTTTGGGCAAGATCAGCCCTCTCTATCCCAGCAACATTAAGGTAGTGACCGGGCAGGTGGTCCCCAATCCTTCCCTTCGCAATTTCGTTCCGCGGTTGGGCGCGGCCTATCTGATCACTGAGAAAACCGTCCTTCGCGGAGGGTATGGCCTGTTCACCTCGCGCGGACTCGGTGTTTACTCGCTGCTCGACTCTGGCCCGTTCTCCCTGAGCGAGAACTACACGAATACGATTCAAAACGGCCAGGCGCTGTTTGCCTTTCCCAATCCGTTCCCCGCCAACATCGGCTTGGCGGAAGTCCCTTCCCAAGCGGTCATCGGGTATCCCCTGGACATGCGCGATGGCAAGATCCATCAGTTCAATTTCACCGTCGAACACCAACTCCAGGACATCGGCTTGCGGGCATCGTACGTCGGTTCGCGGACGCGTGGGCTGAACGGCTTCTACGAGGTCAACAAGCCCATGCCCAGCACCATCCCTTTTGACAACAGCCGGCTGCCGCATCCGGAGTTCCGAAGTATCCAGCTTCTCCGCCGGGACCTCGCCGCCAACTACGATTCGTTCACGCTGGAAGGCCACCGGAGGATAGGACATCTGAGCTTTGACGCGTTCTGGACTTGGGCCAACAACCTGGACAACTACGAGATATTGGCCAGCGGGTACGGGACGCTCTATGGGCCGTCGTACGGCAACTTCGGCGACGAGAATCCTTACGCGCCGCTGCTCTGGAATCATGACCACGTGACACCTCATCACCGCGTGGTGATCAATGTTCAGTGGGACGTCCCCGTAGGGCGTGGCCGCCGTTTTCTCTCCAACGCTCCGGGCGTTCTCGACAAGGTGGTGGGAGGATGGAGCGCCTACTACGTGGGATTCTTCCAGACCGGCCAGTGGTTCACGCCCTTCTTCTCGACCACCGACCCGTCAAACACCAATTCGTTCGGAGGTCTCCCGGACCGGATCGCCAACGGCAATCTGCCTCCCGGCCAGCGTACGGTCAACAATTGGTTCAATGCGGCCGCCTTCAAGATTCCGGGCTGCCCGGATTCCGATCCCGCCTGCGCGAATCCTGCCAACATCGGAAGGTTCGGCAATTCCGGGATCAACGTCCTGGAAGGGCCGGGGCTGATGAGTCATAATTTGACCGTCCGAAAGCGCTTCGAAATCACCGAGCGGTTACATTTTGACTTCATGGCGCTTTGCAGCAACCTCTTCAATCATCCCAATTTCTCCCCGCCGAGCAGCACCATCGATGCGCCCGGTGCGGGAATCATTACGGGCCAGCACGATCGCTATTTCAGCGGAGAGAAGAGCGGTCCACGGGTGATTGAGCTGCGAGGCCGCCTTGAATTCTGAGGCTCGGGTGCTACCGCGATTGGTGATGAGGCAGAACAACTGATGCTAATCACGACGAATCCCACGCGGCGGCGCCATCTCTGCGCCTGACGCGCTTCCCCTTTTGCGACCAGTTCTGTTCAAATACCGATTGGATTCGCGCCCAAGGAGAACACCATTCACCCATGCGATTAAAGATGCTGCTGCTTTGCGTGCTGCTCAGCCACCCGCTGTTCGGCGCCGATGCGCACAATCCTTTGCTGCCCGCGCCGCAGCAGATCCACTATGGATCGGGCCGGCTTCCGATTGCAGGCTTGGAGATTGAGTTTGCTTCCAGCCCGACTCCGCAGGACAGGTTCGCGGCTGATCAACTGACATCAGGTCTGATGTCTCGCGCCCATATTACCATTCACGTGTCGAAGGGAGAAGCGCGCCGGCCGGGGATTGTACTGAGGCGCACCGGCTCCGGCCTTGACCTCCCACAGCCCGGCGAAAAGGCGGGGCCGGACTCGCGCGAGGCCTACCTCGTCAAGGTCACGTCCCAGGGCGTGGAAGTCCGCGCTGATTCCTCGGCGGGTCTTTTCTATGGCGTGCAGACTCTGCTTCAACTGGCGGAAGGATCGGGCGCCGAAGCAGCGTTTCCCGAAGTCGAAATCCGCGATTGGCCGTCACTCGCCTACCGCGGCATCATGGTCGACATGAGCCACGGGCCGATGCCCACTGAAGACGAGGTCAAGAAACAGCTTGATTTTCTGGCCCGCTGGAAGGGCAATCAGTATTACTTCTACTCGGAAGCGAGTATCGAGCTGAAGGGGTATTCCATCCTTCAGGATGACGCCCGGTATTCGCAGGACGAGGTGCGCCGCATTGTCGATTACGCGCGCCAGCGTCACATCGACGTCGTGCCCTGCGTCGAGCTTTACGGTCACCTTCACGATTTGCTTCGGGTGGAACGCTACGCCGGCCTGGGTCCGATTCCTCACGCGAGGGAGGTCGATCCTCGCAATCCTCAGGTCGCCGCCTTGCTCGAAGACTGGATCGCGCAATTGAGCGATCTGTTTCCCAGCCGCTTTTTCCACGTGGGGATGGACGAGACTTGGGAGATCTCGAGGGCCGCCGTAGCCAAAGATACTTCGCCTGACCAGTTATACCTCGAGCAGCTTCGAAGAGTGGCCGGCCTGGTCCGGCAACACGGAAAGACCGTCCTCGTCTGGAGCGATATGCTCTCGAAATACCCGAAATTAATCCCCCAGATTCCTCCCGGCACCATCGTCGTTCCCTGGGGCTACGACGCCACGGTCTACGAGCCTTACTGGGCGCCCTTCGCTTCGCTCCCTATCCCCAAGATCATTGCTACGGGAGTCAGCATCTGGAACAGCCTGGCTCCGGATTATGGTGTCACCTTCTCGAACATCGACAGCTTTCTGGCCGCGGGCCGCGCCCACGGGATCCTGGGCATGATTAACACACTCTGGACGGACGACATTATGGTGCTGATGCGTCCCGCCTACCCCGGAATCGCCTACGGCGCAGCCGCCGCGTGGCAGCATAATTCGATGGATCGGAGTCGGTTCTTTGACGACTATGCCGAGGTTTGCTACGCCGCTCCCGTCTCCACCGAGGTCGCGGCCGGTCTGAAATCGCTTACCAAGGCCGAGACGCTTCTGTCCACAGCCATGGGCGAGGAGACCTCGCCCCATTTGTGGGATCCGCCATTTGCCGCGCGCCGATTGGCGCGGCTCCGCGCGCACCGTGAAGACCTGCGCCAAGCTCGGATTGAAGCAGAAGAGGCCCGCGATCATCTGTCGCAAGCCTTGCGCCTGGGTGGAGACCACTTCAGCCTCGCGGATTTCTTGTTGGAAGCGCGCATGCTGGATTACGCCGGCATGAGGAATCTCTACGCGCTAGAGATCGCAGACATCTGGCAGCAACTGGGTTCCCGTCCGAAGGCTGAGGACGTCGACTTCTATGACGGTGAGATCGCGAGTCACGACCATAGCCGCACGGCCGACCTGATGGACGCTGTCGCCGACCTGCGCGAGGACTATCGGCGGGCCTGGAACGACGCGTACACCCCTTACCGTCGCGGGACCGTCCTGGCCAAATTCGACTCCGAATTCCAGCTATGGTGGAACTTACAGCGCCGGCTGAATCAATTCGCGAATGGATTCCACGACGGCGATGCGCTGCCGCCGCTCGAGTCGTTCCCCGCCGACCGTTGAAGCGCACGACAGGGGTGCTCCGAAGCGCTCACCCGGTAAGTGTCTCCAATGGCTGATACCCCCACCACGATACAGCGTTCCCGTCCGCTTACAGCGGGAAGACCTGGTCCCTCGGCTTCACGATGTATCTCTTGTGGAGGCCTGGATTGAGCGTAAAAACCGCGTGCTTGTTTGCCGCGCTGTGTGTTTCGGTCGAAATACATGTGCAAACGAGCGGTACGATAAAGGGCGTCGTCGTCGACGAGCAAGACAAACCTGTTCCAAAGGCGAAAGTGCAGCTTGTGCCTGCACCGTTGGGTGCGCAGCGGCGACTCATCCACTTCTACGAGACGGATAGCGAAGGTCGGTTTGTTATTGGCAACGTGACTTGGGGGACGTACAGGGTATTCGCCGGGAAAGAGGAGGTAGGCTATCCTGAGATCGCCGGCACGTTCTACGGTTTGCAAGCCTTTCCGACAGTTTCCTTGCATCCGAGCTCTCCGGCCGCCAGCATCACGATACACCTGCCCCCTAAAGCTGGGGCAATCAAATCAATCTCGGTGATCGATGCAGTGACCGGCGCCCAAATGGATTCTGCGGCGATTTGGCTTCGACGCGACGCGGTGCCGGATGCGTCTATTGAAACTTCGACAATGGTGAAGCGTATTCTGGTTCCCTCAAACACTGACGTGTCCATTCAAATAAAGGCACCTCGATACAAGGCTTGGCCAGCCGATGAGGACCCGAAAGACAGAGGTCATATACGACTCAAGCCAGAGGAAGCGGTTAGGTTGGATGTTAAGCTCGCGCCAGATGGTTCGAATGAAGACAGCGTTGCGCTCTGGAGCCCAACGACCTTAGGAGTGGTGTCCGAGCCCGCTAACCTACCGTACCATCCAAGCGACGCGATCCTCTCGACAGCGGTCGACCGCTTTAGTGTCGCGGCGGGCGGTATATCCGGCCCGCTAGAAGCACTTGCGGTGCTGTGCCGAGTACCCATCGGCTTTGAGGCTTCGAGAAACACAAAGCCCAAGAGCGTAAGAATCGATATTCAGACGGGAACAGTTCGTGATGTTCTCAATGCCATTACCGCTGAAGATCCGGTCTACACATGGAGCGAGTCACACTTTGGAGTGATCAACGTATATCCGAAGAACCATACCGGCTCGCTTCCAGATGTTGTAGTGGCTACTTATTCGGTGAAGAACGCAGACCGAGAGACCGCAATCGACGAGCTCAAGAGGGCTCCTCAAGTCGAGCACTGGCTGCGGCAGACAGGCGCTAACCTCCAGGCGCCTCAAACGGGCCCCCTACCAACCGCCAATACGGGAACCCAGTTTTCGATCACACTGACGAATAGTTCAGTGAGAGACCTCCTCGACGCTATTACAATCGCAAGCGGGTCGCATTACTGGGCATTTTACGGGCACGGTGATCACGGCGCGTTCTTAACGCTGACTATGGCGCACTAGAGAGTGGGTCATCTATGAAAGCGTCGGCTCCGTCAAGCAAAAAAAGACAAAGACTCTCCCGTGGGACGGGGAGGGCTGTCCAGGGCGCCCGGAGGGCGGAGGTATAATTGGCCCTTGCGAGGATTACGAAACGGAAATCGCGACTGAGGAATGCACTCTCTCGATGGAGACTCGTGGACGCGATGGACCCATGAAGTCAGAAGAATCGAATTCGACGGCATGATGGGGTACGTCCCGAGCGCCGGGGACTCGATGGTCCTCGAGCTTGGCTGCGGCGATGGCTTTCAGCTCTACCTGCTGCGCGAGCGCTTCGCCCGCGTGTTTCCTATTGACCCGAAGCACGCCCCTGCTGATTCTGCGGGTTTTTCCTTCACCGTCGCAGAGGACCTCCCATTTGGCGATTCCACGTTCGATCTCATCGTCTCCAACTGTGTACTTGAGCACCTCAAAGATCGGCCTCGCGGCATTAAAGAAGCCGTGCGCGTCTTGCGGCTCGGCGGTGCGCTCGAACTGCCACCCAGCGCCAAAAAGCGCAAGCTGCGGAAAACTCAACCGACGTTGCTGGATTTAAATCCTTAGCGCGTAGGGGTCGGTTACAGCGGTTGCGACAGGAAGATGGCTCGTACTCTGCCAGCTACCCGTCCAAGGCGCGCAATTGCTTCGGCGTATCCTAAGCTAACCGGAAATGTGCCGCGGGCGGCCTCCGGCGTCCAGCATTTGTAATGAATAGTCTGCCCGCCTCAAGGCGGCCTCTACGCAGTCGCCTGGACTTTTCACGCAGACTCGTGAGCCCTGGGAAGGGACACCGCCTCCCCCGCCAAGGGGGAGGGGTGCCGCGGCCGTCGTCCTCGACGGCAATCGCCGCAGCGGTCAAGCCTACAGTGCGAGGCTAGTTTAGGGGCTAGTTCCCTGGCGTGGGCGGTCGCCGAAAGGCAAGCGAGCGGGAGCGGAATCGGCTGCCGGGCGGGCGTGCACTCGCCGTTTGAGCTTCCCGGGAGGCACGTTTCGGGCGCGTTCGGGGACCTCGAAAAGGGGTGACAAAAAGTGTCAACCGGGCAGCGGCGGAGGGTTGATTTTTCAGTAACTCGTTTATTCCAGGCCGCTTAGGTGAGTCCCCAAGAGTGCCAAATTTTGTCAACTCGGGGTTTTGCGTCGCAACGAGCTCGACCTTGCGTTTTCATAGAGTTACAAAGCCTCTGCGGCGGAAATGAGACAAATGAGACGCATGAGACACCCCCCCGCCGGAGGGAATCGCCAGCCCTTCCCGATTTGGAACTGAGCCTCGCACGCCGTCGAGCCGGCGATCCGTCGAAAGACCCCGCGGCCAGGGGGAGGCCGGCACAGAATCCGTGTTATATACTGTCTGGTTCCGAGCGCACGACCGTTCCCGGTAAAAGACCACCAATGAAAGGATGTCCTCTCATGAGCCGTTTATCGCAGGGGCCATTTACACAACAGGAGGCTCGATGTTCTATTTAGTTTGGGTTGTACTCATTGGGGTTTTGGCCGGATGGCTTGCAGGGCAGATTACGAAAGGACGTGGCTTTGGTGTCCTCGGGGATCTGATTGTAGGCATCTTGGGCTCACTGCTTGGCAGTCTCTTGTTCGGATTGATTGGGATAGCCGCCTATAGTTTGCTGGGTCGCCTGGTACTATCCGTCGTCGGTGCCATCGTCCTGCTCTGGTTGATTCGATTGGTCAAAAGAGCATAGCTGAAGCGCTTCTGGGCCGTGCTCCAGCCCATTGAGCGGGAGCGGACCGCACTGGCGCCGCTATCGCTGGCTACCGCATCGATCATGCCGCTCTCAGTCATTCACCTCGATCGATTCGATGAAGTTGCCCGCTCGGCGAGGAACGAAACGCACCGTCACCTGTCTGCCCGAAAGACCTTCTAGGTCCGTCAAGCTCAGGCGCTCGCCGCCGGCTTTGATCCAACTCGAAGCCGTCAGTCGGAAATCAAACTCCGTCGCGCCGGAGCGGATGATCTTTACCGTGCGCTCATCATCACTGCGGTTGGGACTCGGCTCGACGACCGAAGTCTTCCGGTCGGGGCTCGTCTGGACGGCGAGCACGACTAAATTTTGCTCTGGCACAACCATGACCATGGTTCCGGCGATCGTTTCGGGTCTTCCGAGACCAGCACTCAACTCCTCCGAAGAAACGCTGGATCGCGGTCCGGCACCGAACACTGCCACACCCGCCCCTAGGATGATCGAAATAAAAAGACACATGAAAGCGCTCAGCTTCTTCATGGATAATACCTCCTCGTGAAGAGTTCGCGGTTCTGCCCTGCCTTGTACTCTTGGACGCCCTCAGGAGTTCGGCAGGTTGCCCTTGGGACAGGTCTGCTGAAAGAAGGGGACTTGTCATACTGGAGCCCGTATGGCCGATCCTTCCAGTTCGTCCGAGCCGAGCCCTAGACGATCAATCCACCGAGCGTGATTTCCCATCAAGCAACTAGCCGCCCGATGGAGCACGTTCCCTCTTCGGCGGAGGCGCGTTCTGTTGCTGCGCTCTGGCGGGGGGACGGCTCGGTGGTTGAGCCGGATTTCCACGCGGTACGGCACGGGCGTTCGTGCGAGCAGCGTTGGGCTCTGTTCGCGCGGCTTGATTTCTCACCGCGGGCGGAGCGGCGTGCGCGGGATGCGCAACGACCGGAGGACGTGTAGGAGTGGGGACCGGTCTTGCGGTCGTCCGAGCCGTCATGCGACCAGTGGCCTCGTGCCCTTCGGGAACTCTCTCCAGCGGTGCACTGCGCCTGGGCGGCGGAGCAGCGCGCGCGGTGATCCGTCTTCCTGGCTCAGCCCTTCTGTGCGCAATGTGCGCAGCATTCGGAGGATGTATACGAGTAGGGACCGATCTTGTGGTCGTACGGGCGGTCATGCGACCAGTGGCCTCGTGCCTTTCGGGAACTCTCTCCAGCGGTGCACTGCGCCTGGGCGGCGAAGTAGCGCGCGCCGTGATCCGTCTTCCTGGCTCAGCCCTTCTGTGCGCAATGTGCGCAGCATTCGGAGGATGTATACGAGTAGGGACCGATCTTGTGGTCGTCCGAGCGGTCGCGCCACCAGCGGACTCGTGCCTTGCAGGAGCCCTCTCCAATGGTGCGCTGCGCCTGGGCGGACCAGCATGAGCCGTTGCAGCCGGAGGTGGGGTGGCGCGTGGAGGAGTGTTTGTCCTTGGAGGCGCGGTGGTGGTGCGCGGAGCCATCGTGGCGTTTCGGTTGTTTCGAGCAGCACGGTTCGCCGCAGCATTGTTCGAAATGCCTGATCGGCTTGCCATAGCGTTATACGGAGCCCCAGCCCGGCTGGCGCGGACGACGCCGGACCCGCTAAACACCCCCGCCTTCGCCGTTGCAGCGACTGCCGGCTGGCCGTGGTTCACGGAGGCCCATTCGTGGCGATTGGCACGCGCCGCTTGCTGCTGCTGTCTCTGCGCACCCGTCGGCGGGTCATGTGGCGCGCGGGCTGCGGCCAGTTCTGCGGCGGTAGGTTGGGCAGTTGTCCCGCCACTACTGCCGTTAAAGCTGGCGCCGCTCGGCGTGATGTTGTTGACCACGGTTGTGGTGTAAACATTGGTGATATTCGTGGTGCTTACGTTGCTCACCGCGGTGTTGTAGTAGAACCGGCGGTTATTCCAGTATCCGCCCAGGTAGCCGACACCAAAGTAGCCGAAGCCGTAGTCAATCCCGCCATAGAAACCAACCGTTGGCCCCCAGTAGCCCGCATCCCACACGTACACGCCGTCGTCCCATGCCCAATAGCCAGGAGTCCATAACGCGCCAGGGAAGGGTGCGAGTATCCAGGTGCCGGGTACCCAATAGTAGCCGACAATCGGGTCATAAGCCCAATAGCCAGGCGTCCAGATATAGCCGGCAGCAGGGCAAGGAGGCTGCACATAAACCGGCAGGAGCGGCGGAGCGAAAGCAACAGATACGCTGACGGCGACCTCTGCAGAAGCTGTAGCCGGCGCGGCTGCCATCATGAGTGCAAAAAGAATTAGACAAATCGATCCCTTGATTATCCGCCCCGGGTGCTGCGAACAGGAATGGCCGTCATGAGCCCGCGATCCTAGGAGCTTCTTCGCCGCGGGCGCATCAGCGCCTTCGATCGCTCCAGCCAGCCTCTCCTTAGCCTGTCGGCTTGAGGCTTCCTGGCCTAAGAAGAAAGGGTTTGTAGGGAATCTGCATCGTTTGGTCACCTGAGCACCTCTCAGCCCCTTCTGACTCGTTAGATGCGCCGGTGTAAGGAAGGCGGATTCATCGTGCCCCGGACAGATTAGCCGATTGGCAGGTAAGTACGTGCTGGACTGTGGGTTTGCCCACTCTCATCTTCCAACCGCTCGTGGCCAACCCGAGAGTCAGCGGGATAGGCGCGGCCGTGGTCGGGGCTCATCTCGAGATCTCCGTTCGTTCCACCTATAAGGGTTAAACCATTTGCGAGGCGGCGCGCGATCTGGCGGAGTTTAAGGCAGCGTGCTGCTCGCCGGAATCACAGACGTCGACGGCCGCCAATGCCTGCCGATCGACCGCAGCTTCTTCCTCTTCAGGACCCGGGGCCGACCCACCTACCTGCCGCAAGTGCTCGTGCTCCGATGTTTGTTTGGCAGGCAAACCACTCGGAGCCCGCACCAACCCCGAGAGGAGGACGCAGTCGCCTACGATTTTCTTGCGCTCCAGAGGCCCGATTCCAACATCCCCAGCTTGGGCGCTAAGTTGTTGGACGGCAATAGCTTATTCGCTTTGCACAACCTTATTCACCCCCATCCTACATCAAACAGAGTGTTAGCCCGGCTGGTCGAGGGGAACCGAGCTGGGGGAAAGGAAAAAGGTGAAGTGATGATACGACTTTGGAAAGCATCGGCAGTTGCCATTCTGGCGCTATTTACGCTGGCGCCGATAGCTTCAGCAAAGAAGAAGAAGGTTGTCATCTATTACCAACCCCCTTCCAGTACCTCGTGGTATGAGGTCCGCACCGTCAAGAGCGGGGCCCCGGTGTACACGTACACCATCCCTGAAAGCAAGGGATCGATCTACGTCTACGAGGCGGCTCCTCCGACGACCACGGGCACCGTGAGGATCACCGCCCCCGCGCCGGATTCCACGTTGTGGATCGATGGCGACTACGCTGGCACCACGGGGAACATCACGCAAGTGGCGCTTGAGGAAGGCAGCCACGACATTCAATTGCGCGATCCCCAGGGCAGGAGGTTGTTCACAGGTAGTGTCGACGTGGTCGCTGGCCGAACGACCGTAATCAAGCCTGATATGGAGCGGTGAGTAGGCAAGGCAACCTCAGTTTGCGGATTCGCTTTTCAGTTGATCACCTATCACAAAGGCGACCGCTAAACGGTGTTGAGCCCGGGGACCAACCCTGGGCTCAACGTTCTCTAGTCGTGTTGCGTGAATTCGTGAAACTCGGCAGGGTCCGCAGTAGCGTGGGTCTATGACGGTCTATGACCTGCGGCCTTTCGTTTTCAATGATTTCGGGTCAAGGAGTGCCGCTACAGGCATCCAGGCGGGTGGCGAGTTTTTCAGTGACGCGACACTAGGCTGCGGTCATCAGAATTGACGTTCTAAATTAACTCGGTAACTTGTGCCGTCCCCCAGCATCGGTCCCGCATCATGAGCCGACGGTTAAGAATGACGCTTATCAGTTCGATCTGCATCGCAGCAATTGTCGTTCTCACGCGTCCAGCTAACAGAGGAGTTCATCCTCGGGATGCACCACGAGAATCAACGGCTGCGGTCTGGAAAAGCGTGCCACCGGGGACCCCCGTGCAGGCCCAGATGCAAAACGTCGCTCTCCGCCTCGATGAAACGATCATTCTTCACATCCGGAAGCTGCGGGGTGAGCTCGTTGGCACCGCCACGGATATGCCCGCGACCTTCGATGATAAGCACTCTTTCATGCTGCACATCTTCTCGGCTGAAATCGGTATCAGCGCCGCTCACTTGTCAGATCTGATGAACAGATACGTTTTCGCCTATCCACGGTCCCCCCTGAGCAACATCAAGGTCGGCCTGGAGGGAGATCGAATAAAGGAAAGCGGATTATTGCGCAAGGGCGTCGTGGTTCCATTTGAGGTGGAAGGAAGGCTTGAAGCCACGCCGGCCGGCAAAATCAGAATGCGAGCGGCCTCGGTGAAGTCGGCTCATGTTCCTGTCAAAAAACTAATTCATCTGTTTGGCCTCGACGTCGCGGATTTGATTGATTACCCTCGTGATCACGGTTTCTGGCTGGAGGGAGACGATCTCGTGTTGGACCCGGACCGAATGATTCCAGCTCCCGCGGTTCGAGGTAAGGTCATCGATGTTCACATCGAAGGAGATCAACTGATCGAGGTCTTTGGGCCACGGGATACAAACGCTGCCCAGCACACGAGGCCGCTCTCACCACCTCGTACTGGGTCTAATGGCTACATGTATTTTCGGGGTGGGACACTGCGCTTTGGAAAGCTCACGATGGCCGATGCTGATCTTGAGATTGTTGACGCCGACGCGACGGGTCCATTTTATTTCTACCTCGACCGGTACAACGATCAATTGGTTGCAGGTTATTCAAAGACGACGCCTGATCATGGACTAGTGGTTGTCATGCCCGACTTCAACAAGATGGGCAAGCTGGCCAGTGAGCCCGGTTCGACGGCTCAATAGTCCGGTGGCCCGCAGAAATGCCGCTTTGAGAGGCTCGCTGCTCGGAGGGAAGGCGAAGTCCACAAAGTTCGGGACCCCGGTTTCCGAAGGCAAGCTAAATACGCAACAAGAAAGCTGAAGGGGCAAGAGAGGGCTGTGCCGAACCGCGAACCCAACGCCGAACCTCCAGTACGAAAATGGCCGATCGTCCTCGCTGGCCTGCTCGTCCTCTCTCTAGCCGTGGCCGCCTTTGTCAGCACCCGCCTTTCGCCCTACATCCGCTCCTGGACCGTCAAAGCCTTGGGAGAGCGCTACGAGAGCGACATTGCTTTCGAAAAACTCGACGTCTTGTCAGTATTCCCCGAGATCCAGGTGAGCGGCAAGGGAGTGACGTTGCGTTACAGAGGCCGCCAAAATGTGCCTCCGCTCGCCTCCATCCGGAAGTTCTCGGTGGAGGGAAGCCTGTTCGGATTCCTGCGCTCCCCGCGACGTTTCAGCAGGCTGGAGCTCGACGGGATGGAAATCAATGTAACCCACAGCCAGGAGCAGAAACAGAGCGCGGATCGCGACGAAGCAAAAAAGAAGAGACGACAGCTTTATCCCTTCGTGATCGCCGAGGTCGTCGCCAACGGCACAGTGCTCAATGTCTTTCCCAGGCGTCCGGACAAACCGCCCCACACTTTTAACATCTCCAAACTATTTCTGCGCTCGGTCGGAATTGGACAAGCGATGTCCTTCCAAGCCACGCTGACCAATCCGACTCCGCCGGGCCTGATTGACAGCACCGGGAAGTTTGGGCCATGGCAGGCCGATGACCCCGGCAGGACGCCCGTCTCCGGCACCTACACCTTCGGTCACGCCGAACTGAACGTATTCCGCGGCATCGGAGGAACGCTTTCGTCGGAAGGGAAATACGAAGGTGTACTGGATCGAATCGAGGTGCAAGGTGAGACCGACACGCCAGACTTCACCGTCACGATCAGCGGCAATCCCGTGCACTTGAAGACGGAGTTCATCGCCATCGTGGATGGCAGGGACGGTGACACGCTGCTCCAGCCCGTCACAGCCCATTTCTTGAGTACGACGCTGGTCTGCAAGGGCGGGGTGATAGGTAAGAAAGGCGTGCCGGGCAAGACCGTCTCACTGGATGTCACCACCTCCGGCGGGCGGCTCGAAGACCTGATTTACATTTCGGCCAAGGGTGAAAGGCCGCCCGTCGTCGGCGATGTGAGCCTGCATACGAAGTTTATCGTGCCGCCGGGCAGCCAGGAAATCGAGGAAAAATTGAGGCTGGACGGGGAGTTCCAGGTGCGGCAGGCCCGATTCACGATGCCGGAGGTCCAACAGAAGTTGGAGGCGTTGAGCCGACGCGGCCAAGGAGTGAAGAACGCTCCAGAAGACGAGACCACAGCCTCGAACTTCAAGGGTCACTTCAGGCTGCAGAACGCCGTGATGACGTTTCCAGAGCTGACCTTCACCGTTCCGGGCGCATGGGTCGGCTTGCACGGCAGCTACGGACTGAAGAGTGAGCAACTCGATTTTCATGGCGCGCTGCGTTTGCAGGCTAAAGTCTCCCAGACGACCACTGGGATCAAGTCCTTCCTGCTCAAGGCCATCGATCCGCTCTTCGAGAAGAAGGGAGCGGGAACGGTTTTGCCCCTCAACATCACCGGGAACCGAGACCATCCCTCTTTCAAAGTCGACATTCGCCGTGCCATTTTCAAAAGGTGACGTACGTCATCCAAGGTCTCAGCACGGGCGGCGTCCCGACTGAAGCGTGGCCTCAAGCGCTGGGCACACTCCTTCCGGAGCCTTCCCACGTCCCCGCAGATTCTGCTTCGGATTATGCGGACTCTGACGGAATCATCTGCCACGACCCAGTCCGCTGTCAGTCCGCACTCGGAGGGGCCTCTCTGAAGGCTTCGTCGAAATACTTGATTGCGAGTTATTTAACTCGCAGTGATTCTTGCGTGAATCTGCTCTCAGTCCGCTTCTGTCCGCAGTACGGCTGAGAATTGCAGTAAGCATCGCCCCTGCGGCGGCCATGCATTGCACCCCAGACACTTCGAGATACGCAGACCCGTACCAGCGGCCAGAAGCGTCAAAGTACGTTCCGGCTCTTTCAGGTTGAGCAATATTGAGTACGCTTGTTCAGGAGTGAGAATAGGAGCTTCTATCGCGACTCGGCCTTGGGCAGATCAGCGTGGTGCCGGGTCTCTCCTGCGCTTCATCCTGGACTTTCATTTCGACTGGCGCGTCTTCGGCTACGCTTTGAGCGTCGCTGTCTTGACCGCGCCCTTGGTTGGAATCGCACCCGCGCTGCGCGCCACGCGTGGCGACTTGAATAACCTGCTGCACGAAAGCTCGCGGACAACGACGCTAGGGCGTCAGCGCGCCCGTGGCATCCTCGTCGTCACTCATTCGGGGTTGTGGACGCCGCTCCGGCGGGATTGAACGCATGCCGAGCAGGTCCTGCGGCAAGACATGCTGAAAGCCTACGGCTCTTACACCTGTAGACTGCGCAGGTACGGAACGCTAGCCTTCATCATCTCCAGGCTCATCTCGACAAAGTAATTCTTGATACCTCCCGTTTTCGCCGCCGTAAAGATTTTCTTCCAGTCGAGAGTGCCCTGACCCACAGGCACTATTTTTCTGGCCTTCGATGACCAGCCTTGCACGTGCATCGAAACGAAGCGGCCCGGATACTTGGTGAAGTACGCGGCCGCGTCGTACCCTTGGCTGATCGTGGAGACCTGGAACTGGAACTTAACCAATTTGGGATCGAGAAGGCCAAACAATAAGTCGTACGTGCGCTGGCCATCGACCATGGTGAGCTCAAAGTCCTCATTATGAAGGCCCTGCTGAATGCCAGCCTGCGCCGCCTTTTCGCCCATTTTGTTGTACTCGTCGGCGGCGCGCTTCACGTCGTCCATCGTCGGGTGCCGCGGTCCATCGAGGCTGGGCACCATCATCTGCGTCAGGCCGACGTCCTTCGCCCAAGTGATGCTTCGTGCCTGATCCTTCCGGAGCTCCTCGATGCCGAAGTGGGAACTCACACAGGTGACGCCGGCATCGCCCAGGATCTTCCGCAACTCCGCCCCCGAGTATTTGGCGAGGCCGGCGAATCCGGAGTCGGCGTATCCTACTGGGGAGCACAGCTCAACCGACTGAAATCCTGCGGCGGCGAGCTGCTTGATCGTGCCGGGGAAGTCCGTGGCGATCATTTTTCTGACCGGCCATGTCTGACATCCGATCGGCAGACCGAGGGGATTAGCGCGAAGTACTCGTCCACCCGCCGATAGCAAACCTGCCATCGCGGCGTTCGCCGCCGCGTTTCTGAAAAACTTTCTCCTCGAGATTTTGGACATGCACCCCTCCCAAATCATGGACCATGTTGAGGTGGCCCAGGGCATTGTCGCACGTTTCGTGGAGAATAAACTGCCGAAAGTAGCCGGTCAGCCTACCGATTCCGCACGGAAGGCGCACAGCGATTTTCACGCTTCGTCGTGGCGAATAAGAAATGTTAACCTGGCGGTAGATGCGGACCTGCGTCGTTGTGACCCGCGTCGAGATAACACCCCTCAGATGGCCTGATAACACGCCATCAAGGGCCGGCGCTCGCGGCAACCTTCCTCCCTGCGTGGAATCAGGTGACACCGCAAAGGCGCGACGCATCATTCGAAATGTCTCGACCACCCCCTCGGCCGGTGCTGGATCTCAGGCACGCGTCCCCAGGACTCCGGGCCTTTTCATCTGCGCGAGCTGCTGGTCGATCCGCTCTTGGATATACTGCTCGTAGAATCTGATTGTCGCTCTGAGGAAGCGAACATAAGCCCAACTGCAGGCGCCGCTCACGACGAGGCCGCATAGGAAGGTAAGAGCTAGCTCCAGATTCTTGCTTGAGTTCATGATGGAGTTCATGATGGAGATTGTGGAGAAACAAACGGCAGGTTACAATACCGTCCAAAGCGGAACTCAGCCAAGGAAAACCCCGAGTAAGGGCACCATCAATACCCGCCTCGATAAGTGCCGGCATAAGTACGCCGGGCGTCCGGAGAGCGTGGTCGGGAGACGCGCCGGTTTGCGCGTCTCATAACGCAATCGGCCCGAAGCAGCGCTGATGTCGGCGTATACCGAAGCGACTGAGAAGGATCACGCCGCTCATATCCGGAGTTCACGGCGCAACTGTTTCGCAAGCCGCTCGATTTTCCTCAGGTTCGCGCTCAAACCCTTAGGCCGCACACCCTTCTGCGCCTGCCCGGCGTCCCTGGCGACGGACCTCGCGAGGCTGACCAGTTCGTCCGCTTCGCGCTGCACTTGGTCACGGTCGAATGGCTTCGTGGAGATACGAGGGCGCAGCGTGGGCGCCGCGACCGATTCGCCAGTATCGAAACCGGCGTGAGTCGGGGCGCGACGCACAGCGCGCTGAGCAGGCGTAAGCACCGACGCGCCGAGCAGGTAACAACCCAAAGGGTCATGCGCTTCATGCCACACTTCGCATCTCGACAAGTTGTGAGTAGAACGGAGCAGGACGCTCCGTCCGCGCGGAGGTGGGACACGCCGAACCTCGATCGGGCCCACTCGCCTCTGGCGTCGAGCGGACCACAATCTACATCAGCGCTACAGCAAACTCTTGCGACGCGGGCCCGATTGCCGATCGGATCTCAGCGACCGCGCAACCTCTGGTCAGAGCCTAGTGCGGCTCAACTGACTGAGCCGTGATCACATCACCGTTCTTGCTCCCCGTGACTCTCACTCTCTGATCGGCGAAGCTCGAAAACATGGATTGTGGCTCCACCTGATAGACCTTTTTCCGCAGCGTCTCCTTCACTACGAGGACAAACTTCGACTTGCGATTCTCGACCGTGCCGTCAAAGGTTTTCAGCTTGTCTTTCGGCACCGACGCGGCGCCATTTGATCCGCCAGCCTTCTTGTCCGGAGGAGTGGCGGGTTTCGCCGGCACCGAGGGCGCAGCCGCGAGCTTCGCGTCGAGCGTAGTCGTCTCACCTGGCACGAGCTTGGCAACCACTTCATAGTCGCTGAAGCTCTCGAGTGAGAGGCGGACTTTGTGGTCTCCGGGGCTGAGCGTCGGCAACTTGAGCAGCCCCTCAGGGCTGGTGGTCCCAATAGGCACGTCGTCGATATACACCTGGGCGTGGCCGGGCGTCGAATGGACCACGAGGACAGGAGCCGTAGGTTTGGGCGCGAGGTCCTTGAGCGTGGAGACTAAATTGTCGTTCGCGCCGGCCTCGCGAAGTAACTTTTCCGTGTCATCCGTCACCCGGAAGTTCACGCCACGATTCTTGGCAATGACCGCAACCCGATCGGGCTGTACAAAGCCCTTGAGCAGCTTGACGACATCCTCAAGAGAGAGCTTCTCGGTTTTCTGCCCGAGCGCCACGGGTCCCGCCAACAGGGCACCAAGAAGCAAGGCCACGACGATCGCACCCCAACCGTGAACGCGCAAGCGGCGACGCGAGCGCAAAAGAGCAGCGAGAGGTTTCGCGTTCATGGTCGGTTTGTCCCCCAAAGAATTGTCTGCGGTGTTGTGACCGAGCCGGAGCCGGCTCCCGGCGGGCAGGTCCCTGAACCCGAAGCCGCCGCCCGACACTCCCCCGGACCAGAGATTACCCCCATCAGGTCGAACGAATCCCTAACGCAGCAGCTTCTCTTCTGTCTGTTTGGCCTTCCTCGCTCGATTGATCTCCTGAGTGAGCACCCTGTTGCCCGGGTCTAATGCCAAACCCTTGCGATAGGCGCGAATGGCGTCGTCATATTGACCCTTGTCATAATCCAGGTCGCCCTCTGCCTTCAAGGCTTGGACGGCCCGCGTGTCGACGGGCTTTTTCTCGACCGGTTTGGATTCTTCGGGCTTCGCGCCCGCTCCGGCTGCGGCGTTGTCCGCTGGGGCGCCGCCGGCTGGCGCGGCAGTCCCAGAAGCAGGTTGCGTCGCTGGTTGCTGTACCGCTCCTGAATTGGCAGACGGCGCGGTGGGTGTCTCAGCCGGGGGCGATGAGGTCACCGGCGGAGCGCCAGTCTGCGATCCTCCCGTGTGCGTCAGAAAATACCAAGCGCCAACTCCGAGCACGATGGCGACCAACGGCACGGCAGCCCACACCGCCCAGCCAGCCTTGCGTGGGACGGGCGGTAGCGGCTCGACAGGCTGGGGTGGCTGATCTTCATGTATAGGAGTTGCTGGCGTGGGCGCTGCCTCCGTCCAGCCGGCGCCCGTCGCGGACGGTACCTGAGGTGGTTCTACAGGTGGAGCAACAGACTCCCAGGGCAGAGCCCCACCCGAGGCCAAGCGCGTGGCATCACTGCCAGGGAAGCCGCTCTCCGGACCGAAGCCGCTCGCGGCTGGCGATGCCAGTTCATGGTCCGGTGCCCCCTCAAACCCGCCTTCCGGCGCGGCTTCGAACCCTCGCGCTGGCGCACGCTCGTGGCGCAGCGGTTCTCCCATAAGACTCTGAGCGAGCATCGTTGCCTCGCCCGCCGGATAGGAGTCCGCAGGGTTTGAGGCACCCTCAACAGAGCCATACGAGGGCGCAGGTTCGTGCTGATTTGCGGTGTCGAAGCCCGAAGCGAACATTGTGGTTCCGCCTCCGGAGAACCCTTCCGAGACGCCTCCGGGTGGTGTAGCAGAACTCCCTGGCGACGTCTCACGACTGGGCTCGCCCGCTCCAAATCCGGAGGCAAGCATCGTAGCTCCGGCGTCAGAGTAGGGCTCGGAAGCGCCGCCACCAAACTCAGCAGCGGAATTCGGCTGGACGGGCGGAATCGGCCGCGGCGGACCCGTCTCAGCCGCGCTTCCTCCCAGCCCGGCGGCAAGCATCGTCGCTTCATCCTCAGGATAAGACTCAGGTAGGCTCGATGTCGGGACGAGTGGCACGGCGCTCTCTCGAAGACGCGTTTCGGTTTCACTCACGCCCAAGCTGGACGCCAGCATCGTGGCCTCGACTTCAGAATAACGCTCCGCGGCGCTCGGGGAGGCAGTCGGCGGGGCAGCTTCCGCCGGTAATCCCCATGGCCCGGCGGGACTGGCAGGCATGCCGGGAAAGCCTGAAAGCTTCCTCGTCGATTCTTTTTCGCCGACAGCTTCCGCCGCACGCGGAGCTCCCTCTGAGAAGGCTTCGCGGTAAAGGATAGTCTGGTCTGGCGATGGGGCCACTGATTGCGCCACGGGTGCCGCGCCGACCTCTCCCCTTTCCCAACGTTCGATCTGCTCGATCAGTGCACGTCCGTTTGCCGGACGCAAATCGCGCTTCTTCTCGAGCAGGCTCATCACCAAGTCGGCGATAAACTTCGGAAGGTCGGGCCGCAGCGGAAGGATGGGGTCAGGCGGGCGCTGAATGTGGGCCATCAGCATAGTGACTTCCGATTCCGCCTTGAGCGGCAGCTCGCCCACCAGCATCTGATACATGACGACGCCCAGCGAATAGAGGTCAGAGCGGCCGTCGAGTTCGTCGCCGCGCATCCCTATCGCCTGCTCGGGTGACATGTAGGCCGCCGTGCCGACCACCCGACCCTTCCCCGTCAGGGTCATTTCCGCCGTCTCGCCCAAATTGGCTTCCTTGACCTTAGCGATGCCGAAGTCGAGGACCTTGGCTTCTTCGCCCTGGAGGGTGTCGACGAGAACGATGTTGGCGGGCTTGATATCGCGATGGAGGATCCCGAGCGAGTGCGCCGCATCCAGCGCGGAAGCCACCTGCTTGACGATGCGGCAGGTGCGGTCGACGGGCAGCGGCGCCTCCTCAATCACGTCCTTGAGGCAGCGCCCCTCGATGTACTCCATGACGATGAAAGGCCGTCCATCCTCAGCCTCGTCGATGTCTTCGACGCGCACCGCGTTGGGATGTTGTAGCCGGCGCGTCACCACGGCTTCCTGCTGCAGCCGCTTGATGAACGATGGGTCATTCGAGAGGTCGGTGCTGATCACTTTGAGCGCGCGGAATTCGTCGAAGCGGATGTGCAAGGCCTTATAGACGGCGGCCATGCCGCCTTCGCCGAGCTTGTCAAGGATGCGGTACTTGCCGCGCACCAGCGTCCCTTCGGTCCAGACACCGACCTCGACAAGCTTCGCCCCATCCCGCGGACAAAGCGAGAAATCCCTTGGATAGGTTGAATGACAGACGGGACAGTTTTTCATACAGGTGCGGTAGAGGAGTTTACCACGGTAGGAAAGGTATAACAACACTTTTGGAGCGCGTCTTCCACTGGATCGATCCCCGGTCACCGGAATAGCCATTGGACGCGCCGGTCGAAGCGTTCAATTTCGTAGGAAACGCTGAAGCGGAGGAGGGCGCGATGACTGTCCCGGGTCATCCCAAACATGGGCGAAAACTTGAAGGTAGTTCCGTTGCTCAGCGCCCAGGTCATCAGCGGTCCTGCATATTGCGACGTGCGGTGGAATCCGAATTCGTAGCGATCCCCAAGCCCGCCGTACAGTTCAGCGCCGACGGAGAAATTTTTCCGGCAGAAATTACAGGCCAGAGGTGAGGCCGCGAAACCAAGAGGGCGGCTGACACCCATGGTATAGCCGAACTCCCACGGGACGTTGGTCAGGTTCTTCTCCGCAATGAAATTCTCCGAAATGTTCCACCGCTTGAAATCGCTGGACAGGATGAGCTTCGTCTCGATTTCCCGCTCCTTTACCACTCTGGCCAGGCCGGCCGGGGCAACGAAATCCTCCTCCGTGTCGTGGCCAACGACCTCGAGCAGGCTCTTGTCGGCTCCATTAATGTTCTCGAATTCCACGTATAGAACAGGATTGATCCAGTGCTCGCCTTGCAAGGGACGGAACCGGTTTTCCCAACGGAAGCCCGTGAAGACGGTGGCGTCACGCCATGTTGTCTGGCCATCAAGGTAGAACTCGGTCGTCCACCAGCGGGATGCGCCGTATTCAAATTCCGTCGACGCTCCCGCGAATCGGCTGACGGTTCGCGGAAAGCCGAACACCGGGCTGAAGGAGACTTCGAGATCGCCGGGGTCCTCCAGGTGATGGTCGTAGGTAAGAAAGTAGGGTCCCTCCGCCGCCACCAGTGGTCGAGCGGTGGCTAAGACGAGCAGCAACACGAGAGCAAGCATGGCTCCCGATTGCTGCCGGACGAATTGAACCCGCCAAGTGCTCATGGCTAAGTACCAGTCCGCCAACCAGTGCAATCCAGTTGCGACTGGAGGCTAGTATCAAGCTGACCGCTCCGCCTCGTCAAGAAAAAGCAGTGGGTGGGGAATAGTGACGGTCCAACGGTCAAGCTACCCGACTGGGCTAATGAGGCGGCGTGACCGTCATGGAGTGCGCTTCCGTGGTTTGCGTGAAGGTCTTGGTATAGACCTCGACACCATTCTGGCGGATTGAGAGAACGTGCTGGCCGGGAGTGATGTTCGCCACCACCGGCTGGTCCGAGCGGCCGTAATTCTTGCCATCAATGAACACGTCGAAGCCGGGCGGCTTGGTCTCGATGATGACTTGGCTGGTCGCGGACGCCGACACAACCGGCGAGGAAGGAGGCTGGGGTGCCGGAGCGGTTTCAGCCTTGGCCTCTGGCGGTTTCGTCTCGCTCGCGGCTCCCGCTTTTTGCGAGGTGCGGCTGGACGGGCGGGTCTCGCGACCAGCGCCACTGGATGCCTCGGTACGAACTGGCGCGCGCTTCAGGGGGGCCTCCCCAGCCTTAGTCGGCGGCGGCGTGGCTTCAGCCGTCGGAAGCTGCGGGGCGGATGTCGGCTGAGTTGCGGTCGAGGTTGGGGCCAGGGTAGGCGTTACGGGTGCAGGCGCAGCCGTGGACGGCACCGGCGCTCCCGCCGCGGGCGCGCTCGTTGGCGCCGCATTCTGAGGCGCACCCTGTGAGGTATGATACCCGCGGAGGAAATAACCCCCAAAGGCTGCCACCAAACCTAGGGTGCCTACCGCAAGAATCGCGAGCGTCATCGAAGACCGGCGAGGCGCGGGCGTCGCGGCTTCTGCGGTCGAAGCTGCCTGTTGCGCAACTCTGGCTTCGATTTGGGACGCGGCCGCGCGTGGGAGCTCCACGGGCTTGGTCGCACCTGGCGCCAGCGCGGATCCAGCCGCTCGCGCTGCTGGCGCAGTTGTCTCTGAGCCTGTCGTACTGCCGTTCCCTGGCTGTCCCAGCGTCTTGTAATTCCTCAAGTCAGCAGCCAGCGCCCCACAGGTCTGATACCGCCGATTGGGATCCTTGGCGAGCGCCTTGGCAACGATAGCGCCGAGGTTGGGATGGATGGCCGGGTCCAAGGAGGAGAGCGGCGCCGGCTCTTCATTCACAATTTTGTAGATCACCGTGGTCAGACTCGGCCCATCAAATGGCTTTTGGCCGGTGAGCAGCAGATAAAGGATGACGCCCAACGAAAAGATGTCCGAGCGACCGTCCACGGGCAGTCCGCGAACCTGCTCCGGCGACATATAGCTCGGCGTACCCACCACTTGGCCGACGCGAGTCATGCCGGTGCCGGCAGAGAGCACGCGAGCGATTCCGAAGTCGGTCACCTTCACCACCCCGTTTTCCAGGATCATGATGTTGGCGGGCTTCATGTCGCGGTGCACGATCTGGTGGGCATGGGCCTGGTCAAGAGCACTGCAAACCTGGTCGTAGAGCCGGATGATGCCTTCGATAGGGAGAACCTTGCCGCGACCGAGGAGGTCCTGCAGCGACATGCCTCTCAGGAACTCCATCGCCAGATAGAGCACGCCGTTGTCCTCGCCGAAGTCGTGGACGGTGACGATGTTGGGATGAGAGAGCACGCCGGCAGCCTGGGCCTCGCGTTGGAAGCGCTTCTGGTATTCTTCGTACTCACTCGGCGAAAGGCCTTCGAGCAGCATGGTCTTGATGGCGACGGTGCGGCCGATCACGGGATCGAATCCCTCGTAGACGACGCCCATGGCGCCGCGGCCCAACTCGCGTACGATTTGATAACGCCCGGCTTTGGTCAACGATGTCGGCATCAAAACCGCTTCAACAACTGCAGCACCAAGTCCTCATCACCGAGCTGGTGATGCAAACACTGATGCTATCACGGATTCAGCGTCAAGGACCGTCGCTTCAGGATTGGCTGTGGCCGCGACCCGCTGCTCCTTGCCTTTACGACGCTTGGAACCGAATCCCTCGAACGATCAATTCGAAGACTGGCTCGAGACCCGGCAATTCACTCTCCAGCGTGGTGAGTGCCAGCGCTCCAGCGAGCTGGGCTTGGCGCACAAAAATCTGGCGCTGGAGGAAGCGCCGGCCATCATCGGTGCGATAGCGGACCACGAAGGTCTTGCTCTCCTCGACGCCGTTGACCGGTGCGGGTCCCGCCGGCTCGATCTGCGGCTGGGACACGAGCAGCCGGACCAAGTCGAGTTGTCCGGCGACATAGTGGTCGAAAGTCGCGCCGGCGCGGAGCCGCTCCTCACTCACCATCGCCTCACTGGGGAACACACCTTTGCCCATACGACGAACGCCGAATCCTTCCACGACCTCCCAGCCTTCGGGCACGCTGCCGAACGTCCAGTGTCCGACAGTGAGCAGACGTTGCGCCGGCCGAACCGGCGGAGGCGCGGGGACAGCGGCTCGTGCAGGGGGCGCTGGCGGAATCAGTGTGGGCCGCGCCTTCTGCGCAACCTCGGACCGAAGGGTGGCAGACGGTGACGGCATCGCCGACGACGACGGCGAGGCTGCCGCTTTAGCGGGGACGGATTCCCGAACTGGAGTTGGCGCGGGCGCAGGACCCGGAGCCGAATCAACGATCAAGATCCCAAAGGTGGTCTTCCCGGCGAAAACCACATCCCCGTTCTGAACCGCCACTTCCGTCACTTTGGCGCCGTTCACAAACGTTCCATTGGCGCTCTTGCGGTCAATCAGGCGGCATGATTCCTTTCCGCATTCGACAGAGAAGTGGACGCCGGAGAGATAGGTGTCCTGGGGGATGGGGAAGTTAGCACGTTGTGTACGCCCAACGGTGAGCACCTGACCGGCGCGCACTGGAATGACTTTACCAGCCAAAGAGCCCGACTTGATTTCCAGCATCAGTTCCACGAAACCAACGCCTCCCCCAAAAGCCTGGTTCGGACGGCCCGTGCTCTCTCCTGACGAGATAAATTGGCGGGGCCGGGCGCGCTCGAAAAGCGCTGGCCAGAGCTAGTATACCAGAGACGAGGCAGGTTGTTACGTCACAGCGGGCGAAAGGGTCGGGCGGCGGGTAAGGATTCCGAGGTCGATCGGGCGTCCCCAGCTGTCGACAGTCAGTTCTTGAACGCTAGCCTACCGCCCATGAGCGGCGACCGCCCTGAGCTGGGCTAGCCCTTGGGCGGCTCACCACCGATTTTCTCCAGCGCCGAGTCGCAGGCCTGCTGAACCTTCGGGTCCGGGCTGGTCCGCAAGTTCCGAAGGTCCTCCACCGCATCTTTGGCGGGCTTCCCCACCAGACCGAGGGCATCAATCGCGGCAGCTATCACTATGGGATCGCTGACCCGCAGCATACGACGAAGCCAGGGTACAGCAGGGGCGCCAATTTTCCCCAGCGCTAAGGAGGCAGCGGAGCGCACACTTTTGTCCTTGCTCGCGAGCGCGCGGCAGAGAGGTTCGACGGCGGGAGCCGCCTCCGGCCCGGCGCGAGCCAGGCCCGAGGCGGCAAGCATCCGCACGGACTTAGGCTGTGCTTCATCCAGCCCCCGGGCCAGCCCCGGGACAGCGTGCTTCCCCGATTCCCCTTGAGCCGCGACTTGGCCGAGCACCACCACGGCGAGTTGACGCACCTTCCCGTTCGAGTGGTCCAGACAGGCGACGACATTCTCGACCACCTGCGCCGGCTCGGCCTCGGGCTTCATCAAATCACCCAGGGCTGCCAGCCGCACCTGTTCATTCTCATCGCTCAGTCGCGCTTGGATCGTCTGTGCCGCTTGCTCCATAGCCACACTCCGCTCGTGCTAAATGAGATTCCCGAGACCCGGACTGTAGATGGGCGAAACGATGGACTGTGTAACCACCAGTACGCCGTTGATGAGCACAACCGGCGCCGTGATCATGATGGGGCCCCCTGACGTGACCATGGTCACGCCACCCACGGTGACCTCCATAGCCCCTCCGCAAGTGAGCATGAGCGCGCCTCCTACCGTGTGGTTCTCAGCGCCGCCGATGGTGGCCGTCTGGCTCCCACCGACCGTCTCCGTCTTGCTCGCGGCGATGGAAGTAGTCTGGCTCGCGCCAATAGTGTTGGTCTGGCTCGTACCGATGGTGTTGGTCTGGCTCGTGCCGATGGTATTGCTCTGACTGGTACCGATGGTGTTGCTCTGACTCGTGCCGATGGTAACGCTTTGGTCTTTGCCCACCGTCTCGCTGTCCGAGGCGCTGATCGTGGAAGTACGATTGTTCAACACGTTCAGCGTCTTGTCGTGATGGATGGTGGTCGTCCGGTCGTGCCCGATGTCCTCCGTCTGGTCGTTGCCGACCTTCAGGTCGTCGTTGTGCTCGACGCGCGTCGCCATATCCTTTTGGGCGCGCATATAAAACACCTCCGCACCCTTGGAGTCGTCAAACGTTAACACATTGGCGCCATGGTCTCCTCCCCCTATCGTACTCTGTGATCGGATGCCGGAGATGTTCTTCTTATCGGGAAGTTTACCTGGCGTGACCTGCACGGCGTTGTAGACGCGCCCCGTAATGATCGGCCGATCGGGATCGCCCTCCAAAAAGTCGACGATCACCTCCTGCCCGATGCGCGGGATAAACATGGCGCCCCAGCCACCGCCGGCAATGATCTGCGAGACCCGGATCCAGCAGGAACTATTCTCATCATTCTTTCCCAAGCGGTCCCAGTAGAACTGTACCTTGACGCGCCCGAATTCGTCCACGTAGATCTCCTCGCCCGATGCTCCAACCACCTTCGCCGTCTGAGGCCCTTGGACAAAGGGCTTAAGGGTGGTGCGCGGCGGACGAAACGGAACGTCGGCCTGCATGCAGGTGAACTGGTTGCTATACGTCTCGCCGGCGCTTCCTCCGGCGATGTAGCTTCCCCCTACCGAAGCGCGGTGCTCGACCTCCGTCAGTACGTAAGAGGTGTTAACATCGTCACGATAGTACTCCTCAAGATCGAATTTGTGGCCGGTTGTAAAGACCCGGCAGACGCTCATGCCGCTCGATACCTTGTACTGGGCCTCCTGTTCCTGCATGCGAATTTTGACGATCGCCCGACCCGGTTCCTTCAATTGATAATCGCCGGGATAGTCGTAGATCTCGTACTGGCTGTTGCCGCCAACCTTGATAACGGTCGGGTCGTTGACTTTCAAGTCCAAGTTGGGTTTTTTAAAGTTGTAGTCGGAGAGCGAATACTTGCCGGTGTGCAGCTCCGCCTCGGTGATCCAGGAGGTCACCACGTCTTCCTCTTCGGGACCCCCGGCCATCGCGTCGAACCGCATTTTTTCCTGGAAGGGACACGGCTGGTGGACGCTCGGCTTGTCACCGAGGACCAAAACGTGCTTTCCCTCCTCACCGTGCTCGAAGAAATAGAAAATTCCGTTTTGTTCCATCAAGCGGGACACGAAATTGAAGTCGGTCTCGCGATATTGCACGCAATACTCGAGCGTTTCATAGGTTTCCTGAAGCGACAACCGATAGTCATCGGTGGTGAAGCCGGCAGCCTCGAACACCTGCTTGATGGTGTCGGGCACGTTCTTGTTCTGAAAGATGCGACAGTTGGCATTCCGGGTGAGAAACCATAGCCGAGGCACGACCTCGGCTCGATAGTGCGCGAAGTTCAGATCACTGCCGCTTTGTCCGAAGCGGCTGACGTACCCGTTGATGTAGCGGTAGCTCGAGCCGTCCGCAAGCCGGATCTTCACGGTGACCTTCTTGCCGACAATATCATTGAAATTGATGGAGAAATTCTCCGAGAGCATGTCGAGGTGAAAGCTGAAAAGGCGCGAGATGCCCTCGTGTCCGGTGAGTCCCTGCAACAGCAACGCGTCCTTGTCGAGCCCGTCGACCTCGACGGCGATGAGTCGGTTCTCTTGGGTATAGCCCATGCTTCACAGCTCCCTTCGTTTAGAGTGGACGCTCACGGCAGGTCGGTCCCATTGGTCGTGGCGGCACTGATCAGTCCGTCCCAACGGGCCTGTTCGCCCTGATTCCGGCCGTTGCGCGTATCGGTGTCATACTGAGCTTCCAGCCGATCGAGGTGGGCCTGGTGGTTGGACAAAGTAGAAGTCACAAGTTGTTGCAGGTCACGGGCATTCGAGGCACGCAGAGCGCGCAAATCGCGCACAAAGGCTCGCGCATCCAGTCCCGCAATGTCATAGTGACCCTGTTCGTGGTGGAGCAACGCGTCCGTTTGTTGTCCACGCACTACCCAACTCTGGCTGCGCGTGATGACGAGGCGCGCCCTGAACGACGCTTCGAGGCGGACCGTCGCGCCTTCGTGGACGACGTTTATCCGACCCTCCGGCATCAGGATGTCGGGCTTGATCTGCGCCAGTTCATCGCCCTCACCAGAGTCCACTTCCGGGAACTCCGACCACGTAATATTGCGCGGCCAGCCGTCCACCCCCGAACCCTGGGGCTGGGGTGGGCGCGCATTGGAGGTTCCGGTGGGCTGCGTAGAATGCTGGCCCGGCCGTCCACGGGGCCGGTGATGTCCATTAGACATCGGTCACCTTAGCTCTGAGGAGAATAGGCCCCGTTGCGACCGCTTCACGACTCACCATGAGCGGCGGCAGCACGCTTGTGTAATTCTTCAGGCGCTACGTCTTCGACATGAGTGGCGACGTACCACTGGTGTCCATACGGGTCGATCAAGCCGCCCATGCGATCGCCGTAGAACTGGTCCTTCACCGGCCTCGTGACTTTCGCCCCGGCTGCGACGGCCTGGTTGAACACGCGGTCCACGTCCTCGACGTAGAGAAGGATACTCACCGGCGAGCCGCCGATCGACTGGGGGCTGAGCGCGCCCATCTCCGGGAATTCGTCCGCCAGCATGATCGTCGAGTCGCCGATCTTGATCTCAGCGTGCCCGATTCTCCCGCCAGGTTCCCCCATGCGGAGCAACTCCGTCGCCCCAAAAGCCTTCTTGTAGAACTCGATGGCGTCGGCCGCACCTTTGACGATCAAGTACGGCGTCGCCGTGTGATAGCCCTCAGGAATGGGTTTCACGGTTCCTGCCATAATTCTCCTCCTTGTTGAGTAAGCTCTCGTAGCGCCGATGGCCGCCGGTCGCGTGTGCCTGCAAAGCCGCCGGTCACAGACCGTCAACCGTCGACAATTCGACAGGCTAGCCCTCCGCCGTCGTAGGGTCGATCACCGACTTCACTTCTGAAATGCGGTTGGCGGGGAATCCGCCCTGTCGTGCGTGCTCACGCACCATCTCCTCATTGGGCGCGATGTAGACGCAATAAATCTTGTCGTCGGTCACGTAACTGTGAATCCACTGGATCTGAGGGCCCAGCTTGCCGATGACGCTGCACGACTTCTGGGAGATAGCCTGCAAGTCAGCAGGCGATAGTTTGCCGACACCCCGAATCTCCCGCTCAATCACATACTTTGGCATGTCACGCTCCTTACTGAGTTGTCGGGGAGGGCAGCCTCAGGCCCGCTCCGCCTCGCGGTATTCTACACAGGCGTGGCCGATCCTGCACGGCCATTTTCCGAAGGGGTAAGGTCGGCAAGATTCCGGTCGCCGGTTTGCCGTGCAGGGGCAATCAATTCCACATTGATTCCCGCTTGACTCACTCTTACAACCTGAGGCCTAATCGGAGGGGCCCCAAAGGCCCGCGGACGGCGCGCCATACGAACGCGTTGGCGAGGGACGTGCCGTTTGCGATTTACCCCGAAGCAGCCCGAGCATATCGCCTCGAGTCAGCTCGTCGAAGAGGAAGAGATGCCTCTGCAACCGCCGACCAAGACTTTCCTCGCCTTCCTGCAACAGAACCCCACCGTTCGCGATCGGATTCGCGCCGCACCAGGAAACACTTTGCTTTATGCCGGCGCTTTCTTCAAGCCTGTGTGGAAGGAGATCGCTGACCTGAAGCGCACCAACGCGCAACTCGCAACCAAGGAGACTCTGCCGGACGTTCTCGCGCGAATCACCTCACCGGACAAGGCTTTCGCCAACCTCCTGGCGTACGTGCAAGACCTCGAACGTCGAGTCCCCTGGCGACCGGATGGATTCACCCTCTGGCGAGCCCTCTCGGGAATCTTTGCGGCCAATGCGGTGGGTGCGGTTTCGTTCTGCGTCGCTTCCGGGGTCACGAAAGACAAGGTGTTTGCGGCCACGGAGCTCGGGATTTTGGCCAGAAATCCGAATGTGGACGCTCTCACTAAGGACGTGCTCGCCTATTACCAGCGATGCCTCGACAATAAGCAAGCGGCCATGAACTTCGGCTTCATTTCAGCCTGAACGCCCTGGGTCCGCTCTGCTCGCGCCGTGAATTCAAGGTGGCCGGAGAGTGCGTCGAAAGGCGCTACTTGCCCTTTTCCACCGGATACCCCTTGGCCACCCAGTCGTGCGCAAAATCCTGGTCGATTTCAACGACCTTCAAGTGCTGGAAGCCGAGGGCGTGCAAGGCGCGATAGGCGGGACGAATGTTCGGACATTGGGTCCATGGACAGCAGCCGCAGTAGAGCGCCACTTCTTTGTCGCGCGGAACGCCATGCGCCCAGCGGGTCAGGTCCTCGATCCCTTTGGGTTCGCGCCCTGGCCCGAGATAAAGTGCGCCGGGCACATGCGCACCTTCGTAGAGAAACTCGACGCCGGCGCACACCACCGTGGGCCGCTGCGACCCCGGGTTGGAAAGCTCCTTGACGAGCTCCTCCGGCGTCACCACTTCGTCATGCGACCAGGGTTCGCGGCTTTGCGCCGCGTACGACGCGGGTCGCAAACTGCGCGCGTGGAAAAGAGGGGCGCCAGCGATGATGGTTGAGGCAGCAAGTAGCAGGAAGACGAATAGTCGGCCAGAATGGTTCATGGCATGCTCCTTCGAGCAACAGCGTGCTACAGGCCATTCTGACACGATCCTGCGTGAAAGTGTAGGCGGTCAGCTCAACTGGAGTTCTGGGGAAGCGTCCAGGAACTCTCCCAGGCCGACGGCTTCTTCTTCGATCTTGGCGCGCACGCTCTTGGACGAGTTCTCAAACAGCTCGACCATGACTAGCAATCGATTACCTTGGCGCTCGTGAGACCAGACTCCGATCACGCGGCCATTGAGCAGCACCACCGGCGAAATCCATCCTTGATTGCGGTAGACCCGCTTGTAGTAGCGCCGGTCTACCAGATGACCCTTTTCGGCATGGGCCAGCAGGTAGGGGTCGAAGCTCGGCAGGAGCCTCAGAACCTGCTCGCCCGAACCGGCGTTCGCCAGGTGATCGCAGTCGACCTGGAGGATCGATCCTGCTTCGCCGTCGAGGTCCACCATTTCGTCTGCGAGCAGCGTCCAGATGGCCTTCGCCTCGGGCATGGCGATTCCCGCCCAGTGGGCGAAATCACGGACCGTAGCCGGACCGTACGCACTCAGGTACCGCCTCAGCAGAACGCGCTGCGCTTCTTCTTCCGGCACGTCCTCAGCTTTCGGCAGCCAACGGTCCGAACGGACCATCGCGACTTCCTTTCCCTGATCGGGTCCGTAGCAGACCAATCCCTCCACCAGCGCTTGCCGGACCACACCCCACCATCGACGTTCAAAAAATGTCCTGGCTTTCTTGCTCACGTTGCTGCGCGACAAGGCCCGTTCGGTCAGCTCGCGGCGGCCCAACGGACCGCCACCGAGCTCCTCAACCACGGCGCGCGTCACGCGGCCGGCTTCGTCTGCAGTGACCGCGTAGCGGGTCATGATCCCGAGCTCCTGACGCCAGCGGCCGGCGTGAAGCGCTTTGATGTAGACGGGGAAATCCGCGCCGGCCAGCAAATGAAGCGTCCCGCGCATGCAGGACGTCTTGACCAGAGTCCGCCGTTCCCACAGCTCCGAATGGAGCTCGGCGCGTGTCAAATCGCGCTTCCGCGTCCACAGAGCCATCTGCGCGGCGCCCATCACCTGAGCCTGAATTCCGCAAACATTGCGGCAGATTCCGGCGAGGCCAGTCTGAGACGTGCCCGCCAGATGGTGTCGTCGCAGCCGAAAGGCCGAGACCTGAGACAAACTTAAGGAACCCTTGGGCCGCTTCTTTACCGGCATCGCTACTCTCCCGGAATTAGCCGCGTACTGCTCAGGCGGCCTTAGGCAGGAGGATCAGCAACTCCAGTTGAGGATTGGGAAAGTCGGCGGGGACATAGGCCGCCAGATTGCGGGCGCGCCCTACCGCGTCCCATTCCTCACCGCTCTGGTTCAGGCTGAAATATTGATAGTTCATCTTAATGGGGATGGAAGCCGGCGGCGCAGTCATGTGCAGTAGACGGATACCGGGCAGCGCCTGCCGGATGAAGGTTTCAATCTGGTTGGCGGAGCCGACCTTGATCAGCCGCGGCGCCAGCTTAATAAGGTCCGCTTCCTTCATTTCGGCGCTGATGGCGAGATACAGCTTGGTATTCCGCAAATACTTGTCGTCAGCCAGTGCCGTGGCATAGATCGAGGGCTGCACCAGCTTGAGCGGCAGGGAAATGAAGTTGGAGGGTACAACGGTTTCGAGCAGCTCGCGCAGCTTCTCATCGAGGTCGGTGAAGCAGTGGGTCAAGTCGTCGTGGTCGTAGGTGGGCAGGTCGCGCGGCTGATATTTCTGCGAGAAGGTGGTCAGAGTACCCGCCAGCGCCGTCATCGTCGTGAACAACACTTCGGGATGTCCCTTCTTAGTCTCAAAAACGTGGCGCAGCAGCGGGAAGTAATTGTTGACGGTAAACAGCAGCCAGAAGTTAGCTATGTCCGAGGCGGTGAAGTCCGCCAGGCTCTGATTCTTCTGCCGGCGCATGCCGCCCAGCGTCGCGCTCTTGGCAGTCAGGATTTCGACCAGACGCCGCAGAATCGCCACCAAGTAGTCGCTGGCCGAGATGTCGAGTAGCGGCGGAACGAAAGTGGAATCGAGCTCGAAGGTGCCCGAGGGCGTCTGCTTGATGTTCGCAATCCGCAGCGCCGAATAGCCCTGGCGCGGTTCGCCCTCCATCAGAAAACGAAAGCTCTTGCGGGCAATCTGTAGCGGCTTTTCCGACAACCCGGAGTTCTCATCCCGCACCATCACCACATCGGCCAGATAGCGCGTATCGGCATTCGTACCCTCCACCGACACATTTAGCCCCCGCTCGCGATAGTGGGGGATCGCCAGATAGACTTCCGAGGTCGTATGTTCCGCGTCGAACGAGGGTGCCAGCGGGCGGGGCGGTGGGGCGGGATCCGACTCCGGAATCTCGAACGGCAGCCCGTCAGGAAGGATGCCGGCGGCGGAGGAGATGGCGAAACTGCCGCCTGCCAGAGCTTCCTGGTCGATGCGCAGCTCACGGAATCCCCAGGGCCGATAGCTTAGGGCGGAGAGCCGGAACTCGAGCGTGCTTTCGAGGAAACGATCCTGGACCTGCAAGTGCTGCGGGCTGAGGAAGGTTCCTTTGGACCAGACAACGGGTTGCAGCCGCCTCATAAGGTCTTTCAAACTAGCAAGAGTCTCGTCGTCAAGTCAAACCGGAAAATTTGGTGTCAGATTACTTTGGCGGCGCAGACCGGCGCGCGTATAATAGCGCGGCGCGTCAAGAATCGACACCCGCGAAGCCGCACCCTCGGGCAGAGGAGCCGTATCTCCATGGCCAAGCGTTCTTCCTTGAGTGAGGTAGGTATTGATGTGGCCGTTGGCCGCGAGAAAGCCCCGGCGCGTCCCGACCCGGAGACGCCGTTCCGCATCGTCATCTTCGGTGACTTCAGCGGGCGGGCGAACCGCAGCCGGTCGGAGCCGCTAGCCGGGCGCCGAGCCGTCATGGTCGACCGCGACAATTTCGAGGAAGTGCTCGGCAAGGCGGGCGCCGGGCTCAAGCTGAGTCTGTCGAGTGGCTCAGACTTCACGCTGCGCTTCATCGAGCTCGACGATTTCCATCCCGACCGCATCTTCGAGCGGGAAGAGCTATTTCGTGAGCTGCGGGAGGCGCGCGGGAAGCTGGCGGACACCCAAACCTTTAGAGCGGCTGCCCATGAGATGGGGATTCTGCCGGCCGGTGCGGCGGCGTCGGGCGCGGCTACGCCAGCGCCGACGCCCCGTCCCCCGGCACCGCCCGATGCAGAGTCGCTCGTCTCAGGGAGCTTGCTCGACCAGATGATCGAGCAGACCGAGACGCGCTCCTCCGAGGGCAGACCGTCCCGTGCTCCGGATGAGCTGATGACGTTCGTCAAGCGCGTGGTCGAACCCTATCTCGTCCTTGGGACTGACCCGCGCCAGGCGGAGGTGGTCGCGCGCGTCGACCGCGCTATCGGCGACGCGATGCGCGCTCTTCTGCACTACCGCGACTTTCAGAGCCTTGAGGCAGCTTGGCACGCAGTCGATTTCCTCGTCCGCCGGCTCGAGACCAGTCCCCAGCTCAAGCTTTATCTGGTCGACGTGTCGAAAACCGAACTCGCCGCCGACCTGCTGTCCTCGGACGATCTCCACTCGACGGGCATTTACGAGCTTCTGGTCGAGAAGACCGTCGGAACGCCAGGGGCTGAACCTTGGAGCGTGCTGGTCGGGAACTACACCTTTGAGCCCACCCTCGATGACGTCGAGCTGCTACGCCGTCTGGCAATGATTGGGGCAGCGGCGCGCGCGCCATTTCTGAGTGCGGCTGATTCGGAGTTTCTGGGCTGCAAGTCGCTGGCGGCGAGCCCCGACGCGCGCGACTGGCATCCGGACAACAGCAGCGAAGGTATCCAAGCATGGCGCCTGTTCCGGAGGCTGCCGGAAGCACGCTGGGCGGGCCTGGGTCTGCCACGCTTTCTGCTGCGCCTTCCTTACGGGCGTGAGACTAATCCGACGGAGCAGTTCGACTTCGAAGAGATGCCACGCACTCCCGCACATGACGGATATCTCTGGGGCAATCCGGCTTTTGCGGCCGCGCTACTCCTCGCCCGAGCTTTCAGCGATGACGGTTGGGAAATGCGACCCGGCACGCACCCCGAGGTCGACGGGCTGCCATTGCACGTCTTCAAGCAGGATGGCGAGTCGGCCGTCAAGCCCTGCGCAGAGGTTCTGCTGACTGAGGAAGCCGCAGAGCAGATGCTCGAAGCGGGCCTTATGCCCCTTGTCTCGCTCAAAGACCGCGACGCCGTGCGGCTCATCCGTTTCCAGTCGGTGGCTGATCCCCTTTCGCCTCTTCGAGGGCGATGGGCCTAGTTCCGAACTCTGGTCGCACGCGAGAGGGAATCGGCGGAAGAGCACCGTGCTTCTGCGGCTTATGGGCGGCCCGCGAGGTAATACGCCCGTGAGTCTCTTTTGCGGCTAAGGGCATGCTCTCTACAAACGAAAACCCCTTGACAGAGCATCGGGGCTGTGGTGAAGTATGCGGCATCACGACGAGTGAGTCTTAACCCGGTGCGGGGGCGCGGTTGTAAGCGGAGAGGAATTCCAGCCCTTAAGGGCCTCTCACATTTTGAGTTGGGAGCAGATCGGCGTAGAAGAATGGGTCACGCCGCCAATCTTTGAAGGGTTCTGTTACTCGTTCAATTGAAAGGAGATCGTATGGCGAAAGAGAGTACGCAACATAAGCTGGATCGTGTGCGTCCGCCTCGCGTGCAGATCACGTATGACGTCGAGGTCGGGGGGGCGATCGAGATCAAGGAACTTCCCTTTGTCATGGGCGTTCTCGGCGACTTTACAGGACAGCCTGAGCAGCCGCTGGCCAAGCTGAAGGACCGCAAGTTCATCGAGGTGAATCCCGACAATTTTGACACGGTGCTGGAGGCGATGAAGCCCCACCTGTCGTTTGCCGTGGAAAACAAACTCAGTGAGGAAGCGGACGCCCCTCAGCTCAAAGCCGACCTGCATTTCAAGAGCCTTGACGACTTCGCCCCTGACCAGGTGGCCAAGCAGGTGAAGCCGCTCAAGGAACTTCTCGATCTGCGCACGCGCCTCAGCGACCTGCGGGGAAGCCTGCAGGGCAACGACAAGCTGGAGGAAGCGTTGCTCAATGCTGTCGGCAACACCGACACAATGGCAAAGCTCAAGTCCGAGCTTGGCAAGGGCAAGAAGGACGATAAGGAAGGAGGATCCAATGGGTAATCCACAAACCTCCCCGCAGGGAGCTCCGGCTGCTGAAAAAGTCCTGGAGAAAGGGCTGCTGGACCAGATCGTCGAGGAAGGAAGGCTTGGGACCGACGCAGCGAGCCGGGAGCGTGGCAAGAACTTGGTGAAGGAATTTGTCGCCCAGGTTCTCGAAGGGTCCATGACCATCGCGCGCGACGCCGAGATGATGATTAATGCGCGCATCGCGCAGATCGACCACTTGGTGTCGATCCAACTGGCCGAAATCATGCACCATCCGTCGTTCCAGAAATTGGAGGGCTCCTGGCGCGGCTTGCGATACCTTCTGGACCAGAGCGAGACCAGCAGCCACCTCAAGATCAAGGTCCTCAACGTCTCCAAGAAGGAACTGCTGCGTGACCTTCAACGGGCGCCGGAGTTTGACCAGAGCGCCCTCTTCAAGAAAGTGTACGAAGAAGAGTTTGGCGTGTTCGGAGGTGATCCCTTCGCTGCTGTCATCGGCGACTACGAGTTCGGCAAACACCCCGAGGACATGGAGTTGCTCGAGAAGGTCTCCCAGGTTTCGGCGGCCGCTCACGCTCCGTTCCTATCGGCGGCGAGCTCGGACCTGCTGAACCTGGAAAGCTTTGACCAACTCGGCGCTCCACGAGATATCGGCAAGATCTTCGACACCACGGAATACGCCAAGTGGAAGTCCTTCCGCCAGAGCGACGACTCCCGTTACGTCGGCCTGACCCTTCCTCACGTTCTCATGCGCCTGCCCTACGGCAAGGATACCAAGCCGGTCGAGGCCTTTAACTATGAAGAAGGCGTAGACGGGACCGATCACTCCAAGTACTTGTGGGGCAACGCAGCCTACGCTCTAGGGGCGAGGCTGACCAACGCCTTCGCTCATTACGGCTGGTGCGCCGCGATCCGCGGCGTGGAGGGCGGCGGATTGGTGGAAGGCCTGCCTGCCCACACATTCCGCACCGATGAGGGCGACGTCGCGCTGAAGTGTCCGACGGAAATCGCCGTCACCGACCGCCGTGAAAAGGAGCTGGCTGACCAGGGTCTGATTCCCCTGGTGCATTGCAAGGGGACAGACTACGCCGCTTTCTTCAGCGTCCAGTCGTGCAACAAACCCAAGCTCTACGACTTGGACGCAGCCAATTCCAACGCTCGGCTTTCCGCCCAATTGCCGTACATTCTCGCCATGTGCCGTTTCGCTCACTACCTCAAGGCGATGATGCGCGACAAGATCGGCAGCTTCATGTCGCGGTCGGATTGCCAGCGCTTCCTCAGCCAATGGATCGCCAAGTACGTCCTGCTAGACGACAATGCCTCTGCCGTCGCCAAGTCCAAGTTCCCCTTGCGGGAGGCGAGGATTGAAGTGATGGATGTTCCCGGGAAACCGGGAGCTTACCAGGCCGTGGCCTTCCTGCGGCCCCATTTCCAGTTGGACGAGTTGACAGTGTCTCTAAGGCTCGTGGCAGAACTGCCGCCACCGGCGAAGTAAGTTTGATGGTTCAGACTGACGCCGAGGGCTGGGACGGAGCGGCGATTCCCGCCTTCGGCAATGACCCAGAATCCCTAAAGGAGGGAATCTTCTCATGGCGTACGACGCGTTTCTCAAGCTCGACGGCATCAATGGTGAGTCTCAGAAGAAAGACCATACGAACGAGATTGACATCATGTCCTTCAGTTGGGGAGCTTCCAACTCGACATCCGTGGGCACAGGCACGGGTCCCAGCACAGGCAAGGTTTCGGTCAGTGATTTTTCCATCATGAAGTCGACCGACAGTTCCAGCCCTTTGCTGTTCCAAAAGTGTTGCGACGGTACGGTCATCGCTAGCGCCCAGGTAACCCTGCAGAAGTCAGCGGGCACTAGTCCGATCCAGTATTTGATATACAAATTCACCAACGTCTACATTACATCTCTGCAGTGGTCGGGGTCGGGTGGCGCAGGGGACACTCCCATGGAATCGGTGTCGTTCTGTTTCGAGACGGGCACCGTCGACTACACGCCCCAGGCCGATACGGGCAGCGGCACAGGCACCGTACATGGTGGCTGGGACATCGGACAAAATACGTCGGCGTAACGGACGGCCATGACGGCGCGAGACCTCTATCAAGCCGGTAAGCTTCAGGATGCGGTGCGTGCGCTGAGCGCGGAGGTGCGGGATCATCCCACCGACAGCCAGCGCCGCACCTTCCTGTTTGAATTGCTGTGCTTTGCGGGGGACTTCGAGCGCGCAGAAAAGCAGCTTGATGTCATCGCGGAGTCCGGCAACAACGCTCAACTCGGGTGCCTGCTCTACCGTTCTGCCCTCCATGCCGAACGGGAACGGCAGGAGACCTTCCGCAAGAAAGAATATCCGAAGGACGCGGGCGCCTCCGAATCGGGCCCCATCTCGGGTACTTTGAACGGCCGTCCCTTCCATTCCCTCTCCGACGCCGATCCCCGAATCGGGCCGAGGCTCGAAATCTTTGCCGCCGGCAGCTACCTTTGGATTCCCTTCCGGCACATCGCCTCTATCGAGATGGAACCTCCCAAGCGGCTGCGCGACTTGATTTGGATCCCCGCTCTGGTTCGAACTGGGCCGTCATTCGAGGGCCGGGAATTGGGCGAGATTCTGCTGCCTGTCCTTTCGCCCTTCTGCTCGCAGCACCCCGATGACCAGGTCCGCCTGGGTCGCGCAACCGTATGGGAAGAAGACGACGAGGGCCGCGCGGTGCCGGCCGGCCAGAAGATGCTGGTGGCGGACGAGGAGGAGTTCCCGTTCCTCGAGCTGCGCCACCTTCAATTCGACGCCCCGGCCTCCGCTGCTGGAGCCGTCAACTAGCCACTATGCCTCTGAACGAAGCCCTGCTACAGCCCATTCCCGGATCCAATCCCAGCGGCGAGAGTCTCCGCTACTCTCCCATCTACGAAAAGATCAAAGAGGCTCGCCGCGAGGAAGACAGCGCGCCCGCCGGCGTCTGGGAACATGAGGTCAAGAAGGCGGACTTTCCCCTGGTCATCAAGCTGGCGCAGGAGGCTCTCGCCGGTCAAACTAAGGATTTACAGTTGGCGGCGTGGTTGGCCGAAGCGCTGCTCAAGAAGCAAGGGTTCGCGGGTCTGAAGGACGGCCTGGCTCTGTGCCAGGGGCTCGTGGAAAAGTTCTGGGACACGTTGCATCCTCCGGTTGAGGATGGGGATCTTGAACTGAGGGCGGCGCCCCTTGAGTGGATGGGCGCGCGGCTCGATCTGGCGGTCAAAACTACTCCCCTCAACAAAGAGGGGCACAATTTCCTCCAGTACCAGGAATCACGCAAGGTCGGGTACGAGGATCAGGCGAAGAGCGCCGAGCAGAAGAAGTCCCGGGAGGCCCAGCTCAAGGAGAACAAACTGGCTCCCGAGGCCTTCGATAAGGCCTTTACGGAAACTCCCAAGGCCTTTTACCTGCAGGCCGAGAAAGACCTCGACGCGTGCCTGGCGGGGGCCGGCACGCTTGAGAAACTTTGCGACGAAAAGTTCGGTAGCAGCAGTGCTCCTTCCTTCAGAACCCTCAGGACGGCGCTCGAGGAAGTCCGCCACCTGGTCCACGCCTTACTCGAGAAGAAGCGGGAGACCGAGCCGGACCCGGTCGAGGTGGCGCCCGCCGGGGAGGCAGCCGCTGCGACCGCTGAGGGTGGCGTGGCGCCGGGCGGCGCGGGCGCTGCGCCTACGGCGAGCATCCTTTTCTCGGTCGCCAACAGCTCAGAGCCCGAGGATCGCCGCGAGGCCGTTGCCAGTGTGGCTCGCGCCGCCGCGTTTCTGCGCCAGCGTGAACCCCTCAGCCCCGCTCCCTACCTGATGCTGCGGGGACTGCGCTGGGGCGAGTTGCGGGCGGCGGTCGGAGCCTCGGATCCCACGAAGCTTGAAGCTCCGCCCACCGAGCTCCGGCAGCACATCAAACGGCTGGCGCTTGACCAGAATTGGAAACAATTGCTCGAGGTCGCCGAGAATGCCATGGCGCTGCCCTCGAGTCGCGCCTGGCTTGACTTGCAACGCTTCGTGCTCGAGGCTTGTGTGGGATTGGGCGCCGACTACGAGCCCATCGCCAGGGCCATTCGCTCCGAGCTCAAGACCCTGTTGCGCGACTTGCCCGACTTGGCTGGGGCGACTTTGATGGACGATACGCCGGCGGCAAACTCGCAGACCCAGGCTTGGCTGCGGCAACTGCTCGCCGAGCCCGCCGCTCCGGCGGCGGACGGTACCACGCCACCCCAGGCTGCGGCAACGCCTCCAGTCGCGCCTGACGACCGCGCCGCCCCCGGCTGGCAGAGGAAATTCGTGGACAGCTTCGTCCTGGCCAAGGAGGCGCTGCGTGCCGGCCAGCCCGATAAAGCCCTGGAGATCATGCAGCACGAAATCGCCCGCCAACCGTCGGGACGCGGGCGCTTCCTACGCAAGCTGCAACTCGTTGAACTGTGCGCCTCGGCAGGCAAAGAAGCCATCGCCCAACCCATGCTCGACGATCTTGCGACCGCGGTGGATACTTACAAGCTGGAGGACTGGGAGGACCACGAACTGGTCGCTCAGGCCCTCGCCACGATCATGAAGCTGAGCAAGCGTGTGCAGGGAGATGCGAAGGTGAAGCAGCAGATGTTTGAACGCATCTGCCGCCTCAGTCCCGTGCAGGCGTTGACTTCCGGATGATGAAGGATGGAGCGAACCCGATCCGATGTTATCGTCACACTGTCGGTCGTCGACAGACTGATCGATCAGGAGCCCCGGAGCTCTGCTGAGGCACCCCTTACCCGCGCCCAGTCCGTGCGCCGCTTGAAAGAGGGCGTGCGCCGCGACCTGGAATGGCTGCTGAACACCCGCCGCGTCGCCGTCGAACCCGATGAATCCCTGGTCGAGCTCAACGAATCCCTTTATCTCTACGGACTCCCGGACTTGAGTTCCTACAGCGCCAGCTCCTCGAAAGACCAGACCAAGCTTCTCCGGGCCATCCAGTCCATCGTCAAGGAGTACGAGCCACGTCTGACCAACGTGCGCGTCGAGCCGCAGGAAAGTTCCCAGACCAGCAAGTTCAATCTCCGTCTGCGCATTGAGGGGATCCTGATGATGGATCCCTCCCCTGAGCACGTCTCCTTTGACACGCTGATCGAGCTCAAGAGCGGCGCCTGCCAGATAAAAGGAGAAGCGGATGCGGGATGAGCTGTTGCTCTACTACGAGCGAGAGCTGACCTATCTCCGCCACCTGGCGGTCGATTTCGCTGAGCGCTACCCCAAGGTCGCGGCGCGGCTGGTCCTCGAGCCCGCCAAGTGCGAGGACCCACACGTCGAGCGGTTGCTCGAGGCCTTTGCTTTCCTCGCCGCCCGCGTCCACATGAAGATCGACGACGAGTTCCCGGAGATTACCGAGGCGCTGCTCAGCGTCGTTTATCCCCACCTCGTGCGTCCCATCCCGTCGATGTCGGTGGTCCAGTTCGAACTCGATCCGCAGCAAGGCAAGCTTTCGACCGGTCTCCCCATTCCGCGCGATACCGTCCTATACTCCCGGCCCGTAGGCGGCGTACCGTGTGTTTTCCGCACTACCTACGACATCACGTTGTGGCCGGTCTCCGTCACCGCCGCCGAGTGGAGGACGCCCGACCGTCTCCAGCCGGCCCTCAAGGCGCCGGACTCGGAAGGCGCCCTGCGGCTCGAGTTGCGCACGGCAGGCGACGCCAAGTTTCCGGAACTCCAGATGGATTGCTTGCGCCTTCACCTGGTTGGCGAGAGCGCGCTGGTGCACACCCTTTACGAGGCACTGGGGGCCGGCCTGAACCGCATCGTTGTGCGCGATCCTACGAACACTCGCTCGAAGCCGGTGACTCTTTCCGCGCCACGCCTCCGGGCGGTGGGCTTCGCTGAAAATGAAGGCGTACTGCCGTACACTCGCCGCTCTTTTCTCGGCTATCGGCTGCTCGAGGAGTACTTCACCTTCCCCGAGAAGTTCTTCTTCTTCGATCTCACGGGTCTGGAAGAGGTGTGGAAGGCGGGCTTCAAGGATCGCGTTGAGATGATCTTCCTGATCTCGCACGTGGAGGGGGAAGAGCGCCGGCAGCGTCTGGAGTTGGGCGTCAAGCCCAACACCTTCCAACTCGCCTCGACTCCGGTGATCAATCTCTTCCCCCAGACTGCCGAGCCCATTCTGCTGAATCAGCAGAAATACGAGTACCCGGTTATTCCCGACGTCCGGCGTCCTAATGCGACCGAGGTCTTCTCCATCGACGAAGTGGCGAGCGTCGATGCCCAAACCCAGCAGATCATCCGCTACGAGCCGTTCTACTCCTTCCGGCACGGCGGCCAGCGCGACAAGCAACGTTGTTTTTGGCTGGCAACGCGCCGCGCCTCCGGCCGCGTCGACGACGAGGCCACGGACGTCTTTCTTTCTCTCGTAGATTTGTCTCTGCGTCCGGTCCGCCCCGACGCGGATACCCTGACCATTCGCACCACCTGCACCAACCGCGACTTGCCGGCGCGCTTGCCATTCGGCAGCCAGGACGGCGACTTCGAGATGGAAGGGATGACCGGAATCAAGCGCATCGTAGCACTCAAAAAACCCACCCCCACCCTGCGTCCTCCGGTGGGCAAGGGCGCATTCTGGCGCTTGATTTCCCACCTGTCGCTGAATTACCTTTCCCTGGTCGAAGACGGCAAAGAGGCGCTCCAGCAGATCCTCAAGCTCTACGAGTTCACCGGCACGGCCTTTTCGCAAAAGGTGATTGAGGGCATTGTGGGCGTCAAGAGCCGTCCGCATTTTGCGCGCGTGGTTTCCGAACACGGAATTACATTCGCACGCGGGACTCGGGTGGAGTTGGAACTCGATGAGAACCAGTTCGTGGGCGGAGGCGCCTATCTTTTCGGCAGCGTGCTCGAGCACTTTCTGGCCCAGTACGCTTCCATGAACAGCTTCAGCCAACTCGTGGCGACAACCCGGCAGAGAAAGGAGGCACTGCGCGAATGGCCACCGCGAGCGGGACGGAAAATCCTTCTGTAGACTCAACCGCCATCGAAGAGCGGCTGCGCGAGAGCCCCTGCTCCTTCGAGTTCTTCCAGGCCGTCCGTCTGCTTCAGCGCCTGGGAGGCACGCGCCAGCCGATAGGGCGATTCGCCAGCCCGGCGGAGGAGGCGGTGCGGTTCCACGTGCATAACACGCTCAGCTTTCCGGCGAGCCAGATCCATACGCTCGACTGGCCTAACGGCGGCCCGCCCCAAATGGCGGTGAACTTCATGGGTCTGACGGGGCCCCTCGGCGTGCTGCCCTACTGCTACACCGAGCTGATCCTCGAGCGGGCGCGCGCCAAAGACGAAACTCTCTCGGCGTTCTTCGACCTCTTCAATCACCGCATCATCTCGCTCTTTTATCAGGCTTGGGAGAAGTACCGCTTCCCGATTGCCTACGAGCGCGGCGAATTCGACCGCTTCTCCCACCACCTGATGGACCTCGTCGGGCTCGGAACCGAAGGACTCCAAGACCGCCAGTCGGCGCTCGACGAGTCGCTGATGTATTACACCGGCTTGCTCGGGCCGCAGCCCCGCTCGGCGGCCGCGCTCGAGCAGATGCTGAGCGACTACTTTGACGTGCGCGTCGAAGTCGAGCAGTTCGCCGGGGCCTGGTACCGCCTCGACCCCGATACCCAATGCGAGTTTCAGAACGGCGACAGCTACTCCGAACAGTTGGGTCTTGGCGCCGTCGTCGGGGATGAAATCTGGGACCACAAGTCGCGGGTTCGAATCAAAGTGGGGCCTCTGACGCTCGCCCAATACCTCGATTTCCTGCCCGAGGGCACCGCCTACGAACCCCTCCGCGCGCTGACTCGCTTTTTCTCCAACGACGAATTCGAATTTGAAGTCCAGCTTATTCTCAAGCAGGACCAGGTGCCCCGATGCGAGATGGGCGGTGAGGGCGAAACCGCTCCGCGGCTCGGATGGGTCACCTGGGCGAGGTCGGGGCCCCTCGGTCACGACGCCGGCGACACAATCCTCAAGCTATGAAGGGAAGGAAACCATGGGTCCAAATCTGAAGTCACTGATCGGCAAGTTGAATGACTCGACGCGCGGCGCGCTCGAGGGCGCGGCCGGGCTTTGCTTGTCGCGCACCCACTACGATATCGAAGTCGAGCACTTCCTGATGAAGCTGCTCGACTCGCCGGACGGCGATTTTTTCTATATCGCCAAGCAGTTCGGCGTCGACCGGTCGCGGCTGTCCGGCGAACTCGCGCGCAGCCTCGACAAACTCAAGACCGGGAATGCCCGTACTCCGGCGCTGAGTCCTACGCTGGTCAGGATGCTGACTCAAGCCTGGACGATCGGCTCGATTGATTACGGCGCCGGCCAGGTCCGCAGCGGCTTCACCATCCTGGCGCTGGTCACGGACGACGACCTGGCTCGCCTCACGCGCGAGATCAGCCGCGAGTTTCAGAAGATTCAAGCCGAGGCCCTGCGCAAGGACTTCCTGACCATCATCGGGGAGTCGAGTGAAGAGGCTCTGGCGGCCGCGACCCAGGCCGCGGGCCCCGCCGCCGCGCCCGGCGCGCCACGGCCCGGCGGCAAGACGCCCAACCTCGACCAGTTCACCGTCAATCTCACGGAGAACGCCAAGCAAGGCAAGATCGATCCGGTGCTGGGACGCGACTTCGAGATCCGCCAGGTGATCGACATCCTGATGCGGCGTCGTCAGAACAATCCCATCCTCACCGGTGAGGCGGGCGTCGGCAAGACGGCAGTTGTCGAAGGCTTCGCGCTGCGCGTCTCCCACGGCGATGTTCCGCCGCCGCTTCGCAACGTCACGGTCCGCACGCTTGACCTCGCGCTGCTGCAGGCCGGCGCAGGTATCAAAGGCGAGTTCGAGAACCGCCTGAAGGGTCTGATCGAGGAGGTCAAGTCGTCGCCCATACCGATCATCCTGTTCATCGACGAGGCCCACACCATGATCGGCGCCGGTGGCCAGGCGGGTCAGAACGATGCGGCGAACCTGCTGAAGCCGGCGTTGGCGCGCGGCGAACTGAGGACCATCGCTGCTACCACGTGGTCAGAGTACAAGAAATACTTTGAGAAGGACCCCGCCCTGGCGCGCCGCTTCCAGGTGGTGAAGGTCGAGGAACCGACCGAGACGCAGTGCATGGTGATGATGCGCGGTATCGTCGGGTCGCTCGAGAAGCATCACAAGGTGCGCATCCTCGACGAGGCCGTCGACGCCGGTGTCCGCCTCTCGCACCGCTTCCTCGCCGGGCGACAATTGCCGGATAAGGCGGTCAGCGTACTCGATACATCGTGCGCTCGACTGGCGCTCGGCCAGAGCGCGACACCGCCCGCCATCGAGGACGCCACTCGTCAGCTCGACGACCTCGAAGTCCAGGAGCGCATCCTCAATCGCGAGGCCGCCGTAGGCGCGGACCACCGCGAGCGGCTGGCGGAAATCGCCAAGCAGAAAGTGGAGACGCGCGAGCGTCTCACGCGTCTCACCGAACGCTGGGAAAAGGAGCGCGGGCTGGTAGAACGCCTGCGCGAGCTGCGCAATCAGCTCGAAGCGAGTATTTCCGGAGCGGCCGTGGGAAGCGCGACGGCCTCGGGTGGCGACGGACACGCGGCGACGGCGGGTGCGCCCGCCAGCCACGCGGGCGACGGCGGACGCGTCACCGTGACCTCCGACGTCGCGGCCGCTGGCACGACAGGCGCAGCGGCTAGCACCGTAGCCAGCGAGAATCCCACCGCCGCGGCAGGTGCCGCGACCGCGACCGCGCCTCAGCCGGCAGCAACTCCCCAAGAGCTGCGCGCCGAACTGGCCAAGTTGGAACGCGAGCTCGAAACGTTGCAGGGCGAGACCCCGCTGATGCGCGTTTGCGTGGACGGACAAATCGTCGGTGAAGTCATCTCGGCCTGGACGGGCATCCCGGCCGGCAAGATGATGAAGGATGAAATCGACACGGTGCTGAAGCTGCCCACCCTGCTCGGACAGCGCGTCATCGGGCAACTGCACGCCCTCGAAATCATCAGCCAGCGAATCTCGACCTCGCGCGCCCGCCTCGACGATCCCAACAAGCCCATCGGCGTCTTCATGCTCATTGGGCCTAGCGGTGTAGGCAAGACGGAAACAGCGCTCGCGCTCTCCGACCTGCTTTACGGCGGCGAGCACAATCTGATCGCCATCAACATGTCGGAATTCCAGGAAGCCCACACGGTCTCGACGCTCAAGGGTTCCCCGCCCGGATACGTCGGCTACGGCGAAGGTGGCGTACTCACCGAAGCGGTGCGCCGCCGGCCTTACGCCGTCGTGCTGCTCGACGAAGTGGAGAAGGCCCATCCTGACGTGCTCGAACTCTTCTACCAGGTTTTCGACAAAGGCCACATGGAAGACGGCGAAGGCCGCGAGATCGACTTCAAGAACACCATCATCATCCTCACCACCAACGCCTGCACCGACACCATGATGAAGCTCACGGCTGATCCTGAGACCGCGCCCACGCCCGACGGCCTCGTGAAGGCGATGAAGCCCGAGCTCAACAAAATCTTCAAGCCGGCGTTTCTCGGCCGCATGGTCATCATCCCGTTCTATCCCATCCGCGATGAGGCCATGAAGCAGATCATCCGGCTGAAGCTGGGCAAGATCAAGCGCCGCATCCACGAGAACCACAAGATCGACCTGATGTTTGACGACGCCCTGGTTGACGAGGTGGCGCACCGCTGCACGGAGGTGGAAAGCGGAGCGCGCAACGTCGACAACATTCTGACCAACACGCTGCTGCCGGAAATTTCGCGTCAGATCCTCGGCCGCATGGCGGAGGGCGAGAAGCTCAGCACCATCCAGGTCAGCGTCGGCGACAACGGCCAGTTTGTATACGCGTAGGCTAGGAGCGCGGGCGTCTCGCCCGCCCTATCGCCGGGCAGCATATCATTCCGAGTCCGGGTGTCATCCTGAGCCTCGGTGTCATTCCGAGCGCAGGGAGGAATCTCGCACTGTGCTCCCTGCCCTCGCCCTGGGGAGAGGGTGGACCGCTGCCGTGCTTTCACCAGACGGAGCGGGCCGGGTGAGGGGTCTTTGCGAATCGGCGCTCGTAACTCGTCAGTGCTCTTTGGAGGGGTGGTGCAACAGAGAACCTAGTCCAAGGAGACTAGTCCGAATCTATTCTCATCCGTCTCATTGGTCTCATCTCATGCGTCTCATTTGTCTCATTGGGATCAAAACTGCGCGGCGCGGGCTGTCGAGGTCTCTTGTAAGTCCATGAAAACGCAGGACCGGGCTTATGGAGTCGTCAGATTGTCCCGGTTGACAAAAAATGTCACCCACGCGGTGTCACCAAGTTCCTGTAAATGAATAAGTTGGACGCACTCCAGCCGCCACGCGACCGCGGTTGACACTTTTTGTCACGGACTTTCCCCCTTCAATCAGAAGCTCGCCCCTACGAGACTGGCCGATGTCCTGGGAACGCGGGCGTCCCGGCCGCCCATCGAGGGAGAGCAAGAAATGCGGCCCAAGAGGACCGCGCTGGCCGCGCTCCCAGGACGTAGGCAGGGCTACAAAGGTAGCCATGGCACGATTTTGGTGCCGTGGGCTTGCGGCCTGTAGCGCGGACCTGCGCCTTTCAGGTCCGCGGTCCTTCCTCGCTCATCCGCCTCCTCGCGCCTGGGACTTGGGAAGCAGGTCTCCGCTACTTGCTGCGCTCAGGGTAGCGACAGCCGGCATCATCAGGTCTGCGCCAAACCCCTGCCAGAAAACCGGCCATAGCGCCCGCGAAACAAAAGCAGTAAGATCTCACGTCTGATCTCGAAGCCCCGGCTTCGATCGATAACATGACCGAGCTTATCTGGGATGGCAAGTATGTTGACGGGAAGCGGCAAAGCCCGGTCCGGGTCGCCCTGCCGTTTCAGACCATCGAGACGGTGAACGAGAGCGCCCAGGACCGGCTACGGACGCTCGAACTGTTTGCGGCGGGACGCGAGACGGAGTGGCGCAACCGGCTGATCTGGGGCGACAAGAAGTATGTCCTGCCTTCTCTGCTGCCCGAATTTGCCGGCAAGGTGAACCTGATTTATATCGACCCGCCGTTTGACACTGGCGCGGATTTTTCGTTCACTGCCATTATCCCCAAGGCTCAGGGGGGCGCAGAGCAAGTAGCCTTCCTCAAGGAGCCTTCGATTTTGGAGCAGAAAGCGTATCGCGATACTTGGGGGCACGGTCTTGACTCCTATCTGCTTTGGTTTTACGAGACGCTTCTGTTGCTCCGGGAATTGCTAGCTGAGGATGGGAGCATTTACGTTCATTTAGACTGGCATGTAGGTCATTACGCGAAAGCCGTCGTCGATGAGGTCTTCGGGTCCGGTGCATTGGTCGGGCAGGATTCTCCTGGATTCAGAAATGAGATCGCCTGGTGTTACAGCGGCGGAGGGATTCCGCAACGCGAATTCCCGAGGAAGCATGACACTATCTTTTGGTACACCAAGGGTTCAAGCTGGGTGTTCAATCCGCAATACAGGCCCTACTCGCCCGGAACTGTGGAAAGAGGTCGAACCGCCGTCAAAGGACCAGATGCTGAACTCAGATCTGAGGGGACGCCTGTAAACGACTGGTGGCCCGACGTTAAGAAGATTACGAGTCCGACAGATTTTGAGAAGGTTTACTTTGATACTCAGAAGTCTGAGGAGCTCCTTACCAGGATCATCAAGACTTCTACCCGTGAGCCGACCAATGAGTCCGATATAGTCCTCGACTGCTTTGTGGGCAGCGGCACGACGGCGGCCGTGGCGTAAAAACTCAATCGCCGCTGGATTGCTTGCGACCTGGGCCGGTTTGCCATTCACACCACGCGCAAGCGTCTACTGGGGATTCCGGGCGTCAAGCCGTTTGTGGTGCAAAACCTGGGGAAATACGAGCGCCAGGCTTGGCAGGCGGCGGAATTCGACGTAGCGCCGGGCTTCAGCCCGGCACCTGCCGCCCTAAAGGGCGGCGCTACAGAACAACGCGGGCGCGAGGCCGCCTACCGCAAATTCATTCTCGACCTTTACCACGCCACGCCGGTTACCGGCCACACGTGGCTGCACGGCGTGAAATCCGGGCGCATGGTGCACGTGGGCGCCGTGGATGCGCCGGTCACGCTGGCCGATGTGAAATCGATTGCCCGCGAAGTCTGGAAGGCTGCCGGCGGCGCTGCCGCTACCGCAGCCGCCGACATTCTGGGCTGGGAATTCGCCTTTGAGTTGAACGAAACGGCGCGCCAGGTGGCGACTGAGTCCCGCGTCGACGTGGCGTTTAAGAAGATTCCGCGCGAAGTGCTGGAGAAGAAGGCGGTGGAGCAAGGTGACGTCAAGTTTTTCGAGCTGGGCGCATTGTCGGTGGGCCACAAAGTGTCGAAGCGCGAGCTGACGCTCGAGCTCACCGATTTTGTGATCCCGCTTGATGACGTGCCCGAGGACGCACGCAAGGCGATCAAGCATTGGAGCCAGATGATCGATTACTGGGCGGTGGATTGGGACTTTAAGAACGACACCTTTCACAATCAATGGCAATCCTATCGCACCCGAAAGGACCCGAAGATCGCACTCTCCGCCAAGCACGAGTACCCGCAACCGGGCGCGTACAAGGTAGTGGTGAAGGTGGTCGACATTTTGGGGAACGATACGACGAAGACGCTGGAAGTGGAGATCAACTAACTTGAAGTCGCAAAATGCGACCTCAAATCTCGCTATTCCGCCGGAGCGGATCGAGCGGCGAATTCTGCTGATTCGCGGGCAGAAGGTCATGCTCGATGCGGACTTGGCCGAGCTGTATGAGGTGGAAACAAAAGCCCTCAATCGCGCGGTGCGCCGAAACCTTTCCCGCTTTCCAGGGGACTTCATGTTCCAGCTCACGGCGAAGGAGTTTGAAGCTTTGAGGTTCCATTTTGGCACCTCAAGTTTGAGGTCACAAATTGTGACCTCAAAGGGAGGGCGTGGCGGGCGACGCTATAATCCCCTCGCCTTCACCGAGCAAGGCGTGGCCATGCTCTCCAGCGTGCTCCGCAGCCACCGCGCTGTCCAAGTCAACATCGCCATCATGCGCGCTTTTGTCAAGCTGCGGGAAATGCTGGCGTCGCACCGTGATCTGGCCCGGCGCCTGGCTGAGATGGAGAAGAAGTATGACGCGCAGTTCAGAGTAGTTTTCGATGCGATTCGAGAACTCATGAAGCCGCCGGAAAAGCCCCGGCGCAGGATCGGGTTTCGCTCCCCCGAGGCGCCGTGAGGGGTGATCGGCAGGCTAGCCATGCCACGAGGCAAGAAATCACGCGTCGATAGCGCACAAGCCGACCTACTGGATATCACCAGCGGTCTCCGCACCGGCCCATGCGTGCCCGCCCTGCGCGCGGCGGTGAAAGCCTGGGTTGCCGGCGGATACAAGGGGATCACGGCAACCACACGGCTCCTGCTTAACCATTGGTTCTACACCGACCACAAGCTGCCCACGGGTGCTCCGTTCAAGTATCACCCCTCACAGCAAGAGGCCATCGAGACCCTGATCTTCGTCTGGGAATTTGAGAAGGTACGAACCCGAAAGGCGATGCTCGAAGGCTACGCCCAGGACCTGCGCGACGTGCGCCTGCCTCCGTTCGATGATTTTGCCCGCTACTCGATCAAAATGGCGACGGGCAGCGGCAAGACGAAGGTGATGTCTCTGGCCGTGGCCTGGCAGTTCTTCAACGCCATGCGGGAGCCGGAAGAGATCGCCAAGGACTACGCGAAGACGTTCCTGATTCTCGCGCCCAACGTCATTGTCCTGGAGCGCCTGAAAACGGATTTCGCCGGAGGCCGGACCTTCCGAGCCGATCCCGTTATTCCACGGGAACTCGAAATCTTCTGGGATTTCGACTGCGTGATGCGCGGCGAAGGAGAAAAGGCGCCCGCCGAAGGAACGCTCTTCTTGACCAACATCCAGCAGTTTTATGAACGGCCCGACCGTAGCGCCCAAGAAGAGCCGGAGCCGATGACTGGTGTCATGGGTCCGAAGCCGCCAACCCAGAAACTCGAACTCACCGACTTTGGCGACCGCATCGCGCTTCGAGCCGGGCGTCTGTTGGTAGTGAATGACGAAGCGCATCACACCCACGACGAAGCCAACGAATGGAACAAGGTGATTCGCGATTTGCACGGCAAGACGCCGCTCGCCGCGCAGCTCGACTTCTCCGCCACGCCGCGCTTTCAGAAAGGCGCGATTTTCCCCTGGACCATCTCGGATTACCCGCTCAAACAGGCAATCCTTGACAACATCGTGAAGCGCCCGATGAAGGGCATCGCCAACATCGTTGAGGCTAAATCCGATTACGCGAGCGTTCGGTACAAGGGTTATCTCACTGCGGCTGTCGAGCGCTGGCGGGAGTATCGCGAGCAGCTCTCGCCGCTGAAGCGGAAGGCCGTGCTTTTCGTGATGATGAACGATACAGACGAGGCCGACGACGTTGCCGGATGGCTGCGGGAAAAGTACCCGGCTGAATTCGCCGGAGAGAAGACTCAAGTAATCCATACTGACAAGTCGGGCGAGGTGAGCAAGAAGCAACTGGACGAAGCGCGCAAGGCCGTTCGCGAAGTGGACCTGCTGGAGAGCCCGATCAATGCCATCGTCAGCGTCATGATGTTGCGCGAGGGCTGGGACGTTCAGAATGTCACGGTTGTGGTAGGCCTTCGGCCCTACACCGCGAAGGCCAATATCCTGCCCGAACAGGCCATCGGGCGAGGCCTGCGGCTGATGTTCCGCGACCTGCCGGTGAACTTTACTGAACGCGTGGACATCATCGGCAACAAGAAGTTTCTGGATTTCGTGGATGACCTCGAGAAGCTGGAGAATCTGCGACTGGACACGTTCGAGCTGGGCAAGGATAAGCTGCACATCGAAACGATCCTGCCGCTGGAGAGCCGAAAAGGCTATGACATAGGGCTGCCCGTGCTGTCGCCCACCCTGGTGCGCAAGAAGACGCTGGCGGAAGAGATCGCTGGCCTCAATGTGCTGGCATTCCAGGTTGCGCCGCTGCCTTTCACCGCAGATGACCCGAACGCAAAGACGTTCCGGTACGAAGGATACGACATCATCACCCTCAAGAAGGAAATCGAGCGCGACTATACGATCCCGGAGCCGCAGACGGCTCAGGAAGTGATCGGTTACTATTCGCGACGGATTGCCGAAGCGGTAAAGCTGCCGTCGCAGTTTGCTGCGCTCGCCCCCAAGGTGCGCGAGTTCTTCGAGCAGAAGGCATTCGGAAGAATCGTCGATTTGTCAGACACCGCGGCTGTAAGGGCGATGAGCACGCCGCTCGCACACTACGTTTGCGTCGATGTGTTTTCCAAGATGCTAAAGAAACTCACCATCGCGGAGCAGGAGCCGCAATTGTTGGAGCCAAGCCGGATGCTTTCCTCCTGCGCGCCCTTCCCGTGGTCACGCCCCGTTTGGGAAGGCGTCAAGACCGTTTTCAATTTAGTGCCTTGTGATAACGCTTTGGAGCGTGAGTTCGCCAAATTCCTGGAGAACGCGTCCGACGTAACTGCCTATGCCAAGCTGCCCCAGCCGTTTGGGTTCTCGATTGAATATACCGACGGCGCGATGAACCTGCGTTCGTACTACCCGGATTTCGTGGCGATGGACAAACAGGGTACCCATTGGCTCCTCGAGACCAAGGGTCTTGAAACTGGCGAAGTGGCGAGGAAAGATCTGGCCGCGGCCCTGTGGTGTGAGAACGGAACCGGGCTAACCGGAACGAAGTGGGAGTACGTGAACGTCCCTCAGAAAGAGTTTGAGCGCTTGCAACCGACCCGGCTGACGGATTTGGCGGCGTTCCAGAACTAGACCGTTGCGACCCGGAGCCTTGAATGCTCCGTAGAGTTATACTCTGTCCTGCTGTGCCTCGGTACTGCCGCTGGCTCGCCCCCGGCCACGTTGACATCCTCAATGCGAGATCCCTCGCTGCGCTCGGAATGGGGAGAACGTCAGTTTCAACGGGGTTGTTCACTTCACCTCGAGCGTGACGCTCGATGGCGCTGGTGGATTCCACTTGAGCGGGCATGACAACATTCACGTAACGGCTACCGGTGACCAGGGCAACGCGTACACCGGAAACGAGGAGGACAGTTTCACATTGAGTGGACGTGTGGGAGTCGAGCAAACCCTTACGTCCAGCTTCAGCGAAATCAGCACGGGATCAGCGCCGAACTTCGAAGTGTATTCTCTGATGCATATCACGGTCAACCCGGGTGGCACGGTCACGGCCTCTTTCAGCAACTCCAGAGCTGTATGTCGGGGCTGACGGCCGGAACGGGCACCACATCGAGACATTCACGTCCAGTTGCCAGTAAGAGAAGGCAGCGGTCAAGCGTTCATTGTGGGTAGGGCAAGCTTAAGGGCTGGCCCCGCCTTTTATGGGCGCTCTCGCCTGGGGGGCGCGCGTCAATCTTTACCACCAGGACCAGAACTCGACTCGGAAGAACCTGGCGGCGCGCGTCCGGCCGAGTTCAAAAGGCGAGCGTTTGCCGCAATAGATTTTGGCCGCTCCAGACATGCCGGGCTTCAGCAGGTCGCGGGAATTGTCGAGGTCTGTATCTACCAGGAATTGCCGTTCCAACTGTTGTGCATCGGGCGGCGACACTTGCGGGGCGATGGAAGTAACCTTGCCGTTAAAGACCATTCCGGGATACGCCGCGGTTCTAAGCGCCACAGGCTGGCCAACCCGGAGGGTCTCGACTTCCTGTTCCGGAATCGACATTTCGGCCGTGATGGTTTTGGTCTCGTCAACCTTGAGGATCAGGTCGCCCCTCTGGACGAATTTGCCCAGCAACTCCTGCGTCCGGTGGGTGGCCACGACGCCGGCCACGGGGCTCACCACCTTCGTCAGGCCGATTTGATGATCCAGGAAATCGCGCTCGGCCTGCAAGCGAGCCAGTTCCGCGCGCGCGGCGGCAATTTCCTCGGCGCGGCTTCCAGCCAGCAACGTGCGAAGCCTGGCTTGGGCTTCCGCCAGCTCTTTCTCTGAGACCGCCAAGTCGCCTTGCGCCTGGGCAAGAGAATCCGAGCGCACCATCTCGAGCGCCGCGGCGGCCACCTTCTCCTCGTTCGCCGTGACCGCAACGCTCTCCTGCGCGTCGTCAACTCCTTTTTGCGCCGTCAGACCTGCCTGCCAGAGCTGTTCATAGCGTCGGAGGTTCTTTTGAGCGAAGGTGTGCTCAGTCTCCGCCTTGTTCAGGGCGGCTTCCGCGCTCGATAGCCTCTGGGCGCGGAGCTGCTGCTGGTCGTCGAAGTTCTGGCGCGCAAATTGCGCCCTCGATGTCGCAGTGGCAACGGCATCCTGCGCCACGGTGATTTCCTGAGGACGCGGACCGTTAACCAGCAGGAGGAGCTTTGCCTCTTGGGCCTGAATCTGGGCCGCGACTTCCTTCCTTTGGGCCTCCAGATCGCGGCCGGAGATGGTTGCCAGCTCGTCTCCCGACCGAACGGTCTGACCCTCCTGGACGAGGACCTGGTCAATAAAGCCGCCCACCTCGGCGTGAACGTCGGCATTACGCTCGGGCACTGGATGCGAAACTGCGCGTGGTGCGCCTCAGCAGGGGCGAACCGGCGTGGGTCGGAGTTTCGCCGCTCCTCACCCCTGCCCCTCCCCTCCCCCGCCAGGGGGGAGGGGAGCCGAAGGCGGGGTCAAGGCCTTTTTCCCCAGGGCTAACGCCCTGGACTAGGATATCCCGCGCCTACGGGCTGCCGGCGCTACGAATCCTTCGATTCATCATCGAGACCTCTCGACGGCCACCGCTTTTTCGCAGCCAACTTTCCCTTGGGTGGCCGAAGTATCGCCGCATGGCGAAACTCGTAGCCCCTTGTAGGACTGTTCTGACACGCCCACCGCTCGAAGTCTGACAAGAAACACAGAGTGCCGCCGATATCGCGCTTAGGGCCGCGGGCCTATCTTTTGATGACGCGCCGAAGCGAAGGGGGGAGAGTGCACAGGAGAAGAGAAAAATGGAAGTGCGTCCTTTTGCAGCCACCTGCTCGCGGGAGTGTTTGCTGGGATCCCTCGTCGTCATACTCTCCCTCGCCAGCATAAGCGTTGCTCAGACTGTCCCCCCTACCGCGCCCTTCGGCCTGACGGCCACGGCTGCCGCGTGCGGGCAAGTCAATCTGTCGTGGGACGCTGCCATTGATAATAGCGGCACGGGGCTCAAGGCGTACAGCATCTGGCGCAATGACAATGGCATGAACACGGTCACCAACATTGGGGCCGCTCGCACTTGGTTCGACGATACGATGCAAGTAAAGTCTTCTGCCACGATGAGCTACTACGTCCTGGCCATGGACAACGCTGGCAACCAATCGCTGCCCAGTAACACCGTCTACGTCAGCACGCCCGCATGTCCGCCGACTGCCGCGGAGCAGATTGTTGATAGCTCCTATTACGGCCCGCTCGGGACGAGGATGGCCACGTATGAAACGACATCGGCCTGGTTGTACCAGAAGCTAAATAATCTCTCTCAGCTTGAGAGCTGGATCTATGTCAACAATTCAAGCACCGGCCAAACTTCACATTTCCTGCTGCATTCTTATCCAGGTCACAGCCAGGTTGAGCTGGATTATGCCCTTACCAGCGCAACTGATTTCTGGGCGCTATCCGAAGATCTTACTAAGTATGACAATCTTCTAGTCAGCCATTATCAGTTAAATGGAACCCCACCCAGTTCTGCCACGCTCCTCTCAACCGAAGCGTTGGGTGACAGTATTTCCCAGGGCAGATCAATGATTCGCCTGCAGAGTGGCGGTCTGCTGGTGGGATGGAGTGAGGGAATCTTTAACGACGCAAGCGGTAGCCAAACGGATCTCACTGTTGGGTTCGCCTACCGCAGTCCAACAGGGGTTTGGGCAATTCATTTCCCGATAACGGTTCCCAACAATAACGGCGGCGGAAACATCGTGCAGTGCCGCATGACAATGGCCCAACATCCCGTTGACGGCAGCGTCTGGGTTTTCTTGAAGCGGGACAGCTTCAGTCAGATCAGCGCGCTTCGTTTCAGCGAAGTCACGAACGATGTCCTGCTTGATTCAATCACCCCGGGCTACATCACCGACACTACGGATGGGAACAATGGTCCAGAAGGCGAATTCCCATACCTCACGGCTTCTCCTGATCCTACCCGCAACGCCATTCTCCTGGCGTACCAAAGTTATCCGTACCAATTTGTATTCGTGGACCCGCTATATGGAAGTATGTCCGATAACATATTCCTGAAACAGTCGCTGGTGAGCGTGGCCGTGATCCAGCCGGACGCCAGCAAGAGCTTCATTCCCTTCCCCAACTACATAGAGCGAATAACCCCGTTCGGTATGTCCGTGCAATCTGACGGGACGATCTGGCTCGCCTACCAGCCCATCAATGCGAAAACATATACTTGGAACGGAGTTTACGCCAGTAAATACGAGAGCGGTGCTTGGAGCGCCCCAGTGCTGGCGGGATTCGATTACAATAACTATAACAACGCCAGCGGCCTAGACAGATCACTAGTCTATCGTGCCGAAGAGCCAGAGGTTGCCTTCCAGACCCCGGACCAGAAGATACACACGACTGATCTTTCAAATCTCGCTCCGGCTTCCGCCGACACAACGCCGCCGACAGTTACCATTACCAGCCCGGCTACGGGAGCCACCGTGTCGGGCAGCGTGACGATAGCCGCCTCGGCTTCGGACGACGTCAGCGTCAGCAGAGTTGAGCTCTGGCTGGATGGAGCTTTAGTGGCGACTGACACGTCGGCGCCTTACAGCTTCACCTGGAACACGGCAACCGCCGCCAACGGCAGTCACACCCTTCAAACCAAGGCCTACGATCCTGCCGGCAACATCGGGACCTCCGCCATAGTGACGGTTACGGTCAGCAACCAGACCCTTACCGTTGCGATTACCAACCCCACCAATGGCGGCACCGTCCTCCGAAATCAGAAGGTAACAATCAGCGCCACAGCAACCGACAGCACTACCATTACCCAGGTGCAGTTCTACGTGAACAGCAGTCTGCTCGGCACGGCCACCACGGCCCCCTACAGCTACCCTTGGAAGGTCCCGGCCAAGAGCGGCATGTCATACAAAGTCCAGGCGAAGGCCTACGATGCGACCGGAAAGAGCGCGGCACAGACCATCACGGTCACGTCGCAGTAATCGCTCTGGGGCGAATGACACCAGCACTACCCGGATTAGTTGCTGGACTTGTCCCTGACGATCTGCCATCCTGAGGCGGAATTTTGTCCACGGGGCCTGGAAGGGCGGTGCTGAAACCCCGCCGTTCCGGCATTCGATTCAAAGCATGGCGAGAAATGGGGGCTCAGGCAATGCGAACCAAATCCAACAGCTTTGTTGTACTGCTTTTTGCTTTCCTCCTCCTCGGGTCGACTGCGTCCGCGGCCCAAACTGCCGTCCAAGCCAAACAGAAGGAACCGCTTGCCGTGGTTGCGGGCCAGCCCATCTACGAAGATGATTTGCTGCCGTTAGTTCAAGGGCAAGTGTTTCAACTTCGCCTGCAAGAATACGACGTAAGAAGCAAGGCCCTCGACAAGCTCGTGAACCAAAAGCTGTTGGAAGCAGTGGCCAAGAAGAAAGGCATTCCTACCGAGAAAGTCCTCGAACAGGAGGTGGATGCCAAGATCCCTGAGCCCACGGAAGCCGAGCTACAGGCTCTTTACATCGTGCAAAAGGTGCAGCTAGGAAAACCTTTCGACGAAATCAAGCCGCAGCTCCAGCGGTTGCTGAAAAAGGCAAAAGTCGAGCAAGCCCGCGAGGATTACTACAAAAGCCTCCGGGAGCAAGCCGGAGTGTCCATCCTCCTGCAAAAGCCGAAAGTAGATGTCGCTTATGATCCCTCCCGAGTCCGCGGAGATGCCAAGGCTCCGGTGGTTATCGTAGAGTTCTCCGATTTCCAGTGTCCATACTGCCAATCAGTCGAGGCCACCTTGAAGAGATTGCTCACCAAATACGACGGTCGTGTGAGCCTGGCTTATCGGGACCTTCCGCTGCGAGACATCCATCCGCAGGCCGAGCTGGCCGCAGAAGCCTCTCGTTGCGCCCTCGAGCAGGGGAAATTTTGGGAATACCACGACCTTCTGTTCCAAAATCAAAATAAGCTCGATCGTGATGGTTTGGTCGGCCTGGCTCGTGATCTAAAGCTCGACGACAAGCAATTTGATTCCTGCCTATCCAGCAGCAGGTACAAGACGCAAGTCGAGGAAGACCGGCAAGCGGGGATGAGGGCCGGAATCAGTGGTACTCCGGGATTCTTCATCAATGGGAATATGGTCAGCGGCAACCAGCCGCAGAATTCGTTTGAGAAGACTATCGAGGACGAGCTTGCTGCCGCCAAGCATAAGCGAACGGCTCATTGAGCTGTGTTTGCCAGCTATCTAGTACTAGCGCCCTGAGTCGCAAATCCACTGAATAAGCCCAGTCGCAGTCAGAGGGCATTTCCGCCTTCGCACGAAAAAAACACCCCTCCCGGTTTGCGGGAGGGGTGCTAGTTTTCCGGATGGCTGACCAAGCCACGGCCAGCCGAACCGGGATGTTCCCCGGGAGGCGAGGGCTGGTGAGCCCCCGTCATCCCAAGTACGTGATAGTTACTGCGCCGCGCAATCGCCGAACGGACAGATAACGCATGATGCCGAATGCGTCACCGGACCGACGGTGCATGGAGGAGTGGTGCAGGTGGTGCTGGGTGCGACTCCTGTCGCGCTAACGGTGTCGGTGAACTGTATCCGACCGGCCACTAGGCCGAACGCGTCGGCGTTAGACGGGAAGTAGCTCGCCGCTCCTGCTGGCGTGCTGCTTGTCGCATCGAGTGCAGTTAGCGTTGGGCAACCTGTAGCAGGCGGCCCAGCACTCACGATCTGGCCGTTGGTGTAGCACACCGACTCACCCGGGCTCACGGTACCACTAATTGCAAATGGTCCGCCGCCCTTATCGTCGGTCACGTTGACGTTAGTCAGGTTGACTGACCCGGTGTTTGTGACTGTGCCCGTGTAATCAACCCGGACAACGATCTCGTTGCCGCTCGTGTCGAACGCCGTGACGCAACTCTTTCCCACGGCTATGCCCGGATGGGGACTGCAACTCGTAGCACTCAGGTCACTGCTCGTAACCGAGCCGGTTGTGGCAGTGATAGCGGGCGAGGCGCACGTACCCGCGCTCAGCGGAGAGGGACAGGCTGATGCGTTTGCCACGTTCGTAGCTGGGTGCGCGGTCGTGGTGAAGGTATTGCTTCCGGTACTCGAACAATTGGTTGGGAACACTACAGATGCCCCCTTGGCAAGATCACCACAGTTGTAAGTGGTGGCCGTCCCTCCGACTGGTGTGTCCGTAACCGTGACGCCGTACACCGTCCCAATGCCAGCATTGGTGACGGAGCCGGTGTAGGAGTAGTTGAACGAGCCATCGGCGTTGAAGCTGTTGCAGGTGTAAGTCTTAGTCGCTGTGATTTTGCACACGGGGAAGCCGCCCAACAGGAAGTCCTTGAGGACCGCAGTAGGCGACTGAGACGAGCGCGTCTCCTCCAGAAAGCTCGCGAAGCATGGCGGCGTCCCGCCCACGACCGCAAAGGCCGCGGTGATATCAACGCCCCCTTCAAAGAACAACGGAGATTGGAGGGTCGTAAAGGGGTACGAGTTAGCGGCCGTGGCCCACGTTGGGGAAACGGTACCGCTGTTGGTGATAGCACAGTAATCAGACGTGCCGCAGACGGTTGTTGGGTCGGCGATAAGCAAAAGATTGGCGGCAGCGCAGTCTTTCACCTGGGGGTTGTTGTTGCTTGCCTTGGTGCAGCCGACTTGTCCATCGTTGGACGTAATCGTGTGTGGCAAGCCCGGCTGGTCCCATATGTATACGCTAATGGTGGAGGTGCCGCCCCCCACGGTGAACGCGGAGATCACAAACACATCGCCGTTCGCGTGGCTTCCGTTGAATCCACCACTGCCGTTGAGCGTTACCGAATTCTGGAAGAACCAGATACCGATATTGGCGTTGCCATTGGGAGAGAGGCGGTCGGCGCCAAAAATTACGTCAAAGTCGCTGATACTGTAGGCGGCGGCGTAGGCCGCGTCGAGAGTGTCCTTGTTGGGTGTGCTGGTACTCGTATACCCCCAATTGGCAATGGGCTGTGGGTCTTTGGAACCGCCCCCTTGGAAGTTGAGGGTGTTCGTGGTGCCCAGAATAAAGGTGTTAACTGAAGAGCTGCCCCTGTTTGTACCCGACGAACCGGTCAGGTTTATCAGGTTCCAGTAGTCGCAGGGTCCGTACGTGCAGGTCAGACTATCGTTGGCCGGATTCCCGTCGAGCTGGAAAATGGAAGCTGGAGCTTGCGCCAGCGCCAGTGTGCAAAACGCAGTTACGGCGAAAACCGTACAACAAATCAGCGAAACCGCTTTTCTCCTGCTGAAAGTCATAGCCCCTCCCTTTGTGAATTTTGTGTTGAGTTGTACTCTTTGGCCGGACTTGCCGACGTGTCCCCCAATCAAGTTTCCGGGCTCGGAGCCCACACGTTCGGCATCACTAGCGCGAGACGCGTAAAGTTACGGGCGCCACATAATCCCGCAACGGCGCGTCACGTCGCGAGCTTTAGTGCATAACGAGTGCCAATGAGAGATGCGTCCGGTGAAGATTTCTTCAGATTGAGCGCATTGGAGTTCCCGTTGGCGGCGCGGATGATCGTTTAATTCATGCGCAAAAGGAAAGGAAAGTTCTTTCCTGGAATGAAGGGATGCTGCGTAGAACGCGAACGCGGAGGAGCAGTCAGCCGCCGTCGTCCGAGACTCGCAGCGACGAGTCTGGAACCAAGGCTGTGGAATGTTTCGATAAGACAATCCTCTGTTGACTGCACGTCGAGTATCTTCGCTCGTTTGACAGGTTACTAGAGATTCCATTGCACCGCTCGTCTTCGACGTCGGTGACCGGCGACTTTTCTGTTTCGAGTCATTCACCGTCCCTCACCCCTGCCCCTCCCCCACGAGGGGGGAGGGGTGCCGAAGGCGGGCTGCGGCCTTGTCCCCAGGGCTCGCGCCCTGGGCTACAGATAGATCGCCCGCCACGGCGGGCTACACTCTCCCGTGGCTCTGCTAACCGCCGTCCACCTGCCACGTCAATAGAGACAGCATTCGGACGCCCGTGCGACGGGAGCCCAGAGGGCTCCCCTACAGGGGTCGAGGTTCCGTTTTTTCGGGAACCCTTGGCAGCTCAGTTTCGTTAGGAGAATCAGGAGGCCTGTGATGCAAGATCTGTTCAGCAATCTGCGCTACGCGGCGCGACAGTTCCGGCGAGCGCCGGTGTTCACCGCAGCGGCCGTACTCACGCTGGCTTTGGGAATCGGCGGGACCACCGCGATCTTCACCTTGATTCATGCCGTGATGCTTCGCTCCCTGCCGGTGAAGGATCCCGGACAGCTCTACCGGGTCGGCGACGGCGACGATTGCTGTGTAGAGGGCGGGCCGCAGGACCGCTGGGGATTCTTCTCGTACGCTTTGTACGAACGGCTGAAGTCGCAGGCGCCGGAATTTGAGGAGGTGGCGGCTTTCCAGGCCGGCAACTGGCTCGCCAGCGTACGGCGCCAAGGCGAGTCGGCGGCACGGCCCTTGCACTCCGAATACGTTACCGGGAGTTACTTCTCGCTGCTGGGCGTGGGCGCTTACGGTGGACGGGTGTTTACTCCCGACGACGACAAGCCGGGCGCGCCGCCCGTGGCGGTCATCAGCCATCGCGCCTGGCAGCTCGACTACGGCTCGGACCCCAAGGTCGTCGGCTCGACCTTCCTCATCCAGGATCACCCGTTCACCGTCATCGGGGTGGCGCCGCCGGGATTTTTCGGCGAGACGCTGCGCGGCGATCCCCCCGACATCTGGATCCCGTTGCAGCAGGAACCGATGGTCGACGGCGCGACCGCTCTGCTGCACCAATCCGTCTCCGCCTGGCTGCGCATGATCGGCCGGCTGCGGCCGGGCGCTTCGATCCAAGGCATGGCGCCGCGCCTCACCGGCGTCCTGCGGCAGTGGATACAGTACGACTCGGGATATCCGGCGAACTGGATGCCGGACGTCATCCGCATGCTTCCCAAGCAGACGCTCGCCGTCGTGCCCGCCGGCGGAGGCGTCGCCGAGATGAAGGAAGAGTACGGGCGCAGCCTTCAGATCCTGCTCGCGGTTTGCGGCGTGGTATTGCTGATTGCCTGCGCCAACGTCGCCAACCTGATGCTGGCGCGCGGCGTCTCGCGTCGCGGCCAGACGGCCGTACGCCTGGCCCTCGGCGCGGCACGGCGGCAGATTGTCGCGCAGGCGCTGACCGAAAGCGTCCTGCTCGCCATCGGAGGCGGCATCGCGGGACTCGTGGTGGCGCTGGCCGCGTCACGCCTGCTCTTGAGCCTGGCCTTCCACGGCACGACGTTCCTTCCCATCAGCCCGATGCCGTCGCTCATGGTGCTGGGATTCGCGTTCGTACTGGCGCTCATGACCGGCGTCATCTTCGGCGCGGCGCCCGCCTGGTTCGCGACGCGCACCGACCCGATTGAGGCGTTGCGCGGGACGGGCCGCTCGACCAGCGACCACTCGTCGTTGGCGCGCAAGGCGCTGCTCGTCGTCCAGGCCACGCTCTCCGTCGTGCTGGTGGCCGGCGCCACGATGCTGGCGCGCAGCCTGAACAAGCTCGAGCATCAGGACTTCGGATTCAAGATTCAGGGGCGCGTGGAGGTCTCAGTGATGAATCCGCCCCTCACTTATACCTGGCCGCGCCTCCAGTCGCTTTACCGCGAGGTCGAGGATCGGCTCGATCGCCTGCCGGGCGTTCAGGGCAGCGCACTGGCGCTCTACAATCCGCTCACCGACAACTGGGGCGAGCTGATCATGGTGGCCGGCCACCCGGCGCCCAAGATGGACGAGCAAGCCGGAGCCTCATGGGACCGCGTCAGCGCCGACTACATGCAGAACCTCGGCATGCAGATGGTGCGCGGCCGCTTCTTCTCCCGCGCCGACAACGAGAATACGGAGCCCGTGGCGATCGTCAATCAGGCGTTCGTCAAGCGCTTCTTCAAACCCGGCGAGGATCCGATCGACCAGCATTTCGGCCTCGACATGCCGGAGAACGCCTCGACCTTCCGCATCATCGGCATCGTGCACGACGCCAAGTTCGCCGGCTTCAACCTGAGCAGCCCGGCGCGCCCCATGTTCTACGTACCGCTCACGCAGTACATCGACTACAAGCAGGAGCTGATGCAGAAGCTCGAATTGCGCAGCCACTTCATCGGCGGGATCATGCTGGTGACTAATATCCCGGCCGGGACGCTGGAGCCGCTGCTCCGGCGGACACCGGCCGAGATCGATCCGAATCTCACCATCATCGGCGTCCGGACGATGCAACAGCAACTCGAGGCGTCGTTCGATCAGGAGCGCGCCGTCGCGAGTCTCGCGGGTCTGTTTGGGATCGTGGCGCTGCTGCTCGCCGCCGTCGGACTCTACGGCGTCACGGCCTACACGGTGGCGCAGCGGACGAACGAAATCGGCATCCGCATGGCGCTGGGCGCCGACCGCGCCAAGGTGGTCGAGATGGTGTTGCGCGGGGCGTTCAAACGCGTGGTCATCGGCCTGATTCTCGGATTGCCGCTCGCCGTGGGCGCCGGGCGCCTGATCGCCGCGCAGCTTTACGGCGTCGCGAGCTGGGATCCCTTCGCGCTCGCCCTGGCCGCGGGCGCGCTCGCGGTCAGCGCCTTCGTCGCCGCCATCATTCCCGCTCAGCGCGCCGCGTCCATCTCGCCGATGAACGCGCTGCGGGCGGAATAGCGACTTCCATCGCTGACAAAAAGGGCCACGGTGAATCCGGCGTTCGGACTCACCGTGGCCTTCGCGTACCTGCTTAGAAGTGGCTTCGGATCTGGCTGGCCACAGATTTGGCGTTGACGCCCACCCGGAAGTAGACGGTGTCGAACGCGTAGCGAACGCTGCGGGTATAGCCGCCTTCCAGATTGACGTAGCGGCTGGGATTGAACTGGAGCCAGCCGGAATAGCCGTTGTCGCGGGCAATCCTGGCCGGACCTGTGGTGTCAAACGCCGTCTCGAACACGCGCCCGTGATTCGCCTGGGCGCGGCCCGGTACGAACCCCAGAAACGCGAAGCTCGGCTCGCGCATGAAGAGCTGGCTGTAGATCTTCTGCGTGCCGCCGGGGAGAACGTCGTACATCGACGCGCCCACCTGGAAGGAATGGTGCACGCGGTAGGTGCCGCCGCCTTCGAACTGGCTCACCCATCCGAGTGTGCGGAAGGGACGCTCCAGATTGTGCCGGTCGGCAAGCGTGTTACCCAGACTGGCGTCCGCGAACGGGGTCACCCGCCCGAAACGGCGATCGAAGTGGTTGTACCAATCCGCGGTGACGCGGCCCGTGCTGAAGCCTCGCGGGAAGCTGCCCGTAGGCGCAGACACGGTCAAGATGGAGGAGTAGTTCACCATCTCGTTGGGAAAGGAGAGCCGGCCGTCGACGAAGATATCGCCGCCGTTGTTGTTCCACGTCCGCCAATTCGTCATCGTGTCCGGAGCGGGATGAACAAAGTAAATCGGAATGCCGGCGTCGATTCCCCAGTGTTCGTCAAAATTGTAGCCCACACTGGGAGTGAGGACGGTGAATTGTCCGAGGTCCGTGGCGCTCCCTTGGTAATCGACGTGGGCCGTAATACCCTCGCCGGAAGTTTGAGCGCGAAGACTCACGGAGGCGGCCAGCATCAAAGAACAGGCCATCGACAAGAATAGGGTTGCGCGAACTCTCATAAAGCAGAATCCCTCCTTCGATCAGTTTTGCGCATTTCGCTGACGGCTGGTCAGCGGTCGAGACCCATTTCCGACGCTGTTTCTACGATGAGGGTAGCAGGCAGGAAGGTTGCCAGCTAATCGGGTCGGCGAGGAGTTTCGGTCGAGCCGGTGATCAGCACAAGGTACGGTTGCATCATGCCCAATTTGAATTGACAACACGCGGCTGCGGGAACAATATCGCGGATGAAGAAGGGCGCAACGTCAGAGACGTGGCGACCCGCGGCCCTATCCAGGATCAGTAGGCCACCGATGCGCGATCACAAAGCCATGCGGCTTCGACTTCCACGACCTGCCCTCTGCCTGGTTCTCCTTGTTCACTCGGTGTTGTGTCTCGTGTCGGCTTCAGGCGAATCGCCCGTCAAGCTCACGTCCATGCAGGTCGCTGGCTCGAAGCTTTACGCGGAAGCCGAGATTATCCGAGCCAGCGGACTGAAGCCTGGGACCGAGGTGTCTCCGGAGGCGTTCGAAGAGGCAGCCAATAGACTCGCCGCCAGCGGTGTCTTCTCCGAAATCACTTACCGCTATCGGCCCGCATCCGACGGGCTGGCCGTCTCGTTCCAGGTGACAGACACCGCGCGCTTCTTCCCCTGCCACTTCAGCAACTTCGTCTGGTTTTCCGACGATCAACTGCAAGCCGAGCTGCGCGCCCGAGTTCCATTGTTTCACGGCACGGTGCCTGCCGCGGGCACTTTGCCCGACCAGATCGATAGCGTGCTCGCAGCTGTACTGAAAGAACGCGGTATCGCGGGAAACGTACGCCATCAGATGGAAGCGACACTGGGCGGACAAGTCCAAGGAATGCAGTTCAACGTCGAAGGCATCGTCATCCCGATCCGCCGCATTGATTTCCAGGAAGCTAGCCAAGTCGACGTTTCCCTTCTTCAGGCGGCAGTTCAGCCGCTGCTCGGACAAGACTACAACCAAAGTTTCGTGAATGAGTTCGCAAATCACATGGTCGGGCCCGTCTACTGGCAGCGCGGATACTTGCGCGTCGCCTTCCTGCGGCCAAACGCCAAGCTGGTGGATGCGCGCGACAACTCGGTGGACGTGAGCATTCCGGTCCGCGAGGGCTTGCAGTATCTCGCGGGAGAAGTCCGTTGGTCGGGAAATACGGTTTTCTCTTCCGCCGACTTGTCGCAAGCCCTCCACCTGGTAGCCGGCAAGCCCGTGGATGGCGTGCAGCTCCAGCAGGACCTCGAAAAAGTTCGCGACCGCTACGGCACGCGAGGCTACATCCTCGCCTCCCTCCGGCCTAATCCGTCGTTTCAGGATGCAACCCGCACCGTCAGCTATGACGTTCACGTGACCGAGGGGGATCTGTATCGCATGGGCAAGCTCGAAATTGCCGGCCTGGACGCATCTCACACGGAAGCTCTCAGCCGCCGTTGGACTCTGCCGGCAGGCGATCCCTATGACCGGAGTTATCTGAAGACCTTCCTGGGGGCGAGCGGTCGACACCTCCCAAAGCTGCCGCAGGGTTGGAACATCAGCCTTAAGGAGTTGCCCAACAACCCGACCAAGACAGTCGATGTCACCGTGACCTTTGCTCCGAGAACCGGCTCATGATGCCGCGTCGACCGAGCTCCGTGTTTTCGCGTCGCTCCCGTCAGCGCGGACGAGTCCTCTTGGTCGTAGCTGTCGCTCTGGTGGCGTTCCTCCAAGCCCACGCGGCTGATCGAGACGATCTGCAGGGTAATGCGGAGCAAGAATACGCGGGTAAGCCTCTAATCCTCCGGAACTTCTACGACGGCGGACACTTGTATTACGACCTCGACGGCAATCTGCTCAAAGGCGGTTCTCGGGGTGCCTGGACGCTCTATGCCTACATCGATGTCGAGCACGTGAAGCTTCGAGGTGCCAAGTTGGAGATCGATGGGACGCGAAACTATCTCGTTTACAATCAGGAGGCGAAACGCTTCGAGCGCCGGCGCGGTTCAAGAGTCAAGATCGAAGCGGCGATCAATCCAAATGCAGTCGGTTCATATGCTCTCCAGATCCTGATGCGGAAGCTTTTTCTCGCTCCTAACGAGGACCTGGCTGATTACGTTCCACCCTACTGGAAACGTTTCCTGACTCATGCGGATCGGCCTGGAACTGCGTCCCAGCAGGACGAGTTGTTGAATGGGGAGAGAATTTATCGCATCAAGGGGCAGGCCGGAGACGTAAATCCTCCCATTCCAATCCATACACCCGAACCTCGCTATACCGAGGCTGCGCGGGACGCCAGGTACCAAGCAGTGGCAGTCTTTTGGATAACCGTCGATCCTCAGGGTGATGTCGCAGAGGTCAACTTAGTTAAACCGGTGGGCCTTGGGCTGGACGACCAGGCCGCAGCAACTCTCAAAACATGGAAATTCAAGCCGGCGACGAAGAACGGCAAGCCCGTGCCGGTCCGGGTCATGGTCGAAACAAGTTTTCGCCTCAGGTGAACCTGCCCTGACGCGCCTCTTCACCGCCGCAAGACCGTAGGGCATGACCTCGAATTTCTAGTTCAGCACCTTCATGGCGACCGCGAGCTGCTGGAGGCCGAGAGCAGGATTCTGCATGTCGTCGAGGGTGACACTGCTGCCGACCGCGAATGACGCGTTGTTAAAGTTGTGACAAGCACGCCTTAGTGCGGGGCCGAAGCAAGAACGGGTCGCGGTGGGAATCAGATCACGTCGGGGAAGGCTAGCCTTTGGGCTGGCCCTCCCCGATCAGCTTTTGGAATTCGGGATCGTCGTGCAGGCAGGTGAGGTCGGAGTCGCGCGACGCCCAATCCATGTTCGCGTAGCCGCACTGCTGGGCCCTCTTCAGGTAGGCCAGGGCTTCGGACTTCAGTCCCAGAAGCCCGTAGGTGCAAGCGGCGTTGTACAACGTGTTCGGATCGTTGGGGCGTAGGGTAACGGCTTTGTCGAGCTCCCGGATGGCGTCGCTCTGTCTTCCGAGATAGGCATAGGTGGACGCGAGCAAGATGCGCGCGCGAAGGTCATCGGGAACCAATTCAAGCTGCTTCTCGAGGGATTGAATGTGGCGGTGCCGCAGGGAGCGCGCATCCTCAGCTCGTCCCAGGCGTTCCAGCGTTAGAACGAAAGGGATATACATATTGTAGTCGTCGCCGCTGGTTTCCAGGGCGCGTTCAATCAAGCTGACAGCCTCATTCAAACGGTCCGACGCGAAATAGGCGCGTCCCAGGATCATATAAGCGCCGTCGCAATTCGGTTTGCGCTCGATGGCCAGGCGCGCGTACTCGCTGGCCTCATCGTACCTTTTCTGCGCGTAAAAGAGCCGGGCCCGCGCCACCAGTCCTTCGGCGAGTTGGGGGTCGAGCGCCAGGGCGCGGTCGCACGCCGCCGTGCCTCGTTCGAGCCACGAGGCTTTATGCTCGTGCCACTCGTAAATCAGCCCGCAGGTGTTGGCAAGACCCGCGTAGGCCAGCGCGAAATTGGGATCGAGCTGGATGGCGTGCTCGAACATCTGGAGCGCGTATTCGAGGTCAAGGCGCGTCTCACGCCGGGTATAGTTCCGCCCTCGGAGACAGGCATCATAAGCCTGGGCGTTTTCGGTGGGCTTGCGGGCAATGGCTTTCTCTTCCTGCGGCGACAGGGTAATGCGCAACGCCTGCGTGATGCTGCGGGCGATTTCATCCTGGATGGCGAACACGTCCTCCATCTGGCGGTCATAGCGTTCTGCCCAGATCGTGTGCCCCGAGCTCGTTTCCACTAACTGCGCATTCAGGCGCAGCCGGTTGCCCGCCCGGCGCAAGCTGCCTTCGAGCACGTAAGTGGCATTGAGCTCGCGCCCGACTTGCGCTCCGGTCACCGGCTTCTCGCGATAGGGCAGCACGGCGGAGCGCGAGAACAACCGCAGATCCTTGATCTTTGACAGCTCCGTGATGACGTCTTCCGTGATGCCGTCGCGGAAGTATTCGTCCTCCTTCGCCCCGCTCAGATTCTCAAAATAGAGTACGGCGACGGATTTCTCGACGCGCGGCGCAGTCCCCGGCTGATCGAGCCGCCGGACGTCCGCAGCGGCTCCCTTCCCCGAGTCGGTATCGCGTTTCAATCGCCGCAAGTCCGACAACAACTCCGAGGCGCCCTGGTATCGCAGCCGGCGGTCCTTCTCCAAAGCCTTATTGATGATGCGATCCAGTTCCGCCGGCAGGTCGGGAACCAGCCGCAAGGGTTGGGTCGGCACGCGGTTCATGATGGCTTCAAAGATGACCGCCGCGGTGCTTCCTGAGAAAGCGGTGCGTCCCGTCGCCATCTCGTAGAGCACCACTCCGAAGGAAAACAAGTCACTGCGAGCGTCCACTTCCTCGCCGCGTGCCTGCTCCGGCGACATGTAAGCCACGGTACCTAGAGCCATGCCCGGACTCGTGAGAACGTCCGCCGCGGTCAGGCCCACTGTCGCGCCCGTTGTTTCGCCTGTGACGCCCGCACCTTCCGCCACGCGACGCCCCAGCGGCGAGAGCTTGGCCAGTCCAAAATCCAGCACTTTGGCTTGACCGCGCCGCGTCACAAAGATATTCGCCGGCTTGATGTCACGGTGGACGATGCCTTTGGAGTGCGCGGCGTCGAGCGCGTCCGCAATCTGGATCGCGAGCTCGAGCAGCTCGCCGGTCCGGAGCGGCTTTCCCTCAATCCGGTGCTTGAGCGTGTCGCCCTCCAAGAGTTCCATGGCGATGAAGGGCTGGCCGTCGGCCTCGTCAACCTCGTAAATCGTGCAGATGCTCGGGTGGTTGAGCGCCGAGGCGGCGCGGGCTTCGCGCTGAAACCGTTCGAGAGCCTGCCGGTCGCGGACCAGGTCGTCAGGGAGGAACTTGAGGGCGACGTGGCGTCCGAGCTTGGTGTCCTCAGCCTTGAAAACGACGCCCATCCCGCCGCCGCCCAGCCGGTCGGTGATGCGATAGTGAGAGATCGTTGTGCCTATCATGAGTTTGGAAGCTCCAAAGGAAGCCGTAATCCTATCCTGCGCGCCCGAGGCAAGTCAATGTCGGGGCCGTAACTACCAGCCTAATGCCGCCAAAGAACGGTTGCCGCGAATCCACGCCGCGTCGCACAGGCGTGTGATGCAGGTCACAGACTTTGTGACCGGGTCACGTTAACAACCTTCGGGGGTCTCCCTGGGGGTTGCTCCGCTGGCGCTCACGATCCAGATCATCGACATTCCACACGCCGACCTGCGCATTAAGCTCGAGGCGGTCATGCGGGAGTGCATTGGACCCTGCCAGGAATCGGAAGATTGGAAGGTCTTCATTGACGGGCCCCGCTCCGCGGCTTTTGGTTACTGCTGGGTGGTAGTGGAGGCTCCCGGCCAGAAGCGGCAGAGGGTGTTCTACGCGCAAGGCGATGAGCTGATCGAGGAGCTCCGGGTGTGGCTCAACCTGTACCCGTTCAAATAGCCGCCTCTCAGTGTCGCCAGTGACCGTGGCTACCATTAAGGTGCACCGGTCGTAATCCAGCCGCCGCCGACCACTTCGTCGCTGTCGTAGAACACCGCGGCCTGACCGGGAGTAATGGCGCGCTGCGGCTCGATGAACTCGACCTCGGCCGTCCATCCGGCGATGGCGGGCGCGGACCTTCTGAGATCTGCGACTTCGGACTTCGCCGCTAAAGCCTTGACGCGCGCCGACGCCGCCACGTGCTTGTTGCGAATCTTCACCGACGCGCAAAACTCCTCCCCATCCTGCACCGGGCGAATCCAGTTGACTTCGCGGACCAGGCACCGCCGGCCGAGGAGCTCGTCGTTCGCGCCCACCACCACGCAGTTGTGCGCGGGGTCGAGCGCGATGACGTAGAGCGGCTCACCCGTGGCCACGCCTAATCCCTTGCGCTGCCCGACCGTATAGTTAAAGATGCCGCGGTGCTCCGCGAGCACGCGCCCGTCCGCCGTCACCACCTCGCCCGGCGCGTCGTCGACTTCCCTGCCCTGCTCCCGGAGATACTCGCGGATGAAATCGCGATAGCTGCCGGACGGCACAAAGCAAATCTCCTGGCTCTCGGGCTTCTCGGCGACGGGCAGCTTCCGCGCGCGCGCGATGGACCGTACCTCATCCTTGGTGAGCTCACCCAGCGGAAACATCGAGCGCGCGAGTTGGTCCTGGGTGAGCCCGAAGAGGAAGTACGACTGGTCCTTCGAGGGGTCGCGGGCGGCCAAGAGCCGATACCGCCCGGTCCCGGGATCAAAGCGGACGCGCGCGTAGTGGCCGGTGGCGATGCGCTCGGCGCCGATCTCGAGTGCGGTTTCGACGAAGCGCGCAAACTTCACCTCAGTGTTGCACCGGCTGCAGGGGATGGGCGTTGCGCCCGCGAGATACGCGTCGACGAACGGCCGCACCACGTCCTGCTCGAAGCGCTCCTCGAAGTTGACGACGTAATAGGGGATGCCGAGAAAGTTCGCGACGCGGCGTGCATCGTACACGTCATCGAGCGAGCAGCAGCGCCCGCGGGCGTGGCCAGCCGCATCCGAGTCGAGTCCCTGGAGATGCGGCAGCCGGCGCTGGTTCCAGAGCTGCATCGTCAGCCCGACGACCGGTGCGTCACCGGCCGCATCGTGAGTCGTCGAAGAAGGGCCCGAATTGTTCTCCGCGAGAATGGCGGCAGCGGTGGAACTGTCAACACCGCCACTCATCGCTACCGCAATCGTCATAACGCAATCTCACCGCAGAGCACGCAGAGGACGCGGAGTCAACTCCGGAGTTCCTTCGATCGGTGTATTCTTCTCCGTGTTCTCAGCGTTCTCTGCGGTGACTCCCTCTTCCTTCCCGTAACGCGGCGAAATCGACCGCAGACGCTCGACGACTCGCGGCACCACCTCGAGCGCGAACGCGATATCCTCGCCTCTCGTCGAGCGTCCCAGGCTGAAGCGAACGCTCGAGCGCGCCTCCTCACGGCGAAGCCCCATCGCAGCCAGCACGTGCGAGGGCTCGAGCGACCCGGACGAACAGGCCGCACCCGTTGAGCACGCGAGACCGGCGAGGTCGAGCGCGATGACCAGCGCTTCCCCGTCGACGTGCTCGAAGCGCAGATTGGTGGTCGTGGGCAGCCGCCGCGTACGGTCGCCGTTGACGCGGACGAGCGGCACCGCGTCAAGCAGTCCTGCTTCCAGGCGATCGCGCAGCGCGCCGACGCGAGCCGCGTCCTCCGCCAGACGCTCGCGAGCCAGCCGCGCCGCCACACCCAGCCCCACGACGCCGGGCACGTTCTCCGTCCCCGGGCGACGATCGCGCTCGTGGTGTCCGCCGTGGAGCAGCGGGCGAAGACGCGTCCCCTTGCGGATGAACATCGCGCCCACGCCCTTGGGCCCGCAAATCTTGTGAGCGGAGAGCGTGAGCAAGTCGACGCCGAGCTCGCGCACGTCGATGGCAACCTTCCCCGCCGCCTGCACGGTGTCCGAATGAAACGGGATGCCGCGCTCGCGCGCCAAGCGTCCAATCTCGGCGATTGGCTGGAGCGTGGCAATCTCGTTGTTGGCGTACATCACGGAGATCAGCACCGTGTCAGGTTGGATCGCGCGCGCTATCTCCCCACGATCGACCGCGCCGCCCGCGTCGACACGCGCGTAGGTGACCCGCACGCCACGCTCCTCGAGCGCCCGCGCCGCATAGAGCACGGCGGGATGCTCGATGGCCGTCGTCACAACGTGCTTCGTCCCGCTCGGCGTCTCGGCCGCCTCGGCCACGCCGAGGACGGCGGTGTTGTCGCCCTCCGTGCCGCCGCTCGTGAACACGATCTCCGCCGGGTCGGCGTTGATCAGCCGGGCGACCTCGACGCGCGCCTCTTCCACCGCCGCCCGAGCGCGCTGGCCGTAAGCATGGATGGACGAGGCATTGCCGTAGTCCTCGAGGAAGTAGGGACACATCGCCTCGAAGACCTCCGAGGCTAGGGGTGTAGTCGCGTTGTGATCGAGGTAGACCCTGCGCATGGTGGTGGCGAGTCGGGCGCCTGACCGTACCTGACCGGGGCGCTACCCCGAGCCGCCATGATCGAGACTACTGGAGACGTCGGGGTATGTCAAACCAACAGGGTGTACATGCCCTACACGCACAGTCTGGTGGCGGCGCTCGGGTGGTCGGCGCTGGGATTCCTCGTCTATCGTCTGGCACGCGGACGCGGCAGTGCGGGCGGTGCGCTGCTCGTGGCGGCGGCGGTGTTCTCCCACTGGGTGCTAGACTTCATCGTGCATCGCGCCGACCTCCCTTTGTACGGCAACGTCCACAAGGTCGGCCTCGGTCTTTGGAAACACGCCGCTCCGGCGCTGACGCTCGAGATGATCGTGCTGTGGGCCGGCCTCGGCCACTACGGGATGGCCGCCTTCGGGATTGTCCTGGCACTTGTTCAGGTGGTTGGTACCTGGGGTCCGGCTCCGGGCAGTCCGCGGGCCGAGGCGCTGACCGCCCTGTTCTTCTACTTCGCTTTCGCGGGAATCGCGGGCTGGCTGGAAAAGACCCGGGCCTGACATCGATAAACCGCGCGCCCTTACCCACCCCATCCTAAATCCGCGGCAACGCGACTTTGACCCGCCGCATCAGAACGGGGGACTACAACAATCAAGCCAGGGAAAGGCGCTTCACGCGTATGTGCGGTTCATCTTGCTCAGCGTCGGGCGAGACAGACTCATCGTCGGGTGACACCCACTCTTACAAGGAGGTTCCATGCGACGGAGAATTCTCTACGTCATGTTCGGCGCCTTGTTGACCGTTTCGCTGGTCATTGGCGCGCTCGCCATCAACGTTCACCAGTCGATTATCTCCAACCTTCCGGCTTCGCCGACATTCCAACCCTCAACCGTTCCCGCGAACGGCGACGGCAACCCGTACGGGGTGGCTTTCGTTCCTCCCGGTTTCCCGGTAGGCGGACCGCTCAGCGCCGGCGACATTCTCGTTTCGAACTTCAATGATGGTGCGAACGAGCAAGGCACCGGATCGACCATCGTCTCAATCTCTCCGGACGGAGCGCCGTCGCTCTTTTTCCAGGCAGGATCCGAGCTCGGGCTCACGACCGCGCTGGGTGTGCTCCGAAGAGGGTTCGTCCTGGTTGGAAGCGTGCCCACGTCGAGCGGGACAGTCGTGCCGCCAGGCTCGCTGCTGATCATCGATCACAACGGCAACGTGGTCAGCACTCTCGTGAGCAGTCAATTGCTCGACGGACCGTGGGACCTCACCGTCCACGACCAGGGTGGGATCGCGCAGGTCTTCGTCTCAAACGTTCTGAGCGGGACGGTGACGCGGCTGGACCTGAAGATTCTTCCGAACTCCGCAGCGGGCGTCATCGTGCGGAACATGACCCAGATCGCCTCCGGTTACACGTTTCGCACCGACCCGGCGGCGCTGGTGATCGGGCCGACCGGAGTCGCCTTCGACCCGGTGCGCAACATCCTCTATGTCGCGTCGACGGGCGATAACGCGATCTATGCCATCCCCAACGCCGGCACCCGCATGAGCGACGCTGGAACGGGATCGATCGTTTACCAGGATAACGTCCACCTGCACGGACCGCTGGGGCTGGCCCTCGCTCCGAACGGCGATCTTATCTCGGTGCAAGGCGATGCGGTGAATACGGACTCCAACCAGTTGAACGAGCTCGTGGAATTCACTCCGGCGGGCCAGTTCGTCGCGCAATTCCAGGTTGACCCGGGGGCGGCGGGCGCCGCCTTTGGATTGGCGGTCGCGCTCACACCAAAGGGAATCGTCTTCGCCGCCGTCGACGATAATCTGAACGCCCTCGACGTGTGGGACTTGATGTAGCAACGCTGACCGAGGCCAGGCAGGCTACCCTACCCAGCCGAGGCTCGTGGATCAGCCGGGGGAGCCCAAAGGGCTCCCCTACCTCACTGCGATACCTTAGACACGCAGCCGAGGCTCGAGAAATAGCCCGGGCGGAAAATCGGGTCGGCTCCCTTGGTGTCGAGGTCGAAGGTGATGATGAGGGGCTTGCCGTTGAGCTGGGCGAGCTGGCCTGACGAGCCGAGCACCGACCACTCCACGCTGTAAGTCTGTCCTGACTTCGCCCACTTCGAATTGGCGAAGAACTGGAACACGCTCATCGGACCCTGGTAGGAGGCGAAGGTGACCTCCGCGCCGCCGATGACCACGCTGAGGTTCGCGCCCTGCGTCGAGCCCGGCCACACAAACTGCGCCGGCTGTACCGTCGCACCCGTGTACTTCAGCGTCTGGCCGTCCATGGTCAGCGTGAACGCCGGGCCTCCCGGCGTCGGGCGCGGCCGGAGCGAGTAGTGGAACTCGAGCTGCGGCGGATTACCAGGATAGAGAGCGTGCTGGAGCGCCATCGCGCGGTTGAAGAAGCTGACGAAGGCGGGATTCAGCTTCACCGGACTCGTCGGATTGGGCACGTACTCGGAGCCTTGCAGCGTCAGGAAGTTCGTGAGGTTCTGCGAGTAGAACGAAGACAGCATCCCGGTGCCCGGGTGGAAGATATTCTCGATATCCTGAAGGCTCGCCTGGTCCGACGCGTTCAAGCGGAAAGGCGCCTTTTGCGCGAGGCTATTCAGCGACGCGCACACTGAACCCGCGCCCGCCGGTCCTGAAGGCATCAGCGAACCCTCAACCGTGGTGATGGGATCAAGCATGATCCGCTGCACGACCGCGTCGATGCGCTGCTGCTGGTCGATCTTGAATCCCTGCGCCACTTGGCGAGTCGCGACCTTGGCGTTGCCCGCCACCTGACCGCATTGCGCCTTGGCCTGGTCCTTGCCGGCAGGCGGCGCTGTCCCCACCTGCTCGAGGCAGCTTTCAAGCGCTACCAAGCCGTCCATGTAAGGCTTGTTGCCCTGACTGATGAGCTGTTCCTGGCAGGGTGGAGGTGTTACAAACTGCGCCGGCTGGAAGATCTGCGCGACGTCGGGAGAGTCGACGGCGGTGTTCGTGGCGGCGACGCAGAGAGCTTGCAGCAGCGCCGAAGGATTGCCAGAGAGCTTGGTGAGCTTGCGAGCGGCGTCGGGGAGTCCCTGGTAGTGAACGACGGCCGTGCCGTTCAAGTAGGCGCGCCACTGCTTGACGAAATCGTCCTGATAGCGCGCGCGCAGCGTCTGCGAAAGCGTCGCGGGATCGGGCAAGTTCGCGGACACCTGGGGTCCCAGCACCCACTCCTCGCCGCTGAAGAATCGCTCGGGATGCTTGATGGCGTCCTGCATGAACGTCCAGCCACCCTTGGTGAAGGCGCCGGGCACGTCCACGTGGTTGATGACCACGTCCGACGAGCCGGGGAAGTCATGATTGAAGTTGATGGGCTTGTTGCGGGCGGAGGCCGCGGCCAGCATCGACTGATAGACGCGCTCCGTACCGGCGAAATGCGAGAGATAAGCGCGGGCCTGCGCGACGGTGCGCGCATCGTTCGCGGAGGAGTAGGGGTTCGCGTCGACGAGCGCCTCACTGTAGAAGTCAAACTGCCGGCGCGCCAGGTCGCGGCGGTCCTCGCCCGCATCGCGTCCCGTCGACCAGACGGCGAGCAGCTCGGGCGAGAGGAATTCGCGCGTGCTCTTATCGTGGTTCGAGGTGGTGATGAGATACGCTTTCAGCGCGTCGTAAGCGGACTTGTAATCGTCCTGCGGGCCGGGAGTGGCCGGCAACCGGCGCAGCGAGTCGAGCAAGACGCTCTGAGTCTGGGCGAAGAGCAGCTTGCGGAAGCAGGCAAAGTAGATCTGGGACGCCGCCGTGTAGAGGTCGTCGCCCACGTAGAGTCCCCAGCGCAGATGCAAGGGAGGCGGCTCGCGGAGTGCGACCAGCGTCTGCCGCAATCCGTCCAGGCGCTGAAGCGCGTCAAAGGTAGGGACTTGCGCGCCGCTCAGCTCGGGATAGGGCGCCAAGCCCTGCGCCGCCTTGGCCACCTGGACCTCGAGCCCACGGTTGCCGAAGTAGGACACGAGGAATCCGATGCTGGCCACGAGAAACACTACGATCGCGGTCGCGAGCAACAGCCGCCGCCAGAAGCTTGCTTTGGTGCTCGAGCCGCTCGTGCCCATCGCGGCGCGATCCGAGAGGACCACATCATTAAAGAGGTGGCTGAGGTAGACCGGCTGCTGGACCTGGCGGGCCTGAGCGATAGGGCGGAGGGCCTCTGGCGCGCTTTCGGCCGCGGCGCGCCGCGCGTCGAAGACGAACGTCGCATTGGCATCCCCGGAAAGCGCGGCCGCGCCGCCTTGCACCTCACCGACGTTGAAGGAGCGCGTGGCCCCGGCAACGCCGCCTAACCCTGCTTGCGGCTGCGCCTGGACTACGCGGTCCACCACCACGGTGCGCTGCCCGGTGAAATAGAATCCACGCAGAAACGGACCCGTACGCAACTGGCTGGGGCGGCAGAGGTCCACCAGGAACTGCACGATCGAGTTGCGCAGTTTGCGGAATTCGCGCGGGAATTCGTAAATCGCCGGCAGCTTTTCGGCGCCGTGTTCACGCGGCAGATACATCAAGCGCCGGTCACTCAGCGAGTAGAAGAGTTCGTCGAACGCAGCCGCGAGGCGCTTGGTCTCCTGCTCGGCATAGATGCCCACGTTGTCCTGGGGTCGAATGGGCAGCGTGACCCCGAGGACGTCCGTCACCTCCTGATGGCTCAGGTTGTCGACGTACTGGGTGAAAAACGCGACGCGGTCGAGCTTCGAGAACAGCACGTAGACCGGCAGGTTGATCCCCAGGCGCTCGGCGAATTCGCGCAGTCTCGGCTGGAGAATGCGAGCCGTGTTCATGACCGCCTCGCTGCCTCCCGGCTTCGCCAGCGTCTCGCAGTCGACGCAGACCACCACCGCCCGCGGCGCCTGTCCTCCCTTGCTCAGAATCGAGCTGCCAGGCTTGAGCCGCTTCACGAGGCGCGTCCACACCGCGGGCTGGGCGAGCAGTGCGCTGCCCGCCTCAACGAAGACGGCCTGGCGCGCAAACCACGCGTTGATGGCGCGCGTCGGGACCGTCGCTCCGTCCTGAGACACTTGCCCCGCGAGCAACTCGGGATCGAGGCCGGAGTTGAGGACGACTGAGGTCTTGCCCGAAGCCGCTTCACCCACCAGGAAAACGGCGGGGAGCTTGCGGAACGTCGCGCCGTGGACTTTCTCCGAAGTCTTCAGGCGGCGCTCGGCCTCGCGGATGAGAACGTCGATGTCCTGTGGGCTTCCCGCGCCTCCGAATGCCGCTCCACCGACAGCGATGGCCGCTCCCGCAGCCGCAGGCGGCTGCATTCCCGGCATCGCGGGCGCTTGCATTCGCGGGAGCGCCGGAGCTGATACTGCGGGCATGGCCCCGGGCAACTTCACGGTGCGCTTGGAGTGCAGCCACCACCACAGCGCACCCACCGCTGCGACCGCTACCAGCGCCAGCCCGCCGCGCAGGATCCACAGGTTGGTTCCAGTCAGGTGCAGCAAGATCGGCGCGAACCACGCGATCAGCAGGCAAATGATCAGCGCCGCACCCGCCGCCCAATTTTCCCAATCTCTCACTCGAACCCCCCAACACCTCGGCGACTAAAGCCGTACTCCACTCGCAGCGCCTTTCAGCGCGCCCGAAGGCGCGCCCTTTCGCAGGCGGTCCAGCGCTACTTATCTCAGTTACGCGACACTAGCGGCCCGCGTGCGTGGATATCTCGCGCAGCTCGGAAATTCCCGAGCTGAGCGAAAACTTGAAGCCGACAAAGAGCACCACGGCCAACACCAGACACGCGACTCCGGCAAACAGCAGCCTGCGAATCCAGGGGTCCGTGTAGCGGGGCGCCACCGGGTCGGGCGCCCAGCCGGGCGACAATCGCCCCAGCGGTCCACGGATCCGCCCGATTTTCTCCGCCACCGCGTCGCGAATGCCGCGCAGCGCCTCGGGCCCGGAAATGCTGTACCGACCCTTGAAGCCGAGCAGCAGGCAGAGCTCAAAGACTTCCAGGAGGTCGGCGAGCTCGCGCGAGTCGCGCCGCCCGAGCAACCGCTCGAGCGTCTGAAAGAAGACTTCACCCGCCATGTGCCCGCCGAACAATTCCTCCTGCATCGGCTTGCGCGACCAGTCCTCGAAGACTGGCTTGCGCGAGTTGAGCACGGATTCATCGAGAAAGGCGACGAGCGCGAAAGCTGCCAGACGGACGTCGTCAGAGTTGTATCCTCGCGTCAGCGCGTCCTGCTCGGCGCGCTTCAGCGCGCCGCGCATGGCGTTGCGAAACGCTTCGGCATCGGCCACCGCCTGGCGATTCGAGCGCAGCCGCACGATCACGGTAAACAGCTCCTGGAAGACCAGCGCCAGGTTGTCGGAGCGGCGCGGGGCGGGCTCGGCCTGAACGCTTCTTGAAGGTGGTGTTCCCATAGGTTGTCCTTAATCCTCGACCCGTACCGACGGGGCGGTGATGCGCGTCGCGACCATCAGCCTTCGAGGAGAACCAGCAACTCCAGTTCCGGGTTGGGCAACTCGCCCGGCACGTAGATACCCACGCGCCTCGTCTTGACGATGTGGTCCCAGCAAGGGCCGGCGCGATTGATGACGAAATATTGGTGGTCGACGCGGGGCGAAACGGCGGAGGGCGGCACCGGCTGGTGCGTCAGCGTCAGGCCGGGCAGCGCGCGCTTGACCAGTTCGGGAACGAACTGGCTCGAGCAGACTTTGACGAGCTGCGCCGTCCGCGCGATCAGGTCCGCTTCGCCCACCGGCGACTGGATGCCCAGAATCCAGCGCGCGCGGTCGAGGCACCGCTGGTCGGTGATCTCACCCGCGTAGAGGTACTTGCCCACCGCCTGCAGCGGGATGGCCACACAGTTCTGCGGGAAGATCACTTCCAGGTGGGCGCGAATGTGCTCATCGAGAGCCTCAAAACATTTCTCCAGGTTCCGGTGATCGTAGAGCGGCAGCTCCTTGGGATGCGAATCGACTTTGAAGGTGCACAGCGCGCCTCCCAGGCGCAGCAACTCAACAAACAACTCTTCAGGATGACCGCGCTTCGAGAAATAGAGGTGACGCAGCGTCGCGAGGCTCGAGTTGATCGAGTGCAGATACCAGAAGGTCGCGACCTCCTGCGGCGAGAAGCCGCCCGAGAATCCGCTTCGCGTGCGATTGGCGCGCGAGAGCGTCGCGCTTTTCTCCTCCAGAATCTCGATCAGCCGCCGCGTGAGCATCATGAGGCGATCGCTCGCCGCGATATCAAGGCAGGGCGGGATGAATCGCTCGTCATAGATGAAGTGGCCGGAGGTGTCGCGGGTGACGCGCGCCAAAGGCAGGGTCAAGAGCGCGCCGGGCTCCTCGGTATCGAGCAGCAGACGGATGTTCTTGCGACCCAGCCGCACCGGCTTCTCGTCGCCCCCGGTGTTGTCGTCGTGCAGCAACTGGTTTTCGGCGATGAAGCGGACGCTGTCGTGCGACTCGGCTTCCGAGAGGACGCAGTTCACGGCGCCCGCGACCCGTGGACTGATCGCCAGCATCACGCCTAGACTCTCGTGGGTGGGCGGGAACAGCTCAGCGATGTTACGTGCGGCGGGCAACGGATCGCTCTCCGGCATATGAAAAGGCAAGCCGTCGGGGAACACTCCGCGCGCGTGGACGAGCGAGACGGTCCCGTTGCGCAGCGCCTCGGCGTCGAGCTGACAGCCGATCAAGCCGTAAGGCTCAAACCACAACGACGAGATGCCGAACTGGACGGTGTCCTCGAAGTAGCGCCCCTGGGCCTGGAAATGATGCGGCCCCAGGTACATGCCCTCCGACCAGACGACCTTGGAAAGATGTTTCATGGAATCAGTTGCTTACAAACACACTCCCGACCTTCCCTGCGTTCCGCGAAATTCTTTTCTGGCCAGCGGCTAGGCGCCCGCTTCCGTCTGACAGAAGGCCGTTATGATGCGGCGGGCTGCCTGGCTTGTCAAGCGGATTCAGCCCGTGCTGAGGCTAGTCTGCCCGGCAACTCGCCTTGACTTCGCCCCACCCGCGTTCTACAGTAAAGCCCCCCGAAAGGCGGATTCTCGAACGCACTGGGTCTCGCGTGCCGGAAGCGCGCCCTCGGCGGCGGGGAGGCTTGTGGCATGTTCTTTCTGGCTGGATTCTCGGCCTTCGCGATCTTCCTCGCCATCGCTTCCATCGGATTCCTGTTTCTGCTCGCCAGCTTCGTCTTCGGTGAACTCTTTGGACACGGCGACCTGGGCGGTCACGACGCCGACCTGCACGGCGACGTTCACGGCGACATCCACGGTGTCAGCTTCTTCAGCACCCGCGTACTGAGCGTGTTTGTGACCGCCTTTGGCGGATTTGGCGCCATCGGCATCCATCTGGGCTATCGGATCGAAGTCGCAACCGCAGTGGGCCTCGTGGGCGGGTTGATTTTCGGCGGTCTTATCTACCTGTTCGCGAGTTTTCTTTACAGCCAGCAGGCCTCGAGCGACATTAGGGTGAGCGAGCTAATCGGACGCACGGCGCAGGTGAGCGTGGCGGTCCCCAAAGGCGGGGTGGGGCAGATCCGTTGTGCGCTCGGCGAAAGCGTCGTCGAGAAAATCGCGCAGGCACAGGACGGCGGCGAGATTCCGCTGAACACCTCGGTGAAGATCGAGGCCGTGCTGGGCGACACGGTGGTGGTGCGGCGCTTGTAGCAGATGCGGATTGAGCGAGGGAGAAAGCCATGAGCATGGTGACACAGTTCTTTATTCCCATCATCGTCGTCCTGGTAGTGCTGTCGCTGATCATCGCCATGGCGCTGTTCAGCCGGAACTACCTGAAGGTGCCGCCCAACGCCGTGGCGGTGCTGAGCGGGCGCAAACGCAAGACGGCGGACGGCAAGCAGGTCGGCTACCGCGTCGTCAATGGCGGCGCCACCTTCCGATTCCCCCTGCTCGAGCAAGTGGACTACCTCTCGCTCAACGTCTTCACCATTCCGCTCGAGATCAAGCGCGCCTATACGCTGAAGGGCGTCCCCATCTCGGTCAAGGCGGTCGCCAACGTCAAGATCAAGAGCGACGACATATCGCTGCGCGCCGCCGCGGAGCGCTTCCTGGGTATGCCGCCCGACCAGATTCAGAGGGTGATCTTTCAGACGCTGGAAGGACACCTGCGGGCGATTCTCGGCACCCTGACTGTCGAAGAGGTGAACAGTGACCGGCAGAGTTTCGCCCAGAAGCTCACGTCGGAAGCGGCGCAGGACCTCGAGCGCATGGGCATCGGCGTCGACGTGCTGACGGTGCAGGAAATCAGCGATGAAGAAGGTTATCTCGACGCGCTAGGCAAGAAGCGTACCGCGGAGGTGAAGCGCGACGGCACCATCGGCGAGGCGGAAGCGACGCGCGACTCGAAGATCAAGTCCGCCGAGGCCATGCAGCAAGGCGAGAGGGCCAAGTTCGACGCCGACGCCAACATCGCCGGGGCGCAACGCGACTTCCAGATCAAGCAGGCGCAGTTCCTGGCCGAGGTCGAGACGCAGAAGGCCACCGCCGCCCAGGCTGGTCCGCTCTCCGAAGCCAAGGCGCGGCAGCAGGTGGTGGTGGAGGAAGTGCGCGTCGAAAGGATGCGGACGCAGGAGCAGATCTCCGTCCAGGAGCAGGAAGTGCAGCGCAAGCAGAAGGATCTCGAAGCCACGGTGATCAAGCCCGCCGAGGCCGAGCGGCAGGCGGCGATCCTGCGCGCCGAGGCCGCGAAGCAGGCGGCCATCCTCGAAGCCGAGGGTACCAAGTCCGCGCAGATCGCCCTGGCCGAGGCGCAGCAGGAGAAGCTGAAGCAGGAAGGCTTGGGACGTGCCGCGGCGGTCGAAGCCGAGGGCCGAGCCGAAGCCTCCAAGATCGAGGCTATGGGACTGGCCCAGGCGCGCGCCATCGAGGCCCAGGGCGTGGCCGAGGCGCAGGCCATCCTGAAGAAGGCCGAGGCGTGGAAGCAGTTCAACGAAGCGGCCAAGCTGCAGACGATTTTGGAACGCCTGCCCAGCGTCTTGCAGGCCTCGGCGGGGATCTTTGGAGCAGTGGCGGCGCCGCTGGGGAATATCGACAAGGTGGTAGTCATCGAGCAGGGGAACGGCGGCGGAGGCGGCGACGGCACGGGCGGCATCGGACGCGTGGCGCAAACCGGACCGGCGCTCGTCTTCGGACTGCTCCAGCAACTTCAGGCGCTAGGCCTCGACCTCCCCACCGTCCTCTCGCAACTGGGCGTGAACGGCGGCAAGCTCACGGAAGCGGCCAGAGTGGTGGAAGCCGCGACGCCGACGGAGAAGGCCAAGCCCGAGAAGTCGTAAGCGCGTGATTCCGCGCGCCTGCCCTTGGCATGAATACCTATCAGCCCGGCGCCAAGCTGAATCCCACCGACACCGATGTGCTCGCGGTCCACTGCGGCGACCATCGGTTTCAGGCGGCCTTCCACGAATTCCTGAGCCAAGGGTTGAACCTCGGTGGCAATTACGATTTGCTGGTCGTTCCCGGAGGACCGCAGAGCCTGACGCTGGTGGAGTATCTGCCCAAGTTTTCCTGGTCGAGCTGGCGGTGGTTCCGCTTCTTCGTGGAGCGGCACGACCTCGAGCGGCTCATCCTGATTCAGCATCAGGACTGTGCCTGGTACAAAGGCCTTCCCCTTCACCTGCACGATTCACCCGAGCCGCGCGCGCGTCAGGAGCAGGACCTGCGGCGCATCCAGAGCGCGCTGACCAAGGAGTTTCCGCAGTTGGCCGTCGAGCTTTACTATGCGGGCTGGGATGCCAGCGACCGCGTAACGGTCGAGGCGATTCGGGTGTGATTCATCTCAAAGGCAGCGCCTTCGCGGTCCAGCTCACAATTCCAACCGTCTTGACGAATCCCCACGTCGCCGGCGCGAGGCGCCGCGCCGCGGGATCGCGGGCTAGCTGCCTGGCCAGGCGATGGAAGTCGCGAGGACGGTCGAGGTCGGCGACTGGCTCGAGAATCGAGCAGGAGAAGCCGCGCGCCAGGAGGTTCCGCAGCGTATCGCGAAAGGCGAGAGCGGTGCCCCAGCGCACGCCAGCGAACACGCCGCGCCGGCCGAGCGCGGCGCGCGCCCGGCCGCTCAAGCCCACCAGATAGTATCCCCCATCCGGACACGGACCCAGCACGGCGTCACACACGCGCAGTTCGCGTAGCGCCACGTGCAAAGTCCGAGGCGCGAGTAGCGGCGAGTCCGCACCGATCACCACCGCAGAAGCGTGCCGACCGAGCAGCGTGCGGAAAGCGTCGTCGAGGCGCACCCCAAGCCCGCGTCCCTGTTGCGGGAGGATCGTACACCCCGGAGGGCAGGGGCTGGCGTAGACTTTGGAGGTCCGCGACTTCGTTTGACGGCCCCACCGATGCTGAACGGGAAGGAACAGATAAGCGGCCAGCCGCACCGAATGCGCAGTGAGAGCTGCAACCTTGCGTGATGTGTCCTGGATGAGCGCCCCTTGCAGATCCGCTGCGCCGGCGCGGCCCAGCAGCGGGATAAGTCGTGTCTTGGTTCTGCCGGGGACAGGGTGCCGCGCGAAGATCGCAATGGCAGTCGAATGCTTTGGTCGCTGGGGAGGTGTGGGCAAGTCTCAAAAGCGGCGGTGGCGACACCGCCGCTATAGCCACTCTAGGGTTAGATGAACATTTGCTCGTCTTGCGCCACGTCACTCACGCTGGTGGCCCGGCGGCGCGTAAACAGGAAGTCCAGACCCTTGCGGATGCCGGCGAGCACCGCCGTGACCTCTTGGACGGGCGTAAGGATGCTCTTCTCGACCACCCCCGCCGTGCTCTCCGCCCTCTCGACCAGAGCGGTCACCATCTGATCCAGGCGGATGATCTGGAGGCGAGTGCGGTCGGCGAGATCTTCCGCCACTCCATCCCACTGCGCCGTGCGTTCGCGTAGAGTGCGGCTGATCTCCGCCAGGTTCGTGGTCAGAGTGCGGACCGGCTCGCGCGAGTCAGCAACGAACTCGATGACGCGCTGGCTCATCTGGCTCAGCGACTCGAGCTTCTGCTTGGTATCCACCTGGATACCCAGGATGTCGCGGTGAAGGTTTTGCAGCGCGAAGTAGATGCCGACCATCACCAGCGCCTGGAGCAGGATGGCGATGGCAGCCAACAGCACAAAGACGACCAGCCAAGTATCAGACATGATGGATTCTCATGCGGGGCGCCCCGCCTTGTGGCGCGCGACCCGCTCACAGCCTACCGGGGTTTTACCTTCTCCTCCTGATATGCCTGCTTGCCGGCATCAAATGCCGCCGCTAACTGCTCTTTCTGCTGCGCCACGATGTCCTTGCCACGTTCGACGAAATCCTCGGCCTGCCGCCGCAGTTCACGGCCTTTGCCCGCGACGTAGTCCCGGCCCTCGCCCGCCTTCTGTGCCAGGTATTCCCTTGTTTCCTCGCCGGACTTGGGAGCAAAGAGCAGCGCGAACATGGCGCCAAGGCCGAGTCCCGCTACAAAAAAGGCGAAGTTCGATCCGCCGTTATTATCACCCATGGGATCCTCCTCGTAACAGTCCGTGCTCGTGCGTGTATTCAACTTGATGTTCAGCGGTGAGGGAGAAGCCCTAGCGCAGCCTTCGCGCGACTCGCGTCCGGGAGCTTGACCGGCGACACCGCCTTCGCTCCCAGCGCCAGTGGTTCGGGCGTATCCCGGTTAACCCGCGACGCGATCGGCAAAAGCCTTACCGCGCTCCGCCACCCGTTCGGCGGTCTTGCGGCCACGATCGACAAAGTCCTCGGCTTGACGCCGAAGCTCGCGACCCTTAGCCGCCACGTATTCTGACCCTTCCTCAGCTTTCCGGCCAATCAACTCACGGGTCTCTTTCCCCGATTTGGGCGCGAGGAGGAGTGCCGTTACCGCCCCGACGCTCAAGCCGGCTAGGAAAATGGTCACTGATCTGGAACCGTTGCTCGTGTTCATAAAAGCCTCCTTACCCAGACAAGACAATAGATAACACCATGTCAAGTACAAGGCAAGGAATAATTTGTATACCGACCGTCCAGACTGTTTATTAATAGGATGCGGGCGTCAAATGGCTTCGCAGATACTCGTGGATCAGTTTCGCCTGATAGGGCTTGACGACTTGGCTCAGCTCCTCAGAGGATACTGATTTCAGCGCGCTGAGGCTGCCAAAATGAGTTAGAACCTTCCTGACCGTTCGCTCCCCCACCCCGGGTATCTTCAGCAGTTCACTCGAGAGCTCGCGTCCTGAGCGCCGTGCGCGGTGGAAAGTGACCGCGAAGCGATGCGCCTCATCGCGAATCTGCTGGACGAGGTGCAGCACCGGCGAATGGTGGTCGAGTACCACCGGCTCCGACTCGCGCCCCAGCACGTAAAGGATTTCCTCCTTCTTAGCGATAGCGGCGAGCGGCTGGTTGATGATTTCGAGCGCTTCGAGCGCCTGGGCAGCCGCGTGAAGCTGGCCGAGACCGCCGTCCACCAGGATCAAGTCGGGGAACGGCTTCTTCTCCTCCTGGAGCCGCCGGTAGCGCCGTCCGACCACTTCGCGCATGCTGGCGAAGTCGTCGTTCTGGGGCACCGTCTTGATGATGAACTTGCGGTAGTCGGACTTCTTCATGTGCTCGTCTTCCCAGACCACCATCGAAGCGACTATGTCCGAGCCCTGGATGTGCGACACGTCGAAACACTCGATGCGGTTCGGCGGCTTGGGGAGGTCGAGCGCCTCAGTCAGGTTCTCGATCACCTCGCGGGCACGCGGTTTCATTATGCGGAAGCGCCGCTCGAAAGAATGACGAGCGTTGCGCGCCACGAGTTCCGCCATAGCGCGCTTGGGTCCGGCCTGGGGCGTGAGGATGTGAAGCGGCCGGCCGCGCTTCTCAGACAGCATCTCTTCGAGCACGGCGCGATCGTCGAAATCAGCAGGCACGTGGATCTCTCCCGGCAGATAATGCTGGTCGAGATAGAGCTGCTTGAGCAACGAGGAGAAGAATTCGCGCGGGTTGAAGTCTCCGAGGTCCTCCCAGAAGAACTCGCGCCGGTCGACGATGCGGCCGCCGCGCAGGTGAAAGAGGTTCACCGCCAGAAGTTTCTCCTCCTGGTGGAACCCGAAGATGTCCACGTCTTCGCCGTCGCGCGCCGCCATCTTTTGGCGCTCGCGGAGCTGCTCGATGGTCGCGAGCATGTCGCGGTAGCGCGCCGCATCCTCATACTGCTGGCCTTCGGATGCCTTCTGCATCGACTGGCGCAGGACTTGAGCCAGGTCGCTGTCGCGCCCGGCGAGCAGCAGTCGCACCAGGCGGACGGCCTCAGCATAGCGCTCAGGCGTGGTCAAGCCCTCAACGCATGGGCCCTGACAGCGCTTGATGTAATACTGGAGGCAAGGCCGTGGATGAGAGCGGGTGAGATCCACGTTGCACGACGGCACGAGGAAGCAGCGATGGATCAGGTCCACGATACGGTAGGCGAGGTTGGCGGGAAAGTAGGGGCCGTAGTAGTGCGAGCCGTCCTTCTTCAAGCGCCGCGTCACATAGACTCGCGGATACCGCTCGGCGAGCGTCAGCTTGATGTAGGGGTAACTCTTGTCATCACGTAGCAGGATGTTGTATCGCGGCTTGAACTGTTTGATGAGGTTGTTCTCGAGGGCGAGCGACTCTTTCTCATTGTCGACGAGGATGGCTTCGAAGTCCTCGGCCGCCTCGAGCATCAAATCGCGCTTCTCGTCTAACGGCCGGTGCTCCTGAAAGTACGAACGCACGCGGCTCTTGAGCGACTTCGCCTTGCCGACGTAGATGGGCCGGCCGTCCTGGTCTTTGAAGATGTAGACGCCGGGCTGGCTGGGCAGCGCCTCGGCTTTCTGGCGGCAGGCCTCGTTCAAACTTCCCTCCCTTTCCGATTATCCACTTGGCCCGGAACTTGTCAAAGATTCCGTTGTACCGACACTCGAAACCTGCCCTGGAAGGGAGCGACGACCTTCAGCCGCTACGCTGTTGCCCAGATCGCAAAGTCGGCGGGACACCCGCGGGGCAGCGGACAATTGACAGGGCGCAGCGGGCGGAGCACAATGCCATTCATGCGGCTTTTCTTGCGCTTTCTACTCGCGCCAACCCTGACGTTTGGCCTGGCCCTTGCTCTGGCCGCCACGGCAGTTCGCGCGCAGGATCAGCCCGGCTCGCGCCCCCCCGCGAGCGACACGAGCAACGAGGACGAGCCCGTTTACACTCCGCCGGGCGCGCCCAAGTCCGTCGAGATTGGCAATTATTACTTCAGGAAGAAACAGTATCGCGCCGCGCTGAGCCGCTATGAAGAGGCTACACAAACCGACCCTTACTATGCGCAGGGATACTTGGGGCTAGGCAAGGCGTACGAAAAGATCGGACTGAAGCTGAAGGCGCTCGACGCTTACCAGAGATACCTTGACCTGCTGCCCTCCGAGAAGCAGGCCGACGAAGCCAAGAAAGTCCACGAGGCGATCGCGCGGCTGGAGCGCAGTCTCAGGAAACCCGGCAGCCCCCAGAGCGCTCTCCGTAAGCCCACAAGCGTGAAACAGTAGCACTAGCTTTCCTCGACGGGCGGCTCGGTGTCATCGCTGAGCGGCGCAGGCTGATCCAGGTAGCTCTTCAGGATATCCGTCGCCTCTTGCGCGTCCTGCTCGCGCACCAGCATCTGCACCATGTCGACGCCGGGCAGCGTTTCGGCCATCTGCTCACCGGGCAGCACGCACGGGATGCCCTGCGTCGCGAGGATGTTCTTGGCCAGATCAGCGTCGAGTTGCGCCGTAGGTCCGCTGAAAGTCCTCAGCCTGACCAGCGGTGGCGCGGGCTCGCCTGACTCGCCTGCCAGACGCGGTGGTGCGCCGGGCTGAAGCGGCACACCGCAATCCATGCACTGCGTCGACCCCTCACGATATTCGGTCAGGCACTGGGGACAGTAAGCCATAAAAGATGATGCGCCACCCGCGCTAATGGGGTTTCGGCTGCTCGAGACCGGGAAGAATGTACCGCGCGACCAGCCTGTCGTATTCCTGGCGGACGTCGTCGGTGACAGGCGCCGCCGCCAGAGGAAGGTCGCCGTGCGCGCGGAGGTACAAATCCCCTTCCTGACCAAACGGGCCGGGATTGATCTTCTCGAACTTCTCGACGACCGAGCCGAAGTTGAAGATCTGCTCCGGTGTATAGGTTTTGAGCTGACCGGGGGTCAAGGCGGCGACGGCGCTGACGTAGACGCGAAACTTGCCGAAAAAAAGGCTCTTGTCGTACTCCACCTTCAGGACACGCTGGAGTTGTTGTCCCGGGTGGGCGGGATCGGCATAACTGTCCGCGATGACGTAGAAGTCCGCGAGCTTCCCCGCTTTGGAATTATCAAGGAACTTGAACAGCCGCTGGGTGGGATTGTTCGGGTCGATCAGCGGAGGGGTCCGCTTGGCGAGAAGATTGCCGCTCGACGACGCTACGACCACGAGCACAGCGAGCACCAATCCACTGGCTAGAACCAGGCGAGTCCGGCGGGACATTGGTTGCCTCCGATCTTCTCTTCCTGAATCCATTGTAGCAGAGTTTCGGGCGCTCGAAGCGCCGCTCAGCCGAGTACCACCCACAATTCTCTTGAGGCGCTACTCCGTAAGGCCTCGCGGTACTATAATGCGCAGGCCTCGTCACCGAGCATAGGAGGGAGCAGTTATGAAAAAACTCCCCAGCATATTAGCTGTTCTTGCAGCGATCGGAATCGGCATCGGCTTGGTCGTTCGGCTGATCCAAAGCGCCTCGGGGGTTGTCAGGCCGGCGTTTCTTGATCCGGCGTTTTACTGGCGAGGCGCCATGGCCTTATTGGGATTTGCCATCGTGCTCTTGCTGATCCAGATTCGAGACAAGTAGGTCGTCAGTCGTTCGGTTGTCAGTTGTCGATTGTCATTTCTCGATCGGCGGACGGAGGATACCGTGTCACACAAGTCAAAAACGGGGAAGGTGCAGCTTCGCAAGGCGGGGACGGTGGCACTCGCGGCAGTCCTCATCCTGTGGGGCGCGCCGGGCGCTCGCCACTTCGCCCACCAGGCTGCTTCGTCTGACCCCGACTTCGATTTGCTGATCGTCCACGGCCACATCATCGACGGCAGCGGTAGCCCGTGGTTCGAGGGTTCGGTCGCGGTGAAGGACAGCCGCATTGCCGATGTCGGACGGCTCGAGCACGCGACCGCCAAGCGGACGATTAACGCCTCGGGACTCGTCGTTGCGCCGGGCTTCATCGACCTGCACAGCCACTCGGACTTCACGCTGCTGGTGGACGGCAAAGGCGAAAGCAAGATCCGCCAAGGCGTGACCACGGAAATCCTGGGCGAGTCAGACTCGGCGGGACCGGTGCTCGGTCCGGCCGTCTCGACCTTCGACAAAGACCTCGAGCCGCTCGGCATCCATCGCGACTGGACGACGCTCGGCGAGTACTTCGCGCGCGTCGAGCGCCAGGGGATCTCGGTCAACATCGCTTCGTACGTGGGCAGCGGGCAGGTTTGGGACGACGTCATCGGCAACGTCAACCGCCGGCCCACCCCCGACGAGATGGATAAGATGAAGCAGCTCGTCGATCAGGCGATGCGCGACGGCGCCATCGGCCTCTCCTCGGGGCTCATCTATACCCCCAACATGTTTGAGACCACCGACGACCTCGCCGCGCTCGCCCAGGTCGCGGCGCGCTACGGTGGCATCTACACCAGCCACATCCGCGGCGAAGGCGCGGACGGCCCCAAGGCGATCCAGGAGGCCATCACCATCTCTGAGAAAGCCGGGCTGCCCGCCCACATCCTGCACTTCAAGATGGACGGCAAAGAGAATTGGGGCCGCATGGGCGAACAGGTGAAGCTGATCCAGGCAGCGCGCGACCGCGGCGCGGACATCACCGCGGACCAGTATCCCTACATCGCGTCGATGACGGGGCTCGAGCAGTGCCTGCCACCCAAGTACCTCGAAGGCACGCGCGAGCACCGCGTCGCGCTGCTCCGGGACCCGCAGAATCGCTCCCAGATCCGCAAAGACATTGCGACCGGATTGCCCGGCTGGGAAGACGACGAAGTGAAGAGCGTGGGCGGCTGGCAAGGCGTCCTGGTGGCGGCGCTCAAGGAGCCGGAGAACAAGAAGTACGAAGGCAAGCGGATGGATGAAATCGCGCGGGCCATGGGTAAGGATCCCGTCGATGCGCTGTGCGATCTGCTGATTTCGGAAGGTGGCTCGGCGGACGCCATCTACTTTTCCATGAGCGAGGCAGACGTCGAGCTGGCGATGAAGCAGCCCTGGGTGGGCGTCGGCTCGGACGGCGTGGCGGTGAATCCAAGCATGGCGTTCGCGGGCCGGCCTCACCCGCGCTTCTACGGCACCTTCCCGCGCGTCCTCGGCGTCTATGTACGCGAGAAGCACGTGCTCACGCTTCCCGACGCCGTCCGCAAGATGACGGCTCTGGCCGCCCAGATCACCGGGCTCACGGATCGCGGACTGCTGCGGCCTGGCATGGCGGCGGACATCACCCTCTTCGACCCTAAGACAGTGCGTGACCGCGCGACGTTCGAGGATCCGATGCAATATCCGGTGGGGATTCCTTACGTCGTCGTGAACGGAGTGGTGGTCATCGATCAGGGGCAGCACACTGGCGCGAAGCCCGGCCGCGTGCTGTACGGACGTGGCAAGGCAGGGCGGGTGAAGATCCGCGTGGTGACGCGGCTGCTCGACGATCCTGCTGAGGCTCATCCCGAACTGCCGATGAGGATGCCGGTGAGGAATACCAGCGTGCCGCCCACCACCACCTGGAAGGCCGCAGCGAGGAATGGCGTGTCCATGTAACGGTGACGGATGTAGCTAATGGCAGCGAGTTCAGTCGCGACCACGGCTACCGCCACGGTCGTCGCCACCTTGAAGTTCGAGATCAGAAAAGGCAGGGTGTGGCCGATTCCTCCCGCCGTGGTCATGATGCCCTCGACCAAACCTCTCGCCCAGGGATGGCCTCGGCCGGTCAGCGTACCGTCATCGGAGAGCGCTTCGGCGAAGCCCATCGAGATCCCCGCCCCAACGGACGCCGCCAGGCCGACGAGAAAAGCGGTCGAGCTGCTGCGGGTAGCGAAGGCGGCGGCGAACACCGGCGCGAGGGTCGAGACGGAGCCGTCCATCAGCCCAGCCAGACCCGGCTGGACGACCTGGAGCACGAACAGGCGGCGGCTGGCGGTCTCCTCGCCTTTGCGCGCCTCGGGCGTCAAGTGCTCCGCCTCGAGGGTTTCTGCCAACGCGTAGTGCTGACGCTCCACTTCTACGAGGTCGCCCAGCAGCTTGCGGATGGAGGCATCGGACACTTGTTCGAGTGCGTGTTCGTAGAACCGGGCCGTCTCCGCCTCCATGATCTCTACCTGCTTGCGGACGGCGTCGATCCCCAGCGGTCGAACCAGCCAGACGGGGCGGCGGGTGATGAAGCCTTTGACGTCGTTGCGGCGGATCAGAGGAATGTGCTCGCCGAAGCGCTGCCGGTAAGTCTCGATGAGGCTGTTGCGGTGGCCGTTCTCCTCGGCCCGCATCTCGTCCAGCACCTTGGCCGTCCCGGGATAAGTCTCGCGCACTCCCTCAGCAAAGTCGGCATAGATGCGGCCGTCCTCCTCCTCCAGCCCGATTGCCAAGGCCAGGATTTCCTGCTCCGTGAGGTTTTTGAAATTCTTTGCCATGGCTCTTTGCCCCTTTCAATTCCGCTGCAGATGATGTCGATTTTCGACGAAGATGCAGGTTACTCCACACGGCCGGATATCAGCTTGAGCCGACGCCGGGCCGGCGCATATTGGGGAAACCGGCGCTCCGCCTCGCGGAACTGCCGCGAATGCACCACTCGCCGGGCGCCGCTCCGCTCCACCGGATACTGGATGTGCAGCATTTCGTGGAACAGCAGGTATTCGACGACGTAGCGCGGGACCTGGGGCGAGTCGAGCAGCCGGCTGATGGTGATGCTCGCATGCGCCGAGTCGTAGTGGCCGAGGATGGTGCGCGAGCGCCGGGGACTCCAACCGAGGCGCGTGGGCGGCAAGGCACCCGCGAAGTAGCGGCGGTTCAGTTCGTCGAAAATTTCGCCCAGATCGAAACAGCGTCCACGTGCCGGACGCTGCACTTTGCGGCCCCGGCGGCGACGGGTCTCCTCGATGCGCTTCCGCGTGCTTTCCTTGAAGACGTGAGCGAGGTAGCACTCACGCGCCTCGCGCGACGCCCGCCGGTGGAACACTTTGCCCAGCAGAATCTCCGCCAGCGCTTCGAGCACGATGAGCGGCGAGGGCGCGAGCAAATCGGAAATGGAGACGTGCACCAGGTTGTCGCGCAGGCGTACCGTGCTGCGCAGGCTCGAGTACGGCCGGTACTCGACGCGAAACTCCGGCAGCGGCCGCTTGATTCCCAGTCGCCGGAAAGCGCGGACAAACGCCAATGCCGGATCGGCGGTGGATTCTTCGGGCTTGGCAGCGTCCGCCGCGGGTCCGCCGTCAAGCGGCAGGGATAAGGGTAAGGCGAGCTGTTCGATCATGGAATAGGATAGGTCAGTAAGATCGAGCCACACGACGCACGGCTTTCGTCACTGCTCGTCCTCATCTTCGGGAATCTTGTGTTCTTTTCGCTCTTTCTTTTGGAGCTTCTTTTCTTCCTTAGTGCGTTTCTTCTCTTCCTTCTGGCGCTCTTTGGATTCCCTCGCCTGTTCCTTCTGCTCTTTCTTCAGCTCGCCGAATTTTTTCTCCTGATCGGCGAGGGCCTTGGTGGCGCCGTCGAGCGCATCCGTGAGGTCGTCGATGGCGTCGTGAAGCGAGGTCGAATAGTCGCGCGCGAAGGCGTCGGGCGTCTGCTGCACCTGGCGCAGTTCAGTGAGCTGCTGCGGCCCCTGCTCGAGCAGAGTGTGCAATCCTTTGCGCATGTCGCCGGCGCGGCCGTACTGATAGTCGATCCAGTCCTTCATCTCATCGTTGATGGCGATGTACTGGCCGAGCAACTGATCGAGGTAGTCACCAACGTCGTACTTCGCGGGATCCGCAGGCTGGCTGCGAAAATTCACAAAGCGATTCAGACGGTCCTGCGCGAAGACGATGTAGAGCTCGATGCGCTTGCCGGGGTCCTGTTCCTCACGTATCTTATCCTCCTCATCCTCGGTGAGGACGTTCTTGCGCACCTGGGGTAACGCCGCTGGCATGAGAGCCCAAGGATCAAGGGACGCGACCACAGCCAGGCTCGCAAACCCTGCTCGCCGGCCCTTGTGTTCCGCGTGCTCAGGTGGAAACAGCGCTTGGATCACTTCGCTGTGAATGCGGTCGACTTCCTGCGCCACCTTGGTGACGGGCTCGCGCTCGGTATAAGGAATCCGGTGTTGAAGGTCGTCAAGCAGGCGCGCGTCCTCGCGCAGCGCGATGTCGAGGTCGCGGAATCCATCGGGCTTCTTGAGTGGATTGCGGCCCGTGCCGCGCAGGAGCTGCCAGGCATCCTTGATGCGCGCGAGATAGTCACCCGCCAGAGCATTGCAGCGGTCGGGGTCGTCCTTATCGTAGGCGGCGATCGCCTGCGTAAGGATCACGCGACTCAGGCGAATCTCGTACTTCGCCTTCTTGACCGGATTCTGCTCGCGCTCGATGCGCGCCCGCAAATCCGCTTCGGAGTCGGGGTGCCGGGCGAGAAGCCGCACCGGAGCGCACTGGCTCGCGACAGCTACGAGGCACGCCGCCACAGCAACAGGAAGGCGGGAGGATGAAAGCATGGCGTTCAATCAAATTATAGCTATTTTCGGAGCTCACGACGCAGCAGTTTGGCGCGCTGTGTGGCCTGCCACTCCTGGTCGGGGTTCTGGCCGTGGGAAAGCTGAAGGAACTGTTCGTAGTCCGCCAGCGCCTGTTGCTTGTCCTGCAGGTGGTCGTAGCAGGTGGCCAGGACGAAATACAACGCCGCCGGAGGCTGGGGCGACTTCAACAGCGCTTCGAGCAAGGGCACGGCTTCCGCGTACCGCTTCTCGAGGTAGATGGTCGAGGCGAGGCCCTTCGCCGCTTCCGTGTTGTGCGGGTCAAGCGTCAGCGCCTGGCGAAACTCGGCTTCGGCCTCCGGATATTTCTCCTCGTCGAGCAGCGTGTGCCCAAGGGCTCGATGCAGGTCGGCCTCGCTCGGAGACGCCGCGAGCGCCTGCCGGTAGTATTTCTCGGACTCCGGAAGCTTCTTGAGCAGCGCGTTCACGTCGCCGAGCGCAGCCTCGAGTCCAGGCAAATCGGGCTTGGCGCGATAAACGGTTTCGAGGCTGGCGAGCGCCTTCTGATTCTGGTTGGCCTGAAGATAGAGCTTGGCGAGATGAAACCGCGTCTCGAGGTCGCCGGGTTTGGCCGCCAGATACTTCTCGAAGTGCGGGATCGCTTCGCCCTCCTGTTTCAAGCCCTCGCAAGCGAGCGCCATCCCCAGTTCCGCTTGCGCGAGCGACGGGTCGAGCCCGGCGGCCTTTTGGAACGCCGCGCGCGCGTCCGCAAACCGCTTCTGGTTAAGTTCGAGTTGTGCGAGATCAAACTCGGCAATGGCCAATTTGGGATCGAGCTCGAGCGTTCGCGCGAACTCCTTTTCCGCCTCGGCAGGCTTACCCGTGAGCGCGAGCGCCCGGCCGTAATAAAGGTGCGCGCGGGCGTGGTCGGGCTTGAGCTTGACCGCTTTCGCAAGCTGCTCGACTGCCGCAGCCGACTGGTTGGTTTCGACCAGCAGTACACCCAGGTTCAGTCGCGGCGCGAACGCATCAGGCTTGAGCGCAATCGCCTTCTGATAGGCTTTCGCCGCCTCCCCGTTCTGATGCAAACCCGAGTAGGCGTAGCCCAGGTCGAACCACGCTGGCTCGAAATCAGGTTGCTGTTCGACGACGGACTTGAGCGCGCTGACGGCGGCGGGGAAATCCTTGTGGTTGAGCGCGTCCTCAGCCGTGTGCAGGAGCGCCGGAAGATCAAGCTGCGGCTTCGCAGGGCGCGGCGACTGCGCTTGAAGACGAAAAGCCAGACCGAGCGCGATGATGATCAAACACCGAGGTGTCGCCACAAGCGTTGTAGGCAGGTTGCCGCAAAACCGCCCAGGCTGTCATTTCGAGGAGCCGCAGGCGATGGGGAATCTCGCAAGTGCTTTCCTTTCAGAGCGAGACTCCTCACTGCGCTCGGAATGACAGGGTCCGAAACGCTTTTCAGCAACTTGCTAGGGTAAGATTAACACGCTTGCGGCCGCGAAAGCCAAGGAGGCCGGTCGCATTGGACGAACGAATCTGAGCACGTTGACTCGCTCACGACCGCGACCTGCCTTGACGAGACGAGCGGAGACGCACCAGCGTCTACCTGACTTTGCGGATCAATGACGGCGAGACCCCTCTATGACGTTGCCCCAAACTACAGGCACTGTGAGTTCTTGGAATGCGGAGCGGCCGTGCTGACATCAGCGCCGACGGTCAGAACACCCTGTGTCAGCTTCGACAAGTCTCCGTATTCCAGCAGCTTGGGAGTTTCGTAAGGCTTCTTCGCACCAGCCCTCTTCCTCTCGGAATGGGTTTCCTCGTGTTTCATAAGCATCACCTCTTCCGAGGATTAAACTCTGTCCAGCGTTCGCTGCAAAGTCCCAAACCGGTCGATGGCTGTTACGTGAAGTGTAACTCTCTGATTACAAGACACTACCTGACAACCGGCCGAATATCCAAGACGCTAAACGGCCAGTCTCCGGACCTTATCTGTCACTTCGTTTCCTTTGCCAGACGCGCCTCCGGGGGCCGCTCTAAAACGTGCTATCGTTACGTCGGGCACGAATGCGATTCCTTGAGCTGCTTACGGACTTAGTTCGGCCGGCAGCACGACGCCGCGGACGAGGAATGAGCGCGTTCCTGCGGCATCTGGGAGGCATGGGATTGTTCGTTCTGGCAGTGGTTGACAGCACCCCCATCCCAACTTTCGCTGGCCCGGACATTCTCACCGCCATCCTCGCGGCACGGCAGCGCGAACCGTGGTACTACTACGCCGCCGTCGCCACGGCAGGCTCGGTGCTCGGCGCCTACTTGACGTTTCGTATGGCCCGTAAGGCCGGTTTGGACTACCTCAGCAGCAAGTTTGGACCGCGCCGGGTCTCGAGGCTACTGGAGTATTTCGAGCGGTGGGGTGCGGGCGCCCTGGCCGTTTCTACCGCTGTACCTTTGCCCTTCCCGACGAGCGCGTTTTTTGCCGCCGCCGGCGTGCTGGACTATCCCCTGCGGACATTCATCGTGGTCGTGACTTTGGGCCGAGCCGCGCGTTACGGAGCCATCGCCGTCATTGCCTTCCACTACGGCCGCCGCTTCGTACACGGCCTGCGGCATCTCGGGCAACATTCCGGATGGTTGCTGACGATTGCAGCCGCAGTGGTGCTCGTGGTCGCAGTAGCGATCGTGCTCCAGAAGCGCCTGGAATCGAGCCGCTCCGTGGTCAAGACACGCGAAACCTGACGCGCTGCTATTCAGTCCAACTCCAAGTCCCCGTCGCTGGGCACAGTCATTCCCTCTATGACGACGCTGGCATCTGTCAATACGAAAATGAGCGCACAACACCGCGGGCGGCGGGGCACGCTGTCAAGGGCGCCCGCAGGGCGTTCATCTCGACCCTTGACAGCGTGCCCGCCGTCACGATCTTCC
>DASZAI010000047.1:0-176407 GCA_035945295.1 Terriglobia bacterium | reverse complement strand
TCGTGACGGCGGGCACGCTGTCAAGGGTCGAGATGAACGCCCTGCGGGCGCCCTTGACAGCGTGCCCCGCCGCCCGCGGTGTTGTGCGCTCATTTTCGTATTGACAGATGCCAGCGTCGTCATAGAGGGAATGACCTGTTGGTTCGAAAGGAATCCCACTCCAAATGACACCCGTACCTCTCGGTCCCGCTCGTAGCCTCCGGACCGTGGTCCTCTACCGTTACAGGTGTCCTTTTGGGCCTTGAACGAAGTGTGTTCCGGTGCTATCTTATTGAGTTATCAGTTAGGAGAAGCGCGATCCTGAGTGCGGTCGCGGCCCACGATTCGTGAGAGGCCGAGGAAGTGAAACCGAGAGGCCCGCGGTCAGCCCTGCCCGGTTTCGGCCTTGGCCCACGCTCGCGCGGCTGTTCGCAGCCTCGTCGGGAATGTTTTTCAAAACTCGAGGAACGAACCGAAGAAGTCCTTTAGAATCAACATAGGCGTTTCGGGACAGTGCACGATGGCTTGCATGTGACTGATTCCAATTTGGTTATGCGTCAACCATGCCCCATCTTATTGAAAATAAGGCGTCCCAGGCGCGGGAATACGCCGTCGCGGAGTCCGCACGGTCGCGCTCGATGGCCGGTGAGAGGCTAGCTTGATAGCTTACGCATAAGAGGCCCGTATAGGGGAACGTATGTCGCAGAATCTCACACAGAAGATCCTTGCCGGACACCTGGTCGAGGGGAAGCTCGAGCCCGGCGCCGAGATCGGCGTCCGGGTTGACCAGACACTGATTCAGGATGCCACCGGTACCATGGTCTGGCAGCAGTTCCACTCTTTCGGCATTCCGCGCGTCAAAGTGCCGCTCTGCGTGACTTACGTCGATCACAACATCCTTCAGACGGACAATCGCAATCCCGATGACCATCTCTTTCTCCAAAGCATGGCGGCCCATTACGGCTCGATCTTCTCGCGGCCGTTCAACGGCATCTCGCATTTCTGCCACCTCGAGCGCTTCGACGTGCCCGGCCAGACGATGATCGGGTCTGACAGTCATACCTGCTCGGCGGGAGCGATGGCCATGCTGGCGATGGGCACGGGTGGGGTGGAAGTGGCGGCGGCGATGGCCGGTGAGCCGTTCTATCTGCCGTGTCCCAAGGTGGTGCGCGTTCGGCTGGTAGGACGCTTCCAGCCCTGGGTGTCGGCCAAGGACGTGATCCTCGAACTGCTACGCCGGCTCACCGTCAAGGGCGGAATCGGCAAGGTGATGGAGTACGTCGGTCCGGCGCTCGAACATTTGAGCGTCTACGAGCGCGAGACCATCTGCAACATGACGCAGGAAGTGGGCGCGACCTCGGGACTGTTCCCCTCTGATGACATGACGCGGCGCTTCCTCCACGCGCAAGACCGCGAGAAGGATTGGAAGCCGCTCTCGCCTGACGCCGACGCGAAGTATCACGAAGAAATCGAAATCGACCTCGCGAAGCTCGAGCCGCTGATCGCCAAACCTTCGAGTCCCGACAACGTCGTGCCGGTGCGCGAAGTCGCGGGGACGCCGGTACGTCAGGTGGCCGTCGGCTCGTCGGTCAACTCGTCCTACCGCGACCTCGCGGTGGTCGGAGCGATCCTCCACGGCAAGCACATCGCGCCCAACCTGCACATGACGCTCTCGCCCGGCAGCCGCCAGATTCTCATCAATATCTTGCAGAACGGCTACTATGCCGACTACATCAGGGCCGGCGTTCAGGACCGCGGCGTAGCCTGCGGACCGTGCATCGGCATGGGCGCGGCGCCTCCCTCTGGCGGCAACAGCATCCGCACCTTTAACCGCAATTTCAAAGGGCGCAGCGGCACCGAGGACGATTACGTGTGGCTCTGCTCGCCCGAGACCGCGGCGGCGACGGCCCTCACCGGCGTCATCACCGATCCGCGTACGCTGGGGGAGATGCCCGCGGTGGAGGAGCCGGCGGAGTACGTCCTCTACACGCAGGACTTCCTGCCGCCCAGCTCGAACGGCCACAAAGTCGAGCTCGTTTTCGGTCCTAACATCATTCCGCCGCCGCCCGTCAAGCCGCTCGCCGCATCGCTCGCAGGCGAAGTACTCCTCAAGCTGGGCGACAACGTTTCGACCGACCACATCCTGCCGGGAGGCAACGACGTTCTGCCGCTGCGCTCGAATATTCCGGCCATTAGCGAGTACACCTTTCGCTACGTGGACCACACGTTTGCTGCGCGCGCCAAGAAGGCGGGCGGGGGATTCGTGGTGGGCGGCGACAACTGGGGACAGGGCTCGAGCCGCGAGCACGCCGCCATCGCGCCCATGTATCTCGGCGTCAAGGCGATTCTCGCCAAGTCGTACGCGCGTATCCACGAGTCGAACCTGGTGAACTTCGGCATTGTGCCCTTGCGGTTCTTGAATCCCGCCGACTACGATTCCATCGCGCAGGGTGACGAGCTCGAGATGCCGGACATCCGCGAGGCCATCTCCTCAGGACGCCCGGCGATAGTCCGCAATCGCACCCAGCAGGTGGAGTACAAGCTCGCGCCCAAGCTGTCGCCGCGCCAGGTCGCGATGCTGCTCGCCGGCGGACTGACGAACTATTTGAAAAAGAAGTGGGCCGCCCAGCCCGCGAAGGTTTAGCGGTTTGTCGATCATACGCTTTGGCAGCGTCATTCTGAATGCCGACGTTATAACCGTGTCATTCTGAGCGAAGCGAAGAATCTGCTTTGTTCTCTTCCCGGAGGCTGCATGCGCAAGAAAGTGACTGTGGTGGGCTCGGGCAACGTCGGCGCGACGGTCGCCCATCGCCTGGCCGACAAGCAGCTTGCCGACGTAGTGATGATCGACATCTTGGAGGGTGTCCCGCAGGGCAAAGGGCTCGACCTGCTCGAGGCCGGTCCCGTCGAGGGCTACGACGTTCGCGTCAAGGGCACCAACAGCTACGGCGACACCGCCAACTCCGACCTCATCGTGCTGACGGCAGGCTTCCCACGCAAGCCCGGAATGAGCCGCGACGATCTCCTCAAGGCCAACTACGAAGTCGTGAAGTCGGCGGTCGAGCAGGCCGTCAAAGTGTCGCCCGAAGCGATCCTCATCGTGGTTACGAATCCCCTGGACGTGATGGCGCAGACGGCATTCCGCGTGAGTGGTTTCTCGAAGAACCGCGTCATTGGCATGGCGGGCATTCTCGACACGGCGCGCTACCGCACGTTCATCGCTGAGGCGCTCAACGTCTCAGTGCAGAACGTACAGGGTTTCGTGCTGGGCGGCCACGGCGATACGATGGTCCCTGTACCGCGCTATACGACGGTGGCCGGCATCCCGGTCGGCGAGCTTATGCCTAAAGACCAGCTCGACCAGATCATCACGCGCACGCGCAACGGCGGTGCAGAAATCGTCGCGCTGCTCAGGACGGGGAGCGCCTTCTATGCGCCGTCCGCCGCAGTGGTCGAGATGATTGACGCGATTTTCCACGACCGCAAGAAGATCCTGCCCTGCGCCGCTTACCTCGAAGGTGAGTACGGTATCAACGGGCTGTTCGTGGGCGTGCCCGTGAAGCTGGGCGCGCGTGGCATCGAGCAGATTATCGAAATCAAGCTGACGCCGGACGAGCAGGCCGCGCTCCAGAAATCCGCGGCCGCGGTCAAGGAACTGGTGAGCGTCATCGGCGTGTAGCACACACGGGTAGCGCATCAGACCTCCGACGTTGAGGGCTGCGGCTTGTCTGCCCGTTCCCGCTGAAATCGTGGCTGGCGCACCGGGTCTGCGAGGCTGGACGCCCAACCCGGGGCTGAACGGTGGGCTGGTCGAGGAGAGAAGAACCGCAGACCTCAGGAACGGAGGTCTGCGCTAGCTTCTACTCCAGCTTCGCGGATCCCGTTAGCTTGAGGCGCAGTTCGCTGGTGGTTTCAAAGCCCATGGAGAGGTACAGCGGACGACCCTCGTCGCTCGCGTGCAAGTAGACGACCACGAACCCTTGCGCGCGGCACCAGTCGATCATCACCTGCATGAGCCGGCGGGCGATGCCGCGACGGCGATACTCGGGTTCGGTGTAGACGTTGTGGATCATCGGCCGGCAGGGCCGTCCGTCGCGCGGATGCGGTGGCCACGGCACGAGGCTCACCCCGCCACCGGCAATCACGCGTCCGTCAGTCGTCTGGGCCAGCCAGCTTCGGTACCAGCCTTCCTCGAATCCCTTCGCGAAGTAAGGTTCTGAATTGCGTTCGACAGTGTCGAGCACCGCCGGGTCGCGGTATCCCATCGCTTCGAACATGGCGCGCCGATGGTGAAGGATCACCGGCAGGTCTTCGAGAGTCGCCTCGCGGATGCTGATCTCGTCGCTCAAGTCGTTCCCCGTTGGAGCTGCCGAACGACGGCGGGAAGCCGATCCTCTGCCGTCCTCTATCAATTCTTGTGCGGACGGCCATCCGGGACAAGAGCCAATCATCGCACCGTGCGAGTCGGCCAAGTTGGACGGCAGGGAATCTCACGACTTCACTTCGACGATCTTCACCGACTTCATCACCACCGGCTTCTCGGGGCGGTCGCGGCGGTCGCGCGGAACAGCGGCAATCTTCTCGACCACATCGTAGCCCTTCACGACTTCGCCGAAGATGGTGTGCTTGTGATTCAGCCAGGCGCTCGGCGCGACGGTGATAAAGAACTGGCTGCCGTTGGTGTTGGGACCGGCGTTGGCCATGGCCAGCATGCCCGGCCGATCGAAGCCGAGGTCCTTGGAGAACTCGTCCTCGAACTGATAACCCGGGCCGCCAGTGCCGATGCCGTCCGGGCAGCCAGCCTGGATCATGAATTTGGGGATGACGCGGTGGAAAATCAGGCCGTTATAGTAGGGACGCTTGGCGCGCGCCCGGCTTTTCGAGTCGACGAATTCCCTGGTACCCTCGGCCAAGCCGCGGAAGTTCGCCACGGTCTTCGGCGCCTGGTCAGGAAACAGCCGGCAAGTGACTTCGCCCAGCGTGGTATCAAAGATGGCATAGAGTCCAGCTTCGAGATCGCTCATGTTGCTCCTTCGAGGAAGAGTATCGGCATGGGCGGTGCTTACTTCGGTTTGGCAGGCGGAGCCGCCGGAGTCACAATCACCGCCGTCTTGATGCTGTCGAGCTGCGGAAACGCCTTGTCGAGATAAGCTTTGCCTTCATTGGTGATGCGTGACTGGTCGGGGCTTTCGCCGTAGCCGCTGTAGAGCTTGTCGACCACGTCCATGCCTTCGACGACGGTACCGATGGGCGCGAAGCCCATGGAATCGAGCCGGGCGTTGTCGACGAGGTTGAGGAAGAGCTGGGTGGTGCGCGTGTTCGCTCCGGCGGTGGCAAACGTCACGCCGCCTCGTCGGTTCGTTTGCTTGACGGGATCGTCCTGAATGTTGGCGTGTTCCCAGGCCTTCGAGATCTCCGGGTTGGCGCTGAGTCCAAACTGCACCACGAAGTTGGGTACCACGCGGAAGAAGGCGGCATCGGTGAAGAAGCCGTTCTTGACGAGGTTGTAGAAGCGGTCAGCACCGAGCGGCGCCCAGGCGCGCGTCACCTCCACCACGATGTCACCCTTGGTGGTCGTGAGCTTCGCCCGGTAGACGTCGGGGGCCTTCTCATTCAGCGTCTCAGGTTTGAGCAGCGAACGCGCGGGTTTCGCCGGCGCTGCGGGTTTATGAACCACGCGTCGCGCGGGACGCGTCGTCGGATGTTGCGGAGTCTGAGCGGCGAGCGATGCAGCGAATGTGGCGCTTGCAAGTAGCGCCGCGAGAAGCTTGAGTTTCATCTTGCGATTCCTCACTTTCCCGACTGCATCCGGCGGGACGTTTCTTCGACAGCGCGCATGACGCGCAGCACGTTGCCGCCGAGAATCTTGTTCAAGTCCTCTTCGCTGTATCCCCGCCGCGCCAGCTCGCGCACCAGATCAGGCAACTTCGAGCAGTCTTCCATGCCGTGCGGGACCAGGCCCGAGACACCGTCGAAGTCCGATCCCAGGCCGACGTGATCGACGCCGCCCACCTGGACGGCGTGGTCGATATGGTCGGCGATTACGGTGTAGCTCGGAATCGGCAGGCCGGCGTAATACTTTGCTTCGATCTTGGCTTCCCCGGCGTAGGTCAGGCGTTTTCCTTCTTTGCTGTACTGCTCGCGCGCCGCCTTCACTGCCGCCGTCATGGGCGCCTCGATCTTCTTGTAGGCGTCGGCGAAGTTCTGGTCCAGAAAGCCGTCGTAGAAGTTGATGTCCATCACGCCGCCGTTCTTCGCGAGGGCGCGAATCATGTCGTCGGTCATGTCGCGCGGCGCATTGCAAAGCGCGCGGCAGGAGGAATGCGAGGCGATCACCGGCGCCTGGCTCGCCTCGACCGCGGCATAGAACGTCTGGTCCGAGACGTGCGAGATGTCAACCATCATGCCCAGGTGGTTCATGCGTTGGACGATCTCGCGTCCAAAGGGTGAGAGGCCGTTCCACTTGGGCGTGTCGCCCGAGGAATCCCCCAGCTCGTTGTTCTTGGTGTGCGTGAGCGTCATATAGCGGACGCCCAGCCGGTAGAAGACGTCGAGCGCGCGCCGGTCATCCTCGATAATGTGTCCGCCTTCCAGCCCCATGAGGACGGCGATCTTGCCTTGGCGGTGGATGCGCACGACGTCGTCGGCGGTGCGCGCGGCCTCGAGCGTGTCGGAGTGGCGCGCTACCTGCTCATCGACCACGTCAATCAGGTCGAGCGCGCGGTGGATCAGGTCGTCGTGCGGCCAGTCAACGTCCACCCAGATCGACATGAACTCCGCGCCCAGGCGCCCGGTGCGCATCTTGGGAATGCTGATCATGTAGGGACTGTGCGGGTCCGCGAGGTCATAGCCGTCATCGAGCATCATCTGCGGCGTATCAGCGTGCGTGTCGATGACGATGGCGTGGGCGAGCACTCGCTCAGCAACCTTCGACGCCTCCGCCTCGGAGCGCTCCTTTCGCGTCTGAGGCGCTGGCTCCGCTTTCGATGCGCGCGGAACCGGCTTGGGATTGGCGCGCGCCGCCGTTGCCGTCGCGCTCGAAGTAAGCAACGTCCAGGCGACGGGCGAGAGAGCCAGGAGCGCGAGCGCATTTGCAGGCATAAGCCGCTGGTGGACAATGGGCATAGAGTTGCGAAAGCCGTAATGATCGCGGAAAGATTATCAGGAGGCGGGTCGGAGTTTGTCAAACAGAAAAGTCGCCACAGCCGCCGCACGCCACGCTCAGAGGCCCTTCCCTAGATGCTGCCTACTGTCTAGAGCCTACCTTCTCAGTCGTAATACTCCAGCCCCAAGTGCGTGATCAATTCTTCGCCGCGCAGATACCGCAGCGTGTTCTTGAGCTTCATAAGCTGGATGAACAGGTCGTGCTCGGGATACAGATGAGGAGCGCACATGGGGCTCTTGAAATAGAAGGAGAGCCACTCTTGGATTCCCTTGCGCGCCATCTCGGGACAGCGCCGGGCGAGGTCGAGGAAGAGCACGAGGTCGAGCACGATGGGCGCGGCGAGGATCGAGTCGCGGCAGAGGAAGTCGATCTTGATCTGCATCGGGTAGCCAAGCCAGCCGAAGATGTCAAGGTTGTCCCAGCCTTCCTTGTTGTCGCCGCGCGGGGGGTAGTAGTTGATGCGCACCTTGTGATAGAAGCCGTCGTAAAGCTCGGGATAAAGCTCCGGCTGCAGGATGTACTCGAGCACCGAGAGTTTGCTCTCTTCCTTGGTCTTGAAAGAGGCGGGATCGTCCAGCACCTCGCCGTCGCGGTTGCCGAGGATGTTGGTGGAGAACCAGCCGCGGAGTCCGATCAGGCGCGCCTTGAGTCCCGGCGCGATGATAGTTTTCATCAGCGTCTGCCCGGTCTTGAAGTCCTTGCCGCAGATGGGCGCGCGCTTTGCCGCTGCCAGTTGCTCCAGTGCGGGGACGTCGACGGTGAGGTTGGGCGCGCCGTTGGCGAAGGGGACGCCGAGCTTGAGCGCGGCGTAGGCGTAGATCATACTGGGCGGAATCTCGGGGCTGTTCGCGCGCAGTCCCTTTTCGAAGGCGGCGAGCGTGTGGTGGACGGGCTTGGGCTTGAGGAACGCCTCCGTCGACCCGCACCAGATCATGATGAGCCGCGCCGCGCCGCTCGCTTTCTGGAACCTCGCGATGTCATCCGCAACCTGTTCGGCCAGGTCCATCTTGGTCTTGCCGCGCTTGACGTTCTCGCCGCGCAGGTTCTTGACGTATTTTTGTTCGAACACGGCGGGCCAGGGGCGGATGCCGGTGAGGAAATCCTTCACCTGGTCAAGCAGCGCCCGCTCGAGCACTCCCGCCTTGATGGCCGCCTCGTAGCCGCTATCGTGGAAAAGGTCCCAGCCTCCGAACACCAGGTCGTCGAGCGAGGCGAGCGGGACAAAGTCCTTGATCAGCGGCGTGCGCTTGTCGGTTCGCTTGCCGAGCCGGATGGTCCCCATCTGAGTGAGCGAGCCGATGGGCCGGGCGAGGTGTCGGCGAATGGCTTCAACGCCTGCCATAAAAGTCGTCGCCACGGCCCCCATGCCGGGAATCAGCACTCCGAGTCTTCCTTTGGGTTCACCGATTTGGATTGCTTTCGTAGCCACTTGGGTTTTGTCCTTCCGCCCGATTGAGGCAAAGTTGCACGCCAATCAGCGCGCGTCAATGAGATCAGCGAAACCAGCGATGATGCGTCAAGCGGCGCAGAATTGCAAGGATTCGGGAGCGCTTCAGCGCGATCCGAGCGCTCCCTGGGCGGTCAGTCGATCGGATCCCAACCCAGCCGAAGGCGCCGAGACACTGACGACACCCGCTTCGCGCTAGCCCACGAATCTGATATACTCCTGCCGCCCGCTCGCTGTATCCGGGCCGAATCCGATGCCAACTACTGTCCCTCACCTCATCGTTCGCGACGCTTCCGGCAACGACCGCGAAGTGGAAATCGTTAAGACGCCCTTTACTCTCGGGCGCCAGAGTGATAACGACCTGGTGCTGCTCGACAACCGCATTTCGCGCCGGCACGCGCGCATCGTCCACGACGAGCGGGGATACATTCTGGAGGATGCCGAAAGCCGCCATGGCACCTTCGTCAACGGCGAAAAGGTTTCCTCGTCCGTCGTGCTCAAGGCGGGCGATCAGATCAGCCTCGGCGTGATGGACACGTACCAGATCTCCTTCATGACCGAGGAGTCCGTGCTGCCTAGCCTGCTCGAGAAGTTCGGCCAAGCGGGCGAGGGCGCGCCTAAACCCACCCAGCAATTGCAGCACCTCGGCCTCCTGCTGCAGATGGCCCAGATCCTGAACAGCGCTCCGGCGCTCGACGAAGTCCTGACCACGCTGGTGGATTCCGCGCTGCACCTCACGGACGCCGAGCGCGGCCTGCTCTTCCTGCGCGAGGAGGACGGCCAGTTGAACCTGCGCTTGGCGCGCGGCCGGGGCGGCATCCACTTGGGCTCGAAGGTTGCGGACTACTCGCACAACGTGGTCGAGCGGGTCGCCGAGTCCGGCAAGGAAGAAGTGGTCATCGAAGAGGAGATGACAGGGCGCACCGCCCAGGAAACGGGGATCATCGGCAGCGGGATGCGCGGCGTAGTGTGCGTCCCATTGCAGAAGCTGCCCATGATGGAGCTCAAGACCGGCGACACGATGCGCGGCACAGCGCCCGTGCTCCTCGGCGTGCTGTATCTCGAGAGCCGCACGCGCGCCACCGCCGTCACCGGACTCGACCGCCAAGTGCTGCAGACGCTGGCACTAGAAGGCGCGACGGTCATCGAGAACGCCAAACTCTTTCGCATCACCCGCGAGCAGGAACGCATTCAGCATGACTTGACGCTGGCGCGCAACATCCAGCAGGGGCTGCTGCCGCCGAAGCTTCCCGAGACTGGCTATTTCGAGCTCCAGGCCGTGACCATGGCCAGCCGCACGGTGGGGGGCGACTACTACGACGTCATCACCCTTCCGAGTGACCGCTTCGGGCTGGCCGTCGCGGACGTTTCAGGCAAGGGGCTGCCCGCCGCCATGATGGCGGTCCTGCTGCAAGGGGCGTTTGCGGCCGTCGCCGCAGGCTCGCCCGACCTCGAGGAGCTGTTCCGCCGCGTCAACGATTTCCTCTGCGAGCGCACGCCGGTCGAGATGTTCGCCACCGTGTTTTACGGAGTGCTTAATCGCAACGGCCGGTTCTCCTTCGTCAGCGCCGGCCACCCGCCCTCGCTCATCCTGCGCACCAACGGCAATATCGAGCGCCTTGACTCGCCCAACTTTCCCCTGGGACTCTTCTCCGGTGCGCCCTTCGGCGTTGATAGCTCCCGGCTCGAGCCGGGGGACATCATGGTGATCTACTCCGACGGCGTAACCGAGTCGCAGAACAGCCACAACGAGCTGTTCGGCGAGGCGCGCCTGACAGCCCTGCTCGAGGGCCGCGCCGGCCAGCGGGCTCGCGATATTTCCGCCGCCATCATCACCGGCATCAACGATTTCGTGGCGGGCGCTCCTCAGGCCGACGATTTGACGCTCATCGTCGTCCGCTTCGGGCCGCAGTAGGTGGTCGGAGCTTCAGCTCCGGCTTTCGGGTAGCCGCTTCCACTCAAGAAAATCGGAATCCGCTGCCCGAAGAACCGTGAAAACAGAGCGAGATTCCTCGCTCCGCTCGGAATGACACGCCGTGGAGTCGCTCATTTCTCCCAGTATGACTCTACTACTCTAACTCTAGAACAAGGCCCGCAAGCGTTCCAGGTCCAGCGACTCAAAACTGGCGACCACCAGATCGGCGCGCGTTTCGCGCCGCAAGTCTTCGATCGGAAACGTCGAGGCAATCCCCACGCACTTCATCCCGGCGCGCTTCGCCGCCTCGACCCCCACAAACGAGTCCTCGAAGGCGACGCACCGGCCAGGCTCGCAGCCGAGCTTGGCGGCCGCCTTGAGATAAATCTCCGGGTCGGGCTTGGGATGCGTGACCTCGTCGCCCGAGACCATGGTGTGGAAGTACGGCCGGAATCCCAGCGCGTCCACGACGAACTCGATGTTCTTCGGGATCGCCGAGGAAGCGACGGCCATGGGGATTCCTGCGCGGTGCGATGACTCGATGAGGGCGGTGAGCCCTGGGAGCGGTCGCGCGTGTGGCTTGAAGTCGCGGCGAAAGCGCGCTTCGAGCTCTTCTGACAGCCGATGCGTTTCTTCGGGCGAAAGGCCGGTGCCGAAGAAGCGCCGGAAGGCCGTGTCGTTGCGCGAGCCGAGCAGTTGCTCGGGCAGCGTGGCCGGGTCGTAGGGGATGCCGCGCTCGTTCAGCAAATCGATCCACTTCTGAAGATGGAACGGGTTCGAGTCGACCAGCACGCCGTCCATGTCGAAGATTAGTGCCGCGGGCGCCGTCATTTTCGATTGGCGATTGACGATTGAGGATTCCAGATCAGGTCCCTTCCCGAAAGCGCAGCGCGGAGAAATCGAGCGGCTCGGCCGCTGTGCCGTTTCGGAAAAATGAATCGCATTCACCCCTCACCCGGCGCTGCGCGCCACCCTCTCCCGCAGGGGGAGAGGGCTGAAGTCTCGAACCTACTCTCCCCTCCCCCCTTCGCGGGGGAGGGGCAGGGGGTGAGGGGCGCGCCGAAAGGCTCGGCGGCCGGAGGTCGCCGCTACAGAGCTTACTTCGGCAGCGGACGCAGCGATGCCAGCAGTTTCTCGCCCGAATACGTGTTGATCACGTCTTTCTTCTCCGCCCAGCCACGCCGCGCCGTGACCACGCCGTAGCGCATGTACTCGAAGTGCTTGGGCTGATGCGCGTCCGTCGAGATGACCAGCTTGATACCCCGGTCGCGCGCCAGCCGCGCATGCCGGTCGCACAAGTCGAGCCGCTCCGGGCTGGCGTTCACTTCGAGGACCACGCCGGCCTTTTTCGCTGCGTCAAACACGCTCTCGAGATCGAAATTGAACGGCTCGCGCCGCAGGATGTAGCGGCCCGTCGGGTGTCCGAGGATGCGCACGTAGGGGTTGGCAAGCGCCTTCGTGATGCGTGCCGTCATCTCCTCGCCGGGCTGCGTCATGCGCGAGTGGATGCTGGCGAGCACGATGTCAAACTGCTTCAGAATCTCGTCGGGGTAGTCGAGCTCACCGTCACCCAGGATGTCGACTTCCGTGCCGGCCCAGATTTCGATCCCCTTCACCTTCTTGCGCGCCGCCTTGATGCGCGCGATGTGCTCGACGGCGCGCTGGTCGTCGAGACCGTTCGCGATGGTTACGGCTTTCGAGTGGTCAGTAATCAGGATGTACTCGTAGCCCAGCTTCTTGGCCACGGCCGCCATCTCCTCGATGGAGTTCCGACCGTCGGACGCCGTGGTGTGCATCTGCAAGTCACCGCGGATGTCCTTGAGCTCCACGAGCCTCGGTAGCTTGTCCTCTTCGGCAAGCTCGATTTCACCCGTGTTCTCGCGCAGCTCGGGCGGAATGTATTCGAGACCCAGTTTCCGGTAGACCTCCTCCTCGGTGCGCCCGGCGATACGCTTCTCGCCCTCGAACAGGCCGTACTCGCTCAGCTTCCAGCCACGCCGCTTGGCGCGATCGCGCAGTGCGACGTTGTGTTCTTTGGAGCCGGTGAAGTACATAAGCGCCGAGCCGAACTCCTCGGGCTCGAGCAGGCGCACGTCCACCTGCATCTGGTTCTTGAGCTTGACGCTGATTTTGTCCTCGCCGGCCACCAGCACCTGGGCGATGCGCGGAAACTTGAGGAACCGCTCGCTGATGCGCGCGCGGTCACCGCCCGTGATGAGGAGGTCGAGGTCGGCTACTGTGTCGCGTCCGCGGCGCAACGAGCCAGCCGGGGTGATTTCCTGCGCGCCTTTGATCTCCGCCAGAAACGCTTGGATTTCCTCCGCCGTCTCGTAGGCCTGGTCGAGCCGGAAGCGGCCCGCCGAACGGTGCAGGGCGCCGAGCGCGTTGAGGATGTTGGTCTCGGACTTCTCACTCATACCGGGTAGCTCGCGCAGCTTCTGAGCCTTGGCAGCGGCCTCGAGCTGGTCGAGCGTCTGGACGCCGAGCTGCTGGTAGAAGAGCCGCACTTTCTGCGGGCCGACGCCGGGGATCTGCATGAGCTCGAGCAGGCTGCGCGGAATCTTCTTGAGGTGCTCCTGGTGGTACTTCAACTGGCCGGTCTCGATGAGCTCCTTGATTTTGCCCGCAAGGTCGGCGCCGATGCCCGGGATGTCGGTGAGCTTGCGGCTGGGGTCGCGCGCGATGTCCTCCAGCCGCTCTGGCAGCCCTTCAATCGAGCGCTTGGCGCGGTCGTAGGCGGCAGCCTTGAACGACCACTTGGGGTCGTCCTGGGTGACGCGCATGATGGCGGCAATCTCTTCGAAGACGGCGGCGATTTCGTGATTCTCCATGGTGAGGACCTCGTCGCTTTCGGATAACTAGATTACAGAATTTGGCACGCTGATAGCAAAGAAAGGTATTGGTATCCTTTGGAGTGGGATTCCTTTCGAACCAACAGGTCATTCCCGCGAAGCCTGTTCCCGCGGAGGCGGGAACAGGCTTCGCGGGAATGACTGCGCACGGGAATGACTGCACATTGGAGCGCCTGTATCCCCCAACTGACACCAGCACTGACCTAGAACGCTGCTTCCACCTGCTCCGGGGAGTCTGCTAGAATCGGGGCCGCGTGTGCCCTCAACCGCGCAATAGGGAGAGCTGTGCGGCGCCGATTTCCCGGGAAGAATCACCGGGGAGCCTGGGCGTGATATCGAGATGACCGAAGATCGCCGACCGACCATCAGCGTCTGCATTCCCGCTTACAAGCAGCCTGACCGCCTCAAGCGAGCCGTGGCGAGCGTCTTTGCGCAAGCTTACCAGGACTGGGAACTGGTCATCAGCGACGACGAAGATCCGCCCGGCGAGAGTTGGCGCTACCTCGAGAAGCTCCCGGCCGGGGACTCGCGGGTTCGCGTCATGCGCAACCCGGGACCCCACGGTCAGGTGGCCAACCGGAACTACGTCATGCTGCAGGCGCGAGGCCGTTGGATCAAGCCGCTAGACCACGACGACATCCTCCGTCCAGATTGCCTCGAAACGCTTCTGAGCGCCGCTTGCGGGCTGCCGTCCGTGGTGATGGTCGCCAGTCGGGCAGCAGAGTACTCGGACGAAGGCCCGCAGCCAGCCTTGCGCCGCAGAGAACGAAGGGCACGGGCGCCGCTGGAACTGATCCCGCAGAAACGCATCCACTTGGCCGCGTATCTCCAGGATTGCCATGCCGGCGTGCCCACCCAGGTAATGGTGCGGCGGGAGGCGATCCAGAAGGGAGCGCTGTTCGAGGAGACGCCGGGTGTCGTCTCGAGTGTGGATGCGCTCTGGAACTGCGAGGTCCTGAAGCATGGCGACCTGCTTTTCGTGAACAGAGTGCTGGTCGAGCACCATCAACATCGTGGAAGTCTCACCGCCAGCCTGACCGCCGAGGGGCTTGAAGCGGAGTATCCCATCGTGCTGGAGAAGGTCCGCGAGTCGATTGACCCGAGCCTGGAACCGCCTCCCTTAGCCGCGGTGTTGGGAATGGTGAAGTGTATTCGCGCTTTCTACCACTTGAAGCGGCGTAACTTCGATTCGGGCCTTCGGCTGCTCGGAGAGGTCAGGAGCCCGACCTCCTGGCGGCTGGCGGTGCGCTGGGCCCTGAACCAAGCCTTTCCAGGACGGTTCCACACGGTTCCAAGAATCCCGGTGTCGCGCCCGGAATCCGCCGACAGCGCGGGCAGCCGGGGCAGCGCCTGAAATTTGCAACTCGGTTATCAACACGGTACAATGCGCGAACCAGTTGCAGCGGGGACGGACCTCATGTACAAGAAACCGACCAGGATTGAGACCGTCGAGGAGCTGGGAGGGTTAGCGTGAGCGCAAAGGCTGCGTTGCCAGCTCAAAAAATGTCGGCCCGGCGAGATTGTTGATTATTATGTTGGAGTCCACCGGCATGCACTTGGAATGAACCCACAGGACGACCTTGCTCCGGCGATTCGCCCGAGTGGCACGCAGCTGGAAAACAGGTTCACCGATTTTGCTCATCGCCTGGGTATGAAGAAGGCCTTCACTTATCTGGAGTCACAGTTAGGATCTCTCGCAGACCTTTCTGTGCTGGATATAGGCTGCGGACGTGGCCGAATGGGTGAAAGAATATGCTAAGCGTGGCGCCCGCGTCACCGGCGTGGATATTTCTCCGGACCCGATGAACCTCCTCGCTGAGCAAATGCCTGGGCACCGCTTTTTGTGCCAGGACCTCACTCACCTCGACGTACCCTCCGGCGCTTTTGACGTTGTGAACTCCGTGACGGTACTTCAGCATCTAACACACGACAGCCAAAGAATTGTCCTGGGCTTAAATAAACGAACGACTTACAGGCGCGGACGGACCTCATGTACAAGAAACCCACCAAGATTGAGACGGGCGAGGGCTTACAGGAACAGAGCAAGCTCTGGTGGACTGAAAACCCCATGAGCTACGACTGGCGCAAAACCTCCGGGAAGGCGGAAGGGACGCGCGAATTCTATGACGAAATCGATGCGCGATTCTTTGGCGCCTCGCCCTTCTTCGAGGGAGACCGCCCTTTCGCCAATCTGATTCCCTTCGATGACCTGAAGGGTTGCCGCGTCCTGGAGGTGGGTTGTGGACTGGGCTCGCACACTCAGCTTCTGGCCGGGGCCTGCGACGAGTTGACGGCCATCGACCTGACGGCTCGCGCCGTGTCGCTCACCCGCAACCGGCTGGCGCTGAGAGGGCTCAGCGCCGAGGTCCGGCAGATGGACGCGGAACACCTGGAGTTCCGGGACGAAACGTTTGACTTCGCCTGGTCGTGGGGCGTCATCCACCACTCGTCCAGCCCCCAGGCCATCGCGCGAGAAGTGCATCGGGTGCTGAAGCCGGGCGGCGAGTTTCGGGTGATGGTCTACTCCAAACGGTCCTTGAGTAATTACCTCAACCTGGCGCGCGGCTTGCTCTCGGGAAAGTTCTTTCGAGGCATGTCAAAGATGGAAGTGCTGAGCTTCTATGCCGACGGCTATATCGCGCGGTGCTATACGCAGCGCGAATTTCAAGAACTCCTGCGGGCGAGCGGCTTTCCGGCCGTGAGTACCCGGATCCTGGGCGCGACCTACGATCTGGTGCCTCTGCCGGGTGGAGGGCTCTCCGGACGAGTGAAGCAGACGCTGGTCTCGCGGTTTCCCAAGGCGCTCTCGAAGCCACTCCTCGCGCGATGCGGCTCGTTGCTGTTCGCGGTCTCAACCAAGCAGCCGCGGGGTGCCGGAGCGTAGTCCATGGTGCTGGGTCTCTTCGGACATCTGGTCGAACCCGGCGGCGTCGAGCGGGTAAACCGGCTGGTCGGCGCCGTGCTGGCCGGGATGGCCGAGGCTCACCACGAGGGATGCGAGCTCCTCGGCCTCAACGATCCCTCAGGCGCCATCACCTTCGAGGTCGGCGGAAGGCGCTACGCGGGCACCGGCTTCGGGCGTCACAAGGCGGAGCTGGTGGCACGCGCCCTTCGTCTCGCCTCTCGCACCCGACTAGCCTATCTCGGCCATCCCAACTTCGCGCCCCTGGGAGCGGTGCTCAAGATCGTGAATCCCCGGCTGCGCTACTGGGTGGTGAGCCATGGGGCCGAGGTCTGGGAGCCGCTGCCTACCCTCAGCCGCCTGGCGCTACGCCGGGCGGAGGGCGTCACCGCACCGAGCCGCTTCACGCTCGATCATCTGATCCGGACTCAGGGCCTGGATCCGAAGAGGGCCGCCCTGCTGCCGCACGGCCTGGACCCGGGCTTCGCCGGAGCCGAGGAGCCCGGCCCGACCGCCCAGTCTACCGTACCCGGACTCATGCTCACCGTCGCAAGATTGCGCCGCCTGGAGAGAGGCAAGGGCATCGACACTGTCATCCGGGCGCTTCCTAAGGTGCTCGAAGCCGCCGCGCACGCTTCGCTGGTCGTGGTCGGGGACGGCGACCATCGGGCGCTGCTCGAAGACCTCGCCGCTCAACTCGGAGTACAGCAGAAGGTCCGCTTCGCCGGACATGTGGAGGAGCGCGAGCTCAAGGAGTTCTACCGCCAGGCTGAGCTGTTCGTGATGCCCAGCCGCCAGGAAGGATTCGGTCTGGTGTTCCTCGAGGCCATGGCGTTCGGGAAGCCGGTCGTTGGCGGGGATTTCGGCGGGATACCGGAAATCGTCTTGGAAGGAGTGACCGGCTACGTCGTGGAATACGGTAATGTGGACGCGCTCGCCGGCCGCCTGATCTGCTTGCTCACCAATGAAGACCTGCGCCGGCGCATGGGGGCGGCGGGGAAACAGCGCGTCATCGAGAATTACGGCTTTGCAACCTTCCAGAAGCGGCTGGTCGAATTGCTGGGTGGTGGTCCGCGAGCCGCCGCAAGGTGACGGCTTCACCGGCGGGCGCCGGAGAAGGACATCAGGATGTGCGGAATTTGTGGGGTCATCGGCCTTCAGGAACCGGGGCAAGCCGAGGCGCTCGTTCGCCGGATGATGTCGAAACTCGAACATCGCGGTCCGGACGATGAGGGCTTGCTTCTCGATCCCGGCTTGGCGCTGGGCATGCGCCGGTTGAGCATCATCGACCTGCCGGGCGGACACCAGCCGCTCTTCAACGAAGACGGCTCGGTGGCGGTGGTGTTCAACGGGGAGATCTACAACTTCCAGGACCTGCGCCGCACGCTCGAACGAGCCGGGCACCGCTTTCGCACTGCCTCGGACACCGAAGTGATCGTCCACGCCTACGAGGAGTGGGGCGCGAGCTGTATCGAACGCCTGGAGGGCATGTTTGCCATCGCGCTGGCGGAGCGGGCGAGAGGCGGTCGAGCGGGCGGAGGGCGCGTCTTGCTGGCGCGCGACCGCCTGGGTATCAAGCCTCTCTACTACGCGCGAGCCGGGAGCGCTTGGCTCTTTGCCTCGGAGGTGCGAGCGCTGCTTGCCACCGGCACCGTCCCGCGCCGGCTGTCCTCGTCCGCCCTACACAGCTATCTGCTCTTCGGCTCGGTGGGCGAGCCTATGACGCTAGTCGATGGCGTGGTTTCCCTGCCTCCCGGACATCGGCTGGTGATACCGGCGGATGGCGGCATCGCCGATGTCCGGCCGGCACCCTACTGGGACTTCGCCCGGGCGGCGCGCCAGCCGCCGGATCCTCTGGCGGGCGAATTGCGCTCGGTGACGGCGAGGCTGCGCGCTTTACTCGAGGAGACGGTCGAGCGGCATCTGATTTCCGACGTTCCCGTGGGCGTCTTCCTGAGCAGCGGCATCGACTCGACGGCGCTTGCGGCGCTTGCCTCGACCGCCCATGCCTCCCACGCCGCATCCAAGGTGCACACCCTCACCGTCGTGTTCCCCGAGCAGGAGTTCAGCGAAGCCAAGCTGGCGCGGCAGACCGCCGCGCGCCTGGGGACAGACCATCAGGAACTGCTACTGAGCGGCGACGACATGCTGGCCCGAATGGACGAAGCGCTGCGCGCGCTCGACCAGCCCAGCGTCGATGGCTTCAACACCTACTTCGTCTCCTGGGCGGCGCGCCAGGCGGGCCTGAAGGTCGCCTTGTCCGGGCTCGGTGGCGATGAGATATTCGGCGGCTACAGCACCTTCCCGCTCGTCCCGCGCCTCCAGTCGCTGTCAGCGGTAGGACGCTGGGTTCCGGCTCCCCTGCGCGCGGCGACCGCAGCCCTCGCGGAGCGAGTGGCCACGAGCCGAGGCCCGCGAGACAGTGCGCGCAAGTTGATGGCGCTGTGGCGCGAGCCTGAGAGTCTTCCTCATCCTTATTTCTTCAGTCGACTCCTCTTCACGCCCGTCCAGGCTGCAAAGCTGATGCCGGGAGGCAATGGAGCCGCCGCTGGCCTGTGGAAGGATTGGCTCCAAGAAACCGCCCGAAGCGCTGAACAACTTGACGCCTTCGCGGCCGTCTCCTGCCTCGAGGCGCGATCCTACATGCTGAGCACCCTTTTGCGCGACGCGGACGGGATGAGTATGGCCCACTCCCTGGAAGTGCGCGTGCCCTTCCTCAGCCATCCGCTGGTCGAGTTTGTGACACGATTGCCGGCGTCGATGAAGCGCGATGGCAGGACCCCTAAGGCACTGCTCGTCGGGACGCTCAAGGAACTGCTTCCGGACGAAGTGGTCTACCAGACTAAACGGACATTCACGTTGCCCTGGGAGTGGTGGTTGCGCACGACGCTGAAGGAGCGAGTCGGCGCAGGTATCGGGAAGATCGCTTCGCCGCTCGAAGAAGTACTGGACTCAGAAGCAGTTGAGGGGATATGGAGCGATTTCCTAGCCGGCCGGACGAGGTGGTCGCGGGTCTGGAGTCTTTTCGTCCTCAGCGAGTGGGCACGGTACTACCTTGCGGAGTGAGTTTGGCCTTTGGTTGCCTAAGGTTCGACGTGCTTTGCATCACTGGTACTAGGCCTTCGGGTGTGGGTACAGAAATGTAAACGGCTATTGCAAAATGGGACGCGCGTCTATATGATTTGGGCTATCTTTTGGGTGCCTTCGGTTAGGGCACGCCAGGGTACGCTGGGGCCTGCCATACCCGCGCGCGGGAATACTGACGCCGGAAGCGTGGCATACGATGGTCCCGCCTAGCCCAAGCGGAAAGGCAGAGGAAGTCGGAGTCTTGAGGCTCAGAATGGGCCGCGAGGCCCCGAGGCAAGCCTAGCAGAGCAAGCAACCTGGAGCGGGAGACGCCCACCCCATTTTCTTTACCGAGGACTTGACGTGGGAACCCATTCGAGCCGACACGGCAGGACAGGCTCCCAGGCAGCTACAGACGAGAGGCCGGATAAACCTTGAAATTTGAGAAATCCGGCTGTAACTCACAGGGCGAAGCTGTGTACGGAAGCAGCGGTCGCCCGATTCCACGACCCGAACCCATCGAGAGGCCCTGAGCAAATCCATGCAAAACGAACTACCTGACGAGAAAGCACTGGCCCAAATCGGGAGCGCAACCCCTGAACTACGCTATCCCCGGCCGCCGCGTGTCACCGAGATGGAGGCCGGCAGCGACGAGGCCTATTCTTACGTTCGCGCCTACTGGCGGATGCTGCTCAAGCACATCTGGACCATCTTCACGGCGACCTTCATGGTGGGCACAATCGTAGCGCTACTCTCCTTCCGCCTGCGCCCAGTCTATCGTGCGAGCGCCAAGCTGGAGATCGAGGCATCCTCACCCGATATCCGGACGCTCAGCGATCTGTTTCAGAACATGCCTGCCGATGACATGTTCCTCCAGACGCAAGTCAACGTGCTCGAAAGCGACAGCCTGGCCTGGCAGACCATCGAGCAGCTCCACCTGGGAGAGAACCCGACCTTCGCCGGTCCCAGCAAGCCAGGCCAGCGGCCGCTCTCTCCCGACACAGTGGAGAGCACGCTGATTGCGGCGTTCAGAGGCAGCCTGAGCGTGGAAGTCGTAAGGAACAGCCGCATTGTAACGGTGAGTTTCGAGAGCACGGACCCAAGGCTCGCGGCCCGTGTGGTCAACGCACTCGCTGACAACTACGAGGAGTACAACTACCAGAAGAACTACGAAGCGACGCGGAAGGCTTCGGGTTGGATGGAGCAGCAACTCGACGAGCTCAAGGCCAAAGTGGAGAAGTCCCAGCAAGCCCTGGTCGACTACGAGAGGCAAAACGCCATCGTCAACGTCAACGACAAGCAAACCGTCGAGGAACAAAAGCTCTCCGACTTGAGCAGGCAACTGACGGACGCCCACGCCGACGTGGTGAAAGCCGAATCGCTTTACACCGTCGCTCGCGCCAGCGGCGACCAGGTCTCGACGAACAACGTGCTGCAAGATGACCTGCTGGCGCGCCTGCAGGAGAAACTCGCCGACTTGCGCTCGCAGTACGTGGAGGCCCGGGCGCAGTTTGGTCCCAATTATCCCAAGGTGATGCGGCTCAAGGATCAGATGGACGAGATGCGGAGCCAGGCCGACGCGGAGCGCAACCGCATCGTGGCGCGCTACCACGCCGAGTATACCGCATCACAGCAGAGGGAACGGATGCTCACGGACTCCTTGAGCCAGCAGAAGAGCGACATGGGAAGACTCAATCAACTTCTCATCCAGTACAACATTCTGCAGCATGAGTTCCAGACCAACCAACAGCTCTATGAGAGCTTGCTGCAGCGCCTCAAAGACGCAACGCTGTCCTCCGGGCTGAGAGCGACGAACATCCACGTGGTCGACCAGGCGCGCCCGCCGCTCGCACCGGTCCGCCCGAGAAAGGTCTTCAACGTAACAATCGGTCTCATGGTCGGTTTCATCCTGGGTGTCGCGCTGGCTTTCGTGCAGGAAGCGCTGGATGATTCCATCAAGAGCATCGGACAGGTGGAACGCTACCTCTCGACCAACGCCCTGGCGGTAATTCCTCTGGCCCGCCCTGGACGTCAGCGTTCGCTTCTGCCCGGCAAGGCCGGCAATGGATCGGGAAACCGCCGCGAAGTCGAGCTGACGCTGCTCAAGCGGCCGGCGTCAGAACTCGCTGAGGCTTATCGCGCCTTGCGCACCGCCGTGTTGCTCTCCACTTCGCCGCGTCCGCCGCAGGTGCTGGTGATGACCAGCGCGCAGCCGAGCGAGGGCAAGACGTGCACTTCGCTGAACCTGTCGCTCGCGCTCGCCCAGCGCCGGGTGCGCGTGCTCATCATCGACTCCGACTTCCGCAAGCCGGGAGTGGCCCAGGCCCTGGGCATGTCCAACGAGAAAGGCCTGAGTAACGTTCTCCGGGGCGACCTCAGTTTCGACGAAGCGGTGCTGCAGAGTGAGTCCGCGCCCAACCTCTGGGTACTCCCCGCAGGAGCCACTCCGACCAATCCGACGGATCTGCTTTCCTCGCCTGACATGGGAAGATTGATCGACGAACTGCGGCAGCGCTTCGAACACGTAGTCATCGATAGTCCGCCTGTCCTGCTGATGACGGATTCGACCGTGCTGTCGATTCTTGCCGACGGCGTGGTTCTCGTCGTCGAAGGCGGCGTCACGCCCATGGGCGCGGTGGTGCGTGCGCATCGCATCATTGAGAATGCGGGTGGAAAGATCCTGGGGGTCGTGCTGAACAAAGTCGACGTGCGGCGCGGCACGTATTACGGCTCCTACTACGGCTACGGACGCGGTTACTACAACTACTACGGCGCGCGCACCGAGTGACCCCCGGACCTTCCGGCCGCAACTGAGTCCCCTTGACGATGGCCTATTCCTCGACCGCATCTCGTGTCCCGCCGATTCGGGCTGAAGCTGGCGGAGCGGGAAGCGGCGTAGCGTCGATTCCTTTCACCCTGGCGCGTGCTCTGCTCCTTGCCATGCTGGTTGCCGCTCCCTTGGCGTTCGGCGCCGTCGAAGCCTGGGCCTGGGCAGGACTCGCGTGCTTGGTCTTGCTGACTCTGCTGCTGTGGACTGTGGGAAGCGTCAGGAAGCGAGTTTTGAAGGTCGCGTGGTCGCCCCTCTTCCTGCCGGCAGCTTTGTTTCTGTGCTGGGGGTGCATCCAGTATTGGGCTCATTGGACTCTAATCCCACCCGCAACTCGCGAATCGCTCCTCAAGTTGACCACCGACGTGATTCTGATTTTCGTCGCGACGCAGCTCCTTGCCGACGATTTTCACCGGTCGCTCTACCGCTGGGGATTTGCGGTAGCCGTGTATGCCTTTGCGCTGAGTCTCTTCGCCATCCTGCAATACAGTTCCGGCAACGGCCGGATCTACTGGACAACGCAGTCCGCCGGGTGGGTCTTCGGCCCTTACATCAACCACAACCACTACGCGGGCCTGATGGAGATGTTGATCCCGGTCGCAGCCGGCCACCTTCTTTCCCGGCCCGGGCGTGACCCGGCGCGGTGGTTCCTGGGATTCGCGTTGCTTGTGCCACTAGCCTCCCTGCTGCTCTCGGGGTCTCGCGGAGGCTTGATTGCTCTTTTTGCCGAACTGCTGATTTTCGGCAGCGTACTCGTGATCTACGGCTGGCAGCGCAACCGGCAGAGATACATCGTCGCTTTGGTGCTCGCGGTTACGGCAGGGGTGGCGACGTTCTTCTGGCTCGACTTCGGGAAAGTGTCCCGCCGTCTGGCAACCGTTTTCGCGACACCGCGCACGGCCGAGGTCACCATGGGCTCACGCGTGACCATGTCTCGCGACTCGCTGCACATCCTGCGGGACTACCCTTGGAGAGGAATCGGCCTGGGCAGCCTCGAAGATGTGTACCCACGCTACCAGAGCTTCGCCGCCGACCTCAACGTCGTCCATGCACACGATGACTACGTGGAAGCGCTGGCGGAAACCGGGATCGTCGGCGGAGTCTTGATGCTAGCCGGTCTCCTCGCCTTCGTCTGGCGGGCGCTCTCGCACCTTCGCGAGCGCCTCGAAGATGAGTCCGGCTGGATCCAATTCGGCGCCGCGGTCGGCTGTTGCGGTTTGATGGTCCACAGCTTCGCCGACTTCAACCTCCATATCCCAGCCAACGCGGCCTGGTTTTGTGTATGCGCCGTCGTTGCGACCTCCGGACTGGCCGCGCGCCGCCCCGAGAAGCGCCCGATGGAATGACTCACGCCCGAGCCGCCACCCCAGTAGGTCTGTGATCCGTGCCGGCCGTCGAAGAGCCTCGTCATCAACTGGAGTGTTTGGCCGCGATTCTTATGCTGGCGGGCCAAGCCTGATTGCGCGCACCCGACGATGGGAGAACTCGCCCTCAATAATCGCCCGACCTTGGCATCGCAAGGACGGGTAAGCGACAAAGGGCAAGCCGTTCGGCTGGCCATCGTCGTCACCCATCCCATCCAGTACTTTGCCCCACTGTTCCGGCGGCTGGCTGAAAGGGCTGAGATCGAACTGACGGTCCTCTACGCTGATCTCGTGGGCGCCAAACCCTATCAGGATCCGGGTTTTGGAAGAACGTTCGCCTGGGACATCCCGCTCCTCGAGGGATATCGGTACAAGGCCCTCAAGAACTACCGGCCCGGACGAGTCGAAGGCGCATTCAGCTTCCTCAGTCCCGGAGTCATCCCCGAGCTCAAGAAAGGCCCCTATGACATGGTGGTCATCTTTGGGTGGTCTACACCGGTTTGTTGGATGGCTTTGGTTGGTGCGCGCCTCCGCGGAATCGCAGTGATAATCTATGGCGACAGCGTCACGCTGTTCGAGAACCAGAACGGCTGGCTGAAGAGAAGAATCAAGAAGCAGGTGCTCGGCGCGCTCTTCCGCCGCATCTCCGCCTTCCTGACAATGGGGACGCTGAATCGGGCCTTCTACCAATTCTATGGCGCGCCGCCCGAGCGGTTCTTCTTCTGCCCTTACCCGGTCGACAACGACTTCTTCGCGGCGGGCGCCGAGCAGGCGCAGCTTCGGCGCGATGAGGTTCGAGCCCGGTACGGCATCCCCGCTGACCTCGTGCTGCTGCTTTTTGTCGGAAAACTCCTGCCGAGAAAGCGGCCCCGGGACGTCGTCGCTGCCCTCGCAAGACTGCAACCTTACCGACCCACTCTGGGGGCGCTGTTCGTGGGTGAGGGTGAGCTTCAGTCCGCGATCGAGGCCGATATTCGAAGGCTGGGGATCAAGAACACTTTTCTCGTAGGCTTCAGAAATCAGACCGAACTGCCCGAGATCTACGCCATCGCCGACCTCCTCGTACTGCCTTCCGAGCATGAGCACTGGGGTCTGGTCACCAATGAAGCGATGGCCTGCGGGCTTCCTGTCATTCTCAGCAATATGACTGGAGCCTCAGCGGACCTGGTCAGCGAAGGTGAAAATGGTTTTGTTTACCGTTGTGGCGACGTCGAGGCGCTCGCCGCGGCGATCGATAAGCTGGCCTCGGACTCAGCACTTCGCGAGCGCATGGGCCGCCGCTCACAGCAGATCATCCGGAACTTCGGCTACAATCGCTGCGTGGAAGGTATTCTGCAGGCCGTGCAGTTCATCGAGTCGGAGAAGGCGGCGTCGCGAGCGCTGTGAACGAGCGAGGTTTGACGGACGAACGCAAGTCCATACCCGGTGTCGCCACAGCGCAGGAATTCGCTGCGTCCGCGATTCCGTCCAGCCGCTGGACACGAACCTTCGGCCTTTCCCGGCTGCTGCACTCCCGCTTCCGACGCGACCTGGCCGGCACTTTCGTGGCGCAGGCCGGGATCCTCGGTCTTGGCGCAGTGACCGGGGTCCTTGCGGCCCGGATGCTGGGACCTCAAGGCCGTGGAGAGTTGACTGCCCTCAGCATTTGGCCGATGACTTTGATTTTTCTTTGCAGCATGGGGCTCGATGCGGCGCTCGTTTTCCACGTCGGGAAACAACAGTTCAAGCTCACGGAAGTCTGGACCGCGGGCGTGGTCCTCGGAGCGCTTCAAACCGTTGCAGTCGTGCTGGTGGGACTTGTGGTGCTCCCGTTGGCCTTGCGCGGATATTCCGCCGGGGTTCGGCATCTTTCCTTCGTGTTTCTCGCCTTTGCACCGGTTTTCATGGTTGGAGGACAGTCGCTCGCGATCTTCCGCGGTCAAGTCAAGATGACGGCCTACAACACGGTCCGCACGATTGCGCCAGCGGTGTATGCAGCGGGCCTGGTAACGCTGTTCTTGCTGCGCTGGCACAGCCTGAGCGCCGTGGTGGGATGTCAGCTCGCGGGAGTAGCCTTGCTGGTGGCAGTCGGCTACACCCTGCTTTGTCGCTGGGACACTCTCCGCTTCGTCTGGAACACCGGGGCACTCAAGGGCCTGGTCAGTTTTGGGTGGAAAACGCAGCTCTCGAACGTTACGGCGTTCGTCAACCAGCGCATCGATCAGCTTCTTCTTTCCCTCTTTATTCCGCCGCACGACCTCGGTTTGTATGTGGTCGCGGTGACCGTAACCTCGGGAATGGGGATATTCCCCGCCGCCGCGGGTACGGTCACTTTCGCCAGCGGCGCAAGCATGAAACCGCAGGACGCGGCGCGAATCATTTCCCGCTCCCTGCAAGCCTCTCTGCTATGGCTGGGAGCCGGAGCGATCGTCCTCTTTGCGGTGGTTCCATGGGCTATCCCGTGGGTCTTCGGCCGCCCCTTCGCCGGCTCCGTACTGGCCTGCCGCGTCCTGCTGCCGGGCACGGTGGCTCTGGGGCTCAACCAGGTGCTCTACGACGGGGCCCGAGCCTTGAACCAGCCAGCTCTGCCTTCATATTCGGAGGGATCGAGCCTCATCATCACCGCCGGCTGCTTGTACTTGCTGGTACCACGCATCGGCTTTCTCGGAGCCGCCATCGCCTCCACGCTCGCTTACACCGTCAGCTTTATCGTCACCCTGGCGCTCTTCAAAAGCCGGGCCGGGATCGGACCGCGGCAACTACTGGGTCTAGCGCGAACGCCAGAATCACGCGGGCTTTCGGGATGAAGATTCACTGATGGTTGGACCCCTCCGGATTCGCATGAAGACGGCCTTGAAAAGATCCCTGGCAAGGTTCGTGCCGCTGAGGCTGATCGGCGAGTTACACGTCGAGGGGGACGCCCTGGTAGCCAGTGCCGCCTACTATCTTCTGCCCTCCCGTCGTTGGGCTGCGTCCCGTGCCCGAAGCCTGAAGGGGCTAAAGATCGAGATCGGCTCCGGGCCGTTCAGGCATCCAGGTTGGTACCATGTCGATTTCAGGGCAAAGACCGCCGATTTGCGTGTTGACGTACGCCGCGGCTTGCCGTTTGCGGACGGCTCCGCACGCTGCATCTTCAGCGAACATGTTTTTGAGCATTTCACGCCAGAAGAACTAGCGACGCTGCTCGCGGAGTGTCATCGAGTTCTCGAGCCGGAGGGCAAAATCAGGATTGTGGTGCCGGACCTCGAGGCCTACGTCAAAGCATACTGTCGACGGGATAAAGCGTGGATCCGTGCAGTCGCAGGTCGAGAACTGTCACCGGCGGAGTCTATCAACGAGGTGTTTTACGTCCTGACCCACCGTTTCATTCACGACTTCTCCTCGATGAGCGCGGCGCTCCAGGCTGCCGGATTCTCCGAAATCTATCGGTGTGCATGCGGCGAGAGCCGGCTTCCCGACCTTGCCATAGACTCCGGGCTACCCCAGCGTCGCCTGGACTCATTATACGTAGAGGCGACCCGTTGAGGGCTTTTGCAGGAGCCGCAGGACCCCGGACCGCATCTCCGGCCAGCCGCGCATGAGAATTCTTCTACATGGCAGGATCTATCCCGACTCCTTCGCCCGCAACATCGCGGTGACGATCGAGCGGATGGGACACACTCTCTGCTCGATCGAGGACTCGCCGATTCACCGGCATTCGAACCGATACTGGCAAGCCTTTTGGGGACTACTTCCCAGAGCCTTCCCGGCCTTCGAGAGGCGCCGACATCGAGCCCTTGTCCGGGCGGCAGGCGAGTTCGGTCCCGACCTGATCCTGCTCACCTACGGCAACGTGCCGCCCGAGGTTATCCGGGAGCTAAGGCGCTCGTGTGCCGCCAAGATTGCTGTGTGGTTCCCGGATCCGCTGGCGAACTTCGGCCGGCAGTACCTGCTGGCTTCAGAGCTGGATGCCTGGTTTTTCAAGGACCCCTACCTGGTGCGACTCTTCCGAGAGAAGCTGGGGATCAATACTCACTATCTCCCGGAAGCCTGTAATCCGCTCTGGCATCGTCGGCTCGAACTCTCGCCAACCGACCGAACGAAGTACCAGTGTGATCTGAACACCGTAGGAAACATGTATTATTATCGTGCCAAGATGCTGGAACCGTTTCTGGAGTACGACCTCAAGGTATGGGGTGCGAGTTTTCCTTCTTGGTTGAGTTCGCCGGTCCGGCGATTCTATCCTGGAATCTACGTGGCCGAAGAAGAGAAAGCCAAGGCTTTCATCGCCGCCAAGATTGTGTTGAACATCATGTTTTACTCCGAAATCGAGGGCGTCAACTGGCGAGTATTCGAGGCCGCGGGCTGTGGCAGTTTCCAAATCGCCGACTGGAAACCGGCGCTCGCGGAATTGTTTGAGCCCGAGCGAGAGATTGTCACCTTTCGGACCCGCAACGAACTGAAGGAGAAGGTCGACTATTACCTCAGGCATCCCGAGGAGCGAGCCGCTGTCGCCGACCGGGCTTACTCGCGCGCGCATCGCGAGCACACGTACGAGATCAGGCTGCGGACGATGTTCGAGATTCTGGGTCTTGGCGGCCAAGACCAAATCCCCGCCGTCGAGGCGCGGGCCGAGGAGGGTCACTAGTCCATGGGAAGCACGGCAATTGACGCCCGGCCCGCTCGGCGGCGGTCATTCAGCGGCCTGCACCTCCTCCTTCTCATAGGCCTTGCCCTGGGTGGAACGGCGCTGCTCATCTCAGTCCTCGCCCAGGGAGTGGCGAGGAATGATCTTGAGATCTTCCTCGCGCTGCTGACGCTCTACGCGGTGTTGACGGTGGTTTTTCTTGTCTCTCAAATCCGCGGCGGGCACTTCCCGTTCTTCGATCTGCCGGTCTTCTTGACCGTCGTGGCGTTCGTTCGCTATGGGCTTTTACCGTTGCCGGTTTACTTGAACACCAATCTGCTCGACAATTATTTCCGCTCTGCAGACTATCCCCAACTCAATCGAACGTTTTTCCTTTTGCTGCTGGGCATGGTCGCTTTCTGGGCTGGTTGCCGGCTCTGCCGTCAAGCGTCCGTGGAAACCGTCAGCGCCGATCCTATTAGCAGCGAGTCGAAAAGCGAAGTGGCCCTGGGCTGGGCGGTTGGTCTGTTTATCATGGGAATGGGAATGAAGGTCTACGTCATGCGGACCTATGGCTGGGGTTATGCGGTTACCCCCGAGGTGCTTTTCGCCCACCTGGCGACGCTGCAGACTCTGATGGCCGTCGCCGATATGAGTATGTTTGCTCTCGGTCTGATGGCCGTCGAGATATGCTTCCATCCCCACAGCTCTATCCGCAAGGTCTTGTTCGCTATTTTTTTCGCAGCCGAGGTCTTCTGGGGGGCGTTATCCGGCATGAAGGGCAACGTTTTCCGATGCTTCATTCTGGTGGCAGTGATCGTTTCGATTGCCAAGGCCAAGGTGGAGAAGAAATGGATCGCGGCCGTCCTGCTGGGAATCGTCTTGGTCTATCCCATGCAAACGCGCTACCGGAGCATGCTGCGAGGAGGGGAGGTCGACACCCGGAAGGTCGGGGCGCTGGAAAATGCGGGCAGCACCGCCGCGCAGGAAGCGGCTCAGGAGGAGTCCGGTTGGACCGGTTGGCTCGAGAGCGGCTGGGCACTTACTGTGGGCCGTCTTGACCTGTTGCAAGCCATGGCCATTTCTGTTTCTCTGGACCCCTGGCAGGTCAGTCGTGTGCAAGGCGACGAACGCTGGTGGATGGTTCCCTTCTACCCGTTTGTCCCGCGATTCATTTGGCGCGACAAGCCCATTCTGAACCGGGGTCAGAAACTCAGCATTCTGCTCGGAGCGGGGTCGGGCACTTCGACTACACTCACCTATACCGGTGACCTCTACATGGATTTCGGGCTCCCCGGGTTGCTGGTGGGAATGTGTGCGCTGGGTCTCTTCTCCCAGTGGATCACCAACTTGATTGTCAGACGTCCTGGAAAGCGCGAATTGTTCCTCTACGGCAACTTTTTCCTTATCGCCGCCAATTTGTACGAGGGAGATTGGTTCCTGGTTTGGGTGAGCTTGCTCAAGTGGATAGTCCTGCTCACGATCCTGGCGTACTTGATTTATGGCTTCAACCGCGGACGGCCCGAGCAACAGCCTTCAACCTTGACGAAAGAAGGAATGGCGCCCGCTGTGCCTGAGTGACCAAGGGTCTCGCCGCCCGCTACCGCGCCTCCCTGGTACCGCTTACCTCGGAGCGATTGAGGAGTCGATACTCGATGATAGACGAAATTCAGCTCGCATCCAGGCTGCGCTCGAAGCAGCTTCCGGTTGCCGTTCTGGGCATGGGACACGTCGGACTGCCCACCGCTTTGGGACTCGCCGAACTCGGGTGGGAAGTGACCGGTGCAGACGATGACGCGGCAAAGATCCGCCAGCTTGAGTCCGGCCGCTCGCCCTTTTACGAACCGGGCCTGCAGGAGCTGCTCTCGAGACATTTGGCGAGCGGGAAGTTCAAGCTCTCCCAGGACGTGGATAAGACGCTCCGCTCCGCCTTGATCCTCTTCGTGTGCGTAGGCACGCCGCAGCGCGAAAACGGTGAAGCCGACCTCAGCCAGGTCGAAAACGTCGCTCGCGCCGTCGCGAGAAATCTCAACGACTACAAGCTGATCATTGAAAAAAGCACGGTCCCGGCGATCACCGCGCAGTGGATCAAGAAGACGGTGGAGCGCTACGCGCGCCTCGACAGCTCGCGCCACCCCGTGGGCGCCGGTGCGCCGGCTTCCGTTCCCGCCTTCGACGTGGCATCCAACCCTGAATTCCTCCAGGAGGGTAAGGCGGTCCACGATTTCTTCCATCCCGATCGAGTCGTGGTGGGCGTCGAATCGGCGCGCGCCCGGATGATTCTGGAGGAAATCTACCGGCCGCTTGGCTGCCCCGTCCTGGTAACGGACCTCAGCGCTGCGGAACTGATCAAGCACGCCGCCAACGCCTTCCTCGCCACCAAGATTTCCTTCATCAATCTGGTCAGCGAATTGTGCGATGCCGTGGGCGCCGACGTCACTCAAGTCGCGACCGGACTCGGACTCGACCCCCGCATCGGCCGGCACTTCCTGAATGCCGGACTGGGCTTCGGAGGTTACTGCCTTCCCAAAGACCTGCGCGCCTTTATTCATTTGGCGGAACAGCAAGGCATCGACAGCTCGCTGTTGCGAGCCATCGAGGGCGTCAATCAGCGCCGTATCGCGGTGTTCCTCAAGAAAGTGAAGGACGCACTCTGGATCGTGCGCGGCAAGAGCATCGCGGTTCTCGGCGTCGCGTTCAAGCCCGGCACCGACGACATTCGCGAGGCTCCAGCGCTCAAGATCATGCGGGGGCTACTCGAGGAAGGCGCCTGTCTTCAAGTCTATGACCCCGAGGCGATCGAGAATGCCCGGCGCGAGTTCCCGCCCCAGGAAGGCCGGCTCCGCTATTGTGATTCCGCGTATGACGCAGCGCGGGGAGCGCACGCCCTTCTCGTGGTGACGGAATGGGACGAATTCCGGCAGCTCGACTTGGCTCGCGTGCGCGGCCTGATGGAGGTGCCGGTCATCGTGGATGGACGCAACCTCTATGATCCCGATGAGGTCCACGCCGCCGGTTTCGAGTATGTCGGCATGGGGCGCAAGCAGCGGGAGGCCGGTCGGCCCGCCGCGTCAGCGCTCCCTACCGCTCGCGAAGCAGGATGAGCGACATTCGAAGCCAACCCTCTCGAGCCACCGGTAACGGTCCTCGATCCCAGCACCCCAGAGCGCTGGTGACCGGCGGCGCGGGCTTCCTCGGTTCGCACTTGTGCGACCGGCTGCTCGCGGAAAACTACGAAGTCTACTGCCTCGACAATCTGCTCACCGGCCGCCGGAACAACATCCGGCATCTGCTCGACCATCCGCGTTTCACCTTCGCCGAGTGCGATGTCACCAGGCCCATCGACCTGGCCGCGCTGCTTGACCGCGCGGGACGCCGCAGCGCCACGGGTAATGCCGAGCAGAGTCGAGTCGACTACGTCCTGCATCTGGCTTCTCCGGCTAGCCCGCGAGACTACGCCCGCCATCCCATTCATACCCTCAAACTCGGCGCGCTGGGCACCTATCACGCGCTGGGACTCGCCAAGAGCCAGCAAAGCGTGTTTCTGCTGGCCTCGACCTCGGAAGTTTACGGCGATCCCGAAGTCTCTCCTCAGCCCGAAAGCTACTGGGGACACGTCAACCCTATCGGACCGCGCAGCGTGTATGACGAAGCCAAGCGCTTCGCGGAAGCCATCACCATGGCCTATCATCGCGAGCACGGCGTCGCCGTCCGCATCGCGCGAATCTTCAACACCTACGGGGAGCGGATGCGCATCGACGATGGGCGCGCCCTGCCCAATTTCATGATGCAGGCGATCGAAGACCGGCCGTTGACGGTCTATGGCGACGGCCGCCAGACGCGCAGCCTGTGCTATGTGAGCGATTTGGTGGAAGGGCTTTACCGGCTGCTGACGTCAAACGAGACCGGCCCCATTAACCTGGGGAACCCGGAAGAAATCACCATTCTCGAACTCGCGGAGGAAATCATCGCGCAAACCGGAAGCCGCAGTTCCATCGTTTTCGAACCCCTGCCCGCGGACGACCCGATGCGCCGCCGGCCTGACATCGCAAAAGCGATTGGCGCCCTGGGCTGGAGGCCGCAGGTCGGCCGGCGCGAGGGAATCGAACGAGTGATCCCCTACTTCCGGGCGGAGCTCGAACGAGCCGGATCGACGGGCCCCGCAGTCGAGCGCCCGAAACCTGCGTCGCGCTGATTCCTTCTCCGGAGGGTACGATCAAAGTCCTGGTCAACGCCGCTTCCGCCAAGATGGGCGGGGCGGTTACCTACATCACGAACTTTCTCCGGAATCTGCCACCGCCCGAGAGTGGCCACCAATTCCTGGTCATCCTGGCCGCCCAAACCGCGGCAACTCAGCCTGAGCTGCCGCCGAATGTCAAGCTCCTTCCCACCAGTATCAGCTACGCGAACGGCTTGAAGCGGTTGTGGTGGGACCAGATCACGCTACGGCGAACCTTGAAGGAGCAGCAGGCTGACGTGCTGTTCTCGACCGCCAATTTCGCTATGTTCCGCTGCCCGGTGCCTCAGGTACTTCTGGTTCGCAATGCCCTCTACTTCTCGCCCCTCTATCAGCAGACACTTTTGCCCCGCGACACGCTGAGGATGCGGATTGCTTACCATCTCCGCCGCTGGCTGATTTGCCGGAGCGCGCAGCGTGCCGACCGGGTAATGGCGCCCACGCAAAGTATGCTCGACGGCCTTTTCCGCTACGTCACCCTGCCGCGCGGAAAAGCCTTCGTCAACTCGCACGGCGTGGCGTACTCCTTTACCTCCAACGGTCACCGTCCTTCGGCGGTCGCGACGACGGAGCGGCATCTCACGCTTCTTTACGTCTCCCTCTATTCCGAGCACAAGAATCTGAGGACAGCGTTGCGTGCTCTGCCGCTGCTCAACTCGAACCATGGAAGCCGGCGATTCGAGCTCGTGACGACCGCCGACCCCGCCTGGAAGGGCGCAAGCTGGACGGTAACCTGGAAGAGCGATCTCGAATTGTCACGAAGCCCCGAGATTCAGCCTTGGGTGAAATTCATCGGGCCGCTCGACCGCGCGCAGACCGAGCGCCTCTATGATGAGGCTGACATCTTGCTTTTCCCCTCGCTGGTCGAGTCCTTCGGCATGCCGATGGTGGAAGCCATGGCGCGCGGCGTACCGATCGTGGCTGCGGACACGCCGGTGAACCACGAGATCTGCGCCGGCGCCGCTCTTTACTTCAGCCCCCTCGACCCCGAGGATCTAGCGCGCCAGGTGCGGCGCCTTGCCTCCGATGGCCCACTGCGCCAGGAACTCGGCGCCGTAGGCGTCGAGCGAGCCCGCGCGCGTTTCCAATGGGGCGACCACGTAAAACGCCTGGTAGAAGCTTGTGCGAGCCTGGCAGGAGCGAAGGCGTGAGCATCGCCAGGCACACTCCCGCGCTCTACGATATTGTGGCGCCTCAGCAGGAAGCCCCCTTGACGGTGAGCCGCCCAAGTCAGCGCACACTTCTGGTTTTTGGTGCAGCAACGGTTGTCTGGGCGGGAGCGTGGGTCTGGCTGACCCGTTATTACCTCCTCGACGACGCTTTCATCCATCTGCAGTACGCGCATTATCTTCGTACCACCGGCTTTCTCACTTTCGACGGCGTCCACAGAAGCGACGGTTCTTCCAGCTTGTTGTGGGTCGCCCTGCTTTCCATCTTCGAGGGACTGGGCAACTCGCTTCTCCTGCTCAAGCTTGCGTCCGTCGCTGGCTACGCCCTGGTCCTTGCCGCCACGCTCCTTCTCGCACGGCCAACCCGCGGAATCGCCACCCTGCTCTGGTTGGGTCTGGTGGCAGCGCTGGCAAGTCCCATGGCGGTTCGGTGGATGTGCGATGGAATGGAAACCAGCTTGGCGGTGCTGGCCGCTTTGGGGGTCGGCATGCTCGCCCACGGCATCACCCGCCAACCCGCCCGGTCCGCGCGTCGTTACGTGATGCTGATGGCGATCGGAGCCGCCTCGGTGACTCTACGGATCGACCTCGCGTTGTTAGTTGCGGTCTCGAGTATTGCAGCGTGCCTCGACGTGGTCGAGCAGACACCGCATCAAGGCTTCGGTTGGTCCCGGCTCAGAGACTTCTTCTCCGTGTTGGCGCGCGAAAGCCATTTGGCGATCGGAGGACTCCTGGGTCTAGCCGTCACCATCGCGGCGACGGGTCATTTGCTTCCTGACGCGGCATTCGCCAAGGAGGCGCACCATTTGGTACTCGGACAGTTTGGCGCGATCGCCCGCGCCTTTGGAGGCTCACTGGCGCTTGGCCTGGGTCTGCTGGGCGTTGGAGTGGTCTCCCTCGGGGTGCCCCTCTACCACGCCGAGGTACGCCGGCGTCACCTCCTATCTCTGTTGGTTGCCAATTCGCCCCTGCCGGTGATCGTCGCACTAACCGTGCTGCGCGGCCAGTATATCCAGGGCATTCGCTACTTCTTGTGGCCGCTCGCGTTCTCGATCGTCTGGAACCTCCAAGTCATTTCCTCGCGGGCGGCCGCCGAACAACCGAACAGCCGGGGTTGGCCGCTGAGATGGGAAACCCGGCGCGCCGCGACGTTGGTGCTGGTCGCCGTCGCTCTAGCCTGGACGGTTGACGCACCCATCAGCTATCGGGTCACGCGCGACACCGGGCAGATCATCCTCGATCTGGGGCGTGACCGCCTTGAGTTCCTGCGAGGGAAACCAGGTGTCGCTGACGACATCGGCTGGATTTCTTACTTCTCGCAGGGGCAGATTTGCGACCTGTCAGGGCTGGTGGCTGGGCGAGCGCTGGCGGAATCAACGCTGCAGGATAGAATTCGCTATTGCGCCGCGCAGTCCCCGGTGTTCGCCTTTCTGACACCGTCCCAGGCCCTCGATTTTGAGAGCCGCTTCGACCTCGACTCGTGGCGTGTGTGCCATGGCTACGTGGCCCGAGACGCGACCGGGCATCCCGTGCATTATCTTTTCCTGCGGCCTGACGTGGAGGCAGCGTGCTCAGAACCCGCTCCATCGGTGCGGAGTATCCTTGGAAAATGAATGAGCCGATCCCAGTGAGCCCGGCGCATCTTGCCGCCGAGGCGGACGAGATGCCCGCGACCGGCGCCCAGCGCGGCACGGCGCCGGTCAGCGTCCTGATCCTGACGCGCAACGAGGAAGCCAACCTCGGTGCGTGCCTGGAGAGTGTGCGCTGGGCGGCCGAAGCCTTGGTTATCGACTCTCTATCGACTGACCACACGGTCGAGATCGCGCGCCAGCACGGCGCCCAGGTCTATCCGCACGCTTTCGAGGGCTACGCGAGCCAGCGCGAGTGGGCACTCGACAACTTGCCCTTTGCCCACGACTGGACTCTGATGCTGGACGCCGACGAACGCGTGCCGGCGTTGCTGGCCGAGGAAATCACACGCGTTGTCCGCGACCGGGACAACACGGCGGCTGGCTTTTATCTGGCACGCCGGTTCTTTTTTCAGGGACGCTGGCTGCGGCACGGCGGTCTCTATCCGACCTGGCTCCTGCGTCTTTTCCGGCATGGACGCGCTCGCGTCGAACAGCGCGCGGTCAACGAGCACGTCATCGTGGAAGGTGACACCGCATATTTGACTCAGCCCTTCGACCATGTCGATCGCCGCCCGCTCAGCGACTGGATTTCCAAGCAGAGCCGCTACGCCGAGCTCGAGGCTGCGGATGACCTCCGCGATCGACAGGCGCAAGGAGTGGAGAGTTCGATTGCCGCGAGCTATCGTGGCAGCCAGCCAGAACGCAAGCGCTGGTTGAGGCTGCGCGTCTGGAATCGGCTGCCCCTGCTCATCCGCCCCTTTCTCTTCTTTGGGCGCAACTACTTCCTACGGGCGGGCTTTCTGGATGGCCGCCCGGGATTCATCTATCACGTGCTCTGGAGTTTCTGGGTGCGATTTATGATCGACGTTGAGATCATCGAACGCCGCTTGGCTCGGCCTCCTTCCGGACCATCGGGTTCCTCCGGCCCTCCGAGTTCTCCCGGCGCGGAACACTCCAACACGCCCGTCGAGGATTCGCGTACCAAGGAGGCGGTGGCGCGATGAGTGCCGGCCTGGACGAAGCCAAGATCGCGGTGCAGAAATACTGGGACTCGGCGCCCTGCGGCTCAACCGAGCCGGGCATCTCGCGCGAGGATCCCGAGTTCTTCCGCTCGCACGCGCGTATCCGCTACCAGCGCGAGCCGGAGATCCTGCCCTTCGCCGACTTTGCCGCCTGGCGAGGACGCACGACGCTTGAGATCGGCGTGGGCATGGGCGCCGACTTCGTGCGCTTCCGCCGGGGTGGCGCAAAGTCCGTGGGTATCGACCTCTCCGGTCAATCCCTCAAGCTCGCGCGGCGCAACGCTGCTGTCCATCAGGTTGACGCGACCTTGACCCATGCCGACGCCGAGTCACTGCCCTTCCCCGACGGTGCGTTCGACCTCGTTTATTCGTGGGGCGTGCTGCATCACACTCCGGACACTCCGCACGCGCTCGACGAAGTGCGCCGCGTCCTCAAGCCCTCGGGCGAGTGCCGCATCATGCTTTACAACCGGCACTCTCTGGCGGCCTTCCAGTGCTATCTGCGGTACGGCCTGCTTCGCGGACGCCCCTTCGCCCCGCTGCCCGAGCTCATCGCTTCCCACATTCAATGTCCGGGCGCCAAGGCCTTCACTCAAAGCGAAATCCGTTCGATGTTTCAGCGGTTCCGCGACGTAAGGATTACGCCCGTGGTAACGGTCTATGACTTCCGCCTGGGGCGGCGCCGCTTTGCGCCGCGCTGGATGCTGCGCCTGATTCCTCCTCGTCTCGGCTGGTTCCTGCTGATTTCCGCCCGGAAGTAGCCGGGCGAGTTTCTGATGAGAACGATGTCATCCACCGCCCCGCCCGCAAGAACAGAACCCGCTGCCGCTCAAGCTGGGGGTAGTGTGCCGCTGCCCGACTTCGCCCCAGGCGTTCCGACACCTACGCTGGGGCTGGCCTTGCGGACTCTCCGCCACCTCAGCCTCACGCAGCTCGGCCGGCTCGCGCAGCGCCGACTGTGGCCGGGCTCGCGGGCGCCGCGCCGGATACGCGGTCAGGTCTCACTGGCGCAACTGCCCCGCGTCCCGCAATTCCCCGAGTGGCGCCCTGCGCCGGCTCGCCAGATGATCCGCACGCTGCGCTTCGACTTCCTCCACGTGACCAATCCGCCGGGAGAAGGGATTCCCTGGTCTTCCGCCGCCTCGGCTTCGTCCCCAGTCCAGTATCCGCGGCTCTGGTTTTATCACTTGAACTACTTCGACTTCCTCGATGTCGACCTCACGCGGCCGGGTGACGAGCCGGACCTGAGGGCGGCACTCGCCGTCGCGCTGCACTGGCTGGAACGCAATCGCTCGGGACGCGAAGTCGGCTGGGAGCCTTATCCGCTTTCGCTGCGCATCGTCAACTGGCTGAAGTTCCTGGTGCGCCATGGCGCCTCGATCGAATCGCTCGGTGAAGTTCACGCCCAGGAGCGAATCGTTGCAAGTCTCGCCGAACAGACCGCCACGCTGGAGGGGCGGCTGGAGTACGACCTGCGCGCCAACCACTTGCTCAAGAACATCAAAGCGCTGTTGTTTGCCGGAGCCCTCCTCGAAACACGTGCCTCCGAGCGCTGGTGGACGATAGGCTCCAGATTGCTCGAGCGCGAGCTCGACGAGCAAATCCTCCCGGATGGCGGCCATTTCGAGCGCTCGCCGATGTACCACCTCCAAATCCTCGAAGACCTTATCGACCTTCAAGAGCTTAGCGTGGCGAGCCGGCGGCCGCTCGGGCCCGCCGCATTTCTGGCCGAACGCATCAGCGCCATGGCTGCCTGTGCGCGCTCTCTGTCCCACCCGGACGGCGAAATCGCGCTTTTCAACGATTCGGCCCTCGGCGTGGCGCGACCCTTAACCGACGTGCTCGCGCTCGCCGACCGTTGCCTGTCGACTCAGGACAAGCGCGCGCTTGAGCGAGCCCCGGAGCCTCAGCCGCTCACGGTGTTTCCGCAGACGGGATACGCGGTCATTCGCGACGCTGCCTCGAACAGCGCTCTCATCTTCGACTGCGGGCCGCTCGGACCCGACTACAATCCGGGACACGGCCACTGTGATGTGTTGAGCTACGAACTCTCGCTCTACGGGCAGCGCGTCGTCACGGATACCGGCGTCAGTACCTATGAGCGCGGCCCCGAGCGCCTGTACGAACGCTCGACCGCCGCGCACAACACCCTGCGCATCGATGGCAAGGAACAGGCGGAAATCTGGGCGAGCTTTCGCGTGGGACGCCGCCCGCGAGTCGCCCGCATCGAAGGCGAGGAAGTCTCCGGATTCGAGGTCGTACGCGGCGCGCACTTCGGCTACGAGCATCGCGGTGTGACCCATTCACGCGCCATCGTTCACACCCGGGAGAACGCTTGGGTGGTCGTCGATTCTGTGACCGGAAGGGGCGAGCATCGCATCGAGTCCTTCATTCACTTTCACCCCTCGGTGGTGCTCACGCCTGCGTCGCCCGACGAGCCCTCGGGCACTTCGGACGCGGAGACGCTGCGGACTCGTTGGACGCTGGAGTTTGGCGGGCATCGAGTCCAGTTGGCGACACTCGGCCCCGGCGACTTCGCTCTCGCGGAAACCAACTACTCCCCGGAGTTCGGGCTTCGCCAGCCGCGCCGGACGGTCCGCTGGACGACGCGCGCCCCGACCCCGATGATGATCCATGCCTTTGTGCCGGAGGGCCAGAGCGTGTCGATTGTTCATTTGCCCGGGAACGGGGTGGAAATCGAGGGAGTGCCGATCTTCGGTATGATCCTGACAAAGGACCACCCTTTTCCAGCTCGCGCAGGGGGCGAGCGACGCTGAACATCCTTTACGTCTCGCAATACTTCCCGCCCGAGGCGTGTGCGCCGGCCGCCCGCGTCGACGAGTTCGCACGCGAGTGGGTTCAGGGCGGACACCACGTCAGCGTACTGACCGGGTTTCCCAATCACCCGGAGGGCGTGCTGCACCCCGAGTACAAGCGGCGCTGGTGGAAAGGGCTGGCTCGCGAGGAGCGGCAGGGCGTGAAGGTCACGCGGACCTGGCTATATCCCGCCGCCAACCGCGGACTCTGGGGGCGCGCCGCCAACTATGCCAGTTTTGCGATATCGGCCGCGCTCGCGGGTCCGTGGATCGCGCCGCGCGGCGGTGTGGTCATCGCGACTTCGCCGCAACTCCTGGTGGGACTCGCCGGCTGGATTGCCGCGCGGCTGGGCGGCGCGCGCTATGTGTTCGAGGTGCGCGACCTGTGGCCGCAGTCGCTCGAAGCGGTGGGTCAGACGTCGCGCCGCTCGCTGCTTTATCGCGCCCTCGATCGGGTCTCGAGCTTCCTTTATCGACGCGCCGACCACATTGTGGTGGACGGTGAAGCGAAGCGCCAAGTGCTGACGGCCCGCGGTGTACCGCCCGAGAAAGTGTCCGTGGTGAGGAACGGCGTGGCCGAGGACTTTGCACTCGACCCGGAATCCGATGCGGCGCTCCGGGCGCGCGAGCGGATCCGCCGCGAGCTCGGACTTCAAGGCCGCTTCATCGTGATGTACGCCGGGACGCTGGGCATGGCACATGGACTTGGAACCGTGCTCGACGCCGCGCGCCGTCTCAGCCCGTCGAGCGACGTGGCCGTGGTCCTCCTGGGCGAAGGCGCGGAGCGGACGGCGCTGTTCGGGCCGGCACACTCAGTGACATCGACGGGGGCGGTGAACGACAGCCCGGTCCCGGCGAATGTCCGATACCTCGGCAAGCTGCCGCGTCCGGAGATTCCCGCCTACCTTGCGGCCGCCGACGTATGCCTGGTGCCGTTGCGCCGGAGCGAAGTCTTCAAAACCGCCATCCCGTCGAAGATGTTCGAGGCCATGGCTGCCGCGAAGCCCGTCATCTTGGGTGTCGAAGGCGAGGCGCGCGAAATCCTCGAGCAAGCGCGCGCCGGACTCGCTGTACCTCCCGAAGACGCCGACGCGTTGGCGGAAGCAATCCTGCGCCTGCGGCACGATGCGGCTCTGGCGTGTGAACTCGGCGCGAACGGACGTCGCGCCGCGCTCGAGAAATACTCAAGGCGGAGACAGGCCGCCGTGTACGTCGAGTTGCTCGATGGACTCGTGGCGCGGCGAGACTCACGGCATGCACCGCACGACGTTCCAGCGCCTGAGCTCGGCGCGGCAAAGCCGCCGGAGAAAGATGCAGGACGAGCCGGCGCGTTACGTGAACCGAGAACCGAACGCTGGAACGTCGATAGCTGACGGCTGAAGCAAATTCATGAGAACTTACGTCGGACTTTTCATCATGGCCGCGCTGGTGACCGTGCTGGTGACGCCGCGCATCGCCGCACTCGGCCAGCGCCTCAACGCCTACGGCGGCCCGCGCAGCCGCGAGGGACGCCGTATCCCACGCCTGGGCGGGCTCGCCATTTTCGCCGCGTCCCTCCTCGCCTGGGGCCTGCTGCTGCTCATTCCCAACACGGTGCGGTCCCTCTGGGTGGCGCACGCAGCCGTCTTGGCCCTTCTGCTCGTGCCGGCCGCGCTCATTCTCGTCCTCGGCATGATCGACGACTTGGTGGGTACAGCGCCCTGGCAGAAGCTGGCGGTCGAAGTCCTGGCGGCCGGAATCGTTTGGTGGTCGGGCCTCCGCATCGGCACCATTCCGTTCCTCGGATACGGCATCCATGCCGTGGTGAGTTTTCTGGTCACCGTGCTGTGGATCGTCGCGGTCACCAACTCCCTCAACCTGATCGACGGACTCGACGGACTCGCCGCCGGCATCAGCCTGTTCGTGACGCTGACGATGTTCTTCGTCTCCCTGCTCCAGACGAACGTCTTCAACTGCATCATCACCATTACGCTGGCGGGCGCCCTGCTCGGCTTCCTGCGCTACAATTTCGCTCCCGCCAAGATTTTCCTCGGCGACACGGGCAGCCTGTTTCTCGGCTTCCTCCTCTCGGTGCTGGCCATTCAGAGCTCGCAGAAGAGCTCCACGCTGATCGCCATCGTCGTTCCTTTCGTGGCTTTCGGGCTGCCGCTCCTCGATACGACGCTCTCGGTGCTGCGGCGTTTCCTCAGCGGACGGTCGGTGTTCGTCGCCGACCTTGACCACATTCACCATCGCCTGGTGCAGAAGGGATTGACGCCCCGCGTCGCCGTGCTCCTGCTCTACGGCGTGGGTGCCTTGTTCTCGCTTGGCTCGCTCCTGATCCTGAGGTCGACGGCCAACGTCATCGCGCTCGTCGCGGTGCTGGCGGGTGTCTTCGCCTGGTTCCTGACCAGCCAGCTCCAATACGAGGAAATCTCCGAGCTCAACGTCTACGTGGCGCGCGCCATGAATTCGCAGCGGCGCGTGCTCGCCAACCAGATTCGCATTCGCAAGGCGGCGCGTGAACTCGAAGCGAGCGTCAGTCTCGAAGAAAGCTGGAATATCTTCACGAGCACCCTCGACGCTCTGGACTTCGATCGCGCGCTGTGCCACATCGGCGCCTGGCCGGGACCCCTTCCGCCCGCGCTCCCTCCCTGGGAGCGGCTGGGAGCCATGCAGCCGGGCCAGAGCTGGAACGCCTCCATTCCGCTGCGCTCCGATGACAAGGCGTTCGGCGAGCTGCGGCTGGCGCGCGCCCTCGGCAAGGACCGCATGCTCTTTCAGTTCTCTTCCCTGCTCGATACCCTCATCCCACCGTTTGAACGGCAATTCCGGCAGGTCTACGCGGCCGCTGTCGCCAAGGCCCAGAGCCAGGCCAAGGCGGCGTCGGATAGGGAACGTGCGAGGGGCCAGGGGCCGTCCGACCGCCTCGCCACCGCCAGCGACGAATGAGCCTCCTGATCACTTGATTTAACCTGCATGAAACAGCTTCTCCAGGATTTGCGTTCGCACGAAGTAAGGCTGGAAGAGGTGCCGGCGCCCATTTGTCTGCCGGGCGGAGTGCTGGTGCGGAACGCCGCGTCACTGATTTCGAGCGGCACGGAGCGCGCGACAGTGGCGCTCGGATCGCGATCGCTCCTCGGCATGGGGCTCGAGCGGCCCGACCTGGTCCGCCAACTCTTGCGCCGCGTGCGCACCACGGGACTCGCCGACGTCATCGCGGCAGTCAAGGCGCGGCTCGACGCGGGCGTCGCGCTCGGCTACAGCTCGGCGGGTGACGTGCTCGAAGTGGGCGCGGGCGCGGAGGAATTCGCGGTGGGCGAACGCGTCGCGTGCGCCGGCGCCGACTACGCGAGTCACGCCGAGGTCAACTGGATTCCCCGCAACCTCTGCGTGCGCATCCCCGAGGGCGTGGACTTCGAGTCTGCGGCGGCGGTGGCGGTGGGCTCGATCGCGCTCCAGGGCGTACGGGTGGCCGACGTGCGCGTGGGCGAACGCGTGGCGGTGATTGGGCTAGGGCTGGTAGGATTGCTGACGGCCCAGATTCTGAAGGCGGCAGGCTGCGAGGTCTGGGGTATGGACCTCGACCCGGGACGCCTGGCGCTCGCCCGCGAATTGGGCGTCGACATCGTGTGCGCGCCGGGCGACTGGCGTGGAAGCCCCTACCGCGTCGAGGTGTGCGAGCGCGGCGAGGGTCCGGACGCGGTCATCATCACGGCGGCGACGCAATCGCGCGAGCCTATCGAGCTAGCTGGACGCCTGGCCCGCGACCGTGGCGTGGTGGTGGTGCTGGGCGATGTGCGCGTCGACGTGCCGCGCGAGACTTACTACCGCAAGGAACTCGAGTTGCGCTACTCGCGCTCTTACGGCCCGGGCCGCTACGACTCCGCCTACGAAGAGAAGGGGCGCGATTATCCCTACGGGTACGTGCGCTGGACGGAGCGGCGCAACATGGCGGCGTTCCTCGACCTGGTCGAGGCGGGCAAGGTGCGCGTCAGCCCGCTCGTCACTCACCGGTTCGCGATTGCTGAGGCGCTCCAGGCTTACGAACTGCTCTCCGGCAAGACGGCCGAGCCCTACCTCGGCATTCTGATTACCTACCCTGCGACGGAATCGAGTGAGCCGGCGACGGCGAAGCGCGTGACCGTCGCGCCTCGCGCCACGATGCCGGCTCCCGCGGCCGCCACCGGACGGATACGGGTGGGATGGATTGGAGCAGGGACGTTCAGCCGCGCCAAGCTTCTGCCCGCACTCAAGAAGATCGCGGGAGTCGAGCTCGTGGGCGTCGCCAACTCGACGGGACTCTCGGCCCAGCGGGTCGCCAAGTCTTTCGGATTCCGCTACGCCGCGACCGATCCCGAGGAAATCCTCGCTGACGCCGCGGTCGATGCCGTGTTCATCGGCACGCGGCATCATCTGCACGCGCCACTCGTGCTCGCGGCCTTGAAGCGCTCGAAGCACGTCTTCGTCGAGAAGCCGCTGTGCATGACCGAGGCCGAGCTCGGCGAGATTGCCGCCGCCTACGCCGCGGCCGGCGCCGGGCGCATTCTCATGGTCGGCTTCAATCGCCGCTTCTCGCCCTTCGCGCGCGAGGCGAAACGATTCCTGGACGCCGGCACAGGACCGCTCTCCATCCTTTACCGCGTCAACGCCGGACCCTTGCCCGCGGATCACTGGGTCCACGACCCCGAGGAAGGCGGCGGACGCGTCATGAGCGAGTTCGGCCACTTCGTCGACTTCGCGCAATACCTCACGGGCTCCGCGCCCGTCGCGGTACGCGCCCACGCCGTGCGCGGCGACGCCCGCTCGAGCCAGTCGGCGGCGCTTGAGCCGCCCGCGCACGCCGAGGACAACGTGCACGCCGAAATCGCCTTCGCTGACGGCTCGCGCGCCGACATCCTCTATCTTTCTTCCGGCGACTCGAGCGTGCCGAAGGAGCGCGTCGAAATCTTCGGACGCGGACGCACCGCGGTCACCGACGATTTCCGCACGTCCTGGTTTTACGCCGGCGGACGACGCCGCACCCAACGGCTCTTCCGCCAGGATAAAGGACACTTGGCCGAGCTCGAGGCGTTCATTCGCGCCGTGACCTCGGCGGGCGATCCGCCCATCCCGTTCGACAGCCTGCACTCAACCACCCTCTCGACCTTCCGCATTCGCGAATCCCTCCTCACCGGCAAAGAGCTTCCCGTTCTCTAGCCGCGATCAATTCCCCACGCACACAAACGAGACCACGTCGGCGCCCGTGCCGCTCACGGCGAACTGCGATCCCGAGGTGTAAGTAATCTGAACGGCGGCCGTACTGGTCTGATCGCTGGCGCCGCATTTGTAGCTCGCAGCGCTGGAGAACGCGGCGGCGCCCGTCAGCGTCACCGTCGCCGAGCCTGACGCGAGCGTGACCTGATCCTCGACCAAGTGGAGCTTGGCGCCGGTTTCGGCGGATCCGGCAGCGTTGTAAACCGGCGGCAGGTTGGAGAACGTAGCGTTGCCCGTGGCCGAGTTGATGTTCCAGGACTGCGTCGACTGATTGTCGCTGTAGCCCACGAGGTTGGCGCCGTTCGCGATGCGCCAGGTAGAGCCGTTCGAGCCGTTGCCCATGATCCGCAACGCCGGAGCACCGTTGTAGTCCACGTCCAGACCGTCGGCGGCAGAGTTATTGGGCATGGCGATCATCGCCCCATTGTTCGTCCCCTGAGCAAAAACATACTCCTGCCATCCGGTTTGCGGAGTGGTCCCGATTCCGGCCCTTCCGTCCAGGGGGCTGAATCCGGCAGACCCGAACTCATAGGCATCTACACTTTTGTCATATTGTAGATAAGCGTACTGGCCGTTGTTGCGCTGGACCCCCAGCACGCGGATGAGGTTGTTCGCGACGTTGTCTGCAATCCCGAGCGCCGCTACGCCGAAGGCCCAGTTGCCGGCGTCAAAGTGGATACCGTAATTCGAAATCGGTGGAGCCGGCGAACCCTGGCCCTGGGCTCCGACGTAGAGGACCGAGTCCGAGACGTTGCCGCTGGCGGAAATGAGTCGGGTAATCGGACGCGTGGCCAGGTTGCTTACCCCCACGCCGATTCGCGCACTGGTGGAAGGCAGGTTGGGAATCAGCAGCGCCCGGACCGCCATCAAATTCTGGTCGCCCAGCACCATGCGGATGTTATCGCCGACGTTGAACTTGCTCGCATCGGCCACCGTCAACGAGCCGCTGAAGCCCAGCGCGGTTACGATCGAGCAGGGGACGATGCTGTAAGCGCCGCTGCTCACGTCGCCCGCCCAGTCGGCTTGAATGCCTTCGACCACGTAATTCAGCATCAGGGTGGAGGGGCCGGTGACGGATTGGGCAGCCAGCGCGTACAACTGCGTGCTGCCATACTTGTTGCTGCCGTTCGCCATGTAGAAGCAGTAGCGGCTGGGGTTCGAGGCCAGGTCGCCGCCGAAGGCCGACTGCCAGTTCTGGCCGCCGGTTCCGTCGCCGGTCACCGTCGGCCCGGTGTTGCCCGAATGAGCCGCGATGGAGGAGATGTTGCCGGCGGTGTAAGGCGCCGCCGAGGTGTCGAGCAGCAGGCGCTGCTCGCCGCGTGTGTCCTCGCTGGCAATGTTGTTGTAGGTGAGCGTGTTGCCGCTTTTAGCGGTGATGGTCCCGGTGAACTCGAGCGTCCCCTGGTTGACCTGGGCGCGCACCGCTTCCGCGCCCTCGTCGCCACCCGCGTTCTGCTGGCCGTAGTCGACGCTCGTCACGTTCGAGGCGATGCAGTCGCCGCTCGAATAGCAGTAGTTGCTGCCGCCGAAGCCCGACGACTGGCCGGGCGTCCGCTTCACCTGGGCGGCCAGCAGTCCGAAATAGTTGCTCTTGGTTCCGAGAACGTTGGTTCCGCCCGTGAAAACTTCGTTATAGACCTCGGCGGTCGCCAGGGTGTTGTTGGGAAGGGGCGGTTGGACGCTGCCCAGGCGGTCGCGAAAAACGAATTTCGCCTCCACCACGTTCTCATCGCCGGCGGGGTGGGGAGCGAGGTTAGTGGCCAGGTTGGTCCCCGAGCCGCGCAAGTCGAGGATGCCGCAGCCGTTCGAGAGTCCGGCGAGCGATTGTCCGGCGCCCATCGTTGCAGGAATCACCACCACGCCGCTTTTGCCGCCCAGCGAGCCGCAGGCGTTGTCAATCTGCGCGCCCACCGAGCTGCCACTGAAGGTGCTGGCGTTGGCCATGGAGGCGAACCCGGTGCTGCCGGCTACAAACCACGTACGCTGGTCGTTGATCCCGGTAATGCCGCCCGAGGTGGTCGAGACCGAGGCAATCGGCACGGCGCCCGCCGGGTAACCCGCGGTGTTAAACGAGGGCCCGCAAGTGTTGGGATCGATATAGACGTAATTGGTGGCGCTCGGCGCGAGCGTGAGTGACCCGCCGGGATACAATGCGGGCGCGCTGTTGCAGACGCTGGTGCCGGATGCCATGTTGAGAACGAGTCCGCCGCCCGAGGTCGGCCAGAAGCCCGGCGCCACCCCTTGCGCGAATTCGGCATTGACGGCGTAAATCGGCGCCGTTTGGGTGTAGGGTTGCTGCGCCGGCGCGCGCGCGCCGACGAGCAGAATCAGCAGCAGCCACTTCAAGTTGATTCGCATAAACGTTTTCCTCTTGGTAACGCGGGCGTCCCGCCCGCGGTGTCGTTCCGTCAATCGAGTCTTTAGCAGATTGCTGAAAAATGTTCTGCACGCCTGTCACCCCCTCACCCCCGGCCCCTCTCCCGCCAAGGGGCGAGGGGAGGAGGAATTCATTCCCTCTCCCCTTCTTGTGGGAGAGAACTTGCCCTGAGCGCTGCGAAGGGGTGGCGCGCCGCGCCGGGTGAAGGGGGCGTGCGTCACTCTATCAGGTAACGCTCAATAGTTACGGAGCGATCGCCCGCGCGAGTTCAGCGAAGTCATCTCCCGCCCACACATCGCGCGGCTCCGCCGCGGCACGGGCGAACGTCCACCAGCGAACGCGCTCGTGATCCACGGAAAGCAAGTCGGCGAAACGGCGGATCGTTGCCCGTGGGTCAGAGCGCAATCGCTCCATGCAGTTGAACAAGTGCTGTGTGGCATCGTAGGCCGGGTCGCCGACGAAAGGCTTGGGGTCGATCACCAGCCACGGCTCGCGCTGCGCCCGAAGCACGTTCCCGGCGTGCAGGTCGGTCGCCAGCAATACCTCGCGGGAGGCGGTGCGTGGCAGTTCCTCGAAGAGCCGCAGTCCTTCCATGACCAGGCCTAAATCGCGCCATCGGTCGACGTGTCGCAGCGTCTCACGACTCCAAGACGCGGTCATGGCGGCCAGCGGACGGAACGGATGGGGCGGTGGTGGCAAACGCCACAGCCGGTTGAGCAGCCGCGCGATCACGACGTCCTGCTCGGGTTCCGGAAGCGCGCTCAACGCTGTGCCCGGTTCGCAGCACTCGAGGAGCATAGCCCCCAAGTCCTCGTCGGCGTCAAGCAGCCGGACCGTTGGATTTCCGTCCCAAAAGCGCAGGCCCAGGGACTCGTGCTCGCCCTCCATGTGGGGCATGCCCAGTTTCAGTACGACGGGCGTTCCATCCGCGCGCCGCACCCGCGCGACCCATGCACAGCTCACGTCCTCGCAATTCGCCGCCGACGAGATTGACCACCGGCGCTCGAGTTCCCGGAGAGTGAACCGCAGCCGTTCGAGCCACGCCGCGCCTTCCGGCGTCCTGCCGCAATTCGCTAAGAGCTGTGTTGGGATGGTCAGCACCACGCCTCCGGGCTGTTGATTCGCATCAACGTGTTCCTCATAGTGACGCGGCCGTCCGCCTGAAGCGGCGCGGTGTAGCGGCGCTCTGACCTCCCCTCACCCCCTTGCCCCTCTCCCGCAAGGGGAGAAGGGGGAGTTGTGGTGGGATTATTATAGACAACCAGTGCGTGATGACGCGACGGCGACCACGCGTGCGGCTCCACGGGAATCCTGCCCCTCGCCTCCAATCTCCTATGGACTCCACGGAAATCCTGCTCCCCTCCCCTTGCGGGAGAGGGCTATAGTTGAATTTCGCTCTCCCCTCCCCCCTTGCGGGGGAGGGGCCGGGGGTGAGGGGGTCGTACCGAAGCGACCCGCATGCCAGCAATCCGGGATGTGGTAAGATCGCTCCCATGTCACCCACCGATCTCGTCCGCCTCTGGGAAGAACACACGAGCCATGAATTCGCGACGCGCGACACCGAATCCACGCTCGATACCATGGTGGAGGACGCCTACGTCAACCACATACCCGTGATGACCGGCGGGTTCGGGAAAAGCGCCTTGCGCGCTTTCTATTCCCGCGACTTCATCCCGAGCATGCCGCCCGACACCACGCTCACACCCGTTTCGCGCACCGTCGGCGAAAGCCAGCTTGTCGACGAAATGATCTTCTCATTCACGCACACCCAAGAGATGCCTTGGATGCTGCCGGGCGTGCCTCCCACCGGTCGCCGCGTTGAGGTGCCGCTGGTGGCCATCGTGCAATTCCGCGACGGCAAGCTCGCGCACGAGCACATCTACTGGGACCAGGCTTCAGTGCTCAAACAAATCGGGCTCCTCTCGGACCCCGTGCTGCCGGTGTTCGGAGCGGAAACCGCCCGCAAAGTGGTCGATCCGCAGTTCGATCCCCGAGGACGCTCGTAATGACCGCGCACGAATCCGCGGTCGCGGCGTCGTAGCCCCGCAGTGGCGGGGTATCCTCGCCCAGGGGGTAAGCCCTGGGGAAAACCCCTCACCCCCGGCCCCTCCCCCGCAAGGGGGGAGGGGAGAGTAGGTCCGGGATTACCGCCCCCTCCCACAAGAAGTCCGCGATTGTCCCTCTCCCACAAGAAGTCCTGGGTTACCGCCCAGAAGAAGTCCGGGATCACCGCCCTCTCCCACAAGAAAGTCCTGGGTTACCGCCCACAAGAAGTCCGGGATCACCACCCTCTCCCACAAGAACGGGAGGTGGTTGTCATTCTGGCCCCCCTCCCCCCTTGCGGGGGAGGGGTAGGGGGTGAGGGGTCGTACCGAAACGCCATGGCTCGCGCCGTGGGCTAGCCTCTGCCGCTCGCCACGGCGGGCTGACTCCGCTGCGCTCAAGATGAGAGTAGTAGCCACGGCACGATTTGGGTGTCGTGGGCTTTTAACGGGAAGAAAACCCACGGCACAAGACCGGTGCCGTGGCTACCCAACCACAAATCACGCCGCGGCGCACGACGCACGTTCCGCGAGATCCAGTGGTGATGGCTGCCAAGGCCGGCCCGTTCTCTCATTGCTTCATCCAGTAGACGCTGGGACCAAACATCGTCTGGACGAGGTGCTTGACGTACACCACGCCGTCCGAGCCCGTCTGAGCGGCGCCGGCGGGAGTCGAAATCAGCGTCGCGCTGTCGACTCCGGGCGGCGGATTCGCGCCGGCGATGCCTGTTCCATCGGCATTGACGGTTGGTATAGGAGTCGGCACAGCCGTGGGCGGCGGATACATCGAAATCGAGCCATAGACGTGGTACTGACCCGTAGGAGGCAGGCCCGGAGCGGCGGCGGGAACCTGGAGCACTTGGGCCTGAATCTGGAGTTGCGGAAACGCCGCCCGAAATGCCGCGATCACATCGCTGCCCGTCGGGTCAGCCGTGATGGCGTTCGCCGGAGTGTTCAGCCAGGCGCGCGCCTTGGCGAACAGCGAGTCCTGCCAGCTCACAGGCGGCGTGCCGAACTGAGAGCTCGATTGGCCGGAGATCAGGCCCTCCAAAAAAGTCGCTGCGGTCGTGAGCTCGGCAACTTGCTGGTCGGTCAGAGTAAGGGACATGAAGCCTCCTTGTCGGTTCGGAGTTATCCAGCTTTTCGGTTCGGAGTTCCTTTGGGAGTTCGGAGTTCGGAGTTCATCAGTTCGGAGTTGATCAGTCCTTTGGGGCTTCCCAACTCCGAACTGAGCAACTCACACTACATCGAGAGCCGCGCGTCCACGCGGTACTGCGCCGTCGTAAACGCGCCCGACGTCGTGGTGGAATAAGTGATGGCGGTGTTCGAGTCAGCGTGGACGGTGACGGTCACCTGATCGAAGTTGGCGGTCGAGGCGACGGCCACTGCTGACGTGGACTTCGAGAGCGACACGCCACCGTCCGTCCAGCTCACCGTGCCGGTCACCGTCTTGCCGCTCGCGTCCGAAGTGGTGCAGTGGACGTAAACGCTCACGACATAAATGCCGGCCGCCTGGGGCGTCGCGAGCGTGGTCGCCGCGATCGCCGTCGTCTGGGCGGTCGCGCTGGCGGTGACGGGCGCGGGGGGCGCCACCGCGTTGGCGTTCGAGCCGTCGAAGAGGAACCGCTGCGCGAGACAGGCGTTGGCCGCTGACGGCGCCGGTCCCGCTCCTTTCACATTCGCGGGCCAAGTGAACAGCCTGCCGCCCGTCGCGTCCTGGCAGACCTTGAAGTCGAAATACTGGCCGGCGACCGCGTTAGTGAGCGTCGAACTAGTGACGTTGCCGGTGAGCGTGATCGACTGGAAATTACCCTTCGACCCATCGAAGGTCGGCGTCGCGGAAAAAGCCACGGCGTTCTGCGCTGTCGAGAATCCGCCGTTGACGGCCAGCGCGCTCCCGGGCGTCGCGGTGCCGATGCCCACGTTGCCCGCGCCCGTTAGCAGGGCGTAATTGCTGGCGCCACCCGTCGCCGCGAAGTATCCCCCGACGTTGGTGGTCGAAGCGCCGGTTGCGGTCGCGTACATGCCGTAACAAGACGTGTTCGAGCCCGAGCAGTCGCCGCGTACGCCCACCGCCGAAGTGCCGGTGTTGGAGTTGGCCTGGCCGTAGATGGCGACGCCGCTCGTCGGGTTGGCGCCGCTCAACGCGCCATAGATCCCCAGGGGCGAGCCGCTCCCGGAAGCGATGCTGTAGACGCCGACGCCGTTCGCGGCGCTGTTGGCAAAGTTGGCGGTGCGATTCGCCGCGCTCGAGGTCGTGTCGAGGGGATAGCCCGGGGTGTTGGTCCCGATGCCGAGCCGATGGTTGGTCGCGTCCCAGAAGAAATTGGCGTTGTCCTGCGCCAGCACCGGCCCCGCGCCGACCAGGAGCACCGAGCCCGCCGTCCCGCCCGTGAGCGCTCCGCCGATCGATGATCCGCCGCCCGCGCATCCCGCCACGCAATTCACCTTGAGCGCGCCATTGGTCGAGTCGAACGTGCGATTGAAAAGCTGCGTCAGGTTGGGAAAATCCGCGGCGCCCGCGCCCGCTCCGCCGTTCGCCACCACGTTGATCTTGAGCGCCAGGTTCGAGGCGTCAAACACCTTGTTCGCGATCTGCACGTCACTGAGCGTCGTCTGCGCCTGCAAGGCAATCGCGCCCCACATCATCGTCCCACAGACCAGTATACTAGCCCAGCGAATCGCTTGGACTGTGCCCTTCCGATCCCTTCTGCTCATACTCATCGCTGCTCCCATTGTCCACACTTTTGCCGTTCTGCTCCCCGCAGGCGGTCATGGATTGAGGCTACCGGCCGGAGTCGAGACAATGGAGACGGATGAGACGGGTGAGACTGGTTCGTAATCGTCGTGGAGTCAGATGCTTAGGTCAGCAGCGGAGATTCCCCGCGCAAAGTCGGTCCCGCGCTTTGAGGCATTCTGCCCCAGGTTGTGCAAGATTCGCTCTTTATTCGCCATATTCAGTCTATTCTCGTGTTATTTCTTGAAAAGCTTCCCTCGCCACTTCGATGGTTTGAGCGATGTCCTCAGCGCGGTGTGCGCTCGAGACGAACGCCGCCTCGAACTGCGACGGCGGCCAGTAGACACCGGCCTCGAGCAGGACCCGGAAGAAGCGTCCGAACGCGGCGGTATCCGAGCGCTTGGCCGACGCGTAGTCCGTCACGGGCGCCGCCGTGAAGAAGGCCGTCAACATCGAACCCACGCGATTGACCACCAGCGGCACACGCGCCTCGCTCGCCGCGTGCGTGAGTCCGGCGGCGAGTTCAGCCGAGTGCGCCTCGAGTTCTTCGTAGAAGCCCGGTTGCGCGACCAGATCGAGGGTCTTGATTCCTGCCGCCACCGCCAACGGATTGCCCGACAACGTGCCCGCCTGATACACCGGCCCCTCGGGCGCCACCTGGCTCATCAGCGCCTCCTTCCCACCATAAGCAGCGAGAGGCAAGCCGCCGCCGATGATCTTGCCCAGCGTCGTCAGATCAGGCTGGATGCTGTAGAGCTGCTGAGCGCCTCCGTGGGCAACGCGAAAGCCGGTCATCACTTCGTCGACGATCAGCACCGTTCCCTGCTCCGCGGTGAGGGCGCGCAGCCGCTCGAGGAAACCGGCGCGCGGCGCGACACAACCCATGTTGCCGGCGACTGGTTCGACAATCGCCGCGGCAAGTTGGTGGCGATGCCCGCGGAATACTTCGTCGAGCGCCGCGACGTCGTTGTAAGGCGCGGTGAGCGTGAGCTCAGCAAGCGCGCGCGGGACCCCCGGACTGTCGGGCAGGCCGAGCGTTGCCACACCCGAGCCCGCCTTCACCAGCAGGCTGTCGGCATGGCCGTGGTAGCAGCCCTCAAACTTCAGGATCTTGTCGCGACCCGTCACCGCCCGCGCCAGGCGCAGCGCCGAAAGCGTCGCCTCGGTGCCTGAACTCACGAGGCGCAAGCGCTCGATGGAAGGCATTGCCTGCTGGATCCGCTCCGTCAGCCCGACCTCCCCCGGCGTGCAAGCGCCGAAGCTGGTCCCGGTCGTGAGCACGCGCTCGACCGCCTCCATCACCCCAGGATGACAGTGGCCGACGATCAGGGGTCCCCACGAGCCCACGTAGTCGATGTAGCTGTTGCCGTCGACGTCGGTAATACGAGACCCCCGGCCGCTCGCGATGAAGATCGGTTCGCCGCCTACAGCGCGAAAGGCGCGTACCGGCGAGTTCACGCCGCCGGGCATCAGGCGGAGCGCTCGGGCGAACAATTCCGCGGATTTACTGCGCGTACTGACGTGTGCGGCCTTGGAAACGGCCATCCCTTCGTACCTCTCGATCTTTGACGGCCCTGGTCTGGTTCGCTCGCTGCCGGACACCGGCCGATGATGGCGCACCACTCGCGGCGGAGCGCTCCGAGCGCGAGTTCACCCAGCGATATCGCAAGCGTCCGATACATGCGTACCGCCAGTCCCGGATAGGACTGCGAGCCTTCAATCAAGTCCTCGAACAGTGATTTGAAGCTCCGGCTCCGGATGCTGAACTCGACCAGCCGCGTGGACGGATGCTTGCCCCAGAAGTGGTCCCGATAGAAGAACCGCGCCAGGCGCGCGCCGAGCGCCAGCATCTTGCCGAAGTCCTGCCACACGCGCTCCGGATAAGACTCCGGCGCGTCGGCGAGCAGCGCGTCGGCGAGCAATTCGCCCGAGCGCATGGCGAAGTAGATGCCCTCCCCGGTAACCGGATCCGCCAGGCCGGCAGCGTCGCCGGCGAGCGCCCAGCCGGAACCCGCAAGGCGCAGGTTGTGCCAACTCTCCATCGACAACGCCGGCAGCAGATGGCTGAACACCGGTGCGTGCGTCGACGCTTCACCGTAGCCGTGCTGGCGGATGAAATCGCCGAGGCGCGCCTGAAGTCCGTGCATGTCACTGTCGCCCACCTTGCCGCAGATGCCTAGCGAGAGGTGATCGGGGCGCGGGAATGCCCAGGCGTAACCCTCGAAGTCCTCGAAGAACTGCACGCGCAGCAGGTTGCCGTCGCTCGGCGCGTAGTATCCAAACGTCAACATGAAATCGCGCGCCGCGAAGTGCCCGGCGAGCAGTCCGCGCAGGCGGCTGCGCGCCCCCGCCGCGAGGACCAGATAGTCCGCGGCGTAACTCCTCTCACGACCTTCGAGGCGCCAGCCGGAGCCTTGACGACGGAAGTTGAGGATGCGATCGCTCACCACCTCCGCCCCCGCGTCCGCTGCACGGCGAAGCAGCAGTTGGTTCAGCGTGGCACGCGAGTAGACCACCAGCGGCCGGCGCAAGCGGAAGCGCACCGAGGCGCCCGTGGCCGCCACCATCTCCACGTCCTCGAGGCGCTGGTGCTCCTCGACAGCGTCGAGCAGAAAGGGATAGCGCGCGAGCGCCCGTGGTGGGATCCCGCCGCCACAAGGTTTCTCCCATGCACTTTTTTCCTCAAAGACGGTAACGCGGACGCCGCCGCGCGCTAGCGTCTCCGCCGCCATGGACCCTGCCGGTCCGCCGCCAATGATGGCAACTCGCTTCACCGCACCACTCCGCTCGAACAGTGAGGATAGCATGGCGCTTGCGAGGCTGTAAATTGCGGCCGAGGCTGCAAGCCGGGCGCATCATTGGGTTTCGGCTTCCAGTCCGTCGAACGTGCTACAATTTATCTGGTCTTATCTGGTCGAGCCATCGAATGAGCATCCGGAAGATCCTGCCCGTTGAAAGGGCGATCGAACGCGTTGCCGAACTCAAGCAGCAAGGCAAGCGCGTGGTCTTCACCAACGGCTGCTTTGACCTGCTGCATCCCGGACACACGCGTTATCTCGCGGAGGCACGGAAGCTGGGCGATGCGCTGGTGGTGGCCGTCAACAGCGATGCGAGCGTACGCGCGCTCAAGGGCGGCGGACGTCCCATTCAACCCGACGCGGAACGGGCGGAAATCCTGGCAGCGTTGAGCGTAGTCGACCTCGTCACAATCTTCGACGACCTTACTCCGCGCAACCTCATCGCGCGGATGCTGCCGCAAGTGCTGGTGAAGGGCGCTGACTGGGGACCGACGGAAATCGTCGGACGTGAGGAAGTGGAATCGGCAGGCGGGCGCGTCGTTTCGATACCCGTGGTGCCGGGATTCTCAACCACCGCGCTCATCGAGAAAGCAGCAGGAGCAGGAGCGACCCTGTAGCGGCTGGGCGAGGGCTTTTTCCCCAGGGCTTGCGCCCGGCTACGATATTTCGCCCCTACGGGGCTACGCGCCGGGTCATAGACCGCCGCCACAGAGACTGAGCAAGGATCCCTGCCGCAAAACCACTGATGTCGCTGATCGAACAACTCCTCCAACCAGTCCTGCAACATGCATCGGTCAAGATGCTCCTCGGTGAAGTGTCGGCGCCCGAGGGGCGGGGCGAAATCGCGCTCTCCGGACTCACCGGCACCGCCAAAGCGCTGCTGGTGGCGGGAATGGCGCACGCGGTCGAGCGCCCCATCGTCGTCTTCACCCAGGACAACGAGTCAGCGGAGCGGCTGCGCACGACAACCGCCACGTTCCTCGAGTGGCTGGAAGCGGGAACCCCGTCACCTGCGGGCGGGACGCCAGCGCGGCCTGGCGCACTCACCGTGCTGCCTGCCTTCGATGTGTCGCCTTACGAAGCGCGGTCGCCACATGCGGAACTCCTCGAGCAGCGCGCCGTGGCGCTGTGGAACATCGCGCGTGGCCGAACTCGCATCCTGTTCGTCCCGATGGCCGCAGCGCTCGCACGCTTCCGCGATGCTTCGTTCTACGGCTCACTCGCCTTGGAGCTCAAGCCGGGCGACGAGCTGAGCCTCGACGACCTGACAGAACATCTGGCGACCGTGGGCTACGAGGCGATTGAGCCGGTCACGAGCGTCGGGCAATACTCGGTACGCGGCGGCATCATCGACGTGTTCTCGCCCGAGGCCGAGCGTCCCGTACGCCTCGAGTTCTTTGGCGATAGCATCGAGTCGCTCCGCCAGTTCGATCCCGCCAGCCAGCGCTCGCTCCGCAGCTTGCCCTCGGTCGCGCTGCTACCGCTGGCGGAGACGCCCCGCTCGCCGAGATTCTTTGCCGCCCTGGTTGAGACGCTGTCGCGGCGCGCCTCAGAGCAACGCCCGAGCCCGGGGCGCGAGCCCGACTGGGCTGCCGAGTATTCGAGCCCGTTTCCGGGCTGGGAGTTCTTCATCTCGCTCGTTGAGCCGCATCCGAACACAGTGCTCTCGCTCGTTCGGTCAGTGCCGGCGGCGGCACGCGCTCGACCCCCGCTCGTCGTCTGGGATGAGAAGCTGGAGCGCGTCCAGCACCTGACGCGAACGCTCGAAGGTCTGGCGGTGTCTTTCGACGAAGTGCGCGACATCGTCCCGCCGCGCCCCCGGCCGGTTGATTTGTTTCTCACCGAACAGGAGTTCTCGGAGTCCGTCGGCAAGGCCGGACAGATTGACCTGAAGGAGCTCGCGCTCTCGCCCGCGCCCCGCGAACTCGTTCTGCCCACCCAGACAGCGCCGAAGTTTCACGGCGCGGTGAAAGCTTTCGTTGAGGATGTGAAGACGCGCCTGGCTGGTGGCGAACAAGTGGTGTGCGTGGTGCCCACCACCGGCAAGGCGGAACGCCTGCGCGAAATCTTTTCCGAATACCAGGTGCCGTTCTCGAGCGCCAAGGACGCGCCTGCCGTGCCCCTCGTCCCCCGTTCCCCGCTTACATCCGCTCCCATATTGATCGTGCGCGGCCAGATCGACTCAGGCGCCGCTTTTCCGGAGTTGCGGCTGCTGCTCTTCAGCGACGACGATCTGTTTGGCGGACTCGACTTCGGCGCGCCCGCCCGCCGCGAGAAGTCGGCGGCGGCGAGCTTCATCTCCGACCTGAGCGATCTTAAGGTGGGCGACTACGTGGTGCACGTCGACCATGGCATCGCCCTCTATCAGGGCCTGCGCCAGATCGAGGTGGAAGGCGCGACGCGCGACTTCATGCTGCTCACTTACCAGGAAGACGCCAAGCTCTACGTGCCACTCGAGCGCCTGGACCTCATCGAGAAATACCGCGCCGGCGGCGACGGCGCCAAGCCCGTGCTCGACCGCCTGGGCGGCGTCACCTGGGCGCGTACCAAGTCGCGGGTCAAGCGGGCGTTGCGCGACATGGCGGAGGACCTGCTGCGCCTCTACGCCGAGCGCAAGATGCACGGCGGGCAGGCCTACAGCCTTGACACGCCGTGGCAGCAGGAATTCGAAAACGGCTTCGAGTTCGATGAGACGCCCGACCAGTTGACAGCGCTCGCCGATATCAAGCGCGATCTCGAGAGTCCCCAGCCCATGGACCGGCTACTGTGCGGCGATGTGGGGTACGGCAAGACGGAACTCGCCATGCGCGCCGCCTTCAAGGTGGTCCAGGACGGCCGTCAGGTGGCGGTACTGGCACCCACCACGGTACTCGCCTTTCAGCATTCCAATACGTTCAGCCGGCGGATGGCCGGATTCCCGGTGCGCATCGAGATGATTAGCCGGTTCCGGACGACGGCGGAAATCAAGAAGGCGCTGGCGGAGACCGAGGCGGGCAAGGTCGACATTCTGATCGGTACGCATCGCCTGCTGTCGAAGGACGTGAGCTTCCACAGCCTCGGGCTCCTCATCGTCGACGAGGAGCAGCGCTTCGGCGTCGCCGCCAAGGAGAAGCTGAAGAAACTGCGATTCGGCATCGACGTGCTGACGATGTCGGCGACGCCCATCCCGCGCACCTTGAACATGTCGCTCGGTGGGCTGCGCGACCTCTCGGTGATCGAGACGCCGCCGCGCGGGCGCCTGGCGATCCAGACGGTGGTCGCGCCCTTCGGCGACGGGATGGTTCAGGCGGCGATCCTGCAGGAGATGTCGCGGCAGGGGCAGGTCTACTTCGTGCACAACCGCGTCGAGTCCATCTGGTCGATGGCGTCGCTCGTGCAGAAGCTGGTGCCTACGGCGCGCATCGGTGTGGCGCACGGGCAGATGCACGAGAAGGAACTCGAGCGAGTGATGCTCAAGTTCGTGCAGGGCGAGTACGACGTCCTGGTTTCGACGGTGCTCATCGAGAACGGGCTCGACATCCCGCGCGCCAATACGCTGATCGTGAATCACGCCGAGCGCTTCGGCCTTGCGGATCTGTATCAGTTGCGCGGACGCGTGGGCCGCTCGAACCGCCGCGCCTACGCCTATTTCCTCATCCCCGCCGAGGACGCACTGACCCCCATCGCCAAGCGCCGTCTGGCCGCGCTCAAGGAATTCTCCGACCTCGGGGCGGGCTTCCGGCTCGCCGCCCTCGACCTTGAATTGCGCGGCGCCGGGAATCTGCTGGGCGGTGAGCAGTCCGGACACCTCCATTCGGTGGGCATCGACCTCTACCTCAAGATGCTGGAGGAGACGGTCGAGGAGCTGAAAGGCGCCGCGCCTAAGCTCGAGGTCCGCACCACACTCAACCTGGGGCTCGACATCAAGATTCCCGACGAGTACATCTCCGACGAGCGTCAACGGCTGCGCATGTACAAACGCATCTCGAGCTTGGCGACGGAGTCGGCGCGCGCCGACCTCGAAGCAGAGCTGGTCGACCGCTACGGCGCCATTCCCGCGTCCGTGCAGAATCTTTTCCGCTACGCGATTCTCAAGTCCGTGGCCGAGGGCCTGCTGGTTGAGTCGATCGAACGTCGCGACAACGAAGTGTGGATGCGCTTCCACGCCCGGGCGCCCGTCGATCCGGCGAAGCTCAAACAGTTCCTCGGGCGGCACCGCGAGTCGACTTTCCGGCCGGACGGCGTCCTGCGCTTCCGCATGGCGCGCGGTGACGGCGAACTGCCGGGCGAGATCCAGAATGTGTTGCAGGAACTACACGCGTAGCATAGAATCATTGAGGGAGATCCTGAATGATGAAGAATGCACGACTGGCAACCGTCGCCGCCGCGATCCTGGCCGTGGCGGCAGCGTCGAACCTGCTCGCTGCCCGAATCGTCGAGCGCATCATTGCCCGCATCAACAACGAAATCGTGACCCAGCGGCAGTACGAACGCGAGCGCGAGCGGCTGCGCGAACAACTCGCCCAGCAATACTCCGGCCCGGAACTCGAGGTGCAGGTCCGCGCCCAAAGCAAAGACCTGCTGCGCGACCTGATCGACCAGGACCTGATGGTCCAGAAGGCCAAGGACGACGACATCAACGTGGATACCGACGTGGTCAAGCAGCTTGACCAGATCCGCCAGCAGTACCACATGAACACGATCGACGACCTGCAGAAGGCCGTCGAAAAGCAGGGTATCATCTGGGAAGACTTCACCGATCAGATCAAGCGGAAGCTGCTGATGCGCGGCGTGATCGAGCGCGAGGTGGGATCGCGGATGAACGTCTCGCGCGAGGACGCGCGCAAGTACTTCAACGAGCACAAGCAGCAGTTTGCCTCTCCTGAGGGCGTGCGCCTGGCGGAGATTCTGATCTCGCCGGAGAAGCACACGCCGGCGGAAGTCGAGCAGCGAACCAAGGACGCGGTCGCGGAGATCAAGGCTGGAGCGCGCTTCGCGGACGTCGCCAAGAAGTACTCTGACGCTCCGGACGCGGCGGAGGGCGGTGACGTGGGCTTTTTCAAGACCGGCACGATGGCGTCGGACATCGAGGCGGCGGTCAAGAAGCTCGACATCAATGACACCAGTGACCCGATCCAGACCAAGCATGGCACCATGATCTTCAAAGTGCTGGACCGTCGCCAGGCGGGTATCCCGAAGTTCGAGGACGTCGAGCAGCAGGTCATGAACGTGCTCTACGACCAGAAGATGCAGCCCGCCCTGCGGAAGTACCTGACGGAACTGCGCAAACAGAGTTATGTCTCCCTGGCCCCGGGCTTTGTGGATACAGGCGCCGAGCGGCCCAGCGAGGCTGTGTCCGCCGCGAATACGTTGCCCTAGGCGCCGAGGCGGTCCGGGAGCCGCCTCTTTAGAGCGAACGCCCAATCCCAAGGCGCGATTCGCGCCTCATTCGTTATTCATGTCCCGAAAGACGCATAACCACCGGCTCGATCTTCCATCACTCGAGCTCGAGTGCATGAAGGCGCTGTGGACTCTGGGTGAGTCGACGGTGCACGGCATTCGCTCCGAACTCCTGGCTGTGCGGCCGCTCGCCTACACCACCGTCATGACGATCATGGACCGGTTGGCGCGCAAAGGCGTGGTGGAGCGCGAAAAGCGCGGCCGCGCGCACGTCTACCGGCCGGCGGTGACGGACGCGGAGGTCCGCGATCGCGCTTTGGATCGTCTGGTGGGGAATTTCTTTCTGGGCTCGCGCGAGCGGCTACGAGAGTTTCTAGAAACGCCTGCGGCGACGGCGACGAAGGTAACCGAAGCGGCAGACCCGGCGGCCTCACCAGCGGGATCTGGTGTACGCACCGAGCCTCCCGAGCCGGCCGCGTCGCTCGCGAGGCCGGAGCGATTAGAGCCTGTCGAAGAAGCGATCGACCCTTCGCTTCTTTAGAGACCACTCGACTGGCGCTTCTTTAGGTCGCCCAGGCTGGCGCTCCAAGGCACGCCATGGATCCCGAACCTCAGCCCGGCCTCGGCCAGTCTACGATCGAGCGGATCCTCCCCCACCGCTATCCTTTCCTTTTGATCGACCAGGTTACGGAGTTCGTGCCCGGCCAGCGTATTGCGGCCGTGAAGCACTTCAGCGTGAACGACGAAGCGTCGCAAGGATACAGCTCCTCGGCGGCGGTGGTGCCGATGGGCATCGTGTTCGAGACGGTAACCCAGCTTGGCGCGATTCTGGTACTCGAACGGCCTGAGATGGTGGGCAAGGTCGCGGTAATCCTTCAAGTGCCGTTCGCGCGCACTCTCGCGCTTATTCGCCCCGGCGACACGCTGCGCGTCGAGGCGGAGGTCGTCAAGCTGCGTGAGAACTTCGGCGAGCTGCGCGGCACCGCATACCGCGAAGGCGTTCTGGTCGCGGAGGGGCAGATGCGCTTTGGGATCGCGAGCGCCGGGGACCTGGGCTTGTCGCAAGGGACCTAGCTCCCCGGATCGAGCGCGCGTCCTGGCCTTGCCATGCGGCGGCGCTTCCTGTCACAATAACACGGCATGATTTTCCAGGAACTGCGTATTCGCAACGTGACCCTCCAGCCGGCGCACATCCTCGCGCCCATGGCGGGCATCACCGACACCGTCTTTCGCCGCTTCATCAAGCGGCTGGGCGGATGCGGCCTGATCATGACGGAGTTCGTATCGAGCGAGGGCATGCTGCGCCAGAATCTGAAGTCGCAGCGATTCCTCTACTACACTCCGGAAGAACGGCCGATCACGGCGCAGATTTTCGGCGCGGACGCCGAGCGGCTGGCCGAGGCGGCCCGCATGATCGAGGACCTCGGGTTCGACCTCATCGATCTCAACCTGGGTTGTCCGGCCAAGAAGGTGGTCAAGTGCGGTGGCTCGGGATTGCTTCGCGACCTGCCAGGGCTCGAGGTGATCTTCCGTAAGATTCGCGCCGCGGTCACAATTCCCTTCACCGTGAAAATTCGCACCGGCTGGAGCGACGAGGAAATCGTCGCGGCGCCGGTGGCACGACTGGCAGAAGACTCAGGAGTCGAGGCCATCGCGGTTCACGGGCGGACGCGCGAGCAGGGCTACAGCGGACGAGCGCGCTGGGACGTCATCGCGGAGGTGAAGTCCGGGGTGCGCATCCCGGTGATCGGCAACGGTGACGTGTTTACGCCGCGCGACGCCGAGGCGCTCCACCAACAGACCGGCTGTGATGCCGTGATGATCGGCCGCGCCGCGCCCAGCAATCCCTGGATCTTCCGCCAGATGTCCGATTATTTTGCGACCGGCAGCTACCAGGAACCCACGGAAGCCGACCGCTACGAGCTGATCCGCACCTATTACCACATGCTCGTCCACGAAGACATCCCCGGCGCCATCGGGAAGATGAAGCAGTTCGCGAGCTGGTTCACGCACGGGGTGCGGAACGGTACGGAATTGCGCCGCAGCGTGCAGAGCGCCCAGGATGTACAGGAGGTGTTGAACCGGGTGGATGAGTTCTTCTCGAGGGCTCGGAGCAGCGAGGACAGCAGTCCTCAGGCGGCGCTTCCCACAGGCCAGGACGCCGGCGTCACCGTGGCCTAGCGCTTTCCCTTCTCCGCCTGCCACTGGCGATAAGCTTCGCTCCTGGAGATGCCGAGGGAGCGCGCCACGACCTTCAGCGCGGCGCGTTCATCGATGCCGCGTTCCTGCATGACGCGTTCGAGATTCTCGCGCAGCCGGTGGATTCCCGCGCCGTTGCCGCTCTCGGGTGGGCCGGGCGGCCCCACGAGCACGGTGATCTCGCCTTTGACCGGCTTCTTCTTCAATTGTTCCGCCACTTCAGACGCCGAGCCGCGCACGAACTCCTCATACGCCTTCGTCACTTCGCGCGCCACCACCACGTCAGGCTCGCCCAGAATCCGGCTTACGTCGCCCAGCATCTCGACCACGCGTTGCGGTGACTCGTAGAACACCAGCGTCTTCGGCGAGTCCTTCATCTCCTCGAGCGCCTTCTGCCGTGCCAGCTTCCGGGCGGGCAGAAAACCCAGGAAGCGGAACTTATCGACGGGCAAACCCGCCGCCGCCAGCGCGGCGACAAAAGCCGAGGCGCCCGGGATGGGAATCACCTGAATATTGTGCCGGATCGCCAGCTTGACGAGCCGGTAGCCCGGGTCGGAGATGACCGGCATGCCCGCATCCGAGACCAGCGCGATGCGGCTGCCCTGCTCGAGCTCGATGATCAGCTCCGGGGCGCGCGTCAGCTCGTTGTGTTCGTGGTAGCTGATAGTGCGCGTCGCGATAGAATAGTGGTTGAGTAGCTTCTGCGTGCGGCGCGTGTCCTCGCACGCAATCATGTCCACTTCCTTCAGCGTGCGGAGCGCGCGGAAGGTGATGTCCTCGAGATTGCCGATGGGTGTGCCAACCAGATAGAGCCGGCCGGGAGCGCCGTTAGAAGGAGCTACGCGTGCGGCTTCGTCAGTCTTGGGTGGCGTCTTCGCAACCATGTTCGTCTGGACGCTGTTGTTGAGGCACCAGTGTACCAACTCAGCCCAAGCGACGCAAGAAGCGCCGCCATGCGCTTCCGAAACCCTGCCGCTATGCTGCGGTTCCCCGGAGAGTCTCCGTGACGGAGTACACTCCGAAGCATGAAAACTTCATCCATAACCCTCGCCCCCTTTGGGGAGAGGGTGGCGCGTCAGCGCCGGGTGAGGGGGCGAATCCCGCTGCTTTTCGAAGTAGATATCGAGTGACCCGGCTACAGCACGCCGCGCTCTGTTATAATGGATCCGTAGGGGCTTTGCCCAAGGAGAGTTGAGATTGCCGCTTTACGAGTATCGCTGCCGCAAATGCGGCACCCACGTCGAGAAGATCCGGAAATTCTCTGATAAGCCGCTGCGCACCTGCGAGAAATGCGGCGGCGAGCTCGAGCAACTGCTGTCGGCGCCCGCCATCCAATTCAAGGGCACCGGCTGGTATGTCACGGACTACGCACGCAAGTCGTCGCCCGAGCCCAGTTCAACTTCAAGCGCTGACAAGAAGGGCGACGCCAAGAGTGACGGCTCATCTTCGTCTTCTTCTGCTGACTCGAAATCCGCGAGCCCGTCCGCCTCGAAGGACAAAAAGTAGATCCTGGCGGCTCGGACCGCTTCCCACCCGCCCCACCATTACAGTTGGAGCGATTTCAGATACTTGTGGAACCGCTTCCCCAGATCCGGGCGCTTGAGCGCGATCTCCACCGTCGCTTCGAGAAATCCCAGCTTGTCGCCCGCGTCGTAGCGCTTGCCTTCGAAGACGTATCCATAAATGGGTTCTTTGGCCAGCAGCCGGTGGAGCGCGTCGGTCAGTTGAATCTCCCCGCCCGTGCCGCGGCGGGTCGCTGCCAGCTCCGCGAAGATGGCAGGGGTCAGGATGTAACGCCCGATGATGGCGAGGTTGCTGGGCGCTTTGCCCGGGGGCGGCTTCTCCACCATGTCGTCGATGCGAAACAGGCGGCCGTCCCAATTCTGATCGGGGACCGGCACGCCGTGGATCACGCCGTAACTCGAAACCGTCTTGGGGTCGACGCGTTGGATCGCCACCACGCTGCGGCCGTAGCGCTCGAAGACCTCCATCATCTGCTTGAGACAAGGCACGCGGCTGTCGATCACGTCGTCCGAGAGGAGTACAGCGAAAGGTTCGTCGCCCACCAGGTCACGCGCCGTCAGAATGGCGTGCCCGAGGCCCAGGGGATGCTTTTGGCGCACGTAAATCATCTGCAGCAGCCCGGAGATGGAACGCATCTGCCGGCGCAACTCCTCCTTGCCGCGCCCGGCGAGCTGGTGCTCAAGCTCGAACGACACGTCGAAGTGGTCCTCGATAGCGTCCTTGCCGCGCCCGGTGACGAAGATCACGAGCGGGACGCTCGAGGCCGCGACCTCCTCCACCGCGTACTGCACCAGAGGTTTGTCGACAAGGGGCAGCATTTCTTTGGGTTGGGCTTTGGTGGCAGGCAGGAATCGCGTGCCCAGTCCGGCCACGGGTAAGACGGCCTTGCGAATCTTCATTCCGGCTCCTCAGAGTGCTGGTGGATGAACGTGATGGATCGGCCGCCGCCTCGGCGCCCTGAAAGCTCATGGTAACATAATCCTCATGCGGGTTCTGGGTATCGAATCGAGTTGCGACGAGACCGCTGCGGCCGTGGTCGCTGACGGCGAACGCATCCTCTCGAACGTGGTCGCGTCGCAGGTGCTGACCCACGCCCGGTATGGTGGCGTGGTCCCGGAACTGGCGTCGCGCGAGCACCTGCGGAAGATAATCCCCGTCGTCGAGGCAGCGTGCCGCGAGGCCGAGGTCGCTCTCCCTGATATCGACGCCTTGGCGGTCACCGAAGGACCTGGCCTCATCGGCTCGCTGCTGGTCGGCGTGGTCTACGCCAAGGCGCTGGCACTCTCGCTTAATAAGCCGCTGGTCGGCGTCAACCATCTCGAGGGCCATATCCACGCCGTCATGCTCGAGAACCACTTAGTCGCGCGTGAAAGGTTCCAGCCGGGACACGCCGACGGCGCCTCGGTGTTTCCGAGCGTCACCCTCGTGGTCTCCGGCGGGCACACGTCTTTGTTTCTGGTGGACGCTCGAGGGTTCGGTGAATCCTCCGCACCGCACGCGGTCTCACCCGTCTTTGCCTTTACCCGGCTCGGGCAGACGCGCGACGATGCCGCTGGCGAGGCCTTCGACAAGGTTGCCAAGCTGCTGGCGCTCGGCTACCCCGGCGGGCCGATTATCGATCGCCTGGCGCGCTTCGGCAAGCCTGAGGCGGTCGACTTTGGCAGAATCCGGATGAAAGGTAACCCACTGGATTTCAGCTTCTCCGGCCTCAAAACCGCCGTGCTCTATCGGGTTCGCGGGACGCCATTGGAGAGCGAGGCGGCAGCGCGCCACGCCTGGTGCAAGGAGGCCGGCCGGGTGACGGCGGACGACGTTCGCGCCCGCTGCTCCCAGCAGACACTCGATCTGGTCGCCAGCTTCCAGCGTGCTGTGGTCAGCGATCTGGTTGATCGCACGTTGGCCGCCGCCGACAAGCTGGGTTCACGCTGCGTGTTCTTCTCGGGCGGAGTCGCCGCCAACTCGCTTTTGCGCGAGATGTCCGCCGCCGAGGCGACACGCGCAGGACTCGAGGTCTTCTTCCCTTCCCTCCAACTCTCCACCGACAACGCCGCCATGATCGCCGCCGCCGGCTACTTCAAGTTGATGGCCGGAGAGCGCGCCGATTCCTCGCTGACCGCCCACGCTTCTTTTCCGCTCGGCGTCTGACGGTCAGCGCTCACGCGCTGGTTGATGGTTGCAGAATACGGCGCAGCAACCTTCTGTAGCGACGGCGTCTGGCCGCCGATTTTCCGGCGCTCAGAGAGCGCCGCTACAGCGCGATCAGGTTTAATAGAAGAGATACTTGCGCCAACGCTCGTCCGACCGGCCCATCAAGCGCATGAGCTGGCGGCTAGTGTGAAGGGTGAAGGGACGCGGTGGACGCAGCAGCTTCAGGCCCACCTCTTCGGGCAGGCGATCGCCCTTGAGGTTATTGCAGCGATGGCAGCAGGCTACGAGGTTGTCCCAGTCAGTATGCCCGCCGCGCGAGCGCGGGATGACGTGGTCAAGCGTCAACTCTGAGGCAGGGAGCACGCGGCCGCAGAACTGGCAGGTGGAGCGGTCGCGCATGACGATGTTTTTGCGCGACAGGGCGCGAGTCTGGAAGGGGATACGCCGGAACTCACGCAGCCGGATGACGCTCGGGATGCGAAAGGTGATCCGAGCCGAGTGGATGAAAAACCCATCCTCCTCCTCGGTGGTGGCAACGCCTTTGATAATCAACACGACTGCGCGGCGGACCGGAGTCACGTTAATGGGCTCGTAGGAAGCATTGAGCACGAGCACCGGAGTCTGCAACAGTCGTTGGTCGGCCTCCGACATGATGAATTCCAACCTTCTCAGCCTAGTATTATTGCGAATCGCGACCGAGGTCGTCAACACCTTGCTCAGGTTGACGCAGGAAGAGGTCGGGAAACTGAGGTGTAGCTCGAGCCAGCGTGAGGACCACCACTTGCCGGGCACCCGCGCGCTTCAAGGCGGCGGCACAGGCGGACGCGGTGGCGCCCGTGGTCATGACGTCGTCCACCAGAACCACCCGCCGGCCGCGCAAACGGTTGGGGGAGCTGACAACGAACGCCCCGCGGACGTTTCGCTGCCGCGCCGAGAGGCTCAGGCCGCTCTGGGGGTCGGTGGACCGGCGCCGCTCGAGGCATCGGCCCTCCAGCCGAGCCGACCACGTCCCCAGCGCGCGCTGGGATCGGCGGACCACGCAACCGCCGGAAATCCCGCGACTCGCCATAGCCTGAACCAGTCCCTGGGCTAGCAGTCTTGACTGATTGAACCCGCGTTCGCGTTGCCGGGCCGGATGAAGCGGTACCGGCACGACGACCGGTGGGTCATCCTGATCGTCCTGGATACCTGCCTCGATGGCGCTCCACACCGACGCGAGGAGCTTCCCCAGCCTGTGACCCAAACGTTCCTGCCGGTGAAACTTAAGCTGTAGGATGGCACCGCGCAGGCGGCCCCGGTAGAGGCCATAGCTGCGTGCCCAATCAAAGTCGTACTCCTCCCTCCGGCAGGCCGAGCAGAGGATGGTGGTCTCGCCAGGCGACGGCTCGGAAGCGTCCGCGTCGAACCCTTGGTTGGAAGCAAAGGGCAGCCCGCAGCGCGCACACTGGGGTCCGGTCCAGGGTTCGAGGCTACTCCAGCAGTTGCGGCAGACGCCCGTCCAGCTTGCTTCCGTGAGCTCCAGGCCGCACACCCGGCATTGACTGGGAAACACCACCGCACACAAGCTGTCTGTAAAGTCGCGCAGCATCGAGACAGGTAACCCTGGCAGACTTGACCGGGCGTGATCGAGCGGGGATTCAGACTTCACATTCTTGGGTGGAGCGAGCTTCGCGTCCGGGGCCACATCGCCGGGAAGCGGCGCAAAAGCCGGATTAGAGCAAGCCCTGCTCCTGCTTTTCCTGGCATTCCAGGCAGTGTCGGGCCCAGGGAACAGCTTCCAGGCGCTTCGACTGGACTTCCTCATGGCAGGCCACGCAGAGTCCGTAGGAGCCGTTCTTCAGGCGCTCGAGCGCTTCATTGACGAGTTGGAGCGTCCGACGGTTGTCGTCGCTCTGGTGGAAAAGAAATTCCTTGGTATAGGCATTGGCCGCCTTGTCAGCGACGTCCTGCGTGCCTTCCTCGTCGGCCTCGCGGCCGTCCTGCTCGGATTGAGAGACGGCACGCAGCAGTTCTTCTTGCTTGCTGACCAGCCGCTTGCGGTAGATTTCGACTTTCTTTTTGTCCATACCTTCCCTTGTTTCGTCATCGCGTATATGCGAATCCTAAATGATACGAGCATCGCTCAGGGACTGTCAAGCGCCCCACCACTGGAATTCGGAAAGGCATAGCCCAGCACAACCCTCGTTCACGGCTTCGCGGCAGGGGCATCTCTACCCTATAATGACGGTTCAGACGGCGAGCACAGAACAGCTGTTGATGGGAACCCATGGTACTGAAACCTCGAGAACCCTTCGATTTTGTGCGTACGCTTCGCTTTGTCCTCAGCCCGCCCGCCTTGCTTGACGGACGTAGCTTCGCGCCGCTTCTCGACTACTTCGAGCAAGGCGAATACCGGCGCGTGGCCGACGTCGACGGTCGACCCGTCCTTTACGGCGTCTCCGAAAACCGAACGCCACGCGGCTTGCGCGTCCGCATCCTTTCCGGACCCGCCGACGCCGCGACCGCGCACACAGTCAAGTCGCTGGTCGAGCGGCAGTTCTCGACCCTGCTGGATCTCGGGGACTTCGCCCGCCTGGCGGCTCAGGACCGCGTGCTCTCGCGCCTCGTGCCGCACTTCCATGGCGCGAGAATCCCGCAGGCGACGAGCATCTACGAGACGCTTATCTCCGCCATCCTCGAGCAGCAGGTCAACCTGACGTTCGCCCATCAGGTCAAGAAGGCCTTGATCGAAGCGTACGGGCAAAGCCTAGAATACGAGGGCAGGCGCTACAACGCCTTCCCCGAACCAGCGGCGCTGGCCATCACCACGCCCCGCAAGCTCCGCCGCTTGCAGATCTCCGGACCCAAGGCCCGATACATCATCGGCATCTCGCGCGCCACACTGGACGGCACTCTGGATCTCGAGGCGCTGCGCTCGATGGAACCCTCACTGGCACATGCCCGGCTGGTCGAATACAAAGGGGTCGGTCCATGGACGGCGCAGTACGTCGGAATGCGCGCGCTCGGGCATCTCGATTGCCTGCCCGCCGCTGACGTCGGGTTGCAGAAGATGATCCAGTTCTTCTACGGACTGCGCACGCGACCGACGGCGTCGAAGGTCGAGGCTCTGGCGCGCAACTGGGCAGGATGGCGGAGTTACGCAACGTTCTACCTCTGGTTGACCTACTGGGAGGATGCCGCTTGGAGGCAAAGCTTGCGAGAACAGCTTCGGCCGGCACAACGTGCTCACTCCACTGCATAGTCTCGTCGCCGGATTGCGAGTCTGTCGCAGGTGACACGGTGGAGGAGTCGCTTGAGATCCAAACACTCTGATCTCGCCGATCAGCTTCTCTTGGATGCGCGTCGGACGCTCGAAAAGCGCTACTTACCTCGTGTCACGCGCTGCCTCGGCATGCTTTCCGACGACGAGATCTTGTGGAAGCCTCATCCCAGCTCCAACAGCGTGGGAAACCTGGTCCTCCACTTGTCGGGCAACGTCCGGCAATGGATCATCTCGGGGTTGGGAGGCCAGCCGGACATCCGCGAGCGCGACAAGGAATTCACCGAAGTGGGCCCGCTGCCGCGCCGCATGCTCATCACCCGGCTGCGTCGTACGGTGACAGAGGCGAGCCGAGTGCTGGCAAGGCTCAGCGCGCGAGACTTACGGCGACAGTACTCCATCCAGAGGTTCCGCGTCACCGGCCTTGAGGCCGTGTTCCACGTCACGGAACACTTCGCTTATCATGCCGGTCAGATCATCTTCATCACAAAGTTAAAGCGCGGCGAGGACCTGGGGTTTACGCGGCTGCCAGGTGAGAAGCGCAAGCGAACCCACTTGCCTTCCCTTTAGCGCTAGGCGGCGCAGGCATGCCTAGATGAGTTGGTGGACCTGCTTCGCCAGCATCACCCAGGTGCCGGCGGGCACGCTGACGCCGTTGACCGTCGTCGCCTGGGGCTCGAAGAAGAGCAGTCCTTTGACGAGGAGGGAGTGTTGCGCCGTGAGCTCGTTGAGGCCCGCCACGTTGACGAACGTCGTCTGGCTGCTGGTGACGACCATCATCGGCGCGCCCTGGAACATGGTGGCGCACGGCGTGAAGTTGAAGGCGCCGGCTTTGTCATCCGAGCCGGCTTGAATGAGCGACGCGAAATTCCCGTCGTCGGTCTGAAGCTTGAGATAGATCCGGTCAGGAGCGACGGTGGTAGGTGGCGCCGTCTGCCCGGCGGGAGGGGTCGGCGGTTTGGTGAATACTCCGTGGACCACCAGTTCCTGGCCGACGTTGATGGAGGTTGAGTCAAACGGCAGACTGGCGGAATTCGTGGACCGTGAAGAGTACTGGTAAATCGTGGAAGAGGTGACGTTCACGTCGACGACGTTGTCGAGCGTGATGCCGAACTCGTCGTCCGGTTGTTCCTCGCGCACGTAGAAGCTGAACTGCGTCAGGTTGCCGCTCGCGTCCCGGGTGACTGAAATCACGTAGCCGAGCAGGGCGATCTGGTTGTTCTCGACCACCTCCTGATCTTCGATCTCAGCCGTGTTCGCCACGAAATTGCCGTTGGAATCGAGAAAGCCGTCCACTTCGGCGAAGCTGCCGGTCAGCAATTGGTTGAGCGGCAGCGGAGCGCAAGCCTGATCGGTGGCGGGCGCGGGACCGCACAGTGTGGTATTGCTCGTCAGATCGACCACGACGGAGGGTTGTCCACCGCTCCCGCCCCCCAGGAGTTGGAGCGCGAAGTCGCCGGTGAAACTCGTGTTGGAGCTGAAAGTGTCCACCCGCGTTACGAAGCCCTGCACGTCGTCCATTTCTCCGAAACCCTGACTGCCCGCCGCAACCACCGGCGTGACGGTCAACGCCGGCGTCACCGCTCCGGTCACCTGCCCGGTCGAGTCCAATTGAATCGACTGGCGCAGGTTGAAGTCGACCTGTACGGCTGACACCTTGTTCGCGGTCACGGTCAGCGCTGGCGAAATGGGCACAACAGGTTTGTTGTTCGACAACGTTACCGTGACGGTGCGGATGGGCGGACTCTGGGTCGGGTCATAGACGACAATCTGCGCAAACGAAAGCGAGAACGTCATCTTGTCGTAACTGCCCGCCGGAATCGCGGCAAAGTTCAGGATAGTCGAGAAGTCACGGAGTGAAGCAAACTCGACTTTGATGGACGTCGTGTTGGGATTGAGGACGTTGGTGGTGTTGCTGGCGCCGGCATGGGTCACGGTCACGCCGGAGATGGTGGCGCGGAACGCGAGAACATCGCACAAAGGCGAGTCGCCCACAAAAGAAGCCAGCGTCCCGTTGCCAGGAGCGGGCGGCGTGGTGCTCGAACCGCCGCAGTTGCTCAATAATGCCGCAGCCACGCCGATGATGACGCTCACCCCCAGTGCCCGCTTCAGCATCCACCTCTCCTTCGCTCGGTTGTCTCACTACGCGGATGACGCGCGCCGAGACGGCTTGACGGCCTAATGGCTCGACCTGCAAGTCTCTCGAAACTCGCGCTATAACTCAACTGTCAGATGATGAAGCCTGAGTCCGGGTTATCCAACTCAGGTCCCCGTCCCGGCTGTCGGCCCAGAGTGCGCGGGCACTCGAAAAACCGCGGTCTTCGGAAAACCACGCGCCCCTTGATCCCTGTCCTTCGCTGCCGGAGCACAATCCCGCCACGTGGCGGAGGGAGAGGGATTCGAACCCCCGAGCCCCTTTCGGGGCTAACGGTTTTCAAGACCGCCGGTTTCAACCGCTCACCCATCCCTCCAGTAGTCCAGTTTAGCACGGGTGGCGGAGCGCGCCATCACTCACTTGCGCTTATCGGCGCGTCAATGCTGAGGACCCTGCAGGACTCGAGATTCCCTTAAGAGAAGCTACCACGGCGTCACCCATCCCCTAACGAGGTTTCGCCGTCTAGATGGGTGGGCGGAGACCGGCACTCTGTCCGGCGCCTACTTCGCACTCCCCCCTACGGGCGGGGTGCGCACACATCGGTTCTGGATGTCTGCGGTCGCCGCGCCTGCGCTCCGGAATCGCACACATGGCAAACTGCGCCAAGTATGCGCCACCGCATTTCTAGCGACATCAAACAGATTATACGCGGGCCGTCACAACGACAAGCCGCAGAGTCTCTGGAGAGGCGAGACTCTGCGCTGCCGGCTCTCCCGCAAAGGGGCGAGGGTAGTAAATGAAACGTTCTCCCCTCCCCCTTTGCGGGCGAGGGATTGGGGTGAGGGGTCCACTCAACGCGCGGCTGGGACCGAGGGTAGATTATGGCGCTGGCCACAGCGGGCTGACTTATTCACCGAACTTGCAACTCGGGCTGGGCTCAGAATCAGTCCGCCGTCAGAGGGCGCTTCAAAGACCCTCACCCGGCCCGCTCCGGCTGGTGAAAGCGCCGGCAGCGGACCACCCTCTCCCCAGGGGAGAGGGGTAGGTGTTCAAGACTTTTCGCGACACTGCGTTTGCGCCACCCGAGAGGACACGTCTCTGTTGCGACGGATCGCCTCTCGTAGTCGCAGGACACGACAAACGGCGCCGCGTCTGCGTCACCCGCGACATGCCGCAGAGTCTCTGGAACGCGAGACTCTGCGCTACCGGTAACTCAGAAATTCAGCCGCGCCGCGACCTGGATCAAGCGCGGGCCGTTCATCGGACCCAGAATCAAACCGAAAGTGCCTCCTTGGGACGGCAGGCCGTCACCCAAAGCAGTGTCGGGGTTGCCGAGTCCGGTCCGGTTGAAAACGTTGAACATGTCGGCCCGGATCTGGAACGTGAAACGTTCGCTGATCCGCGTATTCTTGATGAGGCCGAAGTCCTCCGTCTCGTGACCCGGCCCGCGTACATTGGGAAGCAAGCGCGGCGCTGTACCCGCGCGGAGCGGGTAGCCGCTGCCCGGTGATGCGGGTGGGTCAACAAACGCTGCCGGGTTCAGCAAGGCACTGCCGTTGGTCACCGCGCCGGTGTTCGGATCATAGGCAAGGTTGACGTTCAATCCCTGGGTCGGAACCGTCTGGGCAACCCCGGTAACGATGTCAGCACGGAGGCCGGGAGTAAAGTTGGGGCTGAGAGAGGAAACGATGCTCAGGGGGTCGCCGGACAAGTACTGTTGAATGGCCGTGACCTGCCAACCTCCCACCAAGCGATCGAGCACCCCGCCCGAGCTCAGGAATTTCTGCCCGCGGCCGAAGGGCAACGAGTAGATCCAGGTGAGCTTCAGGCTCTGGGGATGATCGAACAGCGCAATCGATTTTTCGGATTTGCGGTTATAGAAGTCCTGCACGACGCTGTCGGAGGGGTAGTAGAGAGCGGTGTCCGTGTCGGTCAGGGTCTTGGAAAGAGTGTAGGCGGCGATGAAGGTCAGCCCATGGGACGAGTTCTTGCGCGCCATAACCTGCAAGGAGTGGTAGGTGGAGCTGCCCATGGTGGGGAAATTGTTGGTCAGTTGGCAGTACTGCGGGAAGGGCGCGAGCGCCGCTGCCAATTGCGTTCCACAGTTATTGCTGTTCTCGAAGTCCGGATAAGGAAGCTGAGTGATGCCGTAAGGCTGGAGGATGCCGGCATTCAACGCGTCCTGGAAGTCCATGTCGAGATTATCCCCCAACGCCATGAACTTCGAGTTGGGCTGGTTGAAGAAGGTGGAGAAATAGCTGTCGAGCAGGCGCGTCCCTTTGGAGCCGATATAGTTCGCCTCAAACAAGACCTGGCGCGGCAATTGATACTGGAAGCCCAGGCTCCAGTTCTGAACATAGGGCTGGGCTAGGGAATTTGCGGGGAGGAAGTCGAGGCTGTTGCCGTTGGCAGACGCCGGGTCGCGATTGGGGAGCGTGCCGGTAAAGGCGGGCAAGCCAATCGAGGCATTCGCCGGCAGCGGCGCGCCGGTCAGCGGAGAGAGGTAAGTGACGGGGTTGAATTTGCCGATCGTCCCCGCGGCATGGTGAACGGCAACGCCGCTATTGAAACCGAAAAGGTTCTGACTGCCGAAATTGTTCAGGATGGGAGGACTGTAAGAAATCCCGTATCCGCCGCGAAGCACCAGTTTATTGCTGATCTGGTAGGCAAGACCGAGGCGCGGCGCGAATTCCTTGAAGTACCAGTCCTGGAAGGAAGTCCGGTGAATGCAGGTGGAGCAACTGCCCAGAAAGACCAGCGCGCCCGGGAAATTGTCAGCGCCGGGGTTGGGCGCGGTCGGATCAAAGCCGGACTGGCGATTGAAGGCCTCCTTCTTCGGCAGCGGGATTTCCCAGCGCAGTCCGATGTTGAGCGTGAGCTTGGAGGTGGCCTTCCAGTCGTCCTGGGCGAAGAAGGCAAGCACCCCCGCGCGGTACCCCGGTTCCGTCCCGTAGACCGACCTGCCCGCGCCGTCCGCGCCGCCGAGAATGAAGCTCGCGAAGGGATGACCCGTCGAGCCCGTGAAGCCGGGGAGAGCCGTTTCCGTGTTGGTGAATGAGAAGGAACCCGACAGAGGGCCTGGTTCGTAAGTATTGTAGCGGTAGCGCGTGAAATCCCCCCCGAATTTCAAACTGTGCTTGCCGCGTGTATTGCTGTACGTGTCCTGGTAGACGTAACTCTCCGAAGGGTCGATATTCTCGCAGCCAACGCCGATCCCCTTCATGAACTGAATGTGTTTGTTGGTAGTGCTGAAACTCATGGGCGGGAAGCAGGAATCGGGAATGCCCGGAATTCCCAACTGCGGCGTGAACTTGGCGTCGGGATTTATATTGTTAACGTTATTAAAGCGGTTGTAGCCCAACGAAAGAACGTTGACCGAATGGTCGCTGAGCGTCCACTCGTGGGAGAGGCGGAACTGCGGACCACCCACCGATTGATTCTTGGTGGGGCTGATAGGCTGTCCGGGGAAGGGCGGAAAACTGTAGTTGAAGTTCCGGTGCCACCTGAACCGGCGGTACCAACCGACCATCACGTTAAGTTTCTGACGGTCGCTGATGACTTCATCGACTTTAACGTTGACGGCGTCCCTTTTCAGGATGGGGCAGCATCCGCTGAATCTGGGGGTGTTTCTTATATTTCCGCCGAACAGCGGATCTGGGAACAGCGGCAGCAAGACGGAAGTCGCCTTGCTGAATTCGCCGGGCGGGATGACGTTCAACTGACCGCCCGCCATGAAGGGATCGCGGATGGTGGCGTCCGCATTGGCCACGAGGCCAGTCACGGGGTCGATCGCTCCCGCGGTCACGCTTCGCGTGGTCGTCGGGTCATAAATCTCATTCGTATAGACCGGCCGCCCCAAGGCGTCTGTCCCCTTCTGTTTCCCGAGAAAGCTGCTGAAGTCTCCCGACCGCATGGCCGCCGTCGGTATCGTGATGAGGCCGCTGTAGGCGAAGTTTCGGAAACGGTCTCCCTCGTAACTGCCGAAGAAAAAGGTCTTGTCCCTGCGGATCGGACCGCCAAAGGTTCCGCCAAAGTTATTTTCTTTCTCATTCCTCTTCGTCCCGCCAAGCGCATTGACCACCAGCCCCGCCGCGTTGAACACGGGGTTCTTGTTATACTCGAAGGCGGTGCCATGAAAGTTGTTGGTACCCGACTTCAGAACAAAGTTGGCGATGCCGCCGCCGGTCTCGCCGTACTCGGCGGAATAGTTGGTCATCTGCACCTTGAACTCGCCAATGGCGTCCGTTCCGGGACTGTACTCGTCCATGCTTCCACCGGCCAGGTCGTAGCGGCCGATGGTGACGCCGTCAATCAGGATCTCGTGGCTGAAAAGCTGGCCGCCGTTGATCGAGCCCGAGAACGTGTCGCCCTGGGTACCCGGAAGGCTCTCGAAGATAAACGTCTGGGGATTCCTTCCGCCGTCACCGACCTCGATGGGCAGGGTCTCGAATTCCTGAGGCGTGACGGCCGAACCCACTTCGGCCGTGGCGGACGTCAGCAGCGGAGCTTCGCTGGTCACCGTCACCGTCTGAGTCGCCGCGCCCACCACGAGTTTGAAGTCCATGGTGACCACCTGAGCCACCGGAACCACCACGTTATCCGCGACCGCGGTACGGAAGCCCTCCTTCTGCGCCTCGAGACGATACGTGCCCGGCGGCACCGGTACGCGGTAGTAGCCGGCGCTGCTGGTCTTGGCGGTAAAGCTCACGCCCGTCTCGACGTTGGTGATCGTAATGTTGGTGTCGGGAATGACCGCCCCGCTCGGGTCAAGCGCCGATCCAGTGAGGGCGCCAAACTGGCCCTGTGCGACAAGAGCGCGAGGCAGGAGCATGAGGCTTGCGACAACGAACAGAATCAACACACATCTGCGCATAGGAATCCTCTCCTTCGACCTTCCCGACATTCACCGACGCTGGAGTTCGATGGCAACGGATAGGAGCCCGACGGCCGGGCCAACGTGCGGTCCTGACCTCTTTCTCAGAAACTCCCAGAGCCCAGGTCGTACCGGCGACGACTCCTCCTGTTTACGCCTTCGTCGGCGGCTTGTCAAGGCGAATCGCAGCCATTTACTGGAAGTGTAACGTCAGAATGAGACGCATGAGACGCTTTTCATTCGCCATCGCGCGATCCCACTTGGATCATTCCCAAATCATACCAGCCGTCGGGCGCGCGACCTTGTATCGCCAGCTTGATGGCGGGATCGCCAGTGCGCGGATCGAGCATCGCGATCCGAACGGTGTACGCTCCAGGCTTCAGCGCGTCGGGCACGTAGAGTGTCCCGTCGTACACGGCGTCACCCGGCAACCACTTCCGCACATCAACCGGAACGTGGATGATTGCACTGCTCTCTTCGCCCTGGCTGCCTTGCACCGAAGAGTGCAGCTCGACCGCGAGCGGGTACTCACGATAGACGGGCGCAACGCCGGCGTTCAACCACCACATGTGGACGGGGATCATCGAGCCCGCCCTCACGGTCTTCGGATACTCGAACCTCCGCAGGATGAAGCGGTATCCCATCTGCTTCTCGAACTCGGTGAACTTCTCTTTCCACGCGGGTGGTATCGCCGACGATTTGATGTTGACGCTGGTCACATGCCAGCGCAGCGCCTGCGCGAGGATGTAGTCGATGTCCCAGCCCTGCTTGAACCAGGAGCCCGGCACCCCGCATGACTCGAGCGACACCGGACTGCGCTGCCACACGTCTTGAATGCCGGCGCGTACGATCTGCAGCGGGTAGAAGTCCAGCATGTGCGACCAGGCTTGCGTGCCGTTGACGGGATTCGAGCGCATGTCGCCCCAGCAATCGAGCCGCCAGCCCGCACCATGCGCGGTCCCGTAACTCAACGCCTCCGGCTGGTCGAAGTTCATGAGCAGCGGCGTACGCTTGAACGCATCCAGCCAGATATCGATGAGCGCCTTCTGATACTCGAAGGCCGGCATGTAATCGCTCCAGCCCTCGCCCCAGTATCCGACCGAGGAAATGTCGACGCTGTCGAGATAAGGATTGCCGTCGTAGCGCGCTCCCGCCGCCGCTACCACCTCGCCCCAGTCTTTGAGGTACAAGGGATCGCTGAAGTCGGGCTGCCAGATCGCGCCGTCCTTGTCGGTTGACTTGTTGGCGCGTCGCGCTCCGGAGTCCTGATACCACTGCGGCAGTGGATGCTTCTGGTCATACGGCATCAGGCGGATGGCCAGCGTCTGATGGTGCTCGCGCGCGGCGTCAAGCGCGCGGTCGACGATCTCCCAGTGGACTTCGCCATGCCTGGGCTCGAGCGTTTCCCAAAACCAGCGACAGTAGGAGATGGAGGTGTCGGGGAAGTCGGGTTTCGTGCCCGCCGCGAGCTTCGCGGTCGGACCTTCTTCCGACCACCCAAGGCCGGGATTGATCGGGTCGCCGTTGAAACGCTGGAACGTGGTGATACCCATGCCGGGATTGACGAGGACGTCGTGAATCTCGAGCGGTCGCACGACGACCGTTTCACGGCCCGTGCGGTTTTGCGCAGTGATGACGCTTGCTGCCGAGAACGCCGCCAGCGCCACGAGACTCGGAAGCATCCATTGGGATTTCATATTCCTCCCGCCCCACAGTTTGAGTGAAGGGGTCGTTGTAGTTCCATCGATAAAGGCTGTCAAGAGGAAATCGGCGGACGGTACACGGGCGCGGAGAGAATGCGCAGGGAGCGAGGCGAAACGTGCATTCGAGCAACTTGAGGATTACAATGGTCGAACGGCAAGCGCAGAACTGGAATCTCTGTGTGCTGGAGTGGCGGAACTGGCAGACGCACGAGACTCAAAATCTCGCGCTGGGCAACCAGCGTGGGGGTTCAACTCCCCCCTCCAGCACCAACTGCCCCCTTCCTGCAACCTGCGCAGCCGCGATTCACATCGTCTACGCTGGTTCTCAGTGGGTGCTCTTTGCCGAAACTCGCAATGCCAGGCAAGCTTCACCTCAGTCGGATCCGACTAATCTCCGGTAAACGAAGCGGACCTCGTCCTGAGTCTGCCGCAGATGCCCCGCGAGCGTCTCACCCGCGCTGACGACTCCCCAACGCCGAGTCAAGGTTTCAACCGATTCTGCTTGTCCGACGTGCTCCGGCAGACCCTCGGCGGGCCGGCCGGTGACCAAGCGGATCGCATGGTCGAGGGAACGCAGGAAAGCTGCGCCCTCCGCCAGCGTGCGCGCGTCTTCCTCCTGGATCAAGCCCGCCGCGAGCAGCGCCTCCACCTGCTCGAGCGTATTGGCGCCCACCGGCAGGTCGACGAAGCGATGCCGAAGCCGAAGATACGAGACGCAGAAGTCCACATCGTAATAGCCGCCGGGCGCCGTTTTCGTGTCCGTAGGCCGTACGTCGAGTTCCCTCTCCAGCCGCCGCCGCATTTGGCGCAAGTCGCCTTCCAGGTCCCCGTGGTTACCAAAGCGCTCGTGGAGCCTGGCCACGAGGCGTGCGACGATATCCAGTCCAAGAATGAAGTCCCCCGCCACGGGCGAGGCTTTCAGATAAGTCAGGCCTTCCCACGACCGCGCGCTTTCGTCCACGTAGCTCAGGAGCTCGTCCGCGGTGATCACCAGCTCTCCCTCACGTCCCTGGGGTCGCAGCCGAGTGTCGACCGCAAACAATGCCCCGTCGCGCGTGTAGCTCGACAACACTTCGATCGTCTTCTCGGCCACGCGCGTCCACTCCGCCAACTCGTCACGCGATGTTCCAGAAGCGGCGACGAAAAGCAGGTCAGCGTCCGAACCGAGGTCGAACTCATTCAATCCCAGCCGTCCCAGTCCAAGCACAGCCAGTGGACAGGCCCGGTCCTTGGAGGACGCGGCCGGGCGCGAAGCTTCGGCAGCGATGCATAAGGCGCTGGAGATCGAGCGGACGGCGAGCCGCGACCAGCGCTGGAGCGTCGCAAAGATCGAGTCAAGGCCCGCCAAGTCGCGAGCGCCCAACGCCAGTATCTGAGCGCGATAGTGCCGTCGCAGCAGGGCCATCTTCTCCCGCGTGTCAAGCCCGCTTTCTGCGGCCCACGCAAAAGGCTCGACCGCCGCGGCCGGCGCCGCGGGATACCGGAAGGGGGCGGCGGCGGCATCGCGCGCCTTGGACCTCACCGCGGCGACGAGCGCGGAGCCCAACACGGGCACCGTGTCGAGCGCCATCTCGGTCTGCGTGGTGAGACTCTCAGCCGAAGACGTGAGCGGCGCGGGGGCTGCCTCTGCGGGTTCCCAAGCGGCAAGATCCTCGGGATGATGAATGAGCAGGTTCGCGAAGTGGTCACTCGCCCCGATCATTTCCACCGCACGGCCCACGACCAGCGGCTGTTCCCGTACCACACGAAAGCGTTCCGACGAACTCAGTAGCGCCGTCAGGAAACGGGCCACGTTCGGACGGGCGCGATCGGGAGTCTGGGCCTCACGCACCAGGCGCGCCACTCCCGGCGCCTGCGCGTCCAGAAACCGGAGAATCGATTCGTAGGAGTGCGGTCCGTGGTCGCCGGGAAGCGGCGGCAAGGGTTGCAAGTCGAAAGCAACCTTGGCCTCTGGTCTGGCGCGAGGATGAATCGCCCTCTGATAAATCTCATCGACATGGGCGAACGCCGCCTCAGCCTGACGGATCAGTTCCTTGCCGGGCCACCGGCGTTCGGCCGCTTCGGCCCGAGGCTCCGGGCTTTCACGCCAGGCGTTCGAGATCCCCAGCCGCCGCGCCAGCCGATCCACAGCCTCCGGCTCGGTCGGCAACCGATGTGATTGCTGGCCCCTATCGAGCTGAATGCGATGTTCGATGCGGCGCAGCAACTCATACGCAGTCGTCAGCGCTGCGTAATCGCGGTCGGAAAGTAACCCTTTGTCGTTGAGCTTGCGAAGCCCGTGCAGTGTTCCGCCCGCCCGGACCCACGGATCGCTGCCGCCATAAAGCCGCTGGAGGCACTGGCTAAGGAACTCGATATCGCGGATGCCGCCCCGGTGCAGCTTGACGTCAATCGCATCACTCCGGCTCTCGCGCAGCTTTTTCGAGATTCTTTCGCGTGCCAGGAGCACACTCTCGATCGCGCTGAAATCGGTGGGAGCCCGGTAGACGAAAGGCTCGACGCCGCGCAGAAACTCGCGCGTGATGCGCGATTCGCCCGCCGAATGCCGCGCCTTGATGAGCATCTGCAATTCCCAGTCGCGGGCGCGATGTTCGTAGTACTCGAGCGCCGAGGGCACCGAGATGGCGAGGTCGCCCTGTTCGCCTTCCGGCCGCAGCCGCAAGTCGACGCGAAACGCCTGACCGTGGGGAGTCGTCTGGGTGATGGTGCGGGTTATGGCGTGAGCCAGCCGGACGAAGTATTCCTTATTGGCGATCGCCGAGTCGCGCTCGGTGCTGCCCGAAGTTTCGCCGTCGTGGGAATAGAGAAAAAGCAAATCAATGTCGGAGCTGTAATTGAGTTCGTTTCCACCCAGCTTCCCCAGTGAGAGGATGGCGAACCCGGCGCGCGCAATCCGTCCCTGCGGGTCGCGGTATTGCGGCTGTCCATAACGCTTCTCGAGTTCCTGATCGCAGAAAATCAGCGCGTTCGAGAGGATCACGTCAGCCAGGGACGACAATTCGAGCGTCGTTTCGCCCAAGGTGGAGAGTCCGAGCACGTCTTTGAGCACGATGCGGAGGTAATTACGCCTCTTGAAGCGCGCGAGTTGCGCCGAGAGCCAGTGGTCAGGACTTGTTGTGGCGAAACGCGCGTAGTCCTGCATCAACTCTTCGCGGGACTTGAGCTTCGCGAAGTGCCGATCGCGCGCAAACTGAAGCGGAAGCGCGGGCTCAGCCAGGAAGGTCTCCGCCAGATAGCCGCTGAACCCGAAGACGGCGACCAGATAAGTGAGAGCTGAAGGCGCATTCGACAGTTCGGCAAGCACCTCCGGCGCAGCGCCGTGGGCGTAGCGATCGAGGAGGTTCAACGCGCCATCCGGGTCAGGAGATTCGGTAAGCAGGGACGCCAGGGGAGCCATCAGTTCCGGCGCCAGCCGCTCCTCGACACGGATGAGGTTTCTTTCGGCCCTGGGAGGGTCGTGGAAACCGACCGCCAAGAACTCGGCTCGCATGCTCCCGATTATACCTTGAGTGGTTTGGCGGGTGCCTCGACTCGCCACGCGGCTGCTCGTCAGAGGTCGCAGGCAAAAAGACCAGCGGAATTGAGAAATCGCCTGGTCGGAAAGATTCTTCTATCGGACGACCTCTTGCGGCGCGCCGAAGCGCCGGTTCGCCGGTCTAGATGTCATAATACAGCGCGAACTCGTAGGGGTGCGGGCGTGTGCCCACCGCCTGGACCTCATTTTGCATCTTGTAATCGATCCAGGTCTCCACCAGTTCTTCGCTGAACACGTCGCCCTTGAGCAGAAAGTCGTGGTCCTTCTCGAGCGCGCGCAACGATTCTTCGAGTGACCCAGGCAGTGAGGGCACCTTCTTCAACTCCTCAGGTTCGAGGTCATAGATGTCCTTGTCGAGCGGCTCACCGGGATCAATCTTGTTCTCGATGCCGTCGAGTCCGGCCATCATCATGGCGGCAAAAGCGAGGTAGGGATTGCTCGAGGGGTCAGGCGGACGGAACTCCAGGCGCTTCGCCTTGGGACTCGCTGAGTACATGGGAATGCGCACCGCGGCGCTGCGATTACGTCGCGAGTAAGCGAGGTTCACCGGCGCCTCGAACCCCGGTACCAGCCGCTTGTAGGAGTTCGTGGTCGGAGCGGCCCAAGCCACGATCGCCGCGGCGTGTTTGAGGAGTCCACCGATATACCACAGCGCGGCCTGACTGAGTCCGGCGTATTTATCGCCCGCGAACAGCGGCTTGCCGCCTTTCCACAGACTCTGGTGAGTGTGCATACCGGAGCCGTTGTCCTGGTAGATGGGCTTGGGCATAAAAGTGACGGTCTTACCGTACTGATACGCCACATTCCGCACGATGTACTTGTAGATCATCATGCGGTCGGCGGAAACCACCAGCGGCTGGAAGCGCTGATCGATCTCACATTGGCCTCCGGTGGCCACCTCGTGGTGGTGACACTCGATCTCCAGGCCTACCTTTTCCATGGTCATTACCATCTCGCTGCGCAGGTCCTGGTAGTGGTCGGTGGGGGGGACAGGAAAATAACCTTCTTTATAGCGGGGCCGGTAGCCCAGGTTGTCGCGTTCGCGGCCCGAGTTCCAGCGTCCTTCCTCGGCGTCGATGAAGTAGTAGCCGTGTTGCTGCGCCTGGTCGAAGCGAACATTGTCGAAAATGAAGAACTCGGATTCGGCGCCGAAGTAAGCCGTGTCGCCGATCCCCGTGTAGGCAAGATAGGCCTCGGCCTTCTTGGCGATGTTGCGGGGATCCTTGAGATAGTGCTGCTTGGTGACCGGGTCAACGATGTCGCCAATCATCACCAGGGTCGGCGTGTCAGTAAAAGGATCCATCATCATCCAGCCTGGATCGGGCACCAGGAGCATGTCGCTCTCGTGGATAGCCGCCCATCCGCGGATGCTGGAGCCATCCATGCCGAACCCGTCTTCAAACGATTTCTCTTCGAGTTCGTGAATAGGAAACGAAACGTGATGCCACAGTCCCGGCAGGTCAGTGAAGCGGAGATCGACAATTTTCGCGTTGTTGGAAGCGGCAAACTCAAGGACGGCCTTCGGATTCATGAAACCTCCCGTTGAGAATCTTTGTGGCGATGACAAACCACGTGTAGGGCTGAGTTAACTCAGGTTAGCCAACATATCCCGCAGTGCGGCTGCAAGTCAAGAGTTCTCGCGGGCCCTCCTAAGGCCACGGCCGCTGAGAATTCTCGTTGACACATTGGGGGTCTCTTGGTACGTTTACGAGCCATTCAGCGGGCGTGGCACCGTGCTCGTCACTCTTGTTCAATCGCCGGCGGGGTAGCACGTAACTCTCGAGTCTGCGGGCATTTAACAGCAGGTACGGATCTAGATAATGTTTGTTCCTAAAAGAATGTTCCTGACCAAGGGCGTCGGGAAGCATCGCGAGAAACTGACGAGCTTTGAACTGGCGCTGCGCTCGGCGGGCATCGCTGCCTGCAACTTGGTGCGCGTCTCGAGCATCTTTCCGCCGCGCTGCAAGATGGTGTCGCGCGAAAAGGGAAGTAAGGAGCTCGAACCCGGTCAAGTAACCTTCGTCGTCATGAGCGAGAACTCCACCCGTGAGCCGCATCGCCTGATTGCGGCGTCGGTTGGCGTGGCGATGCCGGCAGACCGCAACACTTTTGGCTATCTCTCCGAACACCATTCTTTCGGCGAAACCGAGCATCAGGCGGGCGAGTACGCCGAGGAGTTGGCCGCTGAAATGCTCGCGACCACGATCGGTGTGGAGTTCGATTCGGACCAGAGCTGGGACGAGAAGAAAGAGATCTACCGCATCTCGAACAAGATTGTCCGCACGCTCAACATCACCCAGTCTGCCATCGGCGATAAGCGCGGTCTTTGGACCACCGTCCTCGCTGCCTCGATTCTGCTGGGTGTGGACGAATAATTCAGAGGCAATGCCCAAACACAAGAGGCCGCACAAGCTAGAACTCCTGTCGACTCCAACCCGCCCGCTTGAGATCGACCGCCGCAAGAACGTGGCCGCACTCCTGGACAAAATGATGGGAGTGTCGTTCCAGGGACGCACGCTCGCCATCGCCTATCAGATCTGGCGGAAGATGCTTGGCGACCGCGTCATGATCCTGATGGGTATGTCGGGTGCCATGGTTCCGGCCGGCATGCGGCGTCTGGTGGTCTACCTGATCAAGCACCGGCTGATCGATTGCCTGACTTCGACGGGCGCCAACTTTTTTCACGACATTCACGAGACGCTCGGCCGCTATCACTATCAATGCTCGCCCGAAACCGACGACGTTCTCTTGCAGAAGAACCTCATCGACCGGATGTACGACACGCTGGCTGACGAAGAGGAATTCCGCGAGGCGGATGCCCTGGTGGGCCACTTCGCTTCGACACTCGACACTTCGCGGCCCTACACCACGCGCGAGTTCCTGTACCTTCTGGGCAAAGAGATTTCCCGCCACGCCAAAGAAGATGGCATCGTGACCGCTGCCTACAAGGCCGAGGTACCGCTCTACTGCCCCGCCATCGGTGATTCTTCCATCGGAATCGGCATCGCGGAGAATCGCTTCCTGGGAAAGAATGAGCTAACCTTCGACGTGATCGGCGACGTCCTTGAAACCGCCAGGCTCGCCGCCGACTCGCCCGCTACCGGTGTGATCTATTTCGGCGGCGGAACGCCCAAGAATTTTGTCAATCAGACCGAGGTGACGGCCACCTTCATGCGCCAGTCACACAGCGGACACAAGTACGCCGTGCAAGTGGTCACCGACGCACCCCACTGGGGAGGACTCTCCGGCTGCACGTTTGCCGAGTCGCAAAGCTGGGGCAAGATTGCCCATGACGCCAGCATGATCGACGTGCACTGCGACTCGACGATCGCCATGCCGATCCTTGTCACCGCACTTTCCGAACACGCCGCGCTCATCCGCCGCCGCAAGAAACCCGCCTTTGAGATGGGACGCGAACTCAGGTTCACTTTCCCGGACTGAGAGCGTTCGCTCCCTCACTCGCGTGCGGGCCACCCGCCTCGTTCGACGGCGCGTCCCGGGCAGGTCCGGCCTAAGCTTGAATGGGTTCGAAATGGGTTCGTTTTGGGGTCATTTGAAGGACTGTTGCTGATTCTAAATAACTTAAGTGGGCTCGTTCCAGAGAAAAACATCTGTCGAGTCTTCCCCTTGTTGCCGCTATATTTCCGCCCTAATTACTTTTTCCGTGTATATCCATAAATATATTAATCGGCTATATATACTCTGAGGCGATTTGTCAAGCAAGAAATGTCACCGCTGAGACGTATAATCGATTGGGAGTACTTCAACCTTACGGAGTTCATATGCAGCGTCATATCAAAGCTCGTCCCAACGGCAAGTTTCAGGAAATCATCGGTCCTGGGACCCTGCGCTTCCTCGACTTTGCCCGATTGCACCTCGGCGAGAGAGAGAAACACTCCGGTTCGACTGGGTCCAGGGAATTTGTTTTCGACCTCTTTGCTGGAACCGCCTCGATCGCCGTTGAGCGCGCCGGCGGAGAACGCCAGACCTTCGCCAAGGCAGGTGGCCGTGCTGACGTGTTTTCGGGGCCGCCGGTGATGATCTACGTTCCGCCGCAATCACAGTACGAGATCGTCGCTACCTCCAAGGCGGTCGACCTTGGCATCTTCTCTGCCCCGTCGACTTCGACCAGCGCGTCGCCGGCGCTGCTCGCGGGAGCAGCCGTCACCGAGAATCACGTCGGACGCGACAACTGGCAGCGCACCGTCTATTCCGCGCTCGACCAACGCACCCCGGCCGAACGCCTGCTTGCCGGTGAGACGTTGAATCCTCCGGGCAACTGGTCGAGTTATCCGCCGCACAAGCACGACCGCTCGCGCCCGCCCCAGGAGGCAGTGCTCGAAGAGGTCTACTTTTTCCGCATCAAACCAGTCCAAGGCTACGCCTTCATTTGGACCTACACCGCGCCTGACGATCCCGACGGATTCTCGACGGTTTTCGTGGTCGAGGACGGCGATACCGTGCTTTTGCCCAAAGGCTATCATCCGGTCGTCGCGGCACCCGGCTACGCGCTTCACTACACGTGGGTGCTTGCCGGTGAAGAGCGGCGATACGGCGCTTGGGCCGACGATCCACGGCACGCGTGGGTCAAGAACCCGCCGAGCGATTCAAGCGCCCGTCGATGAGGCGATCTCTCCGGTTGCGCACGACATTGAAGTGGCCGGAGTCACGCGGTCTCTTCGGTCACGGCTATCGATTTCTGGTATGATTAGCTCCCTAGGGGACAAAAGAGCACACAACTTTTTCGCCGTCGGCCCCGGCGAGAGGAGGACTCGCATGAAGATCATGGCAAGAGGCCTCAGCGTAGTCCTGATTGCCTTCTCCCTTTGCGCGGGCGTCAGCGGCGCTGAAAATCCGCCTAGCACGGCCACCACGATTCCACTCACCGTGCAGGCTGGAGTGCCACTCGAAGTGGCGCTTACCAAATCGTTGCCCGTCAAGCAAGCGGGAGTCCCCGTGGAGGGCCGCGTCGTCGAACCCATCTATGTCTTCGACCATCTTGTCATTGCCGCCGGCAGCGAGATATTGGGACATGTGACTCAAGTGGAAAACGCATCGCGCAAGCGCCGGGCGCTGGCCATCGCCAACGGCAACTTCTCGCCCATCCGCACAGCGCACTTCGACTTCGACACGTTAGTACTCAAAGATGGGACGCGGGTTCCCCTGCACACTCTGGTCTCACAAGGTACGCCCAACGTCGTTCACCTTGCCGCAGGTGAGAAGGGGAAGAAGAAAAAAGGACGCGTCGGGCAAGCCGTGGATCAGGCTCGCCAGGAGGTTAAAGATCGCGAGCGCCAGGCGATTGAGGAAGCCAAGGCGCCGGGGAAAATGAAACGGGTGGAAGCCGCGCTGTCCGCCGAATTGCCGTACCACCGCCCATCGCTGCCGGCCGGCACGCGATTTACCGCCGAACTGAAGGCGCCACTCGAGATGGGAATGGAAAATCCGGTTCCGAGCGAACTCGACCATCTAGGCGGAGAAATTCCACCCGGAAGTGTGGTTCACGTCCGACTGATGACGGCCTTGAGCTCCGCGACCGACCACAAAGGAGCGCCGGTTCAGGCCGTGATATCCGAGCCGGTGTTTTCCCCCGATCATTACTTGATCCTTCCCGAAGGCGCGCATCTCGAAGGCTTCGTGACGCAGGCGATGCCGGCGCGCCGTTTGGGCCGCAACGGACAACTGCGCTTCATGTTCCGCCAGATCGATATGCCTTCCGCGGCACCTCGCCAGGTTGAGGCGAGCTTGCAAGGCGTCGACGCCGCTTCGGGCGCCCATCTCCAACTCGACTCCGAGGGCGGCGCGCACGCCGTCACTCCCAAGACCAAGTACATCGCGCCAGCGATCGACGTGCTTCTCGCGACTTCTTCTCTCGACGGCCTGGATCCCCATAACCACCGGCGCATCGAGGAAGGGCTCGGGGCCCAGGGCCCTGACGTGGCGGGAGGAGCCGTCCGCGGCGCAGCGGGCCTCGGGTTAGTGGGAAGCGTCGTCGGTTTGGTGGCTCACTACCGCCCGGTGAGCGCGGCCTTCGCTTTTTACGGCGCGGGCTGGTCCGTTTACACACATATCGCGGCGCGTGGCAATGACGTGGTCTTTGCCAAAAACACGCCCATGGAGATTCGTTTCGGCACACACGAAGGCAGGTCGCCGGTCGACGCGGCGAAGCCGTCACCTTCTTCACGATGACCATCCAAAACCAAGAAGGACACTCGGGGGTAACGCGAGTCTCCTTCTCTTATTCTGACGTCCCTCCGCTCACGATCTCCGATTCGAATCTGTTGGCTTGCCTTGCGCCGCGGGTGCTCGAGCCCGCGCGACCCGTAGCTGATCTGGTGGAAAAGGCGCTCGATCACCCATTTGGTTCGCCGACGCTCGAAGCGCTCGCCTCGCCGGGCGCCCGCGTCCTCATTTTGGTCGACGACATCACACGCCAGACGCCCGCCAGCGAAGTACTTCCATCTGTTCTGCGCCGGCTCGGAGGGAGCGGCGTAAATTCCGAGAGCATCAGGATTCTGATTGCGGCGGGAACGCACGCCCGCATGAACCAACAGGAGATCGAGCAGAAGCTCGGTCCCGATGTTCCGAAGCAGTACGCAGTGTCGATCCACCACTGGCGGGATGAGCACAACCTCGGCGAGCTCGGAACCACGCGCGACGGAACGCCCATCCGCGTCCATCGTCTTCTGGGCGAATCGGACCTCGTGATCGGCATCGGCCAGATCGTGCCGCATCGCGTGATGGGATTCACAGGTGGCGCGACTATCGTCCAGCCAGGAGTGTCTGGCGCCGCCGTCACCGGTTACACGCACTGGATGAGCGCTCTCTACGCCGGCGCAGAGATTCTGGGGATCGCCGAAAATCCTGTGCGGAAGGAAGTGGAAGAGATCGCGCGCCGAGCCGGGCTGCGCTTCATCGTGAACGTGGTCATGGACGGCCGGGCGCGTGTGCTCCACGTTGTAGCGGGCGATCCGGTCGCAGCGCATCGTGAGGGTGCCCGGCACTCCCGCGGCGTCTACGGCGTCGCGCAACCCGCGCTCGCCGACATGGTGATTGCCGAGTCCTACCCGGCGGATTACGACCTGTGGCAGGCCGCGAAAGGTGTGTACGCGGCGGAGCTCGCAGTCCGCCCGGGCGGAGTGGTCGTGCTGGTGACGCCCTGCCCGCACGGCGTGAGCCAGGAGCATCCCGAGGTCGAGCGCCTCGGTTATCACGGTTATGCGGAGGTTAAGGCGATGGTCGAACGCCGCGAGATCACCGACCTCGTTGCGGCGGCGCACCTCGTGCACGTCGGCCGCGTCATCCGCGATCGCGCCCAGGGCATCATGGTCTCGCCGGGAATTGCTCCTGAGACCCAGCGCCAGCTTGGTTTCCGATGGGCGGCGTCACCTCAAGAGGCGCTTGAGCTTGCGTTCGGCGTCACGGGTCGCGAGAGCCAGGTGGTCGTGCTGAAACAGGGTGGACACGTGCTGCCGCTTGTGGCCAAGAGCGAATAACCAGGCAAGGGGAAGCACGGACCCTTAATGCCGTCGACCTCAAAGAAGACGCCTCAGGAGCCGGGTCGCTTCACGCTGCGCCATCTCCGCTGGTACATCTGTGCGCTCCTTTTCCTCGGCTCAACAGTCAACTACATCGACCGCGGAACTATTGCGATCCTCTCCCCGCACCTCCAGTCGACCTTTAACTGGTCGGAGTCGGACTACGGGCGTATCGTGGCGGCATTCCAAGCCGCCTACGCCATCATGATGCTGGTCTCGGGCGGCTTCATCGACTGGCTCGGGACGCGCCTTGGCTACACGATCGCCATGGCGTGGTGGTCGGTCGCCGCCGCTGCACACGCCTTGGCGCGGAGTGCAGCGTCATTTCGTCTGGCGCGCTTCATGCTGGGCGCAGGCGAAGCCGGCAACTTTCCCGCCTCGATCAAGGCCGTCGCCGAATGGTTCCCGAAGCGGGAGCGAGCCCTCGCCACCGGCATTTTCAACGCCGGCACCAACATCGGCGCGGTGGTCGCCTACCCCGTCGTCGGCTGGTTGTTCGTGCGTTGGGGCTGGCAGGCAGCTTTCATCGGCACGGGAGCCCTTGGGGCGGTCTGCGTGGTCCTGTGGCTAGCAATCTACCGGCTGCCGGCGCGACATTCGTGGATCACGCCCGCCGAGCGAGAAGCGCTCGAGGAGCACGACCCGGCTGACGAGGACGAAACCCGCCCGCGCATCCCCTGGACCAGACTCCTCAGACTGCGGCAGGCGTGGGGCTTTACGCTCGCCAAGTTCATGACCGATCCCATCTGGTGGTTCTATCTCTTCTGGCTGCCCAAGTACCTGACCCAGGGCCGCGGACTCTCGATGAGCATGATGGTGAAATACGGCCAGATTCCTTTCCTCGCCGCGCTGGTCGGAAGTGTCGCCGGCGGATGGCTCTCAGGGTGGTTGATGAGACGAGGGTGGTCGCTCAACGCGGCGCGCAAGACGGCCATGGCGATCGCGGCCGCGCTGATGCCGGCAGGCCTCGTGGCGGTGTACGCCGGGAGCCCGGTGACAGCAATCGTGTTCATCGCCGTCGCAACGTCGGCCCATCAGGGCTGGTCGGCCAATGTTTTCACGCTTGCCTCCGACCTCTTTCCCAAGCGCGATGTGGCGACGGTGGTGGGGATCGGCGGGTTCGCAGGCGCCGTGGGCGGCTGGATCATCGCTCGGGTGGCAGGTTACGTGCTCCAGTGGTTCCATACCTACGTGCCGTTGTTCATCATCGCCAGTGTCATGCACCCGCTGGCGATCGGCGTCGTGCAGCTATTGATTCCTCGTGTCGGGCTGGTCGAGATTCCCGTGGAGTCAAAATGAATCCGGGAGGCGAAGCCGCGGTCGGCGTCGAGCGGGCGGGCGCCGTGCCCGGAGTGACCAACGCCCGCCGTTGGGCTGTGGTCGGCTTGCTTTTCACAGCGTCGCTCATCAATTACCTCGACCGTGCCACGATCTCGATGGCCCTTCCTCTGATCGGGTACGATCTGCATCTCGGCCCGGAAACCAAGGGCATCCTCCTGTCGGCTTTTTTCTGGTCCTACGCGACCATGCAGATTCCGATCGGATGGTGCGCGGATCGCTTCAACCTGCGCTGGCTCTACGCTGCCGCGTTCGCCGTTTGGTCGCTGGCGCAAGGCCTGACGGGAATCGCCGGAAGCCTGGCTATGCTGATTGCGTTTCGAGTCGTGCTGGGAGTTGGCGAGTCTATCTACCTTCCCGGCGGAACGAAGATCGTCACCCTGCTGTTTCGGAGTGAGGAACGAGGTCTTCCCTGTGGACTCTTCGACTTTGGAACCCGTACGGGCCTGGTGCTCGAAGGCCTTCTGATACCCTGGCTTCTCGTGCACTATGGATGGCGCTCGACCTTCGCCTTCGTGGGCTTCACCGCGCTGCTGTGGCTGATCCCCTGGCTACTGGTGAGTCCGCGACGGCTTGCGAGCGCCCCTGGTCAGGCGGGCGCTGCGCCCTCATCTACGCTAGGGTACGCCCAGGTGTCGCTAACGGCGCGTCCTCAGCGTCAATGGTCGATCAACCGCAATCTGCTCGGCATCTGTCTGGGTTTCTTCTGCTTTGACTACTACTGGTACGTGCTCGTAACCTGGCTGCCCGACTATCTGGTAAATGTTCGCCACCTCACCGTTCTGCGCGCGGGCATCTACACGGCGCTGCCTTTTTTCGTCTTCGGCATCAGTGAACCCATCGGCGGCTGGATTGCCGACCGACTTATAAAAGCGGGATGGAACGAGACGCGCACGCGCAAGGGCATCGTGACCCTGGCGTTCGCTACGGGGATCTGCCTGCTGCCGGCCATGCGAGTCGCGAGCGCGAAAACAGCGGTCATCCTGATCATTGGCGCATCCCTGGTCGGGCTCGCCACCGGGAACCTCATTGTGATTTTGCAATGCTGTGCCCCAGTTGATCGCGTGGGCATCTGGACAGGCGCCGAGAACTTCGCGGGCAACATCGCCGGCATCCTCGCGCCATTGGCGACCGGATTTCTCATCAGTCGCACTGGTTCCTACACGCCGGGGTTTGCGCTCGGCCCGATGCTCCTCCTCGCCGGGCTGCTGTCATACTGGTTCATCGTGGGCGACCTGAGTGCGGCGCGACGATGAGTCGATGGCCATCGGGTGGTGGTTGGTTTGCAGCCTATGACCACCACAGTGTAGCTCACAAAGAAATTTTGTTTACACCAAGGGTCGCGAGTTACAATCCCGCCCTGACCAAAGACCACGGAGGCCTGATGCATCCTGTGTCGCACCGGAAGGCCGTTGGCCCGAAGCTTTTCGCTGCTCTCCTGTTCGTGATCGCTTGGCCAAGTATCAACGATCGACTCGCTGGAGCTGAGCGCCGCCGCGTGCCTGACCACGTCCCGCCTAAGCGGTCCTCCCAGATTCGTAACGGCTTCGGCATCAACTCCGATCTGCCACGCGACCCTTACCTGCCCTGGAACCGCTGGTGGTGGACGCGCATGTTTGACGCGGGCGTGAGCTGGATCAGGATCGGGCAATACGAGAATAGCTCAGAGCCCACGAGTTGGGATTGGGTGGAACAGAAGCGTGGCGTCTACTCGATTTCGTCCGAGGTGGACGACTACGTCAATTCGCTGGTCGACAACGGCGTCAACGTGCAGGTCCAGCTTCTTTACGGCAACCCGATGTACACTTCGCCGGCCGGCCGCTTGCCTGATTCAATCGTGCCGGAGCCCGGGTCGTTCCATAACGACGATCGCAGCCTCTATTCGATTTTCTGGCCTCCTACAACTGCTACTCAGATCGACGCATTCATCAAGTACGTAAAGTGGACGGTCAATCACTTTCGCGGCCGCATCCACTACTACGCCCTGTGGAACGAGCAGGACATCGGCTATTGGAATCCGTGGGGCAACCCTGAAGAATACGGCCGCTTGCTTAAGGCCTTCGCGCCGGCGGTCCATCAGGCAGACCCGACCGCCAAGGTGATCTATGGCGGACAGGCGGATCCTTCACGCGACTTCACACGTCGTGCGTTGGAGACTTGCCAGTGCGCTTCCCAAATCGACATCTACGCGTACCACACCTATCCAGGTTACGGGCAGAACATGAATCCGGAGTCGATGGATTACGGAGCATACGGCGCGGAGTCTCCCGCCAAGCTCCGCGATTTTGTGAGCCATTATCCTGGGATCAAATCCAACATCGAGTTCTGGGACGACGAGTTCAATTCCATCCCGTCCTGGAGAGGTTCCGATGAGTCTGTACAGGCAAAATACATTCCGCGCGGACTGCTTTACAACTGGGCGGCAGGAGTCCGCACTTTTGTATGGCTGCTGACCTCTGCGACCGACGGCAACGAATATGACGACTTCGGTTTGATCCATGGCCTGCGGTATCTCCTCGACGACTTCACGCCGCGACCCGTTTACTACTCGTTCCAGAACACCAACGCTCTTTTTTCTGACACCAAGCGTGATCCTTCCATCGAGATAAACAGCTCAGAGATCCCGGCACTCCGGCGTCAGTCCCGCGCTCAGTTTCTGGCCTACGGTTTTCGCGCACCTTCCGGCAAGGCGATCATCGCTTATTGGCTGGCTGCCCACAGCCTGCCCGGCAACGTTTTTCCACCGCTCACGGCCACATTGGTCCTCAAGAATAGCGGTATCGAGCATCCCGTCCTGATCGACGTTGTCTCAGGTGCGATCTCACCGCTCGAATGGAAGCACGGGACAGATAACGTCCTCGAGGCCGTTCCGGTTCGCGACAGTGTCATGGCGATTGCTGACGAGAGTTATTTTGACTGGCCTGTGTTGCCCGAAGCGCCGAGCTCTCTCAACGTGGCTGAAACCGGGACGAACGTTCGGCTGTCGTGGGAGTTGCACGGCGGGAACATTACTGGCGTTGTGGTTGAAAGGCGCCAGCGCCCTGCCGCGCCGTGGCAGAAGGTCGCAACACCAGGCGTGGAGAGCACGAACTATAGGGATACGGGCGCTGCCCACGGCCAGACCTCATACCGCGTCCGGGCGGTCAACAGTGCCGGCGAGTCAGCGTACTCCAATGTGGCGTGGGTCGCGCGTCCCCATTTAATTGTCGAAGTCGGGCGAGCCGCCCGAGGCATGACGGGCCGCAGGCGCTAATCCTGGCTTAGTCGCGATTCATAGATGGGCAAACTTGCGATCACCGGCGGCAAGGCAGTCCGGCGGAAGCCTTTTGCGCCCTGGCCTGTCTATACGCGCGATGAGGTTCGCGCCCTGCGCGCTGTCCTGACCAGCCGCAACTGGGGTGGGTATCCCTTCCCTAATCACTTCGCAGATTCCTTTGCGCAGCGATTTGCACGGTTGCATGGTGCGAAGTACGGCCTGGCTGTCGCCAACGGCACGGTGGCAATCGAAACGGCGCTCAAGGCCGTGGGCATCCGCCCGCACGACGAGGTCATCGTTCCAGCTTACACCTGGGAAGGAACAGTTGGGCCGATCCTGCTTCTCAACGCAGTGCCTGTGTTCGTGGACATTGACGCGGACACCTACTGCATCGACGTCAAGCAGATCGAGCGCGTCCTGACCCCGAAGACCCGTGCAATCCTTCCCGTTCATCTCGCCATGCGCTTCGCGGACATGGACGAAATTTCCCGCATCGCCCGCCAGCATGACCTTCTTGTCATCGAGGATTGCGCGCACGCGCACGGTGGCAAGTGGATGTCGAAGGGCGCGGGCGCGGGCGGAGATATCGGCTGCTTCAGCTTCCAATCGAGCAAGCTGATGACCGCCGGTGAGGGCGGAGCCGTAATTACCAGCAGTCTGGAGTATTACGAGCGCGCGCAGAGCTACGTCAATTGTGGCCGCGCCAGCGCCACCGACCGATTCCATCATCGCCTGATCGGCTTCAACCATCGGATCGCCGAGTTCCAGGCGGCCATTCTGGAGCAGCAACTCCGGCGTCTGCCGCAGCAAGCTAAAGTTCGGCAGGCCAATATGGAGCGCTTCGAGAAACGGATTCACAACACGCCGGGGCTCAGCTTTCTCAAGCGCGATCCGAAGCAGAAAGTCGTCGCAGCTTACCAGTATGTGTTTAAGTATCTCCCGGAATTCTTCGACAACCTTCCGCGAGCCGCATTTCTCGGGGCGCTGGAGATGGAAGGCATACCCTGCGATGGACTGTTTTACGAGCCTGTCTACCGCAGCGCGTTGTTTCCGGTGAACCCGGATGACTTCCCCGCCCTGACCTGGGGTCGCGAGCGGCCGCTTGACTTGCGGAACGAGAACCACTGTCCGGTTGCCGAGCGCGCCGCTTATCAGGAGTCTGTCTGGCTGCCGCACCATATTTTCCTTGGCAGCCGGAGAGATACCGATGACATCGCCGACGCCGTACTCAAGGTTTGCGAGAACATTAAGGAACTCCGCGGCCTGCGGCACGCCGCAATCGACCGCAAGGGGATGAGCCGGGCGGAGCGTCCTCGTATTGAGAAGCGCCAGTGGTAAGGAGAAGCAGCCAGGTGCTCTTATGATTCTTCCACTGACACCCGTGCGCCTGAAACGTCACGCCGCCCAACTTTTCGGAGGCAAGCTTGGCGTGGTGTGTGAAGGCTCTCAGTTCACTTATCGCGAATTCAACGAGCGGTGCGACCGCCTATCAGACGCATTGCTCACTCTGGGGCTGAGAACCGGCGACCGCGTTGCCTACCTCAGCTTCAACTGCCACCGTCTGCTCGAGGCCTATTACGGCGTGCCGCAGATTGGCGCCATCCTCCTGCCTCTGAACATCCGGCTGAGCCCCGAGGAACTCGCGTACATTCTCAACGATTCCGCACCGCGGATTCTCTTTTTCGATCCGGAGTTCATTCCCCTCGTCGAGCGCTTGCGGCCGCAGGTTGGAACAGTCGAGCACTTCATCGCCTTGCGCGATACCAAGCCGGCCTGGGCGCACCCGCAGTTCTACGATTCGCTTTTGGCGTCGGCCTCACCGCGGGAAATCGACTATCGCGGGATCGACGAGAACTCCGTGGCCGAACTCTTCTACACCAGCGGCACTACGGCCCACCCCAAAGGCGTGATGCTCACACACCGCAACCTGTACCTTCATGCGTTCTACACGGGGTTAGGGTTGCGCGGCGCCGATGACGAAGTTCACATCTATACCGTGCCGCTCTTCCACGTCAATAGCTGGGGCGCGCCCCACATCCTGACACTCACCGGCGGACGCCACGTAATGATCAAGAAGTTCGATCCCCAAACTGTTCTGGAGCTCGTCGAGCGCGAGCGCGTCACACGTTTGCACATGGTGCCCACTATGATTATCGCGCTCATCAACCATCCGACGTTTGCACAATTCGATCTTTCGAGCGTCAAAGAGGTGATGATGGGCGGAGCGCCTACAAGTACGGCGCTCATTCGTCAGGTGGAGGAAAAGATTCCGGGCTGCGTCGCGATGGGCGGCTATGGTCTGACCGAGACTTCGCCGGTCATCACGCTAGCGCGGCTCAGGTCGCACCTCTGTTCGGAGTCCGACGATGTGAAACTGCGGCGGAAGGCGACGGCGGGTTGCGCGTTCGCGGGATCAGAAGTGCGAGTTGTGGATCCGAGTGGACAGGATGTCAGAACCGATGGGCGTGCAGTCGGGGAAGTGGTGGTGCGTGGCGACGTGGTGATGGCGGGTTACTGGAAGCAACCTGAGGAAACGGCGCGCGCCATACGCGATGATTGGTTTGCCACCGGCGATCTGGCGACCATCGACGATGCGGGCTATATTCTCATTGTCGATCGTGTGAAGGACATGATTTTGAGCGGGGGCGAGAACATCGCAACGGCCGAAATCGAGCGGGTTCTCTATGAGCACCCGGCAGTGCTCGAGTGCGCGGTGATTGCGGTTCCTGACGACACATGGGGAGAGGTGCCCAAAGCGCTCATCACCGTCCGCGAGGGCTGCCGCACCACCGAGGACGAAATCCTTAACCATTGCCGCCAACACCTTGCTGGCTTCAAGGTGCCCAAATCGGTCGATTTCGTCGAGAGTCTCCCGAAGGGCGGGACCGGGAAAATCTTGAAAAAGGTTCTGCGCGAGAAATACTGGGTGGGGCGCGAGCGACGCGTTCACTGAGTGCTACATGCGCACAACCTTCGCCCAGGGCCTGCTACAATCCACCCTATGACCTCACGTCCATCCTGGGAAGCCTCCGAGGTTCGACAGGATGAACTGCTGAAGCCGTACACGACGTTTAGGATTGGCGGTCCCGCGCGTTACTTCGCCAACATCCGGAGTCCCAGTGACTTGATGCCCGCGCTTGATTTCGCGCGGACCCGCCGGCTCCCGACCTTCGTGCTGGGGGGCGGCAGTAACATTCTCGTCAGCGACCGCGGCTTGGATGGGTTGGTTTTGCATCCGACCCAAGAGGGCATCACCATCGTCGAGGAAGGCGCGGACAGCGTCACCCTTCGCTGTAATGCTGCCGAAGTCTGGGATGGCGTTGTCGCGCACACCGTCGAGAACGGCTGGTGGGGAATCGAAAACTTGTCCCACATCCCTGGACAAGCCGGGGCCGCCCTGGTACAGAATATCGGCGCTTACGGTCAGCAGCTCAGCGACGTGTTTGTGAGCGCCGAAGTCATGGATTTTCAATCCAAAGAGGTGAGGCCCTGCACCGCCGGGGATTGTCAGCCTGCGTATCGGAAAAGCATTTTCAACACCACTGCAAAAGGCCGATTTTTCATCCTCAGCCTCACGCTGACGCTCGCAAAGTCCTATCAGCCGAACCTGCGATATGCGGATGTCCAGAAATACTTCGAAAGCCGTCGAATCGCGCGGCCGACTCAACGTGAAATCCGCGAGGCAATCATCGCCATTCGCGATCGCAAGTTCCCGTTTCCTCGTGAAGAAAAGGGCGGCAACGCTGGCTCATTTTTCAAGAACCTGATCCTTAGTGGGACTGAGTTCGAGCGGCTTGAAAATGCCGTGGGCAGGAATTTTAGCCCAGAAACGTTGACACGACTGCAGGAACTCGCGCGCGGTGTTGCTGAGGCAGACCGTATCAAGGTGCCGACAGCTTGGCTGATCGACATTTGCGGACTGAAAGGTTTCCAGGTGGGAAAGGCACGAGTCAACGAATCGCAGCCCTTAGTGATACTTAATGACGGCGGAGCAACTGCAACTGACGTGATGCGGCTTGTAAGACACATCCGCCAGACGATTTATCAGCGAACGGGAATGACAATCAGCATTGAGCCTGAACTCGTCGGATTTACGAAGGGCGAGTTGGACGACTATCTGGCGCTGGAATAAGCTGAACCTGGAGTTTCTTGATCGCTGCTGTCTGCTTCGCTGGTCATCAATGGTTCCCTGGCCCCAGCCCGTTGATCCTCTCCACTCCATCGCTTGGTCCGCCGTGGTGGCCTCGCTTCCCATGGTCGTGCTGCTCACCCTCATGGGCTTTCTACGCAAGTCGGGATTCATTTCTGCCGCGTGGGGACTACTCGCCGCTGGCTTGCTGGCCTTGATCGTATGGCGCATGCCCGGACCGCTTGTCCTCCTGAGTTCCGCGTTCGGGTTCGTGTATGGCCTGTGGCCGATCATGTGGATCGTGTTTGCCGCGCTGTGGCTCTACAATCTCTCGATAGCCACGGGAAAGTTCGAGCTTCTCCGCCTGTGGATTGCCGAGCACGCCTCGGGCGATCCGCGGATTCAGGTCATTCTGGTCGCCTTCTGCTTTGGGGCGCTTCTCGAGGGTACGGCCGGGTTTGGAGCGCCCGTAGCGATCGCCGCGTACCTGCTTCTAGGGCTTGGTTTCAGTGCTCGCGAGGCCGCCACGGTCTGCCTGATCGCCAACACAGCCCCTGTGGCTTTCGGCGGGTTGGGTATCCCGATCGTAGCGCTCGCGGGAGTGACCGGACTCAGCCTGGCGAAACTCTCCGCCATGGCAGGGCGTCAAGTGCCCTTTCTCGCCCTGGTGCTGCCTGCTTATCTCGTGTGGGTGGTGGCCAAGCGCAAAGGATTGAGCGAAGTGTGGCCCGCAGCGCTAGTCGCGGGTGCGAGTTTTGCCTTGACACAATTTGCTGTGTCGAATTTCTGGGGCCCGTACGCTGCCGACATCCTCGCGGCGCTCGTGTCGATCGCCGCTGTGTCGCTACTACTACGAGCCTGGAAGCCCCGAGCCGCGAGTGTCGTTATGCATGGTCGTGCGCAACGCCTCGACCGCGAATCGCCAATTCCACAACGCCTTTCGACCACACAAGCTGTGGAGGCGTGGGCGCCCTGGGTACTGCTTTCGGCAATCATGGTCGCGTGGTCCTATTTTAAGTTGCTCGGGAAAGGGCAAATGGCGTTGGCAGTTCCACATCTTCATAACGCTGTTTTCATTACCCTGTATGGGAGGCGGTACGCGGCCGTCTACGTCTTTCAGCCCTTGGCGGCTGGGACCGCGGCGCTCACCGCAACGTTCCTCACGGCGCTGGTCTTCCGTGCCAGGCCGGCCGCCGTCCTCCGCGCCGGAGTCACCACCCTTAAACAACTACGGTTACCCTCGCTAACCGTCGCGCTGATTGTCGCTCTTGCCTACCTCTATAACTACTCGGGAATGGCTTATACACTGGGCGCGGCGCTCGCACGACTCGGGTGGTTGTTCCCCTTCGTCAGCGGCTTCCTCGGGTGGACTGCCTGCTTCCTGAGCGGCAGTGACACCGCGAGCAATCTGCTCTTCGGCAATTTACAAGTTGCCGCTGCTCACCAGCTCGGCTTGAACCCCGTCTTGCTTGCCGCCACCAATTCTTCGGGGGCGGTCACCGGGAAAATGATCTCGCCGCAGAACATTGCGGTAGGTGTCACCACGGTTGGCCTCGTAGGGCAGGAAGGTAGCGTGCTGCGTTCCACAGTGTGGCATAGCGTCTTGCTCGCATCAGCTCTGAGTGTTCTCGCGTTTCTCCAGGCGTATTGGTTGAAGTGGATGATTCCTTAACGCCGGGATACCCGCCTTGCTGAGGTACGTTAAGGATGATTTGAACGAACGGGCTGATTGCGGTAGGCTAAGCGGTTTGGACGGCGTAAGTTGATGACATCTCAGGATCCAGGGCTGCCGCAACCGGGGACCGCTCCCTCCGCAGAGACGGTGGTCCACGTCTACACGACGACGCTCTGGGACTTCGTCGAAAGCCTCCGCCCCGCCCAGTGGGTCAAGAACGGCTTCGTCTTCGCAGCCCTCATCTTTTCTCGCAATCTTTCGGACTGGCATGCCGTCACCCTGGTGGTAGCGGCGGTTCTGGTGTTCTGTGCGGCCTCGAGCGCCGCATACCTGCTGAACGATGTCCTCGATGCCGCTGAGGATCGCAAGCACCCGCTGAAGAGGCTGAGACCGGTGGCCGCCGGACGTGTGACACCGCGCGCGGCGGTGTGGGCGTCGCTCGTTCTGGTGGTCACCGCCCTCTTTACCGCGTGGGAACTCGACCGCCGCTTCTTCATCGTCATCGCGTGCTATGTGGTTTTGAACGGCCTTTATTCGTCGGTTCTCAAACACGTTGCACTCGTCGATGTGTTCGTCGTGGCGGCCGGATTTGTTCTGCGGGTTCTGGGCGGGGGTGCGGTGATTCGAGTGCAGCTTTCCGCCTGGCTCATCGTTTGCACCACGCTCCTGGCGCTGTTTCTGGCGCTGAGTAAGCGCCGACACGAGATGGTTCTGCTGGGCGAGGGTGCGGCTGAGCATCGCCCCAACCTGGTCGACTACAGCCCCTATTTCCTCGACCAGTTGATCGCCATTGTTACCGCATCGACCGTAATGTCGTATGCGCTGTACACCCTTTCGCCGGACGTGCACACCAAGTTTCCGGGAAAGCATTTGGAGTTGACCGTTCCGTTCGTTTTGTTCGGAATCTTTCGCTACCTGTACCTCGTGCACCAACGCGAAGGTGGAGGCAATCCAACGCGGTTGCTGCTGACCGACCGGGTGCTGCTCGCCGTGGTCCTGATGTGGGCCGCGTCGGTGATTTTGATCATTTATCTTTAGCGGTCGGCGAACGGCGCCTTGATCCGCTTTCACCATCAACCGCCGGAGCGTTTTTGCGGCTTTGTCTGCCGGCGGGTAGTTGAATAATTGAGCTTGTGCCACCCGATGCCGACGTTAGCCTACGCCCACGAAAATTTGGCAGGTTGGGGGCGCTTTCCAGTCGAGCCTTGCCACCTCTACCGTCCCGAAAAGCAGGCCGAGCTCTCGGCAATCCTCCAATCGACGCGAGAGCCCTCGTACATTCCGCGTGGCCTGGGGCGAAGCTACGGAGATGCGGCTCTCAACCTTGACGCCGCAGCGCTCTGCTCGGTTCGCCTGAACCGTTTCCTGTTGTTTGACCGCGACACGGGAATTCTTGAATGTGAGTGCGGCGCCAGTCTCGCAGAGATCATTGACTCGTTCCTGCCTCGTGGCTTCTTTTTGCCCGTGACGCCTGGCACGAAATTTGTCACGCTGGGCGGCGCCATCGCCGCTGACGTTCATGGCAAGAACCACCATCGCGATGGGACGATTGCAAACTTTATTCGCGACTTTCGGCTGCTGACGCCGGCCGGCGAGGTGTTAACGTGCTCGCCGACGGACCACGGCGAGATCTTTTGGGCGACGGTCGGCGGCATGGGTTTGACGGGGGTGATTCTGAGTGCGCGGATTGCGCTGCGCCGCGTTGAGTCCGCTTATCTGCTCGTGGATTACGAAAAGGCGCGCAATCTCCAGGAGGCGTTGGAACGCATGGCGGCGTCCGACGAGAACTATCAGTATTCGGTCGCCTGGATTGATTGCCTGGCGCGCGGTGGCTCGCTGGGAAGGTCAGTGCTCATGCGGGCCAACCACGCTGCGGCTGCCGACCTGCCCTCCAAGGTGCAGGAGCCTTTGCGCGTTCCCCACCGTTCTCACTTCAACATACCTGTTGACCTGCCCGCCCTGGCTCTGAACAGCCACTCGGTTGGCGCCTTCAACCATTTCTATTATGCCCGCCACCGAACCGTGCAACATCAGCTTGTTGATGCCGACACTTTCTTTTATCCGCTCGACTCCATTCGGAACTGGAACCGCCTCTACGGTAAGAGAGGCTTCGTTCAGTACCAGGTCGTGTTTCCGACCGAGACGACTGGAGACGGCCTTGCCGTAGTGCTGAAACGGCTGGCCCAGTCGCGGCGCGCGTCCTTCCTGGCGGTACTCAAGCGGTTTGGCGATGCGAATCGCGGGCTTCTGAGTTTTCCGATCAAAGGCCATACCCTTTCGCTCGATTTGCCCATGGCGCGCGACTTGCCGGCGTTCTTGCAGCGGCTGGATGAGGTGGTCGCAACCTGTGGGGGTCGAGTCTACCTGGCCAAGGATGCCGTGTCGCGGCCGGAGACGTTTGCTGCCACTTACCCGCAGGCTGAACAGTTCCGCGCCATCAAGCAGAAGCTGGATCCCAAGGGGCTCTTCTCGTCCTCCTTGGCGCGCCGACTGCGGATTGTCAACGGGTAGTCATTCGATCATCGTCAAGTAATGGCCGAGGAGCGGATATTGTCAAGCGTGCTCATTTTGGGTGCGACATCGGGCATCGCGCGTGCTGTGGCGGCGGAGTTTGCTCGCCACAAGTACGACCTCATCCTGGCCGGGCGCGACCGACCCGAGTTGGACGCCACGGCCGCAGACCTGGCGATCCGCTTCGATGTTCGCACGCACGTTTGTGTCTTCGACGTACTTGCCCTCGATACCCATTCCACCGTGCTTTCCTCGTGTTTCTCGGAAGCGGGTAACGATCTCGCCGGAGCCGTTCTGGCCATCGGCTATCTTGGCGACGAGTCTCTTGCGGAAAACGATTTGGCTGAAGCCCGCCGCATCCTCGATACCAACCTGACGGGTTGCGTCTCGGTCTTGAATATTCTTGCCCGTCATTTCGAGTCGCGGGGCAGTGGGTTTATCTGCGCGTTATCGTCGGTTGCAGGCGACCGCGGCCGCCAGAGTAATTATCACTACGGCGCGGCGAAGGCAGGGCTCTCCGTGTATCTGCAGGGCTTGCGAAATCAGCTCTACCACCGAGGCGTGCAGGTAACCACCGTCAAGCCCGGGTTCGTGGACACCGGGATGACCTTCGGACGTCCAGGACTGTTTCTGGTAGCGTCGCCGGACTACGTCGCACGACGCATCTTCCAGGCGATCCGCAGCCGCCGCGATGTCGTCTACATTCCCTGGTTTTGGCGAGTCATCATGTGGGCGATCCGCAACATCCCGGAATGGCTTTTCAAGCGACTACGCCTGTGATCTTCCTCGCCTCGCCACTCGGACACCACCCCCGGTGCGAGTTCCTTTTCCCCAGCCTGCGATCGCGCAGCACTCGATGCTACCTCACTTCGAAGACCCGGACCTCGGCGGGCTGCGTGCCGCGGTGAGGAACAGCAACGTAGAGACGGTTCAGCGCCGGCACAAAGAATGAAGTGCGCGCGCCCGGAGCGGTAGGGATCCGTCCAATGACCTGGTAATGATCCGGGTCGCGCTGGTCGATCACGCTGATGGCGCCTTCTCCACCCGAAACGTAGATGCGCCGGTGCGCAAGGTCGTAAAACATATCATCGGCGTCGCCGACTACAGGGAGCCTCGCTAACACCTTTCCTGATGCTGTATCGAACACCATCACCTGCGGCGGCCGCCGGCAGGTGATGAACAGGCGCTGATCCGCCTCGTCCAAGGCCATCGGAAAGTTCGCCCGCGCGCCTTCGATTCGCCACTTGGCGATGACTGCCTGCTTGGTCCGATCAACCACCTCCAAGTAACCCGCATCGGGAACATTGACGAACATCCTGGACCCTGACGTTTCAAGCTGAAAGGACTCTGGGTGCGCCTCGAGCTTGATGTCGTGCAGGCGTTTGTCGCTGCTCGCATCGATCACTCCGATGGCACCGTCGCCATAACCAATGTAGACGAGTTTGGCGCTCGCATCGTAGCGTATATTGTCGGCATCGTCGGTGTACTTAACCTCTCCCACCGGACGGAGAGTGTTTCCATCGAAGACGTCAACCGCTCCGCCCTGCGCATTGCCTACGAAGACTCGATTAATCGCCGGGACGTAGAGCACGCCTTGCGGCTCTCGCAGCTCATGGATCGTCCCTACGCGCTTGTTGGTCTTCAGATCAAGGATTTCGACGGTATTGTTGCCCAGTGCGGACATGAACAGGCGGCGGCGATCAAGATCGATTCCGAAGTGGTCAATGCGTCCCTCGACTCCGGGCAAGGGGATTTTGCCGATTTGAACCAAAGGCTGTTCCGAGCGCGATGCACTACGCGGAGGGTTAATCCCAAGGGCAAGCGCGAGCGCGGCAGAGACCCCGCCCATGCACATCGCCGAAAGACCAACCGTGAGAATCAAACGACAAACCTCGGACCGCTTGCTCATGGGGATTTCCTCCGTTCGACCGTGAGGTCTGCCGATGCCGCGTCCTCCTCGCCACCCTCTGTCGGAGTTTGCTCCTCGGGAGGCTTGAGACCGCGAAAAGCCCGGTAAATCAGCAGATCGTAGACGATCTTGAGACCGCCGCCCAGATAGAGGGGTGCCGCAAGGGACAGACTCTGCATGAGATATCCGGCCACACTCGGCGTGAGAGCTCTGGCAACGCTACGGGTCAGATTAGAGACACCGCTCGCGAAGGTTCTTTCGTGAGGTTGCACGACCGCCATGATGTAGGACTGCCGCGTGGGCACATCCATCTCGACCAGCGCCTCCCGGCCGAGGAAAAACAGTACCGCCAGCGCGGGAGTGGGAGCGAGCGGCACGGCAATCAAAAAAAGGCTCGAAGGGATGTGCGTGAAGACCATGGTGTTGAGCAGCCCAATGCGGCGAGCGAGCCAAGCCGCTGACACATACGATGCGGAGTTGAGGAGATGGCCCGCGAAGAATAGCAGACCTAGGCTGGCCTCGGGAATTCCGAAGCGGCGAAAGAACCAGTAAGCAATGAGTGCGTCAGTCAAAAATCCTCCTCCCAGGCTGTCGATTCCTGAGAAGGCAGCGAGCTTGTAGACCACGGCCTTGGCTTCCTTGGAAATCCCAGCAGTCAGACCGAATCGCGCCGTTGGACCTTGTACTCCGGCATCGCGCGCAGGAGGCGCAGTAACCTCGACTTCCGGCGATAGCAGGACGTACCCGGCTGCCGCGGCCAAATTCGCCGCTGTATACAGCCCAAACGTCAAACGGTAGGAGGCCTCGAGATCAATCTTCAACCAATGCGAAAAAAGCACGGGCAGACCGGCCGCCGCTGCACCCAGCGCGTGCCCAGCGTCGAGCATTACGCTGTGCCATGAAAGAGCCCATGTACGCCGGTCGGCAGAAACCGCCTGCGGGATGATGGCCTGCTCGAGAGCGAAGCTGGGACCACGGTCCGTTCCCATGCCATTGATCATGCCGACAAATGCCAGGAGCAGAATTCCTGCTAATCGTGTCGTTGCGACTAGGCCGACTCCACCCAATGCGCCCAGAAGGCCGAGGGCCATGAGCGTCCTTCGCCGTCCGAGATGATCCGCGAAAAAGCTGACCAGGGCAGTACCGAGAGCCGCGCCTGCAAGCCCAACGGTGATAGCCAGTCCAAGCTGGCTTACCGAGAACCCGACGCGCGCCAGGTACACTCCTAGCAGAACACCCGTCAGCCCCACGCCCAGTGAGCGCAGAAAGGCGGCACCGTAGATGGCCTTCAAGTTGAGGTCCGTTCGCACTGAGTAGGATTGTAAAACAAACCCGGTGTGACAGAGCATTTAGAGCGACGCCTGACTATAGGGCATCGGGTGCATTGCTTTTTCGCAGGAGTCGTGTTAATTCGGACGTGGTGGACATCCGACTGCCGCTCGCAATACCTCGTCTTTACTTCCGACAGACGCGGAACGCTGTGGTCGCGTTGTTCTTGGCCGCCTCGGCAGTCACGACGATACTCGCGCAGGATACCAAGAAAGCGCCTTCGTCTGATCCGACTTCGGCGCTGGAATTCCTGGGCTCGTATTCAGCGCCCAGCGCGGTGCTGGCGACAGAGACCAGTCACACGAGCGCTCATCCTCCTTCTCCCTCCGCCGACCGCCGGTTGCGCGAACTCAGCAGTGCAAGGACATTGCTTCCACCCTGGCCGACGGATTTCGTCTGGTCCGTCCAATCGATCGAAGCGGCGTGCGGACATCCTGCTCTCCTGCGAAGTGAAGGCACTGAATCCGCGGAGCCATCGGACCCGGCGCGCGTGAGCCAGACTTCGAAGCTACGTCTCCCAATTGATGTGCATTGGGTGCAATTGGTCGTCGGCGCCAATCGGGCTCTACAAGACGGACGCTACGCGGATGCCGGCAATGACTACGAACGAATTCTCATAGAGCGGCCGGCATGCTCGCCGATTGCGTGGAATCGCGCGCTGGCTCGCGCCTATGCCCGGAACCCGGAGGCCCTAACGGATCTCCTTGCAGTGCTGCCCTCTGCTCCCTTCCCTGCCTCCGGCAGCATACCGGTGGCACTCGAGCTCCTCGCGAGTGGCGACTTTGATCGAGCAGGCGGATATCTCGATCCTCTGCGGAACTCGAGCCGCGCCTCAATCTTGAAACCACGCGAACGTGATTTGCTATGGGCGAAAGCGGCATGGCTGCGCTTTACCGGCGATCCTGAAAGAGCCTACGAAACACTCGAACGCCTGGCAAACCTCGAACCGGGCGCGGCGGCCGTTTGGTTTGCGTTGGGCAGCGTTGCCCTGGAGGAAGCGCGCGAGTATTCCGGGCGGCTCGCGCAGATCGCCCCAGGCAGTTCCTGGAATCGGCGCCTCGAAGCCGAGGCCCTCGCGACACGCTACCCTTATCTGGCACATAGGCTGTGGCCCGGCGTCGGGGCGCCGAGCCGCTCGATCGTGGAAGCGGGCATACATCCGCCCGTCGGCGGCCCTGACTCTCCTGAGCAGCTATTTTGGGCAGCGCACTCAGCGCTCCAAACTGCGGTGAAAGCCTATGCCATGGCTGCCCGTTCGCCAGACTTTAGCGCTGAGTTGCACGGCCTCAAGGCACTGGCCGCCGAACAGGAGGACGACGAGGCCGCCGCGTTTCGTGAATACCGCGCCGGGCTCGCCGAGGATCCCTCGAGCGCGATCCTACACGCGGGACTCGGCCATCTCTATCGCGAGCGTTCGCAGTTCGAGGACGCGAACCGTGAATTGACCAGAGCCTTGCGTCTCGATCCGTCCGATCCGGTGGTCACGTTCGAGCTCGGTGACGTGTACTTGCGACTCGGCGATGCGGCGCGCTCTCTCGATTTGCTCAACCGGGCCATCGAGCTCGACCCCGCACTGCTCGTGGCGCGATGGAGTCGCGGCAAAACATACTCGGCTCTCGGCGATGATCAACGCGCCGCTAGCGATCTCGCCGCCGCGGCGCCGGTTGACAGCACGGGCGAGTTGCAGTGGCAGCTTGCTCGCGTCTATCACAAGCTTGGACGCACTGAACTTGCACAGGTCGCAGAACAACGCTCCGAGGAGCAACGGCGCACGCACGGAAGGCCTCCGAAAACAGAGGATCCCAGGCCTTAGAGTGGCCGATGCGGCACCCAGATGACAGAAGGCAGGGATCCAGAATCCTCCATCACCAATCTCTGGAATTGAAGATGTCGCGGCGCCGGTTTGTTCGAACCGGCGTCCAGGGGTTCAGCGCCGCCCTGGCTCTTCCCTTCTTACAACCCTCACAGTCCGGCTTTGCCGGACAAGCAAGCCAGACGGTGAGCACCTCGGCGGCTAGGCCGCACCTCGAGGAGCAAGAAGCTGCGACGCGATCGGGGCCGGGAAAATCGTGGACTCCCTTAGACCGCGCCCTCGAACGGTTCTATAATCGCGAGGACCGTTTCGCGTGCGAGCGACGAATGCGGTCGCTGGCCCCTGTGTTTTCGGGGGTGCGACAGGCGATCCTTGGGGGCGGCGCCGGTCTCGAAGAGTGTTTGTCGACCGATTTCCAGGCACGGACACCGATTCCGGCGCATGAGAAGATTCTGCGATCCGACCGTTGCTTCGAGGTTCGGCTCGCGGTGTGGGACGACGATGCGAGCACCCCGACGCTTCGACGCGAGGCGTTCAGCAACGCTGTCCGCGCTTGGTTGTCTCCGCGCAGCCCCTTGCGCGTGGCCGAACTCGAATGTCTGTCGGTTGCTGAAGCCCCGCCCTCGTTGACCGATGGTTCAAACCCGGACTCCGCCCTCCTTACGCGGATTCGTTTCGATCTGGCTGGCGATCAACCACCGCCATCCGAACACGACCACCGAACACGCTGGCAAGCTACCGGCGAGTGGGAGATCGAATGGAAGCCTCGCCAGTCTAGCGATCCCGATGCGACGACAGATCGCGAAGCGGACGACCGCGAATGGTCCGTCGCCAGTTGGCGGCCTGCCACGATGACGACCGTTTGGGCTCTCCCGAACGCGTACCGCGATGTCACGTCTGATGCCTTCGGGCGCGATCCCAGCTTTGGGAGCCACCTGCTGCGCGACACCAACTACTGGCGAGCCGTGCTCGACGAAGCGAGCGGCATCGATATCTTCGGCAACTGTGGCGTCAGCGTGGGCGATGCGGACGGAGATGGGCAGGATGAGATCTACCTCTGCCAGCCACAGGGCCTGCCGAATCGACTGTATCGTCAGGTTCGCCCCGGCATCTTCGAGGATGTAGCCGCGGCGGCCGGCGTCGATATGCTGGATGCCACCTCGATGGCCTTGTTTGTTGATGTGCTCAATCGTGGACGTCAAGACCTGATCCTTGTCACCCAGTCGAGTCCCCTTTTGTTTCTCAACGACGGACGCGGCCGGTTCGCGCTCGCCCGAGAAGCCTTTCCTCCTGCCCAGCAGCAAGCCTCGCTCACGGGCGCGGCGATGGCCGACTACAACCGCGACGGCTACCTCGACCTCTATGTCTGCGCCTACGCCTATTTTTCAGGACAGGGCGGGGCCGGCATCCCGCTTCCCTACTACGACGCCCATAATGGTCCGCCGAACCGGCTGTACCGCAATCGCGGCGATGGCACTTTTGAGGACACCACGACATCGAGCGGCCTGAACCGCGGCAATGACCGCTTCAGCTTCGCCTGCGCCTGGTGCGACATCGATGACGACGGCTGGCCCGATCTCGCGGTGGTCAACGATTTCGGGCGCAATGATCTCTACCACAACCGCCGCGACGGCACCTTTGAGGAGGTCGCCGAAGCGTTCCAGGGTTATGGTTCCGGCATGAGCGCATCGTTCGCGGCGTTCGACGCGGATGGCGCCCCGGACCTCTATGTCGGTAATATGTGGTCGCCAGCCGGAGTGCGAGTCACATCAGACGCCGAGTTTCAGCAGCGCTTCGCGGACGCCGGATCCGCACGCGTGCGCCAGTTCGCCATGGGCAATGCACTGTACCAGCGCGTAGCCCAGCACGAAGTCAAATCGCGGAGCGCGAAGGTCACCGCTAGCCTGCGCCCCGCAACTCCGTACTCCCTTGTTCCTGGGGCGGCCGGCGCGGACCGCGCGCGCTGGGCGTGGTGTTCCGATACCTTCGACATCGAGAACGACGGACTCTCCGACCTCTACAGCGTCAATGGATTCCTGTCATCGCCGACGCCGGGTGGCGCCCCGCTTGATGCTTACCTGTGGCAAGAGGTCGTTGCATTGTCACCGCATTCGCCAACACCGGACAGCGAATACCGCGCCGCCTGGAATGCCATCTTCAATCTGGCGCACCGCGGATATCCCTGGAACGGAAGCGAACGCAATGTTTTCTTCTTGAACGTGGGATCCACCAAGAATAACGAAGGCCTTCGATTCGTGGACGCATCAGCCGCCACGGGTCTTGATTTCTCGGACGATGGCCGCTCCTTCGCCATTTTTGATTACGACGGCGACGGTGATGCGGATCTTGTAATCCACAGTCGCACGGGCCCTCAGTTGCGGCTGCTGCGCAACGATCTCGCCGGGGCGAACCGCAGCCTTGCTATCCGGTTAACGGCTAAAGCCGGCAACCGCGACGCTATTGGCGCGCGCCTTGAGCTCGAGACGCCACGCGGAAGGCAGGTTCGATACCTTGGCTGCGGATCCGGCTTTCTGGCCCAGCACAGCAAGGAGCTGATCTTCGGACTGGGTCAAGACTCGGCAGCCATGGCGTTGCGCGTCCGCTGGCCGGGCGGCGCGACGGCAGAGTATGTCAACCTCGACGCGGGTTACCGGTACCACATCATCGAAGGGCAGCCTCTACCGCGACGCGAGGCGGTCGCGCGAGCCAGTGGGGGCGCGACATCTGTCCCTTCTCCTCTGGTTGCGGATCCGCCCCCGAAAATCTTCACCACCAGCCTCGTCGATCCACTTGTCGTTCCTCCGCTCGACCCGCTCAAGTCGATAATCCCGAACAACCGGGCTCGTGCCAAGGATTCGCCTTACGCACTGCTGTGGCTCTGTAATCCCGGCGACAACGCAGGCCTCGAGGCATTTGCAAACCTTGAGACGCAGATTTCATGCCGTCTGGTCCTGTGGGACGAAGCCGCGGTGCCGACCACGCCCTCACGCGCTTTCCGGACTCCACCCTGGCGTGCCGACGCCCGATTCCGACTCTTTGCTTCGACGCTGCTGGCTTATCTCTTCGATCATCGTCGTGAGCCGGCCTTGCCCACTGGGCTGCTGTTTCGCCTCGACGAAGGGCGAGAGGCTCGGCTCGTGAAAATCTATTGGGGCGGCGGCAGTGCTGCGGAGCTTCTCCCCGACATCCGGCTCGGCGTCTCGTCGGGCGTAGATGCATTGCCCTTTCCCGGCCGTGCGGTGCTGTGCTCTTTTCGACGCGATACGCGCACCCTCGGCTCGGCCCTCGCTACCGCCCGACTCTTCCAAGAAGCCGAGGTCTACTTGACGGACGCGGCCCGCCAACATCCTACCGACGCCGATACGCTGTACAACCTGGCGCTCACACGGCACGAGACCGGCAGGATCGATGTCGCATTGTCCAATGTCCGCGCGGCGTTGTCGTTGCGTCCAGCCTTTCCCGAGGCGGAGAACCTGTGCGGCGTCCTGCTCAGCCAGTCTGGCCAGCCCGCTACTGCACAGGCTTATCTTGAGCGGGCGACGCGCGAGGCGCCCCAGCTTGTGGAGGCGTGGAACAACCTCGGATACGTCTTGCTGCTCCAGGGCGACCTGCCGGCTTCGCGGCAGGCCCTCGAACGCGCTCTTGAGCTCGCTCCTGACTTTCCCGACGCTCTCGACAACCTGGGCATCGTCGCGGCTCGCCAGGGTGACGCGGACCGCGCCCAGAAACTGTTCGAGCGAGTACTTCAGCTTGAGCCCGGCAATCCGCAGGCAGGGAATAATCTGGGGGTGCTTTACGCCAAGCAAGGCCGGAGCGACTTGGCGCTTAGGACTCTCGCGGGCGTCCTCGACCACAACCCCGAAGATGGCGCGACGCTGCTCAACCTGGCGCGCCTGAACCTGTCCCTCCATCGGACGGAGGAGGCGCGTCGACTGCTCCGGTCCTGGCTGGCGCGACACCCCGACGACCAACCGGCTACAAAGCTAGCCCGCCAGATCGGCAGCCAGCGCTGAGGTCGACCCTTCACAGCAGTTCAAGACAACGGCTTAGCGTGCTGGTGAGCTGATAAATAACGTGCAATCAGTGAGATACGAGAAGGTCGGAACAAGGACTGCCCTATAACGTCCATTGTTTCTACAACATACAGCTACTTCGTCAATTTTGTGCACGTCTTGTGACTACGTTTTGGTGATTCTAAACCACTTCTTCGGTTCGTTCCTCGAGATGTGAATTCGCGCCGGACTCACTGTCGCCCAGAAAAAAGTAGGGCTGCCCCTTAGAGCAGCCCTTGAAAAGCCTTAGATAGTGGCCAGGACCAAACTCTCCCTGACCGGTTAGAATGTGATCCTTCCTGACAGCGCGATCATGCGGACCGAGTTGTCGCCGCCTAGGAACGATCCCAGGAGGCTGGTGGGCGGGCTGACTGCACCCGTGATCGCAAATGCGTCGAGCACCGTATTGCTCGATTGCTGGATGCCAGCGTACGTACCTGGAAAGCCAGGGTTCATATGGTTGAACGCGTTGTACATTTGCAAGTCGAAGCGGAAATTGACGCGCTCGGTGATCTTGAAGTTCTTGCTCACAAAGATGTCGGTCCAGGCGAACCCCGGCCCGAAGACGTTATTTCGCCCGCCTGGCCCGAACTGGCAAGTGGAGGCGTTATCGTTGACCGTAAGTGCGTTGCCCGACGGGTCGAAGGTCTCGCCCCCCGTGCAGGAGCCAGTATTGGGGTCCACGACGCTCTGAAATGCGGCTGGATTGAGCCACTGGATTTCAGCCACCCCGGGCGTCTGCGTAGGCAGCTTCTGCCATTTAGCATAAGGGTTGGCCCCGCTAACGGGAACCGCAAAGCCGCCGCCGCCAGGAGCGCTCGCCTGGAAGACCCCGTTTCCGTTGGCTCCGTATCCCTGATTGTACACTGAGAACGGGAAGCCGGTGTGCAGGAACACGTCGCCTGATACCTGCCAGCCGTTCACCACCTGTTTGAGAAACCGGTTGTGAGCCGGTGAGGGCAACTGGTAGACCCACGAACCGTTGAGCGAGTTGCGCACGTCGTAGTCGCAGTTGCCACGCATCAGGTAGAGTTGTCCAGGGTTGGCTGATGTCTGAGACTGTCCGTCAAACCCCCCGGTCACTGCACCTTCGTTCGAGAGCTCGTCGATGCAGTGGCTCCAAGTGTAGTTCGCGCGGACCGAGAGGCCCCTTCCAAAGCGCTTCTCCAGGGTCGCCTGAAGGCCGTTGTAGATGCTGTTGGCACCGGCCCAGTATTGGGTCACGCCTCCAAACCGGCCATCCGGTCCGTTAAACGTGGGGTCGTAGACATAAGGAGTGAAGCATCCCGGACACGCGGTCTGGAAGCCATTAGCCTGGACCGTATAAGGCATGTTAGTGGCTTTCGTGCCGACGTACTGCACGCTGGCGATCCAGTTGGCGCCAAACTGCTGCTGTAAGGTGGCGCTCCATTCCGCGAAGTACGGATACTTGAAGACGCCTTTGGGAACTGCCGCGTACCCCTGACCGGGCAGGCAGTTGGGCGGAGCATTCGCTGCGGCGCAGGAAAGCACGCCGCTCGAGAAGCCAGCCAGCAAAGCGGCGTTGGCGGGGACGATATTGCCCAGGCCGTCGTTGTTGGGACTATTTACGACACCGTCGCCCGATCCAGGTACAGCGTAGGTCGCGACAATAGGCTGTCCTGACCCTGCCCAGCCCGCCGTAAAGATGTTCTTGTTGGGGAAATTGCTCAGCATCGAATCCGCCAGCACGGCCGGGAAGACATCGCTGAAGAGGCCACCTCCCAACCGGAAGAGGGTCTTCGGCTTGATTTCCCACGCAATGGCGGCGCGCGGCTGCCATTGAATCCTCTGGGTGCCTGCCAACTCGAATTGCTGGTTGGTCAGAATGACCGAGTTCAAAGGCTGGTTCACGTCGTGCGAGATGTCGTAAAAGCTCCCGTTCAAGCGTGCGAAATGGCTGTGTTGGCTGACCGGGTTCGAGTTCCAGGTGGCACGAAGACCATAGGTGATCGTCAAATTCGACTTGGCTTTCCAGCTATCCTGCGCGTACATGTCCAGGTCGGCGATGCCAATCGGCTCCGAAGTGCTCCGGGGAAAGCCCAGTTCAGCAAAAGTGCCCAGGACGTCTTGGGCGTACTGGACCAAGTTGCCGAGGTTGAGATAGGGAGTTGTATAGGTTGCCACATCGTGGTCACTCACCAGCGAACGGCGCAAATTCTCGCCGAACTTCAGGGTGTGAGTGCCGCGCGTCCAAGTCAAGTTGTCGATCAACTGCCAGTCCAGCACGTTTCGTCCTTGCGGGAAGGAACGAGCAAACCCGAAAATCGGAGTGAAGCTTCCGCCCGTAAACTCGTAGGGAGACGCGGCGCGGGCTGCGGCAAGGTTGGTGGGCCCGAAGATCGCGGAGTACCAGTAGTACCCCGGGTTGAACTCGTTAACCAGGGTCGGGCTGAAGACGTGGGTATAACCGATGGACAAGCCGTTTTGCGGCTGCGTCGAATAGTCGTTGAATACCTTGTTCACTGCGTCGGTGATGGTCGCCTGCACGCCCTTCTCCCACTCGAACGCGTACCAGATGCGATTGTTGTCGTTGATGTCCTGGTCCACGCGGTACTTCATGAACAGGTCGTGTGTGTTATTCGAAGTGCCGAAGGTGCGATGCAGCCGGCAGCCGGTCCCGTGCGGCGTTGGCACGCCAGGCGCTAAAGCAACGATGGTCCCGTCTCCCAGAATCGGGCAGTCTGACGTGGCAATGGGAACACCACCCGCAGGGTTCCCATAGAGGCTAAAGGCCTGCTTGTAGTACGTGGCCGCCACGGAAGGGTTGGTGGGGGGTTGATAGGTCTCGTGAGTCCTCGGATCGTATCCGGCCAGGGGAAGCTGGGTGAAGACGTAATTCTCATATGCCTGCGAGGGATAGTTTTCCGTCAGGGTCGCAGGCAGTACAATCCGCAGACCCTCGACGTCTCCGAAAACAAAGAGTTTGTTCTTTCTGATGGGCCCGCCCACGCTGCCGCCGAACTGGTTGATATTATCGAACGTCCTCGTGGCTGGCGCCCCAGGCTGAGCATTGACGAACCAGTCGACCGCGTTCATGCGCGCGCCGTTCCAGGTCTCAAAGGCGTTACCGTGCCAGTCGTTGGTTCCCCCCTTGGTAACGTAGTTGATCTGTGCGGCGCCCGATCGCCCCTGGTCCACGGAGTAGGAGAGGGTATTGACGCTCGCCTCATCCACGGCGTTCAAGCCAAGCTGAAGGTTGGTGGCGCCGCTGTTGTTGAGGTTGAGGAACGGATCGTTGGCGTCCAAGCCATCGATCGTAAAGTTCGTGGAGGTGGCGGGCAAACCGTTGAACTCCATGTTGCCGTAGCCGCCGCCCGTATTCATGATCGCGCCCGGCGCAATCTGGGCCACATAACTCAGATCGTTGCCCGGATTGGGCAGGTCGGCGAGCGCCCGCGCGTTCACCGTGGTCGTGGTGTTGGGGTTCGACGTTTCGATCATCTGGGCGGCCCCGGTCACTTCGACCGTCTGGGTCTGCGCTCCAACCTCGAGTGCGACGTCGGCGTTCGCGGTGTGGCTGACTGAAACCACTACCGGACCGACCGCGCTCGTCCTGAAGCCGGAGGCTGAAACCGAAACCTTATACTCACCTGGCTCCAACTGTGAAACCGTGTAACTGCCATTTGCCCCGGTCTGAGTCGTTCTCGACGCGCCCGTCGCCGTGTTGGTGGCGGTAATCTGTGCGTTAGGCACGACCGCCCCGGTGGGATCCGTCACGGTACCGATAATGGCGCCCGTCGTCAAACTCTGCCCCCACAGCGGCGCGGAGAGCCCAAACGCTACCAAGAGCGAAGCGACGAATATCAGCAGCCCGTTTCGCTTGTCGAATCTTTTACAGGACATAGTGCCTCCTCCTAAAGAAGCCCCAATCCAGAGTCCTACCCCCTCAAAAGCCCGACAAAACCACATGGTCGTCACAGGCTGCATCCGCACTGACGAAACGTAGACCTACCGATGCGTAAAAGGTGGAATGCCGTCGCGCAGAGACACGCCTGCTCCCATGGCCAGACGCCTGCTTCGCAGTAGCCCGTGACGAACCCAAAAGCATTTTGAGAAGTGAATTCCGGCCGCCTGGGGAGCAACCTAACATTTGGCAGGTTGCATGTCAAGTATCAAGTAAATTCACTCCTCGGCATAACCTTCTCTAGCTCAAGAAGTTGCGGTTAACCGAGGCCGTTCAAGAACTCACTGGCGCTCCGCGCAGGCGAGGTTTCCGCCAGCGGTGGGCGCAACCTTGACCCGTTCGTGGCGGCTATGCTACGTTGCCTGAGGGTCTGGCAATTGCGTTTCCCGGAGCGAATTGATTGAGCACACCGGCAGAAGTGGCGCTAAAACGCACCGCGCTCAACGCTGTCCATCGTGCAGCGGGCGCCCGCATGGTGGAGTTTGGCGGATGGGAGATGCCGGTCGAGTACTCCGGCATCATCGACGAACATCTGGCGGTCCGCACGCGCGCCGGCCTGTTCGACGTGAGCCACATGGGCGAGATCGAAGTGCATGGACCTCAGGCGCTCGCCCTCGTGCAGCTCGTCACTTCGAACGATGCCTCGCGCCTCAGCGTCGGCCAGGCGCAATACAGCGCGCTCATGCACCCGCGGGGCAGCGCCGTCGACGATTGCGTCGTGCACCGGCTCGCCGACGACCACTTCTTCCTGTGCGTCAACGCCGCCAACACCGACCAGGACTTCGCCTGGATCGAGCGTCACAACACGATGGGCGCTGATATTCGCGACGTGTCGGCCGACTACGCGCAGTTGGCGTTGCAAGGGCCGCGCGCCGCTCAAATCCTCGCCAAAGTGACGGACGCCGATCTTGAGCGGCTCAAGTACTACTGGTTCTTCCATGCCACGTGCTGTGGGGTCCACGGATTACTGGCGAGGACCGGTTACACGGGTGAGGACGGCTTCGAGTTTTACTTTTCCCCTGCCGATGCCGAAGGCGTTTGGAACGGACTGCTCGAGGCAGGCAAGCCGGAAGGACTGATACCCGCTGGCCTCGGAGCGCGGAATACGTTGCGCCTGGAGGCCGCCTATCCGCTCTACGGCCACGAACTCGACGAAGATACGACGTTGCTCGAAGCCGGCCTCGGCTGGATCGCCAAACTCGACAAGGGAGAGTTCATCGGACGAACGGCGCTGGCCGAGCAGAAGCAACACGGCGTACGCAAGAAGCTGGTCGGATTCGAAATGACCGACCGGTCCATCGCCCGCGACGGCTACCCGGTTTGGATTGACGGCCAAGCGGCCGGCCCCGTTACCAGTGGCTCGTATGCGCCGTTTGTCCGCAAGAACATTGGCTTGGCGTACGTGCCTCCGGAACAGGCGCAGGCAGGTCGCGCCATCGAAATCGAGATTCGCGGCCGGAAGCTGCCGGCCCGCATCGCGCCCTTGCCGTTCTACCGGCGCGACCGGCACTAGTGACACGCTCCTCTGTAGCGGCGGTCTGCGACCGCCGTCTTCGGCGCTCCCTTTCAGGGCAGGCTTCGAGCGCCTCTACAGCGAATGATCGACACGATATCTTGCAGTTCTCAGTAGGTTTCAAGCGGAGCGCTCAACAACGACACGAGGCTTTAATGTATCCCCCGGAATTTCTCTATACGAAAGACCACGAATGGATCCGCGTGGACGAATCCATCGGCACTATTGGCATCACCGATCACGCGCAGAAGGAGCTGGGCGACATCGTCTTCGTCGAGTTGCCCAAGCCGGGCGATCACGTTACGGCCAAGGAAGCCTTGGGCACGGTCGAGTCTGTGAAAGCCGTCTCCGAAATCTATTCTCCGGTCACCGGCGACGTCGTGGCCGTCAACACCAAACTTCAGGATTCCCCCGAGCAGCTCAACGCCGATCCTCACGGTGAGGCCTGGCTGGTCAGGGTGCGGCTTGACGATCACGGTGAGACAGAATCCTTGATGACTGCCGAGCAATATCAGGCCTACCTCAACGAAGAGGCAGGCCACTGATGCGCTATCTGCCGAACTCCGACGGCGATCGTGCCCGGATGCTGCGCGCCACGGGGCACGAGTCGATCGACGAACTCTTCGCCCAGATTCCTGAGAGGCTGAAGGTGCGCGGCGCGCTCAACCTGCCGGGGCCGCTTTCGGAGCCCGAGATCCTCGAGTTCTTCCGCCAGGCCGCAAGCCAGAGCAGCCGCGAGTACGTTTCGCTGCTCGGCGCGGGCGCTTACTCCCACTTCCGCCCGGTGGTCATCGACACGCTGCTTTCGCGCGGTGAATTTCTCACCTCCTACACTCCGTATCAGGCGGAAATCAGTCAGGGTAACCTGCAGGCGATGTTCGAATTTCAAACCCTCATCGCCCAGCTCACGGGGATGGAAGTTGCGAATTCCTCGCTCTACGACGGCTCGACAGCGACCAACGAAGCGGTGCTGATGGCCCTGCGCATCCAGTCGCAGGCGTCGCAGGGACATCGCGACCGGGTGGTCTGGGCGCGGACGCTTCACCCCGAGTACCGTCAGGTAGTCGAGACTTACGTGCGTCAGCAGGGCATCGACCTCCATGAGGTTCCGAGCGCGTCCTCGGGGAAGATCGACCTAGCAGAGCTCCAGTCCACTCTCAACGATGAGACGGCTGCGGTGGTGGTTCAGTCGCCCAACTTCTTCGGTGTAGTCGAGCAGACTGACCGGGTCGCGGCCATCGCTCATCAGGCTGGAGCTCTGCTCATCGTCAGCATCGCGGAGCCCCTCTCGCTGGCGCTGGTCAAACCGCCCAGCGACGCGGATATCGTGTGCGGCGAAGCGCAATCGTTCGGGGTACCGGTCGCTTTCGGAGGACCCTACGTCGGGTTTCTTGCGACCCGCGAGAAGTTTATCCGGCAGATGCCCGGCCGGCTGGTCGGCCAGGCTTACGACGCTCAAGGGCGGCGCGGCTTCGTGCTGACGCTGGCGACCCGCGAGCAGCATATTCGCCGCGAGAAGGCGACGTCGAACATCTGCACCAGTCAGTCGCTTTTCGCGCTCACCGTCACCATCTACCTGTGTCTGCTCGGGAAGAAGGGCTTGCGGATGCTGGCGGAGCACAACCTTGCCAAGGCTCACTACGCCCTCGAACGGCTGCGCACGGTGCCGGGCGTCGGGGTTCCGTTCTCCGGGCCGCACTTCAATGAGTTTGTGGTCAGCGTACCGGGAAACGCCGAGGCGCTGCTCGCGGCCCTACGAGAGGAGAAGATCGTCGGCGGCTTGAGCCTCGAGCGTTTCTATCCCGAGCTGAAGAACCACTTGCTGGTCTGCGTGACCGAGACGGTCAGCAAGGCAGCCCTTGGCCGGATGGCGGACGTCTATCGACAAATCGTGGCGAACGTTCCTCACCCACGCAGCAACGCTGAGTTGCAAGCGACCCCGGTGGGACGCGACCGTTAGAGGTCGACGACAGGCTCGAAGTGACCATGGAGAATCGCATCAAACACGCCCGGCCTCACATGACGCGCAACGAAGACCTGATCTTCGAGCGCAGCTCGGAAGGCAAGTCCGGCGCGGAACTTCCCCCACTCGACGTGCCGCCGGTTGCTGCTGAGCAGGTGCTGGGAGTAGAACTTGTCCGCTCCGAAATTGAAGGCTTCCCCGAAGTCTCGGAGCTCGAGGTGGTACGTCACTTTACGCGCCTTTCCACCTGGAACTACGGCATCGATACCGGAGTCTATCCGCTCGGCTCCTGCACCATGAAATACAACCCGCGGGTCAACGAGGCGGTATCGCAGCTTGCGGGTCTCGCGACCGACCACCCGTACACGCCGGAGCCGCTGTCCCAGGGATGCCTCAGAATTCTCGCCGAAACGGCGCGCTGCCTGCTGGAGATCACCGGACTCGACGCGGTGTCGCTCCAGCCCGCCGCGGGTGCGCAAGGTGAACTCACCGGCCTGCTGATGATTCGCGCCTACCTCGACGACATCGGCCGGTCGCGCAAGTACATCTTGATACCGGATTCAGCGCACGGTACCAATCCTGCAAGCGTGACGATCGCAGGCTACCAGGTGCGGAACCTCAAGTCCGACCGCCGCGGATGCGTCGACCTCTCCGCCCTCGACGAGGCCATGACGGGCGAAGTGGCCGGGCTGATGCTGACGAATCCCAACACTCTCGGCATCTTCGAAACCGACATCCGCGAAATCTGCGACCTGGTCCACTCAAAAGGTGGCCTCGTCTACATGGACGGCGCCAACATGAACGCGCTGGTCGGCGTGGCACGCCCCGGAGACTTCGGCGTCGACGTGATGCACCTGAACCTCCACAAGACCTTCTCGACTCCACACGGCGGCGGCGGTCCTGGCTCAGGGCCCGTCGCGGTCAGAAAGATACTCGAGCCCTACTTGCCATCGCCCATCGTCGAGCCGTCGGGTGACGGATCCTATCGCCTGAATTACGACCGCCCGAAATCCATCGGCCGGGTCCGCGCTTTCTACGGCAATTTCGGCATGGCCGTGCGCGCTCTGGCGTACATCCTGGCTTACGGTCCTGCCGGACTCCGGCAAGCGACCGAAGACGCGGTGCTCAATGCCAACTACGTCAAGGCGAGGCTGGTCGACCTGTATGACCTTCCCTACGACGCGCCCTCCATGCACGAATGTGTCTTCTCTGACCGGCGCCAAGTGGCGCACGGGGTACGCACTGGAGACATCGCCAAGCGCCTCATTGACTACGGCTTCCATCCCTACACCACGTCTTTCCCTCTCATCGTCCCCGGCGCCATGATGATCGAGCCGACCGAGAGCGCGAGTCGAGAGGAACTCGACGCCTTCATCGACGCGCTCCTATCGATAGCCCAGGAGGCGCAGGAGGAGCCGGATACCGTACTCAAAGCCCCCCACACGACGCGGATCGGCCGCCTCGACGAGGCATCGGCGGCACGCAAGCCGGTTCTCCGTTGGAAACCCTGACACTTGGCTCCTACGGGCACCTGTTGTGCCGCTTGCCAGGTCCAGCGTCTCTCCGATACTATATCTAGGGTCTAGCGGGCCCAAGAACCCCATCTACTTGCGCTTTTCGCTTTACAAGAGCTTCCCTCCGTGCTAGGCTCTGGGTGAAGTTCGGGGATTCTCGCCTACTCAAGTGCGCCAGCACCAGTGAGGGTGGAATCGGACGGAACTGCTGGGTAAACGACCAGGTCGCAATGCGCGGGAACACAAGGTGTCTCCGATTGCAGCCTGCATTGCCAGCACCGGCCATTCACTCACTGAATAGAATATCGGTTTTCCAACACCGTTCGAATCGGGGAGACCCGGGAGGGGCTTAAGCTGGAGGCTCTACATTGTTTAAGCTAAAGAGGATTGAGCTGTTGGGCTTCAAATCCTTCGCCGACCGGACCCGCTTGGCATTTGACGAGGGGACGGTCGCCGTGGTCGGGCCAAACGGCTGTGGCAAGTCCAACCTCTCTGACGCCATCAGTTGGGTGCTGGGAGAGCAGAGCGCGCGAAGTCTGCGCGGAGAGCGCATGGCCGACGTGATCTTCAACGGGACAGGCCTCCGTCCCCCGACGGGAATGGCGGAAGCGAGCCTCACGCTGATCGACCCCGAGTATGGCGAAGCTGCGGCCGGCGACGATTCTCTTGGCTCTGCTTCCCTTCCCTCCTCTGAGGAATCCAGTGCTCTGCTGGAACCTGGCTCGGACGCTTACGGGTCGGATGGCCACGCTTCAAACGGCGAGGGTTCAAACGGCCAGGGCCCTGATGCGGGCGAACGCGCGTCAGTTCTTCGGCATCGCTCCGGAGAAATCACCGTGACTCGGCGCCTGTTCCGCTCAGGCGAGAGCGAATACCTCATTAACGGCGAAATCTGCCGTCTGCGCGACATTCAGGACCTCTTCATGGGTACCGGACTTGGTCCCGAGTCCTATGCCATTATCGAGCAGGGACGCATCGGGCAGATCCTCAGTTCCAAGCCTTCAGACCGGCGCTCCATCATCGAAGAAGCGGCCGGCGTCTCCAAGTTCAAAACCCGGAAGCGCCTGGCGGAGGCGAAGCTGGAGTCTTCCCGCCTGAACCTCTCGCGCATCACTGACATCCTCACGGAAGTCTCGAAGCAGATGAACTCGCTCAAGCGCCAGGCTGCCAAAGCGCGACGCTATCGCGAGATGCACGAGGAACTGCGAAGCCGGTTGAGGGTCGTCCTGGCCTCGCGCCTGATTGCGCTGGAGAACGAGTGTCAGCGGCGGCGCGCTACGCTGGCCCAAATCCAGCAGGACTGCGCCACAGCAGGGCACGAACTTGAAGGACTCGAGCGTGAAGAGCGCACGGCGCGCGCCTCGCAACAGCGACTGGACAGCAGCGCGATGTCGTTACGTCAGTCGATCAGCCAGCGCGACCTTGAGAAAGAGCGGCTGCTCGGCCGCATCGACCAGGTTCGTGACCAGTCGTCAAACCTCAAGACACGCTCTGGTGAAGCCGCACTGGAAAGCGAAGCCCTTCGCGCCCAGCTCAATCAGATCGAACAGCAGACACTCGAGCAGCAGCGGCGGAGCGAGGAGGTAGGGCGCGATTGGACGGCCGCCCAGGAGTCCGTCCGGGGCTTGCTCGCCCGGCAAGAAGAGCTCGCCGCCCAAGTGGCGAGCCACGAGGCGCAGCTCGAGCGGCGCCGTCAGGACTTGCTCAGCACGGTGAGCTGGGGCGCCGAACTCCGCAACCAGCTCGTCAAGGCAGAGGAGATGGGGCTCGCGCTCGAACGCCAGTTGGCGCGCACCGAGTCCGAGCGGTCAGCGGTCGGCGAGGAACACCGCCTCGCAGCGGGGGAGCTTGAGACGTTCACCGTTGAACAGCGCCGCCAGGAGTCTACTCTGGCAGAGCTCACGCGTTCAGCCGAGGATACCACTGCGGCACTCGAGAAAGCCCGCGCTGAAGAATCCACCTGCCGGGCCGAACTCGAGAATCTGCGGCACGAACTCTCCGCAGCCAGCGCCCGCAAACAGGCGCTCGAAGAGTCGCTCGCCCGCCACGCTTACACCACCGAACCGGTGCGCCGCCTTCTTGCAGGCCCCATTCCGATCAACGGCCACCACTTCAGGCCGCTCGGAGTGCTGGCGGATTTCGTAGAGGTTTCATCAGGTTATGAAGAGGTCGTCGAGGAATTCCTCAAGGACGCTCTCGACTACGTGGTCGTAGAAAAGCGCGAAGAAGCTCGTTCTGGGATCGCGTTGCTCAAGAGCGAAGGCTCCGGCCGCTCCACCTTCTTCGTCACACAGATGCCTTCGAACGGAACCGGTCATGGGGTAGCCGACAGCGGATCCAACGGAAATGGCGTTCCCGCGGCCGAGGGGCTCACGCCTCTTCGCAGCCTGATTCGCTTCGAGCCGCGGCTCGGCCTGAACGGCGACCTGCCCCTGCCCGTGCTCGCCAGTGCGTATCTGGTGGAGGACGCCGCAACAGCAGAACGGCTGTCCGCGGCCTGCCCGGAGAGTCACTTCCTGACGCGAACCGGTGAGCATTACCACCATCGGCTGGTCTCGGGCGGCCACGGAAAGAGCGCCGGCCCTTTGGCGCTACGGCGTGACTTCCGCGAGCTCGAGCGACGCAGCTTGGACCTCGAGTCCCTCGTTGCGGCCTCCGAGAGCAAGCTCGCTGACCTTACCGGCTCCGCTTCCTCGCTCGACCGCGAATTGCGGCGTGTGCTCGCTCTCAAACTGGAGGCCGAGAAGACTGCCGTTGTCTCCAGCGAGAAACTGCGCCAGCTGTACCAGTCACTCGACCGCACTCAAGAACGGCACGATCTCTTGCAGAGCGAAATCCAGCACCTGCTTGAGGAACATGTACAGGCCGCGGCGCAGCAGGACTCGCTGCGTGCCGATCTCGCGAGTGCCGTGGCCGAGCAGACACAACGCGACCAGGAAATCAGCCGGATTGGAAGTTTGGTGCGGGTGTTCCGTGCCCAGCTCGACAGCCTGGCCCACGATCTGGTCGCGGCACAGTCGCGCGCCAGCGGGCTTGAGGAGCGGTGCCGCTCTATGGAAGCGGACGGGGCACGCTTGCTCGCGCACCAACAGGATCTGGCAAAGAGATTAAGCCGCCTAGAAGAACAGTGTGCCGACTGGGTTCGCGAGCAGCAGCAACTTGCCGAGGAGGATCGGAGGGCTCAAGCCCGGCTGGCCGAAATCGAGCGCGAGCAGGATGCGGCCCGCAAGGAGCTCGGGGAATGCCAACGGGACGCTCAAACGCTGCGGTCGCGGTTGGAGTCCGTTGTTCCACTCATCGATGCGGGGCGCGCCGCAGTTGATGCGCTTCGCGAGAAGCGTTCGGCGACGGAGGTTGCGCTGGCGCGCGCGGAGTCGGACTATTCCCACGGCGCCGGACAATGTCGCGAGGAGTTGAAAATCGAGCCGGCGGCGCTCGCCGCGGAGCTCGGGAGAGAGAGTTCAGGCGCTCAAGGGTTTACGGCGCTCGCCGGCGAAGCCTTGCGCATTGCTGAGCAGGAACTCGGCGAGCTCAAGTCGCGCATCGAGAGCCTTGGCCCCGTGAACATGATGGCACTCGAAGAGCTGCAGGAAGCCGAGGACAGGTTCAGCTTCCTCGAGACCCAGCGGCAGGACCTGCTGGCGTCAATCGAGGACACGGCCCAGGCCATCCGGGAGATTGACTTGGTGTCGCACGAGCAGTTTCTGGAAGCCTTTAAGGCGATCAACACCTATTTTGCCGAGTCGTTTGTGACCCTGTTCGGTGGAGGCACCGGTCTTCTGCGACTGAGCGACGAGGCGGATCCCGAGAGCGGCGTCGACATGGTGGCCCAGCCGCCCGGCAAGCGATTACAGAATGTCCTCCTGCTCTCCGGAGGTGAGAAGGCCCTTGCAGCTCTGGCCCTGCTCATCGCCATGTTTCGCTACACGCCCAGCCCGTTCTGCGTGCTCGATGAAGTGGACGCGCCGCTCGATGAGTCGAACGTCGGACGATTCACGCGGCTGATTAGGCAAATGAGTCGCCACACTCAGTTTATCCTGATCACTCACAGCAAAAGGACGATGGAGATCGCTAAGGTGCTGTACGGCGTGACGATGGAAGAGCCGGGAGTTTCAAAACTCGTGTCGGTGCGTTTCGACGAAGTACAACCTGAACCCGTGCTGATACCAGCCTGACCTAAGAAAACAAGACAGCAACGAATTGAATCAGCACGACTTCTCAGCTAAGCCCAAAGAAAGCCTTGCGTCTTTCCTTGAGAACGAGTCGCTCGCGATGGATTTCTGCCGCGCTCACTTACCGCTTTTCACTTTTCGCTCCTTACTCTTCCCCTGTCGCTGATTCATTCACTTGCCACGAAATGTTTTTTGATTGACAAGCTCTCACGTTGTTCTAAAATGACCACTGCCCTGACGACAAACCATCGTGACGCAACTCATCAGCCATCCTGTTCTGCGTGAGAGCCGCCTACCCGGCATCAACTTGTTTTCTCGAGGCAAGGTCCGCGACGTTTACGAAGTTGCCGGTGACCGGCTGCTCATCGTCGCGACCGACCGACTATCGGCTTTTGACGTGGTCATGAACGAAGGCATCCCCGACAAGGGCCGGGTGCTCACTCAGCTCTCGTGTTTCTGGTTCGAGCTTCTTCGAGAGGAGTTTTCAAGCCACTTCCTCACCGCGTCGCTAACACACTACCCGGCGGAACTCCAGGTTTTCGCTGACCAACTCCAGGGGCGTTCAATGCTGGTCCAAAAGGCCAAGCCTTTTCCTATCGAGTGTGTGGTGCGTGGCTATCTGGCTGGATCCGGGTGGAATGATTATCGCTCCACCGGGGCGGTTTGCGGCATCCGCTTGCCCGCCGGCCTCCGGGAATCCGACAAGCTCGAGCAGCCCATCTTTACCCCTGCCACCAAAGCGCAGGAGGGGCACGACGAGAACATTTCCTGGGAAGAGACCGTGGCGAGGATCGGCGAGGACGCGGCGGAAGAACTGCGGACCAAGAGCCTAGCGCTTTACGTCAAGGCGCGTGAATACGCCGAAGGCCGCGGCATCATCATTGCGGACACTAAATTCGAATGGGGCTGGCGCGACGACAAGGTCATCCTGATTGACGAAGTGCTGACTCCCGATTCTTCGCGCTTCTGGCCCAAGGCGGGCTTTGAGCCTGGCAGGGCGCAGCCGTCTTTCGACAAGCAGTTTGTGCGTGATTATCTCGTCTCGGTCGGCTGGAATAAACAACCTCCTCCACCTACGCTTCCGCGTGAGGTCGTGGAGAGGACCGGTGAAAAATATCGGGAGGCTTATCGCCTCTTGACCGGACGCACACTCAACTGAAGGCATTGGCGGGCGCATCTGGTTCCTCATGGGTGCATGGAACTGGCTCGATTGGACCCTGACCGCGGTCGTGGTCGTTTCTGTGACGATCGCTTTTCACAAGGGGTTCGTGCGCGAGTTGATTTCGCTGGCAGCTCTGATTGCGGCAGTCATCATTGCGGTGCGCGGCTACGGCCGGGCGTCGGCTTGGTTTGAGGACATGACGCGCTCTCACCAAGTGGCCGAGGGCCTGGCCTTTCTGGCGCTGTTTCTCGGTACGCTGCTGGTCGGCGCGGTGGTCGCGGGAATCGCCGCCAAACTCATCAAGAAAGCAGGAGTCCAGGCTTTCGATCGCTTTCTGGGCGGACTCTTCGGACTGGTGCGGGGCGTGGCTGTAGATTGTATTCTGCTGCTGGCGCTGGTAGCTTTCGCGATCAAGCTTGACGCAGTCCGAAGGTCGACCCTTGCCCCCTACGTGGTGGCAGGAGCCGATGCGGTTGCCGACGTCATGCCGAATGATTTGAAGACGCAATTTCGCGCCGGGCTACAGAAATATCAGGAGTCAGTGAGCCAGACGCAGTCGAAAGACAAATAGCTGGTCGTGGGCGCGAATTCTAGAAGCCCGGGGGCATTTCGTGAAAGGGCAACTTGAGGTTCTCGTGGAGCAAATGATTGAGAAAGGGGTTCCCTACCCCGAGGCTCTGGCGGAGTTCGAGAGCACTTTCTTCCGCAGCGTGCTCGAAAGGAGCGGTGGCAACCAGTCCAAAGCTGCCGAGGCGCTCGGCATCCATCGCAACACGCTGGGTCGTAAACTGGAAGAACTGGGTCTCAACAACCACCCCAAACGTCATAAGCGCCGCAGCCGGTGAGCCAGCTCCCAAGGGAACCGTTCTTCTGAAAAGCAAGGTGGCGAAAAGGCAAGCTGGCCGAAGCAAAGAAGGGTCCGCGAGGCCATCGCCGGCGGGGGATCCCTTCGTCGTCAGCTCGTTGTGAGTCTCGCTATTGCGCGGTGCGATGCGTGGTCGTAGGCCGGCGATGTGCCGGAGCCTTCTTAGCCGGGGTCTTCTTGTGCTTATCCGCAGCGGCAGCGAGATCGTCGGGATTAATTTTCCCGTCCAGGCTCAGATAAAAGCTCGGCGTGACGGAATATGCCGTGATGGTCCCGTCAAAGCGCACCAAGTCGCCTTTCTGAAGGTCCTTGGCCTCCGGCTGTGAGTCCTTCAACTCAATGTCGTAGGCGCCATCCTTGGCCTTGGATTCGTCGGTCACAGCGATTCGAACCATATAGCTTCCTGCATCGCTGCCCTTCTCCGTGCTTACGACCTGCCCGCCCATGGCAAACGGTTGACCCTTCAACTGCTGGAAGGCCTGACTGGCCTGGTCGCCGCCGACACGCAGGTTGTCCTCGATGTTGTAGAAAGCGTCGATCGCCGCGTTGCCAGTGGGCTTGTGTTTTTCGGGAGGCGGTACTTTGAAGCCCGCAGGCGGCGCCACGGAGGTCGCGGCCTGGGTAAGGACATCTTTCTCCCCTGCGTCTGACCCATGACGGCCTACGTAAACTCGACCGAAAAACGTGTCAATGTTCGCAGCATCGGGGCTCTTGGCCGCCTTAGCTAGGTCGTCGGCGCGTGCCAGATTCCAGATGGCGTTGTCGAAGTCGGGCGGCGTGGAATAGAGGTAGGCCAGACCCAGGCGGTAGGTGACGTACGGGTCGTTCGGATTGTCTTCCTGCGCCGTCTTGAGCGCTGTGATGGCGGCGGCATAGTCCTTGCGCTGCAAGGCGACGAAGCCGAGCGCCGCGTTGAAGTTAGCGCGGAGCACCTTCACCTGCTGGTTGAACTGATCCTCGGGCACGTTGTCGGGCCGCTGCAGTTTCTGCAGAGCTGCTAAACCTTGCTTTGCGTCGGCCTCGGCTTGGGCGAGTTTGGTGTCCTTGTCCGGTGCATCAGGCTTGTAAACGAAAGGAAAGGCAAATGCCAGATAGTTGAGCGCGGCGATGTTCTCAGAGTTCGCCGCCACCGCCTTGTGTGCGGCATCAATGGCTTTGGCGCTGTCACCCAACTGCTGGTAGGTGCTCATCTCCACCTGATAAGCCTGGTCTTTGAAGTCGGAGTTCGAGTACTTCTGCAAGAACGCCTCGGCCAGTGAGATGCGCTTGTTCGGATCCTTTTCGCCGGCCATCGCCTGAAAGGCGTCGTACTCTTCGCGGCTCTTCCAGGCTGGCTTCTTCTCGGCGCCAGCTTGCTGCCCGCCCGCTGCTTCCTGGGCCGGAACCAAGCGCTCTGCCGGCGCCCCGGCCCCAGGCGCCATCTCGAGCCCGCCCAGGGCGACCAGCACCGTCAAGGTCAAGAAAATTGTGGTTTTCATCTTCATTGCCAGACTACCTCAATCAGTGGAATGTGGCCTTGAAACGATAAAGCGCGCCAGCCGCGGGGACTACCGCAACAGTATCCGCTCATCCCGGCCCGCGTCTCCGGCGCGCCCTCTTTTAGTGCGCCCATCCATGTATCAAGACTCGTGGGAATTTTCAAGCAAAATCTGTGGAATTATTCACTTACTCAACATGAAGTCCGTCTCTTCCGTCTTGTTCGCTCGACTTTTGCGCCCCTTCGATTTGGATGCACATCCACATACGTTGGGATGTAGCTTTTACTTTAACGGCTGAACGAGGAAGTGTAAAGTGTGGGGTTGTCCTCCAATGCTAGTGATCGATGGAGACGGCCGCGCGGGGTCTCGCCGGATTTGGTAATCAGACCCGCTTAGGTAGACACCGGAGGCCAGCAAAGGTTCCCTGGAGTTGATGTGGCCTTTAGCTCGCTCGACCTCGCCGTGGTTATTGCCTACCTTGTCGCCATCACCCTCTTTGGAGCTCACTTTCGCAAGGACCAGCGCACGCTGCACGATTATTTCCTGGGCGGCCGAAGGCTTCCCTGGTGGGCGATCGCCTTGTCGGTCGTCTCGGCGGAAACCAGCATCCTGACCATCATCAGCACTCCAGGTATCGCCTACCGCTCGAACCTGGCTTTTTTGCAGCTCGTCTTCGGGTATCTGGTGGCACGGGTGGTGGTGAGTGTCATATTCATCCCTCGCTATTTTGCCGGCGAACTTTTTACAGCCTATCAGCTCATCGAGAAACGGTTTGGCCAGGAACTCAAGGTATTCACTGCAGCACTTTTTCTTATGACACGCGCCTTGGCCGAAGGTGTCCGAGTGTTCGCGATTTCGATCGTCATCGGAGTGATTTTCAGGACCGGCATCCTTGCTTCGGTTATCATCATCACCGTGCTGACGCTGTTTTATACGTTTGAAGGCGGCCTGACGGCGGTCATCTGGACCGATGTCATCCAGTTAACGATCTACCTCTCGGGTACAGTATTGGTTCTCGCGCTGGCGCTGCACAGCATTCCCGGAGGGTGGGGGGAGGTCGTTCGATTGGCGGGAAGCGCGGGCCACAAGTTCACGGTTTTCGACTTCCGATTCAACTGGCACGATCCGTATCTGTTCTGGTCGGGGCTGGTGGGTGGAACGTTTCTCACCAGCGCCAGCCACGGTACCGACCAGTTAATCGTACAACGACTGCTCGCCGCGCGTTCCAAGCGGCAAAGCCAAGGCGCGCTGCTCTCAAGCGGCTTGGTGATTCTGTTCCAGTTCGCGCTGTTTCTCGTCGTTGGAGTCGTCCTGTTCGCTTACTATCACCACTATCCGCCCGCGCAGCCGTTCACACGTCCGGACCGCATTTTCCCGACCTTCGTCGTAACGACGCTGCCGCGGGGACTCGCCGGTCTCGTAATCGCGGCCATCATCGCTGCGGCAATGTCCAACCTGAGCGCAGCCTTCAATTCCCTGGCTTCCAGTTCGGTCGTGGACTTCTATAAGCCTTTTTTCAAACCGCAGGGCGATGAGCGCCACTACCTGCGCGTTTCCCGCGGTCTCACGCTGGCCTGGGGCGGGGTGTTGATAGCCATCGCACTCTACGCCCAATATCTCCACGAGAGCGTGCTCGAGCTGGCACTCACGATCGCCTCGGTGCCGTACGGAAGCATGCTCGGCGTCTTCCTTTTGGGATCGCTCACCAAGCGCGCGACGAGCCGCGGTACGCTCCTGGGCGCGGTACTGGCACTCGCGGTTCTGGGCGTGGTTTTGCTGGGGAATGCGCTGCACGTCGTCGCCATCGCCTGGACGTGGTACGTGGCCATCGGAACTACGGTGACCTTCGTCTGCGGATGGACCGCCAGCCTGATCAGTGGTCGTTCGAGTGAGCGAGTTCCGAGGGTCGAGTGATGGAAGAACGGACTGAACTCGCCAGAGGACTGGGGGTCTACGGGGCGATCTCGGTCGTAGCCGGCACCATGATTGGTACGGCGATCTTTGTCGTGCCAAGCATCATGCTCCAGCATGTCGGCACGCCGCTGATGGTCATTGTCGTCTGGGCGTTCGCCGGTGTACTGAGTCTGTTCGGCGCGATGGGCTACGCGGAGCTTGGCGCGGCGATTCCTGCGGCGGGCGGAGAATACGCGTATCTCCATCGTGCCTACGGCCCCATGCTCGGTTTCCTCTATGGATGGACGTACTTCATCGTGGCCAAGACTGCCTCGATCGCGGCCATCGGCACCGGGTTTGTCATCTACCTGACCTATTTTTTCCCCACGCTCAACAATGTGGTTCTTACCCAAGAGCTCCATCTTGCCGGATCCGACCGCCTCGTGCGGCTCACCGGCCTCCAGATCGGCGGCACAGTGATGATCCTGCTCCTCTCGGGAATAAACGTGCTCGGGGTGCGGCGCAGCGGCCTAGTTCAGACCGTGTTCACTGCCTCCAAGCTCCTCGTTCTCGCGGTCCTCATCGTACTGGGACTTACTCTCGGCCACGGATCCTTTGAACATTTCCGGCCGCTCTTGATGAAAACGACCCATCACGGATTCCTTGCTGCCTTTGGGGTGGCCACGGTTTCGGCGCTCTGGGCTTACGACGGGTGGAACAACCTGAGCATGGTAGCGAGTGAGGTCAAGAACCCGGAGCGCAACATGGTCACGGCTTTAATTCTGGGCTCACTGTTGGTGCTCGCGGTCTACGTGCTGGTCAACATAGCCTACTTCTATGTCCTCGAGCCCCGCGCTGTGCTCGCGACCAACACTGTCGCCGCCGCCGCCGCGCGCCGATTCCTGGGTGGCGCAGGCGGCGCCTTTGTCGCGATCGGAGTGCTCATTTCTACCTTTGCCACACTCAACGGTTCGATCCTATCAGGTTCGCGTGTTCCCTATGCTCAGGCTCGCGACGGACTTTTTCCCAAGGCGCTCGCGTCGGTTAATCCCAGATTTCAGACGCCGGCGATCGCGATCGTGGCGCAGGCGGCGATTGCGGGAATTTTCGCACTGAGTGGCACTTACGAAGCGCTCTACACAAAGGTGCTATTTTCCGAATGGCTTTTCTACGGCCTGGTCACCACCTCGATCTTCGTCCTGCGGCGCCGTGAGCCCGGCTTGCCCCGTCCCTATCGCACCTGGGGCTATCCTGTCGTTCCGGCAATTTTCGCTCTGCTTGCGGCGCTCTTTCTCGTGAACACCTTCCTCGAGCGTCGCACGGACTCACTCTGGGGTCTCGCGCTGATGGGGAGCGGCGTCCCGGCCTACGGGTTGTGGCGTTGGTGGCAGAGACGATCTTCCTGAGGAAACGCAACCGTGCATTCACGACCAACTTGGCATCTTGTTCTGGAATACCGTGGGCCACGCGTCGCCGGCATCCTGGTGCTGCTGCTAGTGGATCTGACGATGGCTGGGCCCCGCCTGTTGTCCGCCGCGCAAGCGACATGGGGCGTCGTATCTCCGCCGGGAGCTGACCCCAGGCTGGGCGCCCAGCTCGACCAGATCGCAGCCGCAAACGGCGCTGCGGTCGTGCCGCTCACGACCACCCGCCAGGCAAAAGCCCGGCACGTCTCGATGCTGATTGAACTGCTTCAAAACCAAGGCGGCCCCGAATCCTTTCTGCGAACTCTGAAGCGCAGTTCCGGAGCGGCGGCCGCCGCGTTGACTCCGGAGCTTGCGATCCAGGGCTACGTCATCGAGCTGCAGTATGGCGGGCGATCCTCCCGGCCGCAGCGGATTCGAATCACCGCCGCTGCGACGGAGGGTTTCCATAACGCGCTCGATCGTCTGCCTGATCTCGTCCACGTTTGGCCGTCCAGCCTAGGGGCGAATCTCCTGCCGCACCCCAAGGCGCTGCGCGTCGAGAATGGCGTCCGGATCGCCGATTCCCCGTCTTTCCCGATCCGCGGCATCGTTGAAGGATTCTACGGCGCGCCTTGGAGCCACCAGGACCGCCTCGACGTATTGCGTTTCGAGGGCGATCACGCCATGAACGTTTACTATTACGCGCCCAAGGACGATCCTTACCACCGTAAGCTCTGGGCTGAACCTTATCCGCCGGACCAGATGCATAGACTGGGCGAACTCGTCACGACGGCGCACGCGAACTTCGTGGACTTCTGCTTCGCGATCAGCCCTGGCCTCTCCATGACTTACTCCACTGACGTGGACTTCGCCAAGCTGACCAGCAAGCTCGATAGCGTCGCCAAGCTTGGCGTCAGTTGCTTTGCCCTGTTTCTTGACGACGTACCTCAGGACCTACAGAATCCCGCTGACCAGGCGCGCTTCAAGACGCTCGCCGCGGCGCACGTCTACGTCATCAACAAACTCGATCGTTACCTGGTCGCGCAATCTCCCCGGAACCACCTCACCGTGACTCCGACGACTTACACCAACGCCTGGGGCAGTCGCGACTACATCAAGGAACTGGGTGCCGGTGTTAATTCCCATGTCGACCTGGTATGGACAGGAACGAAAGTCGTTTCGCCCACCATCACCGTCGCGGACGCCCGCGAGTGGAGCCGCTACCTCGGTCGTCCGCCACTCATCTGGGATAATTTCCCCGTTAACGATGGCATCCGCTGGCGCTTGAATCTTGGCCCCATGCGCGGTCGCGACCCCGACCTTCCTGAGACGGTGAGTGGGCTGGTCTCGAATCCTATGAACCAGGCGCACGCGTCGATGATCCCGCTCGAAACCGTGGCCTCATACCTGTGGAACTCGACCGGCTATCATCCCGAGCGGGCGGAACAAAAGGCTCTTCTCGACCAGTATGACAAGGACGGAGCACAACTCCTGAGTGCGTATCTCCACACGTACGGCGATTATTGGTGGCAGGACAATGTCTTCAAGCCACTGTTCGTCGAGACGCGCCGGCCGATTGACACCCGACGCATTGCGGAGCGTATCGGTGCCCTCCAGGCTTCGCTCACCGGACTCAGCGGCGCGAGCCGATTCTCGAAGCTTTTGCCTGAAATCACGCCGTTTCCAGCCATGACTCGGGCTCGGCTGGCGGAGGTCGAGGCCGATCCGGCATTCAAGCATCGGCCCGACGGCAGGTTGGTGTGGAACGAGGATTACGATGTGATCGAGGCTCGCCACTTGTCGTCGGCGCCTACGCTCGACGGCAACTTCGCCAAATGGCAGAACGGGCCATCTTACGTTCTCGACGAACCCACGCAACTCCACTCCGACCCGAAGCTATGGGCGGGCCCGGCGCAGTTTGCGGCCCGCTTCGCGCTCTGCTGGGACGCGCAGTACCTCTACGTAGGCGTCGACGTGACCGATCCCCAGCTTTATCAGCCGTTCACGGGACGCGATATCGAGAAGGGTGACGTGGTCCGCCTGACCATCGAGACCGCCTTTCGCCGGAACTTCACTCGCGCCGCCGCTGATGGCGACGAATACTTGCTGCTGTTCAGTCCCGGCAACTTCGCCGGCGTCCCGCCGAGTATCTTCTCGGAAGAGGACTATCTACCACCGCGTCCTCACCCGCGCGACTACGACCACGACATCAAGACGGCCTGGAAGAAAACGGTGGCGGGATTTTCCGGGGATATCGCCATCCCGGTCGGCTACTTCGATGGCGGCAAGTTCCACGCTGGCTACGAAATCGGCCTGAGCTTCGGAGCGCGCAAGGTGCTGCCTCCACCACCGGGCAGTCCGGCGGGAACGGGTGAAGAGGAGAACGAGCACATCAGCTTTGACTCCAAAGCCGACAGACTGTTCCCTGCTTCATTCGGCAACCCAGCCACCTATCAGAGGCTAGTGCTGCGATAAGCGAATCCAGAGGTCAGTGGGGCAGGCCGCGGGCTCGGTCGACCGAGGATAAAGGCTCACTTCTTCTGCAGTGCGGGCAAGACATACTGCGTCACGAAGACGTCATAGGATTTGCGGACGTCGTCGGTAATGGATGACGTCGCCAGTGGACCGTCGCCATCGGCGCGCAGGTAAAGGTCGCCGGAACCGCCGAAAGCGCTGGCTGTCGTCTTGACGTATTTTTCCAGGTCGGTTTCAGCAAAATCGTAAATCTGCTTGGGAGTGTAAGTCTGGAGCTGCTGAGGAGTCATCTTTCCGACGCTGCGCACCCAGAGGTTCAGCTTGCCAAACCCGCGGCTCTTGTCATAGTCGAGACGCAACACGTGACGATACTCGTCATCCGGCTTGCTCGCATCCTTGTAAACGTCGGCAAGCAGGTAGAAGTCTGCGAGCTTACCGTCGCGGGAAGAGTCGAGCAATTGGAAAAGCTGCGCCGTCGCGTCATCGGGAACCGCTTCCTCCGCCTTGTGCTTGGCGTAAAGTCCGCTGCCGAAAGGAATCGAGACCCCTGCCAGCACGATTGCGCCGGTAATAACGGCACTCGATTGAAGCGCGTGTAGTTTTCTGGTCATCGTCCTCCCCCAACCAGCTCAGCGTAGGCCTGTCGCCCGGGCATTATTCGGTCTGGCGGCCCAAGGGCCTTACCGCGGCTCGAAGTGTAGCGCGTGTACCTCGGCAAGGGCAAGTGGGACTCCAGCCCAGGCCGAGCACGCTTACGGCGCCATTCCTTCTTCCATCCATTGCTTGAAGAGCGCTACGCGTTCTTCCGGCCACGGTCCATCGCAGGGCATGCTCCCGTCTTCCAGCGTGGCGAGAATCTCCTTCGCCTGGGCCTTCACGTCGACGTACGACGAGAGGTCGAGACCGTAGTGCTTCATCGACTCCACATCCGGGGAGTCACGGAACAGCGGCCGGATGTCAGTATTGAAACTCAGCGCCATGGTTCCTCCCTCTGGCGTCCCAGGAATCCGGCGAACAGAACGCCATACCCGAGCGAGAACAAGTCTACGGATACAGCAAGTACCTTGCGCGCAGCTTACGGAATGGCCCGAGTTGATCCTGCTCCCAATGATACGCAATCCGCCGCGGATCCTGGCCGCGCTTGATCGCATCCAGCGCGGCGCGCGAGCCGACGAGGGGCAGTGTCTTGTCAATCTCGAAACTCTTCGGGAACAGTTGGTACAAGGCGTGGGCGAGTTCTACTCCAAGCTCCGGAGCGTCGAGCGCGTCGCGGTCCACCAGATCGAGTTGGACGCCATGACAAACCTCGCCGGCAAAACGATTTTCTCGAGGCGTAAAGTCGTAGGGCAAAAAGCGTACTCCCTGGATCCGGCGCGCGTTGAGATAGTCGGCGAGCTTCTTGGAATCGATCCAAGGTGCGCCCAGCACCTCGAACGGCGTGTCAGTGCCGCGTCCGACAGTTAAATTCGCTCCCTCGATCATTCCGACACCCGGGTAGAGCGCGGCCTCGGTCATATTGCGCAAGTTGGGCGAGGGATTCACCCACGCCAAACCCGTTTCGTCGTACCAGTCGGAGCGGCGCCAGCCGCGCATCTTCACAACTTCGAGCTTCGCCCTCAGATCTTTCTCTCCATTGAACAGCGTCGCCAGTTCGCCAATTGTCATCCCGTGGCGCACGGGCAAAGGGAAGTAGCCGACAAACGACACTTGGTCGCCGTCCAACATCGGTCCCTCGACCAGGACACCGCCGATCGGGTCCGGGCGGTCGAGCACGTAGATCGGGATCCCTTTGCGCGCCGCGGCCTCCATCGAGTAGCCGAGGGTGGTCTCATACGTGTAGAACCGGGCGCCGGCGTCCTGGATATCGTACACGAGCGCGTCCACACCTTCCAGCATCCTCTCCGTTGGGCGTTCGGTCTCGCCGTACAGACTGAACACCGGCAGTCCGGTAACGGGCTCTTTCGTCGAAGGCACGCGCGCATCGGCGGTCCCAAATAGGCCGTGTTCCGGGCTGAAGATAGCGACCAGCTTCACTCCAGGCGCATGGGCAAGCACGTCAATGGTGCGCCGGCCGGCGCTGTCACGACCGGTCTGATTGGTGATGAGTGCGACGCGACGCCCCGCCAGCGGCGCAAAGTTCTCGCTTTCCAGCACATCGATGCCCGTCTCCACCTTTTCCGGATGAGAGGGCGCAGTCCGGTAACTGTTCATGAGTTCCCAGTAGCCGGTGGAAGAAAGCCGGGCGGCGAGTTCCGCGGGCGTAGGTGTTCGGGCGTATGCCGCGGCGGCCACGTCGGCAACCTGAGCGCGCAACGCGATCACGTTACCTTCGCCCACCGGGTGCACCGCATTAGTCAACAGTATCACATACGTTTTCGAGAAGGGATCGATCCAGATGTCCGTTCCGGTGAACCCTGTGTGCCCGAACGAGCCGATAGGAAACAACTCGCCGCGATTCGAGGCATAGGGAGAATCGATGTCCCAGCCGAGTCCTCTCACCACCATCTTGGCGAGTGGAGTCTCTGGTGTGGTCATTTTATTCACGGAGAGTGCGCTCAACACCCGTCGCCCCCTGTAGACACCGCCGTTCAACAGCATCTGGGCGAAGATGGCCAGATCATCGGCCGTTGAAAACAGACCGGCATGACCGGCGACACCGCCCATGGCGTAAGCCGTCGGGTCATGAACCTCTCCCCAGAGCATCTTTCCACTCGTGCCGTTCTGATATTGGGTGGGCGCGATCCGCCCCTTCAGACGTGGTGGCGGCAGGAACATCGTACTGATCATGCCCAGCGGCTTGAAGACGTGCTCGCGGCAATAAACGTCCAGTGGCTGTCCGGAAACGCGCCGCACCACTTCACCCAGCGTCTCGTAATTGATGTCGCTGTAGATGAATCGCGTGCCGGGCGGCGCGATGGCCGTTTCGGCGGCGATCATCTTCATCGCGGTCGCGTAGCCGGACCACGGCGGCTTGAGGTCGAGGTCGGGCCGCAGGCCGGAGTAGTGCGTCATCAGCTCGCGTATCGTAATTTCGCTCTTCCCGTTGGCGCCGAACTCCGGCCAGTAGTCGGCGACCGGTTGCTCGAGGCGAATCTTGCCTTGTTCGAAAAGCTGCATGACGGCCGTGGTCGTCGCGATCACCTTGGTCAGCGAAGCCAGATCGAAGATCGTGTCGAGGCGCATCGGCAGTTTGCGGGGTACCAGGGCCCGGCGTCCAAAGGCGCGGCGGTAAACGATTCTTCCCCGATTCCCTATTATCACCACAGCGCCGGGCGTCTTGCCTTCGTCGATCGCCTTCTGGACGTCGGAAGCGATCGCGGCGAGCTTGCCGCCCACTGCCGCCGGATGGGCACGAGAAGTGGGGCGCGGCCGGGAACGTTTCTGAGCGGCGAGGCAAGGGACTAATACCATCCATGCCGCCATGATCGATACACAAAGTTGTCGGCCAAGTCTCATCAAGAGTTTTGAGCGCGATTGCGAGTCGCCGCGAGAGAGACTGCTTGATGCACCAATCCGAGCCCGTGGTTTCTTCTACCGCGACGGCGTCATTTGCTATATACTGTCGCGCTTCTTCTGTCAACCAGGGACTACACAACTCTATGAAGATTACGCTCGTGGACTGGCTCGTGGTCGCCGCGTACTTTGCCGTCAACCTCCTGATCGGCCTCTATTACCGCAAGAAGGCCAGTGCCAGCACAGACGACTTCTTCGTGTCCGGGCGGGAGGTGAGCTGGTGGCTCGCGGGAACCTCGATGGTGGCGGCGACGTTTGCCGCCGACACGCCGCTGGCCGTCACAGGATTTGTGGCACGCCAAGGTATCGCCGGAAACTGGTTTTGGTGGTGCTTCCTTTTCAGCGGCATGATGACCGTTTTCTTCTTCGCCCGACTCTGGCGTCGCGCTGAGATCATAACGGACGTCGAGCTGGTCGAACTCCGTTACGCTGGCAAGCCCGCGGCGTTCCTGCGCGGCTTTCGTGCGCTCTACTTCGGAGTCTTGATGAACTGCCTCATCGTCGGCTGGGTAAACTTGGCGATGGAGAAAATCCTGGGCACGGCACTTGGTGTTTCGAAGACTGTGGCAGTGCTGATCATTTTCGGGATCATTGGCGTCACGAGCTTCTATACCTTTATCTCCGGGCTGTGGGGTGTCCTCTGGACGGATCTCATCCAATTCGTCCTCAAAATGACCATGGTCACTGTGCTCGCGTACTACGGCATCAAAGCGGTGGGAGGCTTGAGCGCGCTCAAGCATAAACTTGCTCTCGTAGACGCGGCGCGCGGCGCAACGTACGGTACCGGTGGGTCGATCATCGCCTTCATTCCCGACTTCAGCTCACCCTGGATGCCCTTCGGGACCTTCGCGGTCTATCTGGGACTCAGTTGGTGGGCCAACTGGTATCCCGGAGCCGAGCCCGGCGGAGGCGGGTACGTAGCACAACGCATGTTCTCGGCCAAGAACGAGAAACACTCGCTATGGGCGACACTGTGGTTTAACTTGGCGCACTACGGCCTGCGGACGTGGCCGTGGGTCCTCACCGCGCTGGTATCGGTTGTTCTGTATCCTCATCTCGCCGACCCGGAGATCGGCTACCTTAAGGTTTGGGTCGATTACCTGCCAGCCGCCTGGCGGGGCCTAATGCTGGCTGCGTTCGCTGCCGCCTACATGTCGACGATTGCGACACAGCTCAATTGGGGATCGTCTTATCTCGTCAACGATTTCTATCGCCGCTTTTTGGTCTCGGGCCGTGACGAGCGGCACTATGTAACGATGTCAAAGGTGGCGACGGCGTTCCTTGCACTGCTTGGCGCCGCGGTGTCTCTTATCATGACCTCGGTCGCCGGAGCCTGGGAGTTACTGCTCGGCGTGGGAGCGGGCACCGGCGCGGTCTACTTGCTCCGCTGGTTCTGGTGGCGCATCAACGCCTGGTCAGAGGTTTCCGCTATGAGCGCGGCGGCGATCACGACGGCGATCCTTCACACCGTGGTCCACTTCTCCGGTTCGTCTTCGGTCGTATTCGCGAAGAGCATCGTGACGACAGTCGGGATAACCACCGCCGCCTGGCTCATCACCACCTATCTCACCCAACCCGAGCCGGAATCGAAGCTGCTCGAGTTCTACCGTCGGGTGCGCCCTTCGCTTGTCGGCTGGCGGCACATCGCGCGACTTGCGCCGGAGGTTACACCCAGCCAAAGCAATTGGTACAACCTGCTCGACTGGGCCCTTGGATGCTTGCTGGTGTCGACGGCCATGTTCGGAATCGGCAAGCTGTGCCTTGGATCACTGGGTGCCGGCTTCGTCCTTCTGGCAATGTCAGCGATCGCGGGCTATCTTCTCTACTGGGACTTCTCACGCCGAGGCTGGGAGACACTTTCAGGAAAAGACTAGCGAGCGCTCCCGAGGATCGGTGGCGCAAGTGTCATGAAAAGAGCTGGAACGACAGCGGCAACCACTCGGGGCTTATTGCCACGTAATAAAGCTTCGAGCTTGCGGCGCATCACGGAGCAATCGAACCCGATCTCCGTCGATCTAGACAAGAAGTCCACGCGCGCCATCCTCGAAATCATCAATCGGGAGGACCACGCCGTCGCCCCGGCCGTCCGCAAGGTGATTCCCCAGATCGCGCGTGCGGCGGAGTTGGCGATCCAAGCAAACCGCCGAGGTGGACGACTGGTTTACCTCGGCGCCGGAACGAGCGGACGCCTGGGTGTACTCGACGCTGCCGAGTGCATTCCGACGTTCGGTACCGACAGCATCATAGCGGTGATGGCTGGCGCGCCTGAGTCGATGTTCAGACCGACGGAAGCCTCGGAGGACGACCCCCGGCTTGCGGTTCGCGACCTTCGCCGGATCCGATTTGCTCGACGCGACGTTTTGGTGGGCATCTCAGCCAGTGGTCGAACGCCCTACGTGCTGGGCGGCCTACGGCATGCGCGGAGGCTCGGCGCCAAAACAGTCGTCCTGACTTCAAATCCTGGAGCACCGGTCATTCGGCTGGCCGACGTCGCCATTGTCCCGGTGGCGGGGCCAGAGGTCATTGCCGGGTCGACGCGCATGAAAGCCGGCACCGCGCAGAAGCTCGTCTTGAACATGCTTTCCACTGCCACGATGGTTCGCCTAGGACGCGTCTTCTCAAACCTGATGATTAACATGCAGCTCAACAACGAGAAATTGGTCGCTCGCGGCAAGGATATTCTCGTCCAGGTCACCGGAGCGAGTCCCGAGACAGCAGCGCGCGCTCTCGCAGAATCGGGCAGACACCTGCCGGTGGCACTTTTGATGCTCCTGCGAGGGCTCTCCATGACCGAAGCTGTCGACTTGCTGGATCGTGAGCCGAGCATCCCGAAGGTATTTCGCCGTATGCGAAGGCAAGGTTAGGCGCAGAGCTATGGACAAATTTCTCATCGAAGGCGGCCGCCCCCTCGAGGGTACGGTGACCATTCGAGGCGCGAAAAACGCCGCCCTTCCAGCGATGACGGCGGCCCTTCTCACCGATCAACGGGTAGTCCTGCGCAACATCCCGCGCGTGCGTGACATCGTGACACTGCGTAGCCTCCTCGACGAGCTCGGCGCGGACTCCTCCGTCGAGCACGAGGAACACGGGAATCGGGTCGAGATTCAGGCCCGTAAACTCTTCAATCCTGTCGCGCCTTACGAGCTGGTGAAACAGATGCGCGCTTCGGTGCTGGTGCTAGGACCTCTCGTGGCGCGTTTCGGCCAAGCCCGTGTCTCGCTGCCCGGCGGATGCGCAATCGGAGCGCGGCCGATTAACCTGCACCTCAAAGGTCTTGAGAAGCTGGGCGCCACAATTACCATGGACCACGGGTACGTGGAGGCGCACGCTGATCGACTCAAGGGGACCACTTTCTACTTCGACACGGTTTCAGTCACGGGCACGGAAAACCTGATGATGGCGGCGACCCTTGCTGACGGCGAAACCGTGCTCGAGAATGCGGCCTGTGAACCCGAGATTGGGGACCTGGCGGGGCTGCTCAACAAGATGGGAGCTCAAGTCGAAGGCGCCGGCACCGGCAAAGTCATCATCCGCGGCGTTGCCAAATTGCACGGCGCCGATCACACCATTGTTCCCGATCGCATCGAGACCGGAACTTTCATGGTCGCTGCCGCCATCACCGGCGGACACCTCACCTTGGAGCGCGCCAACGCCAGTCATCTGACGGCCGTCATCGCCAAGCTTCGGGAGGTCGGAGTCAATGTCGAAAGCGACGCCCGAACTGCGGGCTCGCCGGCAACCGACACGCTAAGGGTGACTTGTTCGGGAGCCCTGCGCGCCGCGGACATTGTGACGCAGGAGTATCCCGGGTTTCCCACCGATATGCAGGCGCAGTATACGGCTCTGGTCACTCAGGCCGAAGGTTCATCGGTCATTACGGAGACGATCTTCGAGAACCGCTTCCTGCACGCGCTGGAAATGCTGCGCATGGGAGCGGATATTACGGTAGACGGCCGGCGGGCGGTCGTGCGCGGCAAGACCAGATTGAGCGGCGCCCAGGTCCAGGCGTCCGACCTCCGAGCCAGCGCTTCTTTAGTACTCGCTGGCCTTGCAGCCGAGGGCGAGACACTGGTCGATCGCGTCTACCACATCGACCGCGGGTACGAGCGAATCGATGAAAGGCTTACGAGCGTGGGCGCAAGAATTCGCCGGATCTCGGAGAGCGGGTGAAGAGCCCCCGCCCTGGCTGGCGAGGCGCTCGATCTTGAGGGCTCTCGACCGCCGCAATCCCTATCCCTCTATTGACACGAGAAACCCGGGGGCGGTGTGTACGGGCTCGGCTGGCCCTGCGAGTTGGCGAATTGGTTCAGGTCGCACCCGACGAGGTTTGATTCCAGCAAAGACGCCTTTTCGACAGCACTCGCCAGGTTGGTTGCAGCCTGGGCTGCCAGTGCCGCGGCCGCCGCGGCGTTAGCCGCCGATGCCGCCGTGTTGGACGCCGCCTTCGCTGCGTCGTTCGCGGTGTTGGCGCGGGAAATCCCGACCGCGCCGATGACAAGCCCTGCGGCACCCACACCGAGAGCGGCTAGCGTCAACACCTTTTGGGAGTGGTTTCCTCCGCTCACATTCGCCTGTGGCGCACGCATCATCTTCGGCTGGATCGTGATTGTCCTGCCCTTCGCCACTTCGATCGGTGACCCGTTTCCTTCGACACGCAGAATCCCTTCCTTCACGGTGACTCTCACCGCCCCATCGAGCATCGCTACCTCGCCAAGCGTCTTGAATCCCTTCTCAGGTACGATGGACAGGCCGTCCGCTTTCACTTCGAGACCAAGCGTCGATCTCGTCTCGTAGACCGAGAGATTACCGCGTCCAAGCAAGACGGAGATGGTGCTGCCATCACGCAGAAATGATGCCTGGCTCTCGCGGCCCACAACAAATTGACTCCCGCCGCTCACGGCGATCACGGTTGCGCCATCCTTCACCCGCACGGTATCACCGCTAAAGATGACCGCGTTCGGCAGTACGGGCTGATCTCCGACCATCGAATTCAAGCTTCCGGCCACCGAGCCGACTACCGTCGACCCGCCCAGCGCGGAAATCGACCCTACTATTCCGAGACATATCACCGCGAAAAGCCGAACCGCAAGCGAACGCCATGCTTTGGAACTCTCACGAAACATTCTAGGGCTCCTTTTTTATCGGGGTCAGGCGGCGGTTTCCCAACCCGCAGATTTTTGAAATCCGCGGGGTGAGTCTAGGGCGAACGGCTGGCGGTTGTCAACAAGAGACACGGCGAGGAATATCTGAATTTAGGCACTACCGACAGTGGGGCCGCGACGGGTGTCCCTGAATCTCGCCGACGACTTTAGGAGGTCGTTAAGCCCGAGCGCAAAAGTGGAAGAAAGGCGAAGCTTGTCGGGCGGTGGAGTTCGAACCAGAGATCGCGGCAAAAAACAGCTATGGGCGGCCGCCGGAAGTTCACTGACCGACTGCCGCCCATGTTTGATCCGTTACTCAGAGCGTCTCAGAGAGAGCGCACAAAGACGAACGCTCAGCGTCCTTCAGCAAGTCACTGACTAGCAGCTTGAGCCCGAAGGAGGCGTATACGGGCTCGGTACGCCGAAGGTGTTATCATTAAAGTTGTTCAGCGCGCAGCCGACCGAATTCGCCGTAGCCTGCGCCGCCTTGGCATCAGCGTCCGCTGTGTTCGCTGCTGCGGTTGCAGCCTGGGCGCTGGTGTTCGCCGTATTGGCCGCAGCGGTAGCCGCCTGCGCCGCCGACTTGGCGTCGTTGGCGCGTGAGATCCCGATGCCAGCCAAGATCGCCGCTATCGCTCCGGCAGCGACGCCGGCCGCGTCAAGGATCACATCGGTGTTACTACCTCCCATGCTCTGTGCGCCACCGGCCTGGGGCGCGCGAGACGTCTTTGGATGGATGGTGATCACCTGACCCTTGGTCACTTCCACCGGCGCTCCGTTGCCCTCGACGCGCAGAGAACCTTCCTTGACGGCCACCGTAACTGCCCCGTTCGACATCGCCACTTCGCCGAGCGTCTTGAAGCCCTTGGCCGGTACGATTGACAGATCGCTCGCCTTGACCTGCAACCCGGCGCTGGAATCGGGGTCGAATACGGAGACATTCCCCTGCCCAAGCAGGACGGTCACGTTACTGCTGTCGCGCAGGAAGGAAGCCTCGGTCTCACGTCCAAACACCAGCCGGCTGCCGTTATTCAACGCGATGACCGTCGCTCCATCGTTAACTTTCAATGTGTCGCCGCTGAAGACCACGGAGTTAGGCAAAACTGGCTGTCCCGCCACCGTCGAGTTCATGCTTCCGGCGACCGAACCAATGACCGCCGAACCGGCGAAGGCCGGAACCGAAGCAAGCCCTAAAAGGACGATGAACAGGAGGGTGTGTCGCTTGAGCTGTTTGCTTCTCATCTCTCGGAACTCCTTTTGCGGGGCCGGTCTTGGATTACCCGCCGCCCCTGATTTTCCCCCGATGCCATCGGTAGTCTAATGAGCCTAACCGAGGCTTGTCAAGAAGTTTTTTCCCCTCACCGCGGCTGGGCGATGCGCGTATCGCCGCACGCCAATCCGTATAATTTGACCTGGACGCCGGTGCATGGCAAACTCAATGGGTACCACCCAAAATGCTCATCGCGAAGGGAGGAGATTATGGCTCGAGTAGCTCGTGAAGTGGTGCAGAAGGCCGGAATCGACGTTGACAAGCTCCTCGATATGCTGCTGCGCAACGCCTCCGCTGAACTCACCACCTTCTATTATTACACGATCCTGCGAGTGAACCTGATCGGCCTCGAAGGAGAAGGACTCAAGGAAATTACTGAGGATGCCCGAATCGAGGACCGCAATCACTTCGAGGCGCTCGTTCCCCGCATCTACGAGTTGGGCGGCAGACTGCCCGACAGCATGAACGCCTTTCACGACATCTCGGCGTGCCCACCCGCCAACTTGCCGAAGAATCCGAAAGACATCCAGGCGATGCTGCAAGTGCTGGTGAGCGCTGAACGCTGCGCCATCGGCGGGTACACGGCAATCTGCAACTACACCGCCGGCAAGGATCATCGCACTTATGATCTGTCGCTGGGCATTCTGCACGAGGAGATCGAGCACGAGGCCTGGTTCTCAGAATTTCTGGGAGAAGGACCCTCGGGTCACTACCGGCGTTCCGGGGTGGGGTCCGAGCGCAACTCGCCTTATGTCTCGAAGTTTCTGCCTCATTAGTCGCACGTTAGCAGGAAGCTCGCCGCCACACGGATCAAGGGAGGGTGCGCCCAAAACCCTCCCTGCCCTGCCTTCCCAGTTGAACGTTTCTAAAGTGCAAACGCAGGGTGCGAGCGGGACATCCCCGGCCCTCCGGCGTTATCAAGCGGAGGCCGCCGCACGCAACCTGGCGACCGCCGCAGCTACGCCGTCCTTGGCGTCGTAGACGCTACTGCCTGCAACCAGGACGTCGGCGCCTGCCTCCACTACCTGCGCCGCAGTTTCCTCATGGATGCCACCGTCTACTTCAAGTTCGCAATCAAGGCCGCCCTTCTCGATTTCCGCCCGCACTTGGCTCACTTTTTGGAGCATCGCGGGAATGAATTCCTGGCCGCCAAAGCCCGGATTGACGGTCATCACCAGCACGAGTTGCAAACTCTCCCACACCTCCGAGAGCAGCGTCGCCGGAGTGGAGGGGTTGAGCGCAACACCCGCCTTCCTGCCGAGGGCGTGAATGTGCTGAATGGCGCGATGCAAGTGCGGCGTGGACTCCTGGTGGACGATCAGGGTGTCAGCGCCGGCGCGGGCGAACTTCTCGATGAACTCTTCTGGAGGCGTGACCATAAGATGAACTTCCAGGATCAAGTCGGTGAGCGGACGCAGCGCCTCGACGGCCAGGGTCCCGAAAGTGATGTTGGGCACAAACCGCCCGTCCATCACGTCAATCTGCACGCGGCCGACTCCCGCCTGCTCGGCGGCTTTCACCTGTTCTCCCAGCCGGGTGAAGTCCGCCGATAGAATCGACGGTGCAATCTTCACGCGAGGCATGACAGACGCCATGGAGTCCTCGGAAGCCTCAGAACCCAGCTCGGAACGGACTTGCGACGCGATTGCGCGGTAGCGCGATAGCGACCGGACGTCCGATGAGTATGGCCGCGATCAGCAAATTAGAGAAGCGCCGCGGCAGCCTCGTCCAGATACCAGCTCACTTGACCGTTCGTCGGGCGAACCCTCTGCGCTGGAAATCTGTCAGGCCCGCTTGACGCCTCCAGGACTTGCCGCACGGTTTCTGCCTTATCTTCGCCAGCTACGAGAAAAATGACGCATCCTGCGGCATTCAAGACAGGAAGCGTCAAGGTCAGCCGACACGCCTTGAGCCTTTCCACATAGTTGGGGACCACCCAGTGTACTTGAACGTCCAGTGCACCGGATCCGGGAAACAGCGACGCCGTGTGTCCGTCGGGTCCCATCCCGAGCAAGACCAGATCCAGGCGTGGCCACTCGTTGGGCTTCGGGCGAAGGACTCGCCGGAGCTCCTCGGCGTACTGGCGCGCGGCCTCATCGCGATCGGCGAGTTCCGCCGCCATGCGGTGAAAGTTCGATTCTGGGACAGCGCCGTGGCTCAGCAGGGTTTCGCGAATCATGCGATAGTTACTCTCCACATGATCCGGCGGGACACAGCGCTCGTCAACTTGAAACAGGTGAGTATTTGCCCACGGGATCTTCTGTACCGTAAGCGCAGCGCCTAGGATTTCGTAGAGCCGCCTCGGCGTCGACCCTCCCGACAGAGCGGCAGTGAAAAGCCTATTCTCTGCCACCCGTTGATTGGCGAGCCGCACAAATCGGCCAGCCGCCTGCCGGCTCATCGCGTCGAGATCGGCAAAAACCTTGATTTCCGCGGGTAGCAGCATCGGTGTGTGTCAGACCGAGTCGCTTTGGGGCAGACACGCCAGTGCTGGCGCCATTTGGGCGACGACGCGCAGCGCCTCCTCATAGAGCCGGTCTCGGCGGCCGACCTTGAGGTCTTCGTTGAGCAGGCTCACTTCGTCCGGTATCGGCACGCGAGCATAACGCTCGATGCGCGCCCGACCTGGTAGTTCGGTCGACGCTCGCATCGAATTCTTGTCGCGATCGCGGAGGAAGGAGAACGTTCCACCGGGTTCTCCGCCCACCAGAATCAGTGACACCAGCCCGGTCCCATTCCTCTCACTTTTCGCGCGCCCGGCCAAACTTACGCTGACACTGCCGCTCGCTGACTCGAAGCGGCAGGTGAGAAGCGTGCCGCTCAGATCACGTGAACCGGATACGGTGTCCGGCGCGAATCGCCAGCCGAGCCGGCCAGCCAGCCAACCGGCCAGCAGCAGAGCCTGCGCCGAATGGATGCCGCGGTCAGCCTCGCATTCGATCCTCACCTCACGAAGGCGCGGAAGAGCGGAGCGCGGCTCCGCCGAATCGAAGCATTGAGCCACCAAGTCGCGCCAAGGCGTAATCCGGAGCCAATTCAGATCGCTGAACCCGATATGTCCGGCAGCAGCTCGGATAGTGGCAGCGAGGCTCGCCAGGTCTGTTACGGGGTCGGCGAAGCGCTCGGAATCCACTACGACCCGGTCGGTGATTCGCAGGATTACGTTGAACTCCGGCGGCGGAACAAAGCGGCCGGCACGCCACCATAAGTACACGGGAAGTCCCGCCTTCAACAGCGGCACGACCGCACTCGGCAACGCACGCACCGCGTCGCCTCGCGCCACCAGCGAGATCTCCTCCGAACAGATTTGCCGTCGTCCCGCCGTTGGAAAGTGACACGATCCTGAGACCGACGCAGTCAGTCCGGGCACGGGTGCCCTCCGATCGACCACCATAACCACCGACCGGCTCGGATTCTGCGTGCCCACTCGATTAATTAGCGCTGTTACTTCCTTCGCGGCAGCTTCACTCTCGACATAAATGAGCAGGGTGAGCGCGCAGGCGCGCGTCAGGGCGCGCTCACTCCCCGCGCCGGCCGCCGCCGAACGCCAAAGCGTTGAAAGCCGCGCTTCGATCTGCCCGGGGTCGCAAGCGGCAGGCTCGCCTTGCGTCAGAGTTTCAAGAGTCAAGTCCATATTCTGGTATGACTGCCGATCCGAGCCGGCTCCGACCACCTTCGAGCCGCCCCTTCAGAGACGCTGCCACTTGCGTCCGTCTCGCGCGATCAAAGCGTCCGCCGCCGCCGGACCCCAGCTACCCGCTTCATACGACTCCAACCCTTGCGAGCCATCGGCGCGCCAACGGTCAAGGATCGGATCGATCAGTTCCCAGGCTGCCTCCACCGCGTCGTCACGCGTGAAGAGCATCGCGTCGCCCAACATGCAGTCCAGCAATAGGGTCTCGTATGCCGTCGGGGGAGTCGAGCCGAACGAATCACCATAGCGAAACTCCATTTGCACGGGGCGGATCTGGAGCGTGGTTTCAGGGACCTTGGCGCTGAATTTGAGCGAGATGCCTTCGTCAGGCTGGATCCGTAATGAAAGAAGATTCGGCTCGATGCCTTCCGTCAGATTGCGGTCGAAAAGCAGGTGAGGCGCAGAGCGGAATTGAACCGAAATTTCCGAAACGTGCTTCGCCAGCCGTTTGCCGGAGCGCAGGTAGAAGGGCACGTCAGCCCATCGCCAGTTGTCGATGAAGAGCTTCATGGCCGCAAAGGTCTCAGTCGTCGATTGCGGCGAAACGTTCGGCTCCTCGCGGTAACCCGGAACCCGTTTGCCCGCCACCCAGCCGGCGCCGTACTGGCCGCGCACCGCCATATCCGGAACCCGCTCCGCCCGAACCGGCCGGATGGACAGCACAACCTTGACTTTCTCGTTACGCACGGCATTCGCCTGGAACCTGGGCGGAGCCTCCATCGCCACCAGGCTGAGCAATTGCATCACGTGATTCTGAATCATGTCGCGAACCAGGCCAGCTTCCTCGTAATAGGACGCTCGGTTCTCGACACCCAACTCCTCGGCGACCGCGATCTGCACGTGGTCGATGTATCGGCGATTCCAGATGGGCTCGAAGATTCCGTTGGCAAAACGGAAGATAAACAGGTTTTGTACGGTTTCCTTGCCCAGGTAATGGTCGATGCGGTAGACCTGATCCTCATCGAAGACATCGGTCACGATTTTGTTGAGTTCCCGCGCCGTGGCAAGATCACGTCCGAAGGGTTTCTCGATCACCACCCGCGTCCAACTCTTTCCTGGATACTTGGGTTTGGCAAGCCCCGCCAGGCCCAGGTGCTTCACGATCACAGGAAAGAAGCTGGGTGGGGTCGCCAGGTAAAACAGCCGGTTGCCGCTCGTCCCTCGCTCGCGATCGAGCTGGTCGAGCAACTGTGTCAACTGGTCGTAAGCGCCCGAGTCGCCGAAATCATCGGTGATGTAGTAAGTTCCCTGGTGGAAGCTCTCGAGAAAGGAATCCTCTTCACTCGTCGCATTCAAATACTTCTTGATTCCCTCACGCATCTTGTTGCGAAAGGTTTCATGAGTGTAGGGCGTCTTGGCGCAGCCGATAATCGAAAATCCTGGCGGGAGAAGGCGGTCGCGAAAGAGGTTGTACAGTGCCGGGACCAGCTTCCTCTCGGTCAGGTCGCCCGACGCGCCGAAGATGACCATCGCGCAGGGTTCAGGACTTCTGCGCAGTCGCAGCCCTTCCTTCAAGGGATTGGGTAATACTGCCGTTTCAGCCATGGATGCCGTCTCGCGGGGAATCACTGCCTGCTGGGGAAGGGTGGAGCGCGCTCATTGACGTTTACCGCCCGTGCGCCGCACCCGCCTGCTTCGTCTCACCGAGCGCCGCGTCGACCAAGTTCGACAGACGGCCGAGTCCCGAGCGCGCATCCCCGCCGAAGTCGATGCGCACCACTCTTCGCTTCTTGCCCTCCAGCGACTGGAGGTCCCCCAGCGCCTGGGCCTGTTTCAGCACTGAGAAAGTATACGGTTCGCCAGGAATCGCGAGATCCTGCGCGTCGTCCGCGGTGATTTGGATGAATACTCCGTTGTTCGAGCCGCCCTTGTGCAGTTGCCCGGTGGAGTGCAGGAAGCGTGGGCCGTATCCGAGGGTGGTGGCGAGCCGGGTGGCGTCGCGCAGGCGGGTGCGAAGCGACCCGAGCAACGCGTCGCTGTCGGGCGTCCGCTCGAGATAAGCCATCAACGCAATATAGTCACCCGGCCGGGCTTGGCGGAGAAAGCCGGCCAGGAAACTTTCGATCGTCTTGGCACCGGTGACCCCGTCGCGTGCGTAGACCTGAATGCCATCCGATTTGATTGCGGCCGTCTGTTGGGGCAGTTTCCCCGTCGAACGGAATTCGGCCAGCAGGCGATTGGTGTTGTCTTTGCTCTCCTGCACGTTCGGCTGGTCAAAGGCGTCGATGCCCAGCAATGATCCGGCGGTCGCGGTGGCCACTTCCCAGCGGAAGAATTCCTGCCCGATGTCGAGTTTGCTCGGCACCGATATCCGGACCACCGGGTGCCCGGCGGCTTCTAGGACGCGCAACTTGGACTCACGCGCGGCCGCGTTTGGGTCGGCGGCGTCCGATTCGAGCTTGAGGTAGACGAACAGGCGGTCAGCACCGTAGCTTGCCGGGTCCCCCAGCTCCTCTCCCGCGACAGGAACGAGGCCCTTCCCTTCCTTGCCGGTGCTCTCGGCAATAAGCTGTTCGGCCCAATCGGCGAAGGTCGCAATCGAGGGGGAAGTGACAAGCGTCACTTTGTCACGGCCGGCCCGTCCTGCCTCCGCGAGGATGACGCCAAGCTTCACGCCGGGATTATCCTGGCTGGGCACGCAGCAACCACACGCATGCACCATGCGCTCGGCGCGCTCGAGCAGGCCGCGCACGTCCACGCCCTCGAGCGCCGCCGGAACGATGCCGAAGTTCGACAATGCCGAGTAGCGGCCGCCGATGTCCGGCTCGCCGTAAATTACCGTGCGGAAGTTGTGTTCGCGCGCCAGCTTCTCGAGCGACGTGCCAGGATCGGTGATGGCGACGAAGTTCTCGCCTGCCCGGTCACCCTTGAGGCGTCGCACGCGGTCGTGGAAGTACTTGAAGAACGTCAGGCTCTCCGTAGTCCCGCCGGACTTGCTGGATACGAGAAACAGCGTATGCGCGACATCGATCGCGTTTTCAAGCGCCGCAACACCGCCTGGGACTGTCGAGTCAAGGACGTGAAGCTGGAGATAACCCGGCGCCGTGCCAAACGTCGCCCGGCAGACGTCCGGGCAAAGGCTGCTTCCACCCATCCCCAGCACGACGGCGTGCTGAAAGCCCGCCCTGCGTACGTCGTCAACGAAAGCCGTGAGCTGCGCAACGTGCTCCAGGATGGAGTCCGAGACCGTTAGCCAGCCAAGCGCGTTCTTGATGATCTTCTGGTGCTCGGGCTCTTTCTTCCACAGCGAAGGATCGCGGTCCCAGAGGCGTCGCGAGAACTTCTCTTCATCAAGCCGCTTGAGAGTGGCGTCAACCGCGCCTTGCAGCTTGCCGAGCGATGCCGTCGTCCGGTCGGCGGCGCCGGCGAGGATCTTCTGACGCTTCTCGGCCAGGCCCTGAAGGAGCTTATCGTAGTCCTTCGAAAAAGCCTCGACACCGTCGTTCTCGAGCTTCAGAGTCACGGCACGAAGATCGATTCCCACCTCGCCGAGTGAAGCAATCACCTGACGCGCGTCTTCCAAACCTTCTTCAAGCGTGAGGCGCGCCTTACCGTGGTCGCGGAAAGCGATCGCGGTCGCCGGCGGCAGCGTGTTGATAGTATCTCTGCCGACGAGATTCTCGACGTAGAGCACGTCGCGGTATTTCGCGTTCTTCGTGCTGGTTGATGCCCACAGCACGCGCTGCACGCGCGCACCTTTCTTGGCGAGTGCCTGGAACTGCGAGCTCGAGAACAGCCGTTTGAATTCTTGATAAGCGACCTTGGCGTTGGCGATGGCCACCTTGCCCATGAGTCCCTCGATCTTGGGCCGCTGGTCAGGACGGGCAGTTTGCAGCAACGCACTGAGCTGCTGGTCAATCAACGTGTCAATCCGGCTCACGAAAAAACTGGCTACTGACGCCAGCCGGTCGACAGGCTTACCGTCACGCACTCGCCGCTCGAGGGCCCGCAGGTAGGCGTTCGCCACTTCTACGTAGCGCTCGACGGCGAAGAGCAGCGTGATGTTGATGTTGATGCCCTCCGCCAGGCATGCCTCGATGGCCGGCAGCCCTTCTTTCGTGCCCGGGATCTTCACCATCACGTTAGGGCGATTGACGGAGTGCCACAGTCGCCGCGCTTCCGCAACTGAACCTTCCGTATCACGCGCGAGTTTGGGTGACACTTCGATACTCACAAAACCGTCGGCTCCGTCCGTTTCGTCGTACACGGGACGGAACAGATCGCAGGCCATCTGGATGTCTTCCACGGCAAGCCGCTCGAACAGCTTCGGCCCTTCCAGGCCCTCCTCGACCAGTCTGCGAATGCTCTGGTCATAATCTTTGCTCCCCGTGATGGCTTTCTCGAAGATGGTCGGGTTGGAAGTGACGCCCGAGGTCCCGTCCTCGTCGATGACGCGCTTCAAATCACCGGAAAGCATCTCGCCGCGCCGGATGTAATCCTGCCAGACGCTCTGACCTAACCGGTTGAGTTCGCGAAGCGGGTTGGAATTCATAACAGGCTCTCCTTCCTGAAACCATCGAGTGATCCAGGTCGCAACGGCGCTCGCGCGACTCTGCTGGCTCGCCGCGCCGGTTATTTCTTGAGCAACGCGCGGGCATGGGCCACCACGTTCGCCATGGTGAATCCGAACTTCTCAGCGAGGACCTTATACGGCGCCGACGCGCCGAAGCGGGTCATGCCGATTACGGCACCCCTCTGTCCGACGTAGCGTTCCCAGCCCAAAGGCGCCGCGGCCTCGATGGCCAGCCGTGCCGCGACTTCGCGTGGCAGGACCTCGTCCCGATAGGATTGGGGCTGCGCTTCAAAAAGATCCCAACTCGGCATGCTGACCACGCGCGCGCGGATCCCTTCCGCCGACAGCGCGTCATACGCGTCAAGCGCCAGCGGAACCTCGGAACCTGAGGCGATCAGAATAATTTCCGGCGCTCCGCCCTTCGAGTCGGCCAGTACGTAGGCCCCCCGCGCCAGCCCTTCTGCCGAGGCGTACTTGCTGCGGTCGATGATGGGAAGATTCTGACGCGTTAGCGCCAGCGCGACCGGGCCACTGCGCCGCTCGATGGCCACGCGCCACGCAACCGCCGTTTCGTTAGCGTCCCCAGGCCGAATCAAACACAAGTTGGGAATAGCACGCAGCGCGGGCAACTGCTCGATGGACTGGTGAGTCGGGCCGTCCTCGCCCAGAAAGACGCTGTCGTGCGTGAAAACAAAGATGGAGTGCGCCTTCATGAGCGCCGCCAGCCGTATCGTGGGACGGCAATAGTCCGAAAAAATGAGGAAGGTGGCGCCATAAGGGATGAGTCCGCTCAGCGCCATGCCATTCAGGATACTGCCCATTCCGTGCTCGCGGATCCCGAAGTGAAAATTCTTTGCGCCGTAGTTGCTCCGGCTGAAATCGCCCAGGCCCTTGACGTAAGTCTTGGTCGACGGCGCAAGGTCGGCCGAACCTCCGAGCAGTGTCGCCAGAAGGGGCGCGATGACCTGCAACACTTTCTCGGAAGCCGAGCGTGTCGCGATCGGCTTGTCGGCTGCTGCAAACGTGGGGATTTTGTCCTTCCAACCCTCTTGCAATTCGCCGCGCAGATAGCGGTCCCATTCCTGGGCAGGATCGGGAAGAGCCTGCCGGTAGGAATCAAGCTGCCGATGCCACTCCGCCTCGCTCTCGCGGCCTTTTGCGAGGGCTATGCGGAAATGCGCCAGCGCCTGCTCAGGAATGTAGAACGGCGGATCGAGCGGCCAGCCCAGATTCTGCTTGGTTAACTTCACTTCTTCCTCGCCGAGCGGCTCACCATGCGCGGATGCGCTGTCGTGCTTGTTGGGGCTGCCGTAGGCGATATGGGTGCGGCAGACGATGAGCGAAGGACGGGACTTCTCGGCCTGCGCTGCGTGGAGGGCGTGGTCGACAGCCTCGAGGTCGTTGCCGTCAGCAACGTGTTGTACAAACCACCCGTAGGCCTCGAACCGCTTTCCCACATCCTCCTGACTGAACGCGAGGTCCGTCGAGCCTTCAATGGTGATGTGATTGTTATCGTAAAGAAAAGTCAGATTGTCGAGTCCCAGGAACCCCGCAATCGACGCGGCCTCCGCCGAGACGCCCTCCATCAAGTCGCCGTCGCTACAGATGCCGTAGACGTTGTAGTCGACAAGCGGATGCCCGGGCCGGTTGAAGTGCGCGGCCAGGTACTTCTCAGCGATGGCCATGCCGACCGCATTCCCAAAACCCTGACCGAGCGGACCCGTAGTCGTCTCAACGCCCGGCGTCAGCCCGTGCTCGGGATGCCCGGGGGTCTTCGAGCCCCATTGGCGGAATTGCTTGATCTCCTCGAGAGGTAGATCGTATCCCGTGAGATGTAGCAGGCTGTAAAGCAGCAGGCAGCCGTGCCCCGCGGAGAGGACAAACCGGTCGCGATTCGGCCACTGGGGATTGGCCGGGTTATGTTTCAGAAATCGTGTCCACAGGACATAGACCATTGCCGCGGCGCCCATCGGCAAACCGGGATGACCCGAGTTGGCTTTCTGCACAGCGTCCATCGCCAGACAGCGAATCGTGTTGATGCAAAGTTGGTCCAGTTCGGCTTGATCAAGAGTTGATTTCTGGCTTCGGGCGGCGGCTTCTGTAGGCAAGTCAACTCCTCCGCTTGAAGTTTTGGCCGATGGCACTCAGGCGCTCGGTCTTTACCCCGACGTTCCGTTGTTAGATGCTCTGGAGCTCCCGAAGGAGCCAAAACAATTATACAACCTCGCACGCGAGATGAGAAATCGCGCGGGTTGCTTACTTGCGTGGCTAGAGCCTACCGCTTACGGCTCTTGGCGAAGGTTTCGAGCGCCTCGCGGGAGGTCAGGCGTGGGGTGTAACGGAAGACGGTCTTGAGCCGTGCCGTGTCCGCCACCCAGGGATAGCGAATCATATCGAGGATTCCCGCAGGAAAGGGCGCGAGATGCAGAGCCCAAAGCAGGCCGGTCTGCGCATAGAGCAACGCTACCGGTACGGGCAGGGGTCTCTTTCGCATGGTGGCAGCGAGCTCGGTGAAGCGCACCACGCCGTCGCCCGCACAGTTGAAGATGCCGCGTACGTCGGACTTCACGGCGCGATACAAAATCTCGCTGATATCGTCTTCCGAAAGATACTGCATGGGCGGATTGGCGCCCCGCACCTGGAACATCCAAGGAAAGGAGCGCCACGGCCACTCGGTCATCTTCGAGACGATGTTCTGCGTGTGCGGCCCGACGACGATCGAAGGCCGCAGAATCACGATCGCGATTTCCGGGTGCACGCGCATGAATTCCTGCGCCAGCCGGTCCACCTCGCCTTTGTGCTTGGAGTAGAGATAACGTGGCGTACCCGTGACCGGCGTCTCTTCGGTGAGCGGGGCCTCGGAGTTCGTCGCGTTGGTATAGGCCGTTGTACTGCTGGTGTAGACCACGCGCTTTACGCCGGCCTCGGCGGAGGCGCGGAAGAAATTCTGCGAGCCTTCGACGTCCACCCGGCGGTGGCGCGCTGCGTCGTGGATGGGATTGAACTGCCAGGCAAGATGCAGCGCTGTATTGATGTCACGCGAGCGGAAATAGTCGCGCAATTCGCCCCAAGGGGCCGTGATGTCGTAGCGAAGAAACAGCGCCGGACACCCAACTTTCGCCTCACGCGGCCGGATATCGAGCCCTAGGATGAACTCGACCTCCGGGTCCGCACCGAGCCGGGTGATCAACTGCTGAGCGAGATAGCCGCCGCTTCCCGTGATCGCCAGTCGAACCTTCATTCACACTCCAATTTACTCTTGGGGACCTAGGAATCGCCTGCGACGCCGGCTAGAACGCCCCGGCGGCACTCGACCCACGGGACTCTGGCGCCTCGCGAGCCAGCTTCTCCGCCTCCGCTTCCGTCACTAACTGCATCGGCGCGTACATCCACCAGCCGGCGAGCAAAAGCTGGTCGCTGTAATGAACCGAATGTGGATTTTCGCTCTGGCCCGGCGGCAGGATCCACCCGCCATGCACGCGGTCATGCCCAAGCTCTACCACCTGGATGTACGTGCCGCGGCTGTACCAGGGAATCGAGGGCAGCGGATCGAACTTGATCCACTCGAAGTGATAGCCCCAGGTCGACATATCCGGGCCTTTCTCCTTACCGAGCTGGTCAAGCGCTTCGGCAAGCGCGTTGAGCCTGACTTTGTCGGCGGAGTTCCCTTCGAGATAATCGCGCGACAGCGGGACGCTCGAATTCCGCCCGGCAAGCGCGTGATAAACAGCGCTCGAATTGGTGAATTCATCGAGCGCGCCCTTGTTTCCGAGGTCGCCCAGCACCGGAGTGAAAATGTCCTTCCGCAGTTGCTGGTACCAGGCGTCAAAGATCGTCTGGGCGACGCTGCCTTCTCTTACCCGGTTGTCCCAGTGGCGCAGGTACTCAGTCGCCAGCCGCGCTATGGGATCGAGATCCGCCTGCGAGTGCGCAGCCGCGTCAAGCAGTCCGGGCTTCAGCCAATCGGCATTGTAGTTGTGCCGTCCAATCTGCGGCGCGACCGCTTTCACCTCGGTCAAAGACAGCTTCCCGCCGTTCTCACGGAGCCGTTGTTCCAAGGCAGCGCGAATGTTGGAAATGTGATGAGCCACACCCCAGGCGGGCACCGAGTAGTTCTTCCAGCCCGGGCCCGGCTTGTTGTTCCAGTTGAAAATGAGGCCGCTCGCCGGATTGATGGTCTGCGGAATGTCAGCGAACGGGATGACACCCTTCCAGTCGTCTTCGCCCGTACCACGCAGCGGCAGGCGCGGGTCGACGTCGTCGCCATATGCGGGGAAAAATCCGCCGTGCCAGAATCCGATATCGCCGTCGCGTGTAGCGACGAAAATGTTGTGGCTGCTGGCGATTTTTGCCGCGAGTGGCGGAATTTCCTGGATGCTCTTCGCCGTGTTCAGACCGAGGAAGGCGATCGTGGTTTCCCACTCTTTGCCGAAATAGCTCATCTGTTTCGAGTACGCGACGTCCTTCGTGGGCGACCACTCGATGACCGGCCCGTGCACCGTGCGATAGACGTCGTAGGAGACCGTGTCGTGACCTCGGACCGTGATTTGCTCTACCCGATGTTCCATCGGGCGATACTCGCCACGATAGAAGTACGCGTGCTCGTCTCCCGGCTTCAGCTTCTCCACGAACACGTCTTCGTTGTGCGACTCCCCTGAGGTCGACGTCCACGCCAGGCTGTCGTTGGCTCCGATTAACACTCCAGGGATGCCTGCGAAGCCCATACCCATCACGTCGTAGCCCGCACCCGTCAACTGAATCTCATGCGCAATCTGCGGCGTCGAGAAGCCCATCTGCGGTCCCCCGACCAGCATGGCGTTTCCGGAAACTGACTTGGATGGCGCAACCACCCAGCAATAACTTCCCCACCGCGTGGCGAGATGCAACTCGCGGGCCGCAGCGTAAACGGGCTCGCGACTCATTTTCGCCTCAATGGCGCGCAGGATCTCGGCATCGTCCGTCAGGCTGCCGACTGCCTCGGCCGAGTCAATGACAGGTCGTGGAGCCGCCGCCTGCGCTTTCCCGCCGGGCCCGGCCGCGACGGTAGAGATGGCTGCGGGGTCATCGACCCACGCGATGTCGTTGAACACTTTCAGCGCCGCCTCCCGCGACCCCAATCGCCCGGCGAGAAACTTGAGCACGGCCTCGTTGCGCAACTGGTCCGTGCCACTCGCGCCAAATCGCCGCCCCATCATCCCGGCGATGGCCATGGTGTCCTCGACCAGCCACGGCGCCGGCTTCCAGTTGTATTGGGCGAACTCGGCGGAGAGGGTATTCGCCTTCCCGGCTGCTTCGAGATAGCGATTCACGCCATCAAGGTAGGATTGGATGATCCCCTGGTCCTCCTGTGGGAGTTGGTCGAACTCGTGCCGCCACTCTTCCCGCGTCATGCCCTCGAGGCGTACCTCTTTGTCGTGGTCGATAAACTTTTCGCCAAACACTTCCGCCAGCCGGCCCTCGGCATCAAGACGGTATTTCTCCATCTGCCAGGCCCGGTCTTCAGCTACCGCATAGCCGTTGCCGCAGAAAAGGGCGTGGACGCTGGGCGCGAAGACGCGCGGCACACCGTAGTCATCGCGAAAAATGGTCACCTTTTCGTTGCCGACCTCGATCCTCTCGATTGTGCCCGTCGGGGGCGGCTCCGAACCAGAGGCCAGCGCGACGAGCAGGAAAGCTGCCGGCATGAAATACTTGCACTCCTTGGTGATGGCCATCGGACCTCCGGTCGGTAAGACATCGAGGATTCTAGCGGAACGACTCCAAAAGTCAAAAGGGACGCGCCGGTCGAGGAAGCAGTGCCGGCGCCCTTGTGTTAGGATTGTCTTACTAACTCGGGGAGCTATCAAGTTGACGCTAAGATGAAAGGCGGAGTAGCTTAATCGAATGGCCGGCCTTCACTCAATTCATAGTGCGCACCGGTGCAGCTTCCATCCGGATCGACAGGACCCCTATCTCCGTCTCAATACGGTTACGGTGTTCGTTCGCGATCAGGATCGCAGCCTGCGATTCTACTTGGACCAACTCGGATTCCAGGTGGCCTCGGACGTCCGCTTGCCCTCCGGCGATCGATGGCTGACCGTTACTCCTCCAGATGGAACAGCAACGCTGGCCATGGTCGCGCCCCGTCCCGAATCTGAAGAGTATCGGCTCATTGGCCGGCCCACTCAGATTACTTTTGTGACCGAGGACATCTTTGCCAAGTTTGAGGAGTGGCAGGAGCACGGCGTACGCTTTCACCATCCACCGCAGGAACATGCGCGGGGCGCAATGTCAACCATCTTTGAAGATGTGGATGGCAACTCATTTACCCTTTTGGCCTTTGACGAGATGACCCAGGAGGTCGAGGCGCATCGGCGCGTGCATGCCGAGCGGCGGGAAGCTGATCGTCGCGCCGCCCTCGAACTGGAGATGGCCAGGGAAACCCAGGCGAAGCTTTTTCCTCAAGCCCCACCTGCTCTTAAGACGCTCGACTGCAAGGGGGTTTGCTTCCAGGCTCGCCACGTCGGAGGTGATTACTACGACTTCCTTGACCTGGGTCGCGAGCGGCTCGGGCTGGTGATTGGCGACATCTCAGGCAAGGGAACCGCCGCGGCTCTCTTGATGGCTAATTTGCAGGCGCATCTGCGCAACCTGTGCGCAACCTACTGGAACCGCCCGTTCACGCCGTTCGTTTTGGAGCAGCCACAGCGCTTCCTGCAGACCGTCAATCGGCTTTTCTGCGAAAATACCACCAATAGCGCCTACGCGACGCTTTTCTTCGCCGAATACGATGACAATACCCGGCAGTTGCGCTATGCGAACTGTGGTCATCCCTCCGCCCTTCTCCTGCGCAACGATCACAACGTCGAGCGGCTGGATTCCACCTGCATGGTCTTGGGACTGTCGAAAGGGTGGGAATGCGCCGTCGGGGAGCGCCGTCTCTTCCCGGGAGATACGCTCGCGCTCTACACCGATGGCGTGAGCGAATCGTTCAACGATGCAGGAGAGGAATTCGGGGAACAGCGCCTGCTCCAAGCCTTGCAGCGGCATCGCGAACTGCCCACGCAAGCCTTGCTGGCGTCCGTCGCGGACGAGGTTCGGCAGTTCAGCCCGCGTGAACAGCACGACGACATTACCTTGGTCGTCGCCAGATGCCGGGGGGAGTAGCGGCTCGCGTACCTGTTGCCACCCGAATCGATCATTTCCACTAGGCTCATTCCGGTTCGGCACAAGTATTTTGTCTCATGCGTCTCATCCGTCTCATTTGTCTCATTTTGGCGAATTCCTCGAAATCGGGCTTGCGGCGTTTCCTGTAACTCCATGAAAACAAGGGACCCGTCATGTCGAGGCAGAATCCTCCTCTTGGAGGGCGTGTTGACAAAAAATGTCACCTCTGGAGCAACAAGATAAACTGCTTAGAATGCATCGGATGGCTTGCTTACGACGGCTCAGAAATGGCCGATTGACACTTTTTGTCACCGCCTTTACGTCTGATAACGCGTGATCAGCGCTCCAACGACCGTCGTGCGCGTGGAGCGTCACGAAGCAATATCCTCCAATCCGAACAGCCGCGCGATTTCCGGGTCACCCGATTCTCGCGCCAGCCTTTGAAATGGTATTCCCTTGGTATCGCGCGCTCGGCGGAGCGAAGGGAACCGTTTCAGGAACCGCGCCACCCACCGGGCATCTCTCAGTTGGATGGCGTGCGCCAGGTCGTCAAGCTCGATCGCCAAGTATCCTCCCAGCTCACGCAGATACTCAATCGCCCAACCCGCCGGCGTGGCGCCAAACTGACTGTCAGTGCTATTCACGTCAGCGCCTCGCTCGACCAGCAGTTTCACGATGTGGCTGTGGCCATGCACCGCCGCATAGTGGACGGGCGTGGCGCCTGACGCGTCTTTCTGGTTCGCGAGGCTGCGATCTGCTTCAAGTAGGGCCTTGACTCGTTCCAGGTTGCCCTGCTGGGCGGCGGCGATCAGGCTGTCGAGCTCGCTCATGGAAGCCCTCCCGAATGTTTCTGAGACCTGCGGGATCGAGTATACCGCAGCGATTCCGAATCCTGGGTGACGCCGAAGCGCCGACCGAAAATCGCATCATCCCGGTAATTGCTGCCGGAGGAGGTCGCGCCTCGGGCCGTCTACCCCTCGGGCGGATTAGTATCACCGAAAGGTCTTTGCTTTATCGAGAGAGAGAGTCCGCAGACTTTGGAAAACAAGTCTGCGATACACTCGCTTGGCTCAAGATTTTCCCAAATCCTCTCCGTCTCATCGGCTGGCTCTGTCTCGCGACGGGCGTGGCCTATAAGGACAGGGCTTCAAGGGGCAGAATCTGGACGCGGACTGTCGCGGTAGGTCATAAGTTCTTGCCTTCCGAACTTTCTGGCTCCCGGACACTAATTTTCGCGTTAGAATCAGCCATGCGAAAAAAGTTCCATCCTCATGGAGGTCAGTGGGCGCGGAGGATCCTCGGGCTTGCCGGCATGGCGCTTGCCATGGCGGCCGTATGCCGCCTGGCCGACTCCCGGCCGGTCGCGCACTCGATCGACTTTCACGACAACTTTGCCTCCGGAAATCTTGATAAGTGGCAACTCCCGCACCCGGAAGACTGGTCGATCCTGGCTGAACCTGGCGGACAGCACTACCTTCACATGAACCGCAACCGCGAGCCCGGAGTGCCACGACGTCCGCTGCAATTTGCGCTGATCAAAGGCGTGAACGTCGGGAGCTTCGACTTCCGAGCCCGTTTGCGGCGCGAAGGCCGGTCGATGATGGTGGTCTTCAATTATGTCGACACTCTGCACTTCTACTACGCCCATCTCTCGATGGACACCGGCCGAAAGGAGCCCGTTCACAACGGCATCTTTATCGTCAACGGCGAGCCACGCAAGCGGATTGCCGGAGTGGACGCAGCGGCCGCGCTACCCGACAAGAACTGGCATCGCGTGCGGATCGCGCGTCAGGCGCGCGACGGCTCGATTAAGGTGTACATGGACGGTGCGCAGCAGCCGCTTTTTTCGCTCGTGGACTCGACCTTCACCTGCGGGCAACTGGGCATCGGCTCGTTTGATGAGACGGGCGACTTCGAAGACGTGAGCCTGAAGTCAACCGAGGCGGGTTGCGAGCCGCGCGCGGCAGCAAGTCCGGCGAAAGCGGCCGGTTTGAGGTAATATTCCGCCGTTGGTAAAAGGAGGCGTCATGAGCGACGATCTTTCTCGTAGAAAATTCCTGGAGCGGATTGGCGTGGGCAGCGCCGCGGGTGCGACGCTGCCATTGCTTCAAAGCGTAGCACGCGGAGCGGCCAAGCCACTTCCTCACCGTAACCTCGGCCGCACCGGAGCCAGCGTGTCGATCCTGGCGTTCGGCTGCGGCAGCCGCTTCCTGATGTACGCCGAGGAGGACAAGGCGCTCGCGGCGCTCAATCGCGCCCTCGACCTGGGCATCACGTATCTCGATACCGCTTACGCCTACGGCGACGGGAAAAGCGAGACGCGCGTCGGTAATGTATGCGCCACGCGGCGTAAGGAGTTCTTCCTCGCCACCAAAATCCCGGACCGCACGCGCGACGACTTCATGCGCCGCCTGGAAGGCAGCTTGAAGCGCCTCCAGACCGATCACGTGGATCTGGTGCATATCCACAGCTTGGGCCGCGCCGACGATCTGGCGAAGATCGAGGCTCCCGATGGCGCGCTCAAGGGTTTGCACGAAGCACGCGACCAGAAGATGGCGCGCTTTATCGGCATGACCAGTCATACCGACGGCGCCACGATGGCCCAGGCGATCGAGCGGCACGACCTCAATTGCGTGCAGATGGCGCTCAACGCGTCACGCAACGGCCGCTTCGAAGAGCTGGCGCTGCCCGCCGCGAATCGCAAGCATCTGGGTATCATCGCCATGAAAGTCACCGGCCAGGAATATCTGCTGGGGACGGGAGATGGGAAAACCAGCATCGACCATCTGCTGCGCTACTCGATGAGCCTGCCCGTGACCACCGCCGTTATCGGCATGCCGAAGCCGGAATTCATCGACCACAACACCGAGCTGGCGCGTAATTTCTCGCCCCTGACTCCCGAAGAAGCTGACGGCTTGCGGCACGCGCTCGCGCCTTCACGCGAGGGGTTGGAGCACAAACTGAGCGGCCATTTGGACGGGCCGACTCAGCAACCCGAGATTTTCTCCGTTTAGCTCTTCTCGTTTGGGACGACGCGGTCGGGATGCGAGGCAAGCGACGCCGAGTCACAATTCGGCGCGCGCCTGCCAGAATGTCGGGTCGATCTTCAACGCGCGCTCGAAGTCCTGGTGCGCTTGATCCGCGTGCTGGCGGGATTCCTCGACGAGTCCGGCGACGTAAAGCTCAGGGGCGTTGGCATCCGCCCGGGTCGCCGCCGTCAGCAGCTTGTCCAGGATCGCATTAGCCTGCTCGGTCTGACCCAGCTTGTCCAGGCTCAAGGCCGCATAAAACTGGGACTCGCCGCTGGACTCCCTTCCGAATGGACCCACGGCCCGGTCCTCGGAGATCACCTGCTGCCAGGCGTCATGCGCAGCTCCGCTCTTACCCTCGGTCGCCAGCGCCTCGCCCAGCCAATAGAGCGCTGCTTCGTCGTGCGGGTGGTCGGGCTTGCCGACCCCCAGGTTTACCGGATAATCGAGCGCGCGGCGGAAGGATTCTTCCGCGACGTGCGCGTCGCCGCCGCGCAGCCTGGCCCGGCCCTCACCGATGCCGGCCGCGACGTAAATCCGACGCACGACTTCCCCGCCCTCCCAGGGCTTGAAGGCGTGGCCCGCAAGGGCAGCGAGCGCCTCGTGGTAGCGCCGCTGCTCGACCAGCAGCAGAGCCCGCCGGGCGCGCAATGTATCCCGATCGCGTACCGCGGCCGGAGCCTGCTCAAGTAATTGACTGCGCCGCGTTATGTCGCCCAGCTCGCTCAGGATTTCGTCGAGGTCGAGATACAAACGGTAATCGTCGGGTGCAAGCGACACAGCCTTCTGGTAGTACGCCGTCGCGGCTTTCAGGTCTTTCGAAACCCGCCAGGCATAGACTCCCAGATTGCGTTCGAGGACGGAGCTATCGAATCCGGCGCCTAACGCCGAGAGCCACAGCTTCGCGGCGCCGTCGTATCGGCCGTGCGCAAACAAGAAATTGCCAAGGTAATACTGGGCGTGAGCGTCGAGCGGATGGTGGGCGATCGCGTCGGCCAGGACGACCGCATCAGACACCCGTTGTGGAAAAACCTTCGCATACGGCGCGGCAGCACCCCGAGCGGCAAACCGCTCAGCTTCCCCGGTCTTGCCCTCACTTCGCGCATCCGACGCCAGAGTGTAGTCGACGAGTGGCGACAGCGAGCGCGCCGGCAAGGATTTCACGGCCTCGCCGAGCAACCCGTCAGCGGAGCGATCGTCGCCCAGGCTTCGATACCAATCGGCGGCGTCGACGTAGTCCTCGACGTTCGGGCAATGAATCGCCGCCAGCGCGGGTGGCGCGAGTTGCGGCCGCCAAGCGCCACCCCTCCTGACGAAGGTCACGGAAGCTTCCGCCACCGCCATGGGCAGAAGCGGCATCAGCCGGACGGCCTGTTGCGCGGCTTCCGCAGCCTCGGCGCTCTTTCCAGCGAGCCGTAAGGCAACCGCGAGATCAGCGAGCGCGAGGGCGTCATCAGGATTGTGGCGGAGAGCCCGGCGCAAAAGATTCGCCGCCTGAAAGTAGTGCTTCTCGACGATGGCCAGTTCACCAAGCTGGACGAAAGCGCGTCCCTCAGCGCCGCCGAAATGGATCGAAGCCCAGAATGCATCAGCAGCCAACGCCAGTCGTCCTGTCGCGCGATAGATCACACCCGCCGTGTAATGCGCGTCGGGACTCGCATTGTTCCGCGCCAGCGCGCGCGCGATCGACTGCTGGGCCGCGAGAAAGTCCGCGGCGAGGTAGTCCGACCAAGCCTGCTTCAGAAGCGCCGGGACGTACCCTGGATCTCGAGCCAGTACCGCGGCGAACGTCGCCTGGGCCGCCACCTCTTGCCCGTCTTTCTCCTGGCTTACCCCATACAGGAACTGCTCCTCGACTGTCATCTTCGTCAGATCGATCGGCGGCGGTTTCGGCGCACCAGCCGCGGGGACGAAGTCAGTGTTACCGTCCACCGGCTCCGCGGCGGACCAGTGAACGAGCGTGCTCCCTCGCGACTGCACCTCGACCACAAGCGCTTTCCTTGCGGCATCCAGGTCTTTGACGGGCGCCTCAAACCTCGTGACACCGAGCGGCTTGAGTTGAACAACTTTGAACTCACGGAGCAGTTCCGAGCCCAGCTTCACTTGGAGCGTGACACCGCTCAGGGCGACGGTGGGAGAGATGAGGAGTTCGACGTGAGGTTCGCCCCCCGCTTGACCCGCCGCCGGGACATAGTCGACATTGAGCGCCAAATCTTTCTCAGCGGCGACGAATCCACCTCGCAGCCCGCGCACCGGATACCAATACTCCGTCCAGGACTCGACGCGGTGCGGCGCCATGAACTCATAGTTCAACTGGGTTTCGTAACGTCCGCTCTGGATCTCGTTGTAGGGACCATCGTGGTCCGTAAGCAAGTCAGTCCAGATGAGGCCGTCGCCTGCTACACCCCACGTCCAGGTCTTCTTGCCTGGCTCCTCGCGAAAATCGGCCACATGGACCACCCCGTAGTCGGCGTCGTGGTAGCAGGCGCCGAAGAAATCCCGGTGAACCTGGCGTCCAAAGAGCGAAGTCGGCTGGCGCACATTCTTGTACCAACTGTAATCCACGCCTTGATACACGGGATAGGTAAACACTGGCCAGCGAGCGTGCGGGTAGGCCTCGCGCATCGGATAGATGAATTGCATGTCGGCGCTGGCGCGGACCGCGGCGTTGGCCCAATACCAGTAGCGATGAGTGGCCGGCGTCGAATTAAACAGCGTCACGTGCTGTTCGAGGCGCGCGTCACCCGGATGAAGCGCGAGGGTCACCTCCCAGTGCATCCCCGTGACGCGATCGATATCGCCGACTACGACCCGCGCGCTACCGTCCGACCCGTGTTCGATAGTCCAGGCGACCGGCGAAACCGTCACCACCGTATGGCCGTCAGGAAAATTGAACTCGACGCCGCCCGAGATCCACGCGCCGCGCAAGCCGACCAGACCGTACTTCACCACGTTGTTGCGGTAGAAGACCTCGCGGCCTGCTACCTTGTCATAAAGCGAATAGAGCCGGCCCCCGAGGGACGGCAGAACGGTCGCCTTCAGGTATTCATTCTCGAGAAAAACCGCAGTGTAGGATTGCGCCGTTCGGTGGTCCGTGAGGTCATCGAGCATCGTGTAAGGGTAAACGTGCGAGCCCTTCAAAAGCGGAAAGGGAGGATTCGGATCCTCTTCACCCAGGGCATAGGTAGGCAGGTCGAGCTTCCCTTGCCAGGCGCGCACCCGCTGCTGGGCAAGGGCGGGAAGACAGGGCATCACGAAAGCGCAAAAGCACAGCAAAAACAGCCGGGCTTCAGGATTCAAGGTTCGGGGTCCTGGTCGAACGCCAGGATTGGCTGTTTTGCGACCGTATCTGGTATAGAGGGCGGCTTTCATGTGCGGATTGCCCCCGCGGCGCTGGCCTGTTCCTTCCATCGTTGAACGTTCACACCCTTCACGATGAGCCATAGCTCCAGTGGTATCTCCCCGAGGGCGGAGGCGGCAGCGATGAAGGGGAAGAACAGATGGTATGCGAGGGGCGGGTATAGATAGGTCACCCAACCCAAACCGCTGATCGTCACCAGCACTCCCAGAACTCGAGGCAGGAAGGTGGACCTGAAAATGAGGTAGCCGGTCAGGATGAGCCACAATCCGAAGAACACCAGATAGATGTCGAAGGCGTAATCATTCAATTTGAGAAACATGAGCGCCAGCGCCTCCAACTGTTCCGGCGTAAATGCGCTCAACGAGCTAACGCCCTGAAGGATGAGCAAAGGAGCGAGGTACAACAGGCAGGCAAGAGCCTGAATAGCGCATCCCACGAGAATGACGAACGCTGCGAGTAAAGAGACGCTCCGGTTCACGGGTCTAAGCAACTCATAGAGGAGAAGCGCCCAAGCGATATGGAATGCGACCCCGATGAGCGAGGATGCGAACCCCAGCCAAAATAACCGCTCGTGTCCGAGGATATTGGCGGCTGTAGCCGCGGGGTTGCCAGCGACAACGAGCCTGCCAGGAATGATCACCTCGCCGGATGCTGCCGTCACGGCTTCGAGCAGTTGACAGACACCGGCCATCCTGGCCTTGCGACGTGGCGACGCTTCTCGAATCCGTTCCATCATTTCATCGTCTCCAGAAGGGGCCGCCACCCGATCATGGCGAGGCCGAATACTCCGACGCCATGATATTCCTGGCTGTTTTCGCAGGATCGTCCCACAGAGTCAAATTGGAGCGGACATAAAACTCAGCGAACTCAGAACACCAGAGTCCGAAATCGAAAATCTCGGATGGCTAAAGTCCGTGCTTCGCGGCCATGGCCTTCAGAAACTGCAGCGACTCGCGGTACTGCGCGTCAATATCCTTGACCATTCCGACGTCCACGGCGACGTATCCGGAGAACCCGTGCTTCTTGAGCCCCTCAAAGACACCGTCCCAATCGACGGTGCCGCGCCCTGCCGCCACGTGGTCGTTCACGCGCCCATCGTTGTCAGCAGCGTGAACGAAGAAGATGCGCTTGCCCAACTTCTCGACGCTTAGCGCCAGTATTTCCTTTTGCGCGTTCTGATGCGCTGTGTCGAGCACGGCGCCGAAGTTCTCGTCTCCGACGGCATCCATCATGCGCAGGATGGCGTCGGTGTTGCTCAGCAACTCTCCGACGCGCGGCTCGACGCAGAAACGCAGGTGGGCCTTCTTCGACTCTTGCGTCATGAACGAGAAGCTCTCAACCATGGCCTCCCACTGGCGCCGCCAGTCGAACGCGGGATCGATCTCGACCGTAAACTGCTTGCCATAGCTGATGCTTTCCTTGTAGGGCGAGTCACCGCGAAACTTCAGCGGCGGCGTGAAGCTGTCACCCTGGATCGTCGCCGTATCGAAGAACTTGGCGATCTCGAGGGCGCGCTTGAACAGCTCCCACGATTCCTCACGCTCCTTGCGGTCCATCGAGACCGAGCCTGGAAGCACGGGGCAGAAATTGATTACCTTCAGTCCCTGATCATCGCAATACTGCTTGAGTTCGCGGCGCTTCTCGTAGACGGCCATGAGATTTGCGCGGCGAACCCCCTCGAGCTCGACACAATCGAATCCCAGGGATTTCATTTCACCCAGCACCTTGAACGTGTCGGGAAGAGAAGGCGGATAACCGTATTTGGTGATCGCGTAAAGCCAGCAACAACTGATCTTCATCGGTTCCTCCAGGGAAAGGATAATTCACATGAAGTCCAGCACAGCGCGGCAATTTCTTGGCGCGGGTTCACGCGGTCGGCCGGCCGCGTCGGGAAGCCTGTGAACCCGTCGTGGAATCCGTACTTCAAAGCTGGGAGTACGGCGCCGGCGTCAGAATGGCGTTGTTGATGTTGGACACGGTTTCAACGTCCGTGTATCCCGGTGTCGCGCTGAGCTTTTTCCACTCGGGGTCCCCGCCGAAAGTCGCCCAGTTCTTGTCGCGCTGCTCCAGATTGTCGAACGTCAGCATGTACGTCAAGCTGGGCAGATGCGAGCCGATGAGCGTTTCGCCGAAGAAGACCGGCCGCAAGCCCGTGCGGCGAAAGATCGCGATCTCGGCCTTATTGAACATCTCGATCTTGGTGAGGTTGGCCTTCTTGCTGTGGCTCTCATAGACCCGCAGCTCGAAGATGCGGGGGCGGTGTTCCGCGGCCGCCGGCGGCGCCTCGACCTTCGGCATGCCTTCAAAGGCATGCAAGAGGAAGCTCTCCATGCGAACGAAGGCGGGCGCGCTTGACGGGGCGTTAATATACGCGGCGCCGGTCTTGGCGAACTCCGAGTCAGCCAGGAGATGCGCGGGCAGATCCGCCAGCACATCCAAGGACGTTGTTGGAACCAAGACGTAAACGCGCGGACTTCCCGGACCGATCACGGTATTGAACACCCCGACCGGACCAAGGCCGATGCGGCCCATGGCCGGCAGGGCGGCATCGCGGAGAAAATCATCTACGAGCTTCTGCTGCGGCCCGCGCCGCAGATGCCATATCAGCAGTTGATAGTATTCGCGAGGCGGCGCTCCAGCTCCCGCACCTCCCGCTTGGCTTCCCAGAGCGTCCGCCGTCAATCCGGCAACGGCAGAAGCCGCCAGGGATGAAGTCACGAAGTCGCGTCTCTTCATACCGAACCTCCATCCTCGGATGAGGCGTCCTCATGATGTAATACTGCGGCGCGCCGGCAAGCGAGAGGCGTGCCGCAGCCTGCCTGTTCGCCGCCGCTAGAATTCTCTCAATCGAACGCCAGGCTATGATAAGTTGCGCAGCTTATCGCGACCGGCGCGCCAGGGCAAGTCCGTTATGGCCCAACAGGACAAACCGCTGAAGACAATCCGGCGCCTTCGCTGGTGGATTGTTTGGACGCTCTTCTGCTCGACGGTGATCAATTACATCGATCGGCAGACGCTTTCCGTCCTCGCTCCGGTCATCACCAAGCAGTTTCACATGAGTCATGAGGACTACTCGCACATCGTCTCGGCGTTTCAGATCGCCTACGCGGGAATGTGGCTGATTGGCGGCGTGCTCATCGACGTGATCGGAACGCGACTGGGCCTCACGCTCGCGATGATCTGGTGGTCCATCTCGAGCATGCTGCCTTCACTGGCCAATTCCGTATTCGAGTTCAGTCTCTTCCGCTTCCTGCTGGGGATGGGCGAGGGATGCAACTGGCCGGGCGCCTCGAAAACGGTGGCGGAATGGTTCCCGGCCCGCGAACGGGGGCTGGCCGTCGCGATTTTCGACAGTGGCTCGAGCGTGGGAGCCGTCATCGCTCCACCCTTTGTGGCCTTCATCGCCTACCACTTTGGCTGGCGCTTCTCGTTTCTCACGGCTGGGTCACTGGGGTTCCTTTGGCTTATTCTCTGGCTGAGTCTCTATCAGCCGCTCCGCAGCCACCCGCGGCTGGGCGACCAGGAGCGAGCGCTGATCGAGTCAGGACGCGACACCGCGGCAGCCTCGACGGCGCGCGGCGTCGAGCGCTTTCTGGGTCTCCTCAAGCAGCGAAACGTGTGGGGCATCGTCCTCGGACGCTCGCTCACCGACCCTATTTGGTGGTTTTATGTTTTCTGGCTTCCCCAGTATCTCAGCGATGCACATGGCTTCAGCCTGAAACAGATTGGAGCTTTTGCCTGGATTCCATTCCTCGCGGCGGACATCGGCAACTTCACGGGCGGTTTCGCGTCGGGCTTTCTTATCCGCCGGGGTCACGCGGTCATCCGCTCGCGCAAATGGGTCTGCGTGGTGAGTGCGCTCCCGATCCTCGCGGGTATCCCGGCGGCCCGCGCCCAAAGCGCGGGCTGGGCGCTGGCGTTAATCAGCCTTGCGACCTGGGGCTACGCAAGCTGGTCGACCATGGGACTCACTTTTCCATCTGACCTTTTTCCGCAGGATGTCGTCGCGTCGGTCACCGGGCTCAGCGGGCTCGGGGCGGGGCTTGTCAGCACAGTGTTTACTCTGGCCGTTGGGTTCCTGGTCGATAAGTTTTCCTATTTCCCCGCGTTCGTTGCTGCTGGGACCATTCCGCTGATCGCGACGGCATGTGTGCTGCTCCTGATCCGAGCGCCGCAGAGCGCGAAATCTCCGAAGAGTGGCGGCGAGGGCAGGTGACGAACAGGAATTGCTTCAAGTGCTTTTACATTTCCTTTACCTTTCGGCGAAGAACTCGGTAAGATAATACCCTTCGACGCGTGGACGTTAGGCCAGATGCATCGGACTCCGCATTAGCATGCGAGCGCGTAGACTCAGAAACTCTGCATTGATTGTGCTGGCGGCGGGACTCGGGACCCTGGCTGTGCTCGGCGCCTTCTCAAGCAACGGCCCGGAGCGTGGCGCCCCGCTGTCTCCGGCGGACGCGTCTCAGGTTTTCACGCCCGCACATCTCACTGCGCTCGATGCCGTACGCGAGTTCTTCGGGCGGCACCCGGTGCCCGTTCAACCCATCGCCTACACTCACAAGGTGCATCTTGCCAACGGCATGCAGTGCGTCAACTGCCACACCGGAGTGGACACCGGCCCTGACGCGCAGCTGCCCAGCATCAAGCTTTGCATGATGTGCCACCAGGCGATCGCCACCGACAAGCCCGAAATCAAGAAGCTGGCGGCCTACTATGAGCGTGGCGAGGACGTTTCTTGGCAGCGTGTTTATGACTATCCTCCGTCGTCACACGTCAAGTTCAACCACGCGCCGCATATCCGGGCGGGCGTCGATTGCAAGGTCTGTCACGGCGATATGACGCAGGCGACCGTGGCGGTGCGGGTCGTCAACATGAACATGGGCTTCTGCCTCGATTGTCACAAACAGAAGAATGCGTCGATCGACTGTACGACGTGCCACTTCTAATTTTGGGTTCTTGAGTCCCAGTTTGCTATGGAACGACGCGACTTTTTCAAAATCTCGGCCATTACGGGCGCGGCGGCGGCGCTTGACGGATGCGGAAAACCCGAACAGCAGTTGATTCGCTTCATCCCTGACGAGGACCTGGTTCCGGGCGTTGCCACCTGGAAGCCCAGCATCTGCACGCTGTGTCCGGCCGGATGCGGTCTTACCGTCCGGGTGATGCAAGGCGATGCCGAGGTCGTCCGCAACGGAAAGCTCGGCCTGCTGAGGATGGGACTGGCGAAAAAACTGGAGGGCAACCCGCAGCATCCCGTTAATCATGGCAAGCTTTGCGCGCGCGGCCAAGCCGGGCTCCAGGTCACCTACCATCCCGATCGCGTACGGCATCCCCTTAAACGCTCGGGAGCTCGAGGTTCGGGGGAGTTTCAGGAAATCAGTTGGGACGATGCGGTCAAGGAACTGGTGTCGCAACTCTCCGCTTTGGGACAGAAGAACGAAGCGGGGTCTGTGGCGTTCCTCGCGCGACCGCTGCGCGGCCAGCGTCGTGTGTTGGTGGAAACGTTTTTGAAGACACTTGGCGCGCCGTCTCCCGTGAGCTACGAACTCTTCGACGAATCAGTGCTGCGGCGCGCGAACTTATTGAGCTTCGGGCAATCGCAGCTTCCCACGCTGGATCTGGCGCGCTCTCTCTACGTCATTTCATTTGGAGCCGATTTCCTCGGCACCTGGAATTCTCCCGTGGCTCAGGCCATTGGCTACGGCGAAATGCGGCAGGGACACCCAGGACAGCGCGGCAGGTTTGTTCAGATCGAGCCGCGGCTCTCGCAGACCGGAGCCAACGCCGACGAGTGGATTCCCGCGCGACTAGGAAGCGAAGGAGCGCTGGCGCTCAGCCTGGCGCACGTGATCCTCAACCAGAAACTCCGTTCTCCAAGCGCCGGCCACGCGGCGTCGCTGATTCCAGGCTGGGCTCAGGGATTGCCGGATTACGCGCCGGAGAAGGCGGAGAAACTGACCGGTGTTCCCGCCGCAAAGATCGTGGAGCTGGCACAGGAAGTCACTTCGCATGAGCCCGGCGTCGCCGTAGTGGGCGGCGCTGCTCTCGCTCAGACCAGCGGGCTGGCAACAGCTCTGGCGGTCAACGCATTGAATGAACTGCTCGGCAGCGTCAACTCACCCGGTGGAATCTTCTTTACTCCGGTGCCAGCTTTCGCCGCAAGCGCAGACCCTCAAGGCCTACCTGGGCGTTCTCAAGGACAACTCGCTGCGCTCAACGCCATGCTACAAGAGATCCTCCTAGACCGGCCACACTCCCCGAAGGTGTTGTTGCTCCACGACGCGAACCCTGTCTTCGCCACTCCACCTGACGCCCATGTGCAGGCGGCGCTCGAGAAAGTACCGTTTATCGCCAGCTTCGGCAACTTCGTCGACGAGACCAGCGTGCTCGCGGACCTGATTCTCCCTGATCATTCCCCGCTCGAGTCGTGGCTGGACGAGGTTCCCGAATCCGGCACGCTGACCGCGACAGTGAGCGTCGCAGCGCCAGCGATGCTTCCTCTCCACAACACGCGCTCGATGCCGGACGTGCTACTGGACGTCGCGCATCAACTGGGAGGTAATGTCAGCACCAGCCTGCCCTGGAAAACGTACGACGAGATGTTGAAATCCGCTTTCGGCGAACTCGAGAAGAACGTCAACGCCAAGAGCGGCGACGTCTGGAAGAAGGCCCAGGAGGATGGATGGTGGAGTCCGAGCGAGGGCAACGTCACGGGCGTAAAGCCGCGTCCAGTGCCAAGCGCGGCGGGGCGCGCCCCCCTCACGCTGACTGAGCCGCAGTTCGACGGTTCACCCGACGCCTATCCGTTTTCTTTCCTGCCTTTCGCTTCAACCATGCTCTACGATGGCTCGCTCGCTCACCTGCCCTGGATGCAGGAAACGCCGGATCCCCTATCGACAGTCATGTGGGGTTCGTGGGTCGAGATCAATACCCGTAGCGCTGAGCATCTGGGTATCCGCCAGGGCGATTTGGTCGAAGTAGCTTCGCAGCACGGAAAACTTCAAGCTCCGGCCCTGCTCTCACCCGGCATCGCTCCTGACGTCGTCGCGATGCCGGTGGGGCAGGGGCACGAGAACTTCGGCCGCTATGCCAGTCATCGTGGTGCGAATCCGGTCAGCATTCTCGCACCGACCGTTGAGCCGGAGACCGGCGCGCTCGCATGGGCGGCGACGCGTGTCAAGATATCCAAGGTGGGAGAAGGCAAGCTGATCCTTTTTGCCGGGGGCATGCGAGAGAACCCGGTCGAGCACCAACCACGGTGACTGATGGGAACGTATTCGGATTTCTTGAGGGACAAGGGAGAATGTTTCCAGAATACTGTCAAGGCTTTCCCACAAATTTGGGAGGCTCTTGAACTTCTTGACGCGATTTGGTCCCGGGAACTAGACGACTTCCACACTGTAGGTGACCAGCCGGTGTTGCCACTCCTACTGTTCTTCGAGGCACATTCGAGAGTCCGCATTTCCGTGGAGCTAGGCTTCTCGCGCTGCTTCTCGGAATCCTGGGCCGTACTTCGCAGCGGAATTGAGTCAGTTGTTTTCGCATCCCATATTCTTCAAAACCCTCGAGTACTACGAACCTGGTCCAGCAAGCAGAGCGAGCTAGCTAAACTACGAGCCTTTAAGCGAGTTTTTGAGAAGGCGCGAAAGCAAGGTCTTTCCTCCGCGTCAAAGAATAGCCTCAAGCCCCTCCACCAATATTGGGTTCGGTTTTCAGGGTTCGGCTCTCACACGAGCTTTAGGAGCCTTGCTATGCGACTCACTCGAGAGCCGTCAGAAAACATGAACGCGATCAATTTCAACTATCTTGAGGTCACGAGAGAGGTCGCCCATGCGAGCCTAGTAGACCTGCTGGCATGCTCTTACGCGATGGAAAGAACGCTCTTTATGGGTTTGAGGAGCCGACTTGACCTGGATACCACCCTTGCGGACATGCGTAGGAGGTTCGCGGCAATGTGGCATCAGGTTTCCCAAGACCTGGAAGCAGAGCTCCCGCCTCTCGCGCGGTCCGCGGTAGCGGAAGGACTTCATGGCTCATAAGTGGGGAATGGCTGTCGACCTCGATCGCTGTACCGGCTGCGAGGCATGCGTGGTCGCCTGCCGCGCGGAGAATAACGTTCCGACCGCCGGAGAGGATCAAGCGGCCCGCGAGCGCGTCATTCACTGGATTCGCGTCGAGCGTTACTGGGAGGGCGAATTTCCTGAGGCGCGCCTCAAGTTCAGACCCGTACTCTGCCAGCAGTGCGATGCCGCGCCTTGCGAAGCGGTATGTCCGACCTACGCGAGCTATCACAACGCGGAAGGCTTAAACGCCCAGATCTACAACCGGTGTATTGGGACGCGCTATTGCGCCAATGCCTGTCCCTACACGGTGCGGTTTTTCAATTTCTATAACCCGGTGTGGGACAAGCCGTTTCATTTGCAGCTCAATCCCGACGTCTCGGTGCGCGAAGTTGGGGTTATGGAGAAATGCACCTTCTGCGTCCAACGCATCAAGGCGGCGGAAATCCAGGCGGCTGCCGACAAGCGCGAGCTCAAGGAAGGCGACTTCACGACGGCTTGCGCCCAGTCTTGTCCGCCTAAGGCGCTGGTGTTTGGGGACCTGAACGACTCCGCGAGCGAAGTATCGCGGCTGGCGCGCTCGCGTCGTGCCACACTCCTGCTCGGAGAGGTGGGCACACTGCCCAAGGTCACCTACCTCGAAAAGGACTCCTGGCACAGCGAAAACGACTAGGCTATGAAATCCGTCGACCAGATCAATGATGACCTGCTACGTCCGGTGGTTCACACCTCGGGACGCTTCTGGGTGGCCGTCGCCCTCCTCGGCTCGGTGGTCTTGGCGGCTGTTGGTGCATTCTCGTACCAGGTCTGGGAAGGTATCGGCGTCTGGGGCATTGACCGGCCCGTCTTCTGGGCCTTCGATATCACCAACTTTGTCTTCTGGATTGGCATTAGCCACGCTGGGACACTGATCTCGGCTATCCTGCGCCTTGCCAACGCCACTTGGCGCCGGCCGGTCACGCGCTGCGCGGAGGTGATCACCGTCTTTGCCTTGATGATCGGCGGTATGTTCCCCATCATCCACCTTGGCCGGCCGTGGCTCTTCTTCTGGCTGGTTCCCTACCCCAGCGAACGCCAGATCTGGCCGCAGTTTCGCTCTCCGCTCGCCTGGGACTTTTTCGCGATTGGAACTTACCTGACAGGCAGCATCATCTTCCTCCTGCTGCCGATCATCCCCGACTGGGCCTTGGTGCGCGATAAGACGACAGGCTGGAGACGACGGCTCTACCGCGTAGTTTCGCTCGGCTGGCGCGGGACGCCCCGGCAGTGGCATCGGCTCGAGACTGCCATGCACATCATGGCGGTGGCGATCATTCCGGTCGCCGTCTCCGTGCACACCATCGTGAGTTGGGACTTCGCGATGGCTCCCGTACCCATGTGGCACTCGACCATCTTCGGCCCTTACTTCGTCGCCGGCGCCATTTTCAGCGGGATCGCCGGCTTGCTGCTGGCTATGGCGTTTCTTCGCAAGCTCCTCCACCTCGAAGAGTATTTGCTGCCTATCCACTTTGACAATCTGGGCAAGTTGCTGCTGATGATGAGCCTGCTCTGGTTCTATTTCGTTTTTGCCGAACGGCTCACGACATGGTACGGAAACGAACCCGCGGAGATGGCAGTCTTCTGGACAACGCAAAGGGGTTCGTTTGCGCCGCTCTTCTGGGCGATGGTGTTCTGCAATTTCCTTATTCCCTTTCCCCTGCTCGCCATAACCAAGATTCGCAGGACAATCACGGGTGTGGTTGTTGCCTCCTCGACGATCGTTGTAGGCATGTGGTTGGAGCGCTTTCTGATTATCGTGCCCTCGATCTCCCATAAGTATTTGCCTTACACGTACGGCCATTACCGGCCGACTTGGGTTGAAATCACCATCCTGGCGGGTACTTTCGCCGCGATCGCGTTGCTCTACGTCCTGTTTTCCAAGTTTGTGCCTATTATTTCGATCTGGGAGTTGAAGATTGGTGGGCACCAAAAGCCCGCGGTCCGTGCGGCAGAGGCTGTTTCAGCGTGCCCGTCGCCGGCGGGCGCCAAAGGACTTGAACTGCGTCCCGAGTCCTGAGCGCGAAGGCTGTGACGGCCGCCGTGCTGGGTCACGCATCTGCCGCTTCGATGATAGGAAGGAAGGACGACGACGTTGAAAGCGATTTACGCACTCTATCCTGATCCGGACTCTGCCCAGCGCGCCGTCGACACGTTGCGCGACTCGGGCGCCCGGCTCGGCGTCAATGCTGACAACATCGCCATTGTTTCGTCTGAGCCGTTCGAGGAACACGAGTTTGGCCGCGGCGTCAACCCGCGCGACCACAAGCGCTTCATGCCTTGGCTTGCCGCCCTGGGCGGGATTCTGGGCGGCCTGACAGGCTACTGGCTTGCTGTCCTCACGCAGGGTGCTTATCCCCTTCCGACCGGGGGCATGCCCATCGCGCCCCTTTGGACGAACGGAATCATCACCTACGAAATGACGATGCTCGGCGCCATCGTCACCACGCTCGTCACCTTGCTGATCACCACTCGCCTTCCCAACCTACGAAGAAAGCTCTATGACCCCGCCGTCTCCGACGGAAAGATTCTGGTCGGCGTCGTCGATCCGCCGGAGCGGTCGCGCGGCGAACTCGAGAAAGCATTGCGCGAGGCCGGGACAGGGGCAGTAATCAAGACGGTGTAGATTCCTGTCGCTCGCTTTCCTAATCTGTAAAAGCCAGGTACCCTGGAGCAACCAGGTTCAGAATGGGCACGATCATGAGGATACCCCACCACTCCGGCTTGCCCCTCGCTTTGGCAATCTCCATCCACACGATGATCACGATGACGATGTTGACCAGCGGTATGAGCATCAGCACGATCCACCAGACTGGCTTGTGGGCGATGTTGAGCATCAAGATGCAGTTGGCGATGGGGATCCACGCCAGCCAGCCGTCGGGGGTGTTGGTCTTCTTGGCGATGGTCTGGAGGCAGATGGCCATGTAGACGTAGGTGACCAGTACCAGGACCAGGATGACCATGAGGAACGCACCCGCCAGCAGTGCGCCTGCCGCGCGACTCTCATCTCGCTGTGCCAGCGCCAGAGAAGTCGACGCGAGCACTCCGGCTAAAACCAACGAACTCAGGCCTATCCAGTTTTGGCGCCAACGTGTTTTCATCGTGATTCCTCCCGGCACGGCACCGTAGTGTCCAGCACCGCTTGAGTGCCGCAGACTCTACGCCTCCCGAACTTTCGTGTCAAGGCACGCGAAAACCTCTAAAGCTTCTGGTGTAAGCAACCGAAATTGGTTATGAGGGCTGGGCAAGATCGCCAGTTCCATGTCTTTGACCGAGGAGAATCCACTATGAATTGGACAAAACGAGTTCTGGCGACCTTGCATCGAGAGGAGTCAGGCCAGGACCTGATCGAATACGCTCTGCTGGCAGCTCTGATTGCGCTGGCGGCGACGGTTGGGATGAGCGTGGTGGCCAGCGACATCAACAACGCGTTCAGCAAAATCGGGAGCAAGCTCAGCGTTAACGTCGGCTCTTAGGTTCGGGGGCGGAGGTTTCGAGCGACCCGAGCCCCGCCCTTGAGTCTTCGAACACGTTCAGAATGCATTCGGCTTTCAGAGAACCCCCGCCTGGAGCTTGCTCGTAACCGGAAAGCCTTTTGGCCACCTCGCCCGGAATCACTGCTTCAAGGCTTGTCGGAGAGGGGGCCGGGCCGTCTTGTCCCCTGGGCTTTCCTTCTTTGCGCTGGCCGCGACAATCCATACCACAATGTCGCAGCAACGTGAGAAGTTCCTATTCCAGCAAAGTAGAAAGTTCCTGTTGGGAACCGTCAAACTGGCGGGATGAGAAAACAGGAGATGCTGGTGATGAGCACGCGAGACCGGGACCGGTTGAAAGTGTTGCATGC
>DASZAI010000046.1:0-8981 GCA_035945295.1 Terriglobia bacterium | reverse complement strand
CAGGTGCTCCCAGCACCGCTCTTCCTCCCCGAACAGCTCCCGAAATCTCCCGATCGTCATCATCCCCTTACGCTTGGGTTTTCTCATGCCGGCGATTATATCGCCTTTTCTTCGCCGGAGCAAGCATGATGATCATACCTTAATTTCGAGACTTCCAAAGCACCCGACTCCGAACTGAATGACTCCGCACTGAGACGACTCCCTAGCCCCTGACGGCTGCTCCTTGGCGCAACACGCTCGCCACCTCGACTGCCATAGTATAGCGGCCGAAGGGAGCCAGGATTTGTACGCCTTGGGCCAAATCGCGCAATGCCACCACCAACTCCTGGGCGATCCTAAGCCCCTCGGCGCGCGCCTTGTCGCCGGTATCAGCCTGACGCATCCGCTCCATAAGGGTCGGGGGCACCGAGACGCCGGGCACTTCGTTGTTCAGGAACTCGGCGTTGCGAAAGCTGGTCAGCGGATAGATGCCGGCAAGGATCGGGATGCGGGCGACGTGCGCCTTGGCGAGACGCTCGAGGAAGCGCGCCAGGGGCTCGGGATCGAACACCGGCTGGGTCACCGCGAAATTCGCGCCCGCCTCCACCTTATAGCGGAAGCGGTGCAGCTCTTCCTCCGGATCGAGCGCATAAGGATTCGCTTCCACGCCGATGAGGAAGCCGGTCTGAGTTCCGAGCGGGTTGCCGCCCACGTCGAGCCCACGGTTCAGGTTGTTGAGCACGTTGACGAGGCCAATCGAGTCGACATCGTGGACGGCGGTCGCGCCGGGATAAGTCCCGAGCGCCGGCGCTTGACCCGTCACCGCCAGGATGTTCCTCAGGCCCAGCGCGTAAGCGCCCAGCAGGTCAGACTGGATACTCAGCACGTTGCGGTGCAGGCAACTGTAGTGCAGCAGCACCTCGATGCCCACGCGCTGCTGGATGATGGCGGCGAGGGTCTGAGCGCTCATGCGCGCCGTCGAGCCCGCGCCGTCGGAGATGTTGGCGGCGTCCACACCCTGGTCGCGAAGATACTGCGCGCCCTCGACCTCGCGCGTCGGATCGCAGCCTTTGGGCGGGACGACCTCGATCAGCACGGGAAATTCGCGCCGGCTCAGCTTTTCGGCCAGCTTTGACCGCTGCTCGACCGGCGGCGGCTCCATCACCTGCACGGAATGCCTGGCTGCCTCTACCGCCGCGCGCCGGGGTCCCAGGTTGAGCGAGCGGACCGCAGCCTTGATGGCGGCGATGTGCTGCGGTGTGGTTCCGCAGCAGCCGCCCACCAGCCTCGCCCCCACCTCGATGAAGCGCCGGGCGTAGTTCGCCATGTACTCCGGTGAGCAAAGGTAGATGCTGCGGCCTTCCACGGTGCGCGGCAGTCCGGCGTTGGGTTGCGCCGCGAGCTTCTTCTCCGTGACTTGAGCCATGCGTTCGAGTGTTTCGAGTATGCCCGCCGGCCCCATGCTGCAATTGAGACCGATCACATCCGCACCCCAGGCGTCGAGCTGGCGCGTGAAATCCTCGGGCACCGAGCCGGTAGGAGTCGCGCCGTCTTCCTGGATGGTCATCTGCACGACCACCGGCAGCGAGCCGAGGTCGCGCGCTGCGAACAGCGCCTGGCGAGCCTCCTCCAGATCCACCATGGTCTCGACGACGATCAGGTCGACGCCGCCTTCCGCCAGCGCCGCAATCTGTTCGCGAAACATCTCGCGCGCTTCTTCGAGTGAGGTTGGACCCAGCGGCTCGAGCGGGATACCGAGCGGTCCGACGGAGCCCGCCACGTAGAGCTCGTCGCCCGCGACTTCGCGCGCCAGCCTGGCTCCCGCCAGGTTGATCTCGCGGACCTTGCCTTCGAGTTCGTGCTTGCTCAAGCGCGGTCGGCTGGCGCCGAAGGTGTTGGTCTCAATAACCTCGGCGCCCGCCTTCACGTAGCCCAGGTGAACTTCCTTCACCAGGTGCGGCAGGCTGAGGTTCAACTCGTCGAAGCAGCGGCTGAAGGGAATGCCCTTCGCGTACAGCATCGTCCCCATGGCGCCATCGCCCACCACGGCGCGCTTCTCGATTCTCTGAAGGAAGGGCTCCCGCATAAACACTCAGTTTAGCACGATTGCCGGACGCGATGCCGGGCCAGAGGGAGAACGCGGTCTAGCGGCGGGTCAGCGGCGTCGTGTTGGTTTCTTGCGGCGTGCGATTTTCGCGAGCGCGCGCGTGTAGCCCGCGATGGCTTCGGGGACGGCCTCACTATAAACGAATTGCCCTTCGCGCCGGCAAGCGATCAGCCCGGCTTCGCTCAGAATCTTCAAATGGTGGGAGACCGTGGCAGGGGTGACGCCGTGCATCGACACGATCTCGCCGCAGGTCATGTGGTCGGCCGCCGAGATGGCCTCAAATATTCTGAGACGAGTCTCGTCCGCCAGAGCCTTCGATACTTTCTCGACTTCCGAGCGCTCCATGGTTCCGGCCCAAGTGTAGCGAAATCCCAGGCCTTGCCGCCAGAAGAAATCCGTCATGCGCCAGGGACCCAGAAACCTTGCAACCGAATACTTCGATATTCATCTAAGTGTCGAAACGCCTGAAGCCTCAGAAGACCGGTGGCCGAGCGGCGCGGGCGCCCCTGGGGAGGGCGACAGAATCAAACCGCATCAAGGATAAGGAGGGCAACATGAAGAGACTCGAAGGCAAGGTAGCAGTGGTAACGGGGGGCAGTAGCGGCATCGGGCTGGCGACGGCGAAGCGCCTTCAGGAGGAAGGCGCGAAGGTCGCCATCTCCGGGCGAAGCAAGAAGACGTTGGACGAAGCCGTGAAGGCAATCGGCAACGGTGTGGTCGCGGTGCAGTCGGACGTCTCGAAGCTTGCGGACCTCGACAAGCTGTACGCGGAGGTTTCGCGGAAGCTGGGCAAGATCGATGTGTTGTTCGTTAACGCCGGCGTGGCGAAGTTCGCGCCGCTGGCCGAAACGTCCGAGAGCCTCTACGACGAGCAGTTTGACATCAACATCAAGGGAGCGTACTTCACCATCCAGAAGGCGCTGCCTTTACTCAACGACGGTGCTTCGATCGTCCTGAATACCAGCGTGGTCGATAGCACGGGTACCGCCGGGGCCAGCGCCTATGCGGCCACCAAGGCGGCGCTGAGGTCTCTCGCGCGAACGGCGGCGGCGGAGCTGGTGGGACGCGGCATTCGCGTCAACACCGTCGCGCCGGGGCCAATCGTTACACCGATTTTCGAGAAGACCGGGCTGTCGAAGGAGGCCCTCGAGGACTTCGCCAAGGGAGCAAGCGAGCAGGTTCCCATGAAGCGTTTTGGACAGCCCGAGGAAGTGGCATCGACGGTGGCGTTCCTGGCTTCGCAGGACGCCTCGTACATCACGGGCGTAGAAATCAACGTCGACGGCGGAATGGGGCAGATCTGAACCCCGGCCAGCCAATAAGCCATGGGCGGTTGGGGTGGCCGCCCTGTTTTCTTTAGCCGTGAGCCTGCGCGCCTTATTGTTTGATGACCGCGCCATCGTTCTGACGCGTCTAGCGACCGTGTCCTCCAGCTGTCCAGGCGTGCTCTTGTCCCCGCGAATAATCGCCCGCATAATGGCTGGCCGTGGCGGATACCATCTTCCAGACTCTCGCCCATTTCTTTCACGAATACGGTTACTGGACGATCTTCTTCGGCGTGATGCTCGAGAACGCGGGACTCCCTGTGCCCGGCGAGACGGTGCTGCTCTTCGCCGGCTTCCTTGCGTACCACGGACACCTCCACCTGGGGCGCGCCATCGTGACTGCCATCCTGGGGGCGACGATCGGCGACAGTTGCGGGTACTTGATTGGACGCGTGGGCGGCACAGCGCTCATCAGCAAGCTGCGCGGCCGATTTCTGATGTCCGTGCGGCGCTACGACCGCGCTCAAAGGCTGGTTCTCACGCACGGTCACTGGGCGGTGTTCATCGGCCGATTCATCACCGGACTGCGGTTTCTCGCCGGGCCGTTTGCCGGCGCCTTTCTGATGCCTTACCCGCGCTTCCTGCTGTTCAACTTCACGGGCGCGGTGGTCTGGGCGGCGACCATCGGCGGTGTCGGATTCGTGTTTGGGGGCAACTGGGCGAGACTGGTTCGACTATTCAAAGAAGCCGACCTCGCGATCCTGATTATCGTGGCAGCGGCGGTGGTGGGCTATGTGGTGTACCTCAGGCGCCGCAAGCATGCTGAATTATGAATTCTGAATTGTTCTTCATTTCCCCAGCCAACTCTTCCGGATACCAAGCTGTTCGGGTGTCGCTTGCGGCGCTTCCTCGATCGAATACTCGTCGACGACGGGCGGGTCGAGCTTCACCGTGATGCGGAATCGCCGCGCGTGGCGCTCAACCGTGAAAGGGACTTCGGCGCCCGAGGGATACATCTTCAGCCGCGTTGGCAGGTCCTCGGTGGCGAGCGAGAGTTCGTCGACGGCCACCAGTACGTCGTCGCGCTCGAGGCCGGCGCGATCCGCCGCCCCGCCCGGACGGATCGCCGTGATCCGCACACCGCGATCCACCGGCTGAACCGCGGCTCCGAGGTCGGGCGGCGCGCCGGGCTCGGTTGCGATGCGCAATACAAGCCCTGCCCGCGCCAGGGTCTCCGCGTAAGGCAGCGGCGCGGTTCCCTCGACGTAGCGCTCGAAGAACGAACCCCAATCGCCGCCCGCGACGCTATTCAGGGTATTGACGATGTCCCTCTCCTCATAGCCGGGTCCAGAGGCGTAATAACTCGCGGGAGACGACCCCGAGCGCGCCGGCGCTTCATAGAACTGCTGGTACATCCGGCGCAGCACGTCATCCAGCGACTTCTGGCCGCCGGTGCGGCCGCGAATCTCGAGGTCGAGCAGCATGCCAAGCAGCGCGCCTTTGTTGTAGTAGGAGATCGTCGTATTGGCGAAGTTGGTCTCCTGCATCTGGGGCGAGCGATCGTAGAACCAGGCGTGGAAACTTGAACTCTCCGCCGACATGAGCGCGCGGCCCGGCTCGAGTTCGAGGGCGCGAACCTCGTCGGCCAAATGCTTCAGGAATTCTCGTTCGTCCCACACGCCCGAGCGCCGCAGGTGGACGTAGGCGTAGTAGCTGGTCACGCCTTCCGCGAACCAGAGCGAGCGGCTATAGTCCTCGCGCGTGTAGTCAAACGGGCCGAGCGCCGCGGGCCGCAATCGCTTGACGTTCCACAAGTGGAAGAACTCGTGCGCCGCGCTTTCTTCCGCCTCCCGGATGCCCTCGCCATCGAGCGAGCCGCGTACGATGATCTCGGTCGAGTTGAGGTGTTCCATGCCGTCGCCGCCGTTGTTCAAGTCAGGCGCGAAGTGGAACAGGAACGTGTAGTGAGGGAAGTCAGGCTCGGGCATCATCGCGATCTCGGAGGCGACGATGCGCTTCACACCCTCGACCAAGCTCGTTAACTCGGGACTCGCCGCGGGCGATGCGGCCTTGGCGGCCTGCCCGGCGGCCTCCGCGTCTTCCTCCGGCTCGTAATCGTGTACCATCACGCGAATCGTCTTCCCGCCTGCGCTGAACTGCTCGACTTGGCATTCGGGAGAAATCTCCATGGGCGTGTCGATCAACCGGTCGTAGTTCGGCGCGCGGAATGACCGCTCGTCGGGCTTGAGCGAGAATCCGCTGTACACCTTCCAGCCGTTGGGCGCCTCCACGGTGAGCGCCACGGGGTCGGGCTTGTGGCCGGCGACGTACATGTAGGCGGATGCGCCGTTCAGGTTGGCGTGCGTCGAGTCGATTTGCGAGAACGAGCCGTTGAGGTCGTTACCGAACACCTTGTATCGCACGCGCAGCGTCCCGCCCGAGCCCGCGGTTTCGACGCGCCAGGTCTGCTTGTCGGTGTTACTCCAGGGCAGGGGATGACCGTCGGCGCCCGTCGCCTCGAATTCCTGGACGTTTTTGGCGAAGTCGTAGATCGCGTAGCGGCCAGGCGACCACGCCGGCATGATGAAGTCAAGGGTCGGCTCTGTCACCTTGCCGGCCACGATTTCTACGTCCACCAGATGGGTGCTGGGACGGACGACGCGCAGGTGATATTGGAGTTCAAGCGGCTGAGGATTGGGCCGCGCGACCGCTGTCGTCTGAAGGGCCAGGGTCGCCAGGACCAGGAACAACGCAGCCACTCTTCTCATGGCCGGCAGGTGAAGCGCGGTCGGGGCGAGTTTTGATGACGGGCTCGTCATGGGAGTGGGCACACCAGCGTCGCGGGCGCGCGAGCCTACTTCGCCGGTTCGAGCACCAGCCGGTGGACGGCCCCTCGTTCGACGGCGGCGTCGCTGAACAACATGGGAAAGCTGCGGCCGTGATACCAGGCGTCAAACTGGTCGCGGTAGTAGGGGCTCGACACCTGGCCCGACTCGCCCAGCGTGAGGTTGTTCACCGAGCGATCGAGGTCCGAAAAGTCGACCACCATGCGCATCGACGGACCCGCGCCCGGCGTGGTCGCCTTCACGGTCGTCGCCATGCCCCATTGCGGGAACGGCCCGACGTCGAAGAGCCGCCGCCCGAGCGGCAAGGCATCGAGTGGATGGTGGAAGGTCAGTGGAATCGTGCGACCCCAGCGCCAACGGCTGTGGTCCGCGCTGCCCACGATTCCGGGGATTTGCTTGACACCTTTTTCGAGGCTCTTCATCAGCGTTACGTTGAAGTCGGCGTCACCGGGCGGCAGCCAGCGCGTCCACTGATTGTGGACCACATTGTCGACGAAGGTCATCGCGAGCGACCAGTGGTAGCGGCGGGCGTCATCACCGAGCTGCGGCCGGAGCAGGCGCTCGAGAAGCGCGGGACGCGTGACTTCCACGACCAGCGTGGCGGCGGAATCCGTGCGAGCCTCGCCGTCCCAGCTCTGCAAGACCTCCAAAGCGTACTGCGCGTCCGCGCCCTCGGGAGGACGCGCCGCGCCGGCCGCCACCAGTTCCTTCGCCAGATCCTCGTCTTCGAGCGAGCGGATATCCATGTCGACTCGCAACATGTCGTCGACGGTCAGGTTCCGGCCCGCTTCGAGCAGTTGGAAGATGCGCGCCGTGCGCCAAGGTGCGGCCCAGGCATGGGTGATGAAGTAAGGATAGCCGTCGGGGACCACGCGGCTGTTGGCGGTGGCGATCATCCCGCCCGGGGGATTGTAGGCGTGCGGCAGGTCCTCGAACGGGATATAGCCGAGCCACTCGCCCTCGCCGGTGTCGCCGCGCACCGGCACCGAGCCGTCGCCCTGCTTCCTGACCGGGACCCAGGCGGGCGCGTAGTAGCCGATGTTGCCGTCCACGTCGCCGTAGACCATGTTCTGCTCGGGCCCGGTGAAGTGGCGGATGGCCTCGGTGAACTCCTGCCAGTTGCGCGCCCGCGCCATCCTGAGGAACGCGAAGGTGAGGGCGTGGTCCTCGAGCGCCGTCCAGCGCAGCGCGAGCTCGTACTTCCCGTCCTCGCCGATCACCGGACCGTGGCGCGTACGCCGCACCGTGAGGTGGACGTCAGCCGCGCCGCGCACCTTGATGACTTCCTGGCGCACGTCGGCGTCCGCCCAATGGCCGTTCACCAGATACTTGTTCGGGTCGTCAGGCTTGAAGGTCTCGAGGTACAGGTCCTGAACGTCCGGGCCGGTATTGGTCATTCCCCAGGCGATGCGCTCGTTGTGTCCGATGACCATGACCGGCCCGCCGGGAAACGTGACGCCGGCGGCGTGCAGGCCGGGCGCCTCGAGCTCCACCTGATACCAGATGCTGGGGATGCTGTGGCCGAGGTGCGGATCGCTCGAAAGCAGCGGCTTGCCCGACTGCGTGTGCGCGCCGCTCGCCACCCAGTTGTTGCTGCCCAGCGCGAACTCGGGATCGTCCTCGCGTTCGTCACTGCTTGCGGTAAGCGCGGCAAGTGTGGGATCGAGATCGGCGTCCGCGGCGGGGGGAGACTCCGCCGTCAGCGACGAATTCGCCGCCGGGTTCGCCGCCAGGGCAGACGTTGACTCGGGCGCGAGAAGCGAGCCCGTCGCCACGAGGACTCCACTCGCGTCAGGATGCGCCGCTTTCGCGGGACCCGAGACCGGCTCGGCGACGGGATGGTCCAGCGGATCGCGGTCGGGGAAAAGATCGGCGTAAAGCTCCGGGGTGAGCTTGCTCTTCAGGCGCTCGCGCATCAGGTCAGTGCGCCACGAAGTGTTCAGCGACTTCGCCATGTTGAGCGCCACGCCAATCGAGTCGGCTTCGCGCCAGGGTCGCGGCCGGTAATGCAGCAGCACGAACTCGATGGGCAGCCGGTCGAGGTGAGTCGAGATGAAGGCGTTCACGCCGCGCGCGTACGCCGCCAGCACTTGCCGCGAGTCGGGATCGAGTTCCTGGATGCCGTGCTCGGCGACTTCGGGAAAGCCCAGCTTGCGATTCTCGGTGTCAAGCGCCAGCGTCCGCTTGCCGAAGATTTCCGAGAGCTCGCCGCGCGCCAAGCGCCGGCTCAAGTCCATCTGCCACAGCCGGTCTTGTGCGGTGACGTAGCCTTCGGCGAACATCAGGTCGTCGAGCGACGACGCTTTGAGGTGCGGCACGCCGCGCGCGTCCCGCCGGACTCCGACTTGGTTCTCGAGCCCCGCGACCGCCAACGCGCCATCGAGCTGCGGAAGGCAGGCGCGAATTCTCCAGTAGAACCAGCCGCCCGCTGCGATGGCCACGAGCAGCAGGCCATCGACGGCGAAAGAGATACCCCAGATCACGCGACGAGCGGTGCGGGCGGGCGAAGGGGGCGCTGGGGATGATGCCTGCTGGGTCGGAACCGTAGCCATCTGTGGTGAGCTCGACGGGCTCGATCGGGTCGCGTCGTCAGAGGGACGATACTACTAGAAAGCCGGCAGGCTGGCAACGCAACCGAAAAGGTTTGTCGCAGCAACGTGAGAAGTTCCTATTCCAGCAAAGTAGAAAGTTCCTGTTGGGAACCGTCAAACTGGCGGGATGAGAAAACAGGAGATGCTGGTGATGAGCACGCGAGACCGGGACCGGTTGAAAGTGTTGCATGCA
>DASZAI010000045.1:0-5550 GCA_035945295.1 Terriglobia bacterium | reverse complement strand
GAGTGGCGCGGGGTGAGGGGTGACGGTGTTGGGCGGCTAACCTCCGTCGCCCTACGGGCTCCTCCGGTTAGCCGCCCGACACCGCAAAGCGGAACTTTCTACTTTGCTCAGATTAGGAACTTTCTACTTTGCCTTGACACTCAAACTACGGAGGGGAGCAACCTAGCGCGCCGCGTTTGCGCCACCGGTCCGGCGCCCTCCCAGGCGAGATATAGGGCACTCCGGGAATAACTCATTCCATTATCGGTATTACCAGTGTGGAGGGCCCGACCGCGTCCGGCTGAGTTTCACGGGAGGACTTCGAGTGGAGCGTTTGGAAATGAGGTCGAAACACCCGCTGGCAATCCGGTGGTGCCACTGGGTGAACTTCCCTCTGCTGGCGTTGATGATCTGGAGCGGGCTGTGGATCTACTGGGCGCATGACGTGTACCGCGTCGGCTTCGGTTCGTTCACCCTGTTCCGGTTCTTTCCGGACGGATTCTACCGTGCGTTCGGCGTGAGTCAGCACCTAGCCAAAGGCATGGCGTGGCATTTCTTCTTCATGTGGTTCTTCGTCATCAATGGCGTCGCCTACGTCGCCTACACGGTGATCTCGGGAGAATGGCGGCATCTGGTGCCCAATCGGGAATCGTTCCGGGAAGCCGTATTCGCGACCCTGCACGACTTGCACCTGTGGAAGGGAAAGCTCCCCGAGCGGAAATACAATGGCGCTCAGCAGATCGCGTACACCAGCATCATCGTGATGGGTTTCGGCTCCCTGGTCACGGGCCTCGCCATCTATAAGCCTACACAGCTTGCCTGGCTGACCAGCTTATTGGGAGGCTACAGGGCAGCGAGATTCGAGCACTTTTTGCTCGCCCTCGGGTACGTGCTTTTCTTCGTGCTTCATATCGTGCAAGTGGTCCGCGCCGGATGGAACAATTTCCGCGCCATGGTGAGCGGCCACGAACTGGTCTCGCTCGAGGAAGGCGCTCATGAGTGAAGTGACGAAGCCGCCAAAAGGGAGTGACCATCTTGCCGCTCGCGGGGAAGACGCGTCGCGCGATGCGGCCGGATCGGTCTCTGCAGCGGATGTCGAGCATACAGGGACCGCGGGTGGCGCGAATGATTCGGCGCCCGCAAAAAGCCCAGTAGGCTCCAGTGCGGAGCCAGCCACTCGGGTTGATCCCGTTCCGGCGGCCGATGCGAGTGTCGCCCGAATACCGACCAGCGTCACCATTCCGGATGAAGCTGCGCTTGAAGCGTGGAACGCGCGAGTCCGCCGACGGATGCGACATCAGACTCGCCGAGGCTTTCTGGGTTTGGCGGCTGGCCTGGCAGTCGGCCTCGGAGGCTGGGAGTGGCTCACGTCACGACGCGAGGTAGATGGCCTTCCCTGGCCATTCCGCAAGATGCTCGAGACCAACGAACAACTGGCGCGCGACTACTTCAGCAGCCGCCACCTCGCCCCCACGTTCGCTCCGGACCGAGCCGGCGAGGATCGCGTGAACGGCGACGTGGGGATGGACGACGAAGTCGGTGTCGACGAATGGAGATTGGAAGTTCGAGGGCTCGCGGCGCAGGACGGCCAGCTCACGCTCACTCTCGAGGACATCAAAAAGCTTCCGCGTACGCAGATGACGACGGAACTGAAGTGCATCGAAGGCTGGAGCGTCGTCGTCCAATGGGCTGGTTGTCGTTTTGCGGACTTCATGAAGGCTTATCCGCCGAGGACCTTGAGCGGCGACGCCCTGAACTTCAATCGCCCGGAGGATCTGCCATCCTACGTGAGCATGCAGACTCCCGACGGTGGTTATTACGTAGGTCTCGACCTGGAGAGCATGCTTCATCCACAGACTCTGCTGTGTTACGAGATGAATGGCGCTCCCCTGACCGACGACCACGGCGCGCCCCTGCGCCTGGTGATCCCGGTCAAGTACGGTGTGAAGAACATCAAGCGCGTCGGAATGATCCGCTATTCCACGCTGCGGCCCGCGGACTACTGGGCCGAGCGAGGCTACGACTGGTACATCGGACTCTAATTGTGCAACTTCAACTAAAATAAGGAGAAAAACAACGATGAAGAAACGAAGCGCAATTCTGGTCCTGACCGTGGGCATGTCCTTGGGGCTAGTGAGCAGGGTCACGACGTTTTCCCTGGCGCTGCCCCAGGACGACAAGATGCAAGACCAAGGGAAGATGTCGGGTGACAACATGGAAGGCAAGGAAAAGACGTCCAAGAAGGAGAAGAAGCAGAAGAAGGCGAAGAAGAGCAAGATGGACAAGATGGACAAAATGGGCGGCCAGGGCAAAATGGACGAGCCGAAGAACTAGGCGCTCACCTCACGGGAGAGAGGCGGGAACCGCTTCTCGCCTCTCGGATTTCTCGAGACTGGTGCTGGGGTGAGTAATTGTTCTGGCGTTCCAAGATTCGGGTCGAGGACTTTGAAGCCGCCGCGATGCCTCATCTCGCGGACTTGTACAGGACTGCCAGGTTGCTGGCCCATAACTTGCCGGAGGCGGAGGATCTGGTGCAGGAGGTTTATCTCGAAGCGTTGAAGTCCTTTCACCGCTTTGAGCCGGGCACGAATTGCCGGGCTTGGCTCTTCAAGATCATGTTTCATCGCCTCCACCATCTCCGCCTCCGGTGGTTGAAGGCTTCGCGGGAAGAGGCGTTCACGAGTCAGAACGAGGCGGACGACCTGATGGCCCCGCCTTCGGTGCCACAGGAGATTCGGGACGAGGATATTCTCGCGGCTCTCGACAAAGTGCCTCTGGCGTTTCGCGAGGTCGTGCTGATGGCCGACATGGAGGAATTCTCCTACAAGGAAATTGCCGGGGCGTTAAGAATACCGGTGGGTACGGTGATGTCGCGCTTGAGCCGCGGGAGGAAACTGTTACGGGAAGAATTGGCCAGCGTCGCGCAGTCTTACGGTATCAAGCCCTGCACGAAAGACGCCGGCAAGGGTGAGCTCGCGTGAGCGTACTGCGTTTTGACTCCAGGCAATGTGAGAAGACGCGCCGCCAATTGGACGCGTACCTGAGCAACGAATTGCTCGTTGAGACCACCGGCGAGGTGTCAAAACATCTGGAGAGCTGCGAGGCTTGCTCGCGCGACTTGGAATCGCGGATGCGTGTCCGCAACGCTTTGCGCCGGGCCGTTGCGGCGCAGTTGCCGCCCGAAAGCTTTAGGGAAGCTCTGCACCGCCGCCTCAAGCGAGCTCAGCCTGGACTCTGGGGGTCGGCTCACGTTCCCATGTGGACGATGGCGCTGGCGGCCCTGGCTTTGGTCGTGCTCGCGGGAGTCGCCGGGCAACAGTGGATGCGATTCGAGCGCGGCAGGCAGATGGTCTCGGGCGTCCTGGCACTTGGAGCGTCTGACCATCTCCACTGCGCCATTAAGGGTCATAATTATTCCGAGATTGCCAATCCCCCGCAGCGCCTGCGTGAAAAACTCGGACCGCAATACGCCGGTGTACTAGACGTCGTAGAGAAGAAACTACCGGGCTTTCAGGTGCTGGAGGCGCATATCTGCTCGGTGCCGGGCAGTCCGCGGAAGTACGTCCACTTCATCGCGCGCGGGCGGCGGACGATCCTCTCGGTGATCTTCACCCGGCGGGATGGCGAATCCTTGCCGGCGGGAAGATTCCTGGTGGCGGGCGCCTCGGGCGGCGTTGATCTCTATAAAGCGCAAGTCGAAGGGTTCACTGTTGCAGGCTTCGAGACGAATGAATACTTCGGTTTTGTTGTCTCCGATCTTGGCCAGAAAGAAGTGCTGGAGATCGCAACAGCCCTAGGGCCGACTTTGCGGAATGCTTTGGAAAGCAGTGTCGGGCAAAGTTTAGAGCCTGCTGGGCCGAGGTGCTCCCTGAGCGTGGCTCTGCTGCGACCGGCCAGACAGGACGCGAGTGAATGAGTCGTAGAGGCATGGCGGAATGAATCGGTCCGCTTTCTCTGTACCTCCGCAACAATTGGAGCGCAGATCGGAGCACTGGGCGATGAAGGAAAGGATGGTTTCCCCGATGAACAAAATGATGCTTCTGCTACTCGCGGTCGGTCTGAGCACCGCGAACGTGCGGGCAGCAGAGAATCTACGCTTGAACCCCAAGCTTGATTATTCGAGCGACAGCCAGGACGGCCCACTCATCACCGGCGACCACATGGAAGAGGGTGCAGTTCGTGGCAAGCCGAATTACGTCTTCATGTTCGGCGAAGGCTGATTCAATTCCAAGCGGCAGGCTCGCCGCTCCGTCAGTCTCTACGAGAAGTACAAGGGAAGGGTGCATTTTGTAATCATCGATATCGACAAAGAACGGTCTGCCGATCAGCAGCGACTCGTGAAGGAATACTATCGAGGCTACATCCCCCACGTCGTCGTACTCGACGGCTCGGGTCGTGCTGTTTATAACGAATCGGGCGAGGTCAGCGAATCGAGGATATCAGGCGCGCTCGATAACCTGTTTAAGCAGCCATCGCGTTGACTCCGGATGGTAGACAGGGAGGGCTTAGATGTCTTATCCCAACAATCAAGGTGTTATGCACGCTCGCGCTTTAGCGGTTCTTATTCTCACGTTGACGCTGTCTGGATCAATGGCGTGTACGCCTGCCCGTGGGCAGATTCCGGCTTTCGGCGGCGCATCGGAGAGCCGAGCCGCTGTCGGCGAACAGACAGCCGTTCTCGCCGGAGGCTGCTTCTGGGGCGTGGACGCCGTCTTCAAGCACGTGAAGGGTGTCTCAACTGTGGTCTCGGGCTACTCGGGCGGAAGCGCCGCGACGGCCCACTATGACATCGTGAGCACTGGCATGACCGGACACGCCGAGGCAGTCAAGATTACCTTCGATCCAGCACGCATTTCGTACAGCGAGCTGCTCAGGATCTTCTTCTCCGTGGCCACCGACCCGACGGAGTTGAACCGGCAGGGCCCGGACACCGGAACTCAGTATCGCTCGGTGATCTTCTACACGAATGAGGGTCAGAAGCAGACGGCGCTCGCCTACATCGATCAACTCAACCAAGCCAGGGTGTTCCCGGCGCCGATCGTCACCCAGGTCGTGCCACTCAAGGCCTTTTACCCTGCCGAGGAGTATCACCAGAATTTCTTGGAGCGCAATCCGCATCACCCCTATATCGTTTTCAACGACCTGCCTAAGCTGAGGGAACTCGAAAAGCGGTTTCCCGATCTGTACGAGAAATAACGACCCGGCTGCCAGTTTGTGCAGATGCCCGGGCTCTTTGAAAACGAAGCAACGCTACTTTGGGGTTTTTCGGAGCGGACGCACTTCGGTCAGGCTGAAAGCCACCCGCGCGACCACCGCGGGCCCCAGCTTCACTCCTGTAGCTCCAAAGGGTGGTACGCCGCCACACTGTGCCCTGCTTTGTCAGGCGTTTCTGTCTTATTATAGCAGGTGAGGTCCACGACTTCAACCGTCCGTATAGAGACGTGTTAAATGTAACCGCTAAGGGGCCGTCGAGACATTTAAGAATGTAACCCGTCGCGCCGTTTGAGGTGTAACCCGATTCTCGAAGGGGAGGAGGGTTACGATGAGCCGGAGGTCGCGATGGGAGTATTT
>DASZAI010000044.1:0-41759 GCA_035945295.1 Terriglobia bacterium | reverse complement strand
GAGTGGCGCGGGGTGAGGGGTGACGGTGTTGGGCGGCTAACCTCCGTCGCCCTACGGGCTCCTCCGGTTAGCCGCCCGACACCGCAAAGCGGAACTTTCTACTTTGCTCAGATTAGGAACTTTCTACTTTGCCTTGACACTGCTTAGTATCACCGCGCGCCGCGCGGCCCTATCGAGCTTCAGTGCCCATTCAGGGCCTGACGGACTTCCTTAAGCCGCCGGTGTCGCCGCGGTGCGCCGCACCTCCAGACGCGCTCTTCGCCGGCATGGGCTTGCTGGGCTCGCCATACGCCGACGCCAGGTACCCCGCGATCACTTTGGCATCCGCATCGTCGACAGGCGCGCCGAAGACCGTCACCATCTTCTTGACCTCTGCGGTCCACTGTTGGGCGCTGGCGTGCGGCTGGCGCACAATATAGTCCGTCGAGTGACAGGCGACGCAGTTCGCGCGCACGACCTCGACCCCTGGCCCTTCCCTCAGCGTTGCCATGGCATTGTCAGGCGGCAACGCGATCGACTTCTTTTCAGCGCCGAGTGCCGGGGCCGAAAGCCCGACTACCGCGATCATACAAATCATTCGTTGTTTCATCATTTTGGCCGGCATGCCACTCTGTGTCGATCGTCAAACCGCCCGCACGTCGACATGCTCGATCACGTTGCGCAGGTAGCCCCCGGGGTTCCATAAGGGCTGGGCGACTTGAGATTCGCCGCGATTCGAGACGGCCCGCACCATGAGGCGATATTGGCCAGCCTTGGCGGGGGTCCAGCGTGCGGACCACTCGCGAAAAGAGTAACCGCCCAGGTCACGTCCAAGTTCCGCCTGCTGCCAGCGATGCCCGCCGTCGGTCGACACTTTAACCTGCCGGATTCCCGAGCCTTCGTCGAAGGCAATTCCCTTGAGGACTGCCATTCGGCCGGCATGCACCGTGGCGCCATCCGCGGGTGAGCCGATAAACGACCGCACGTTCATCCGGTTGATGGGTACGGTGCGAGCCGGCTGCGTCCCGGGCTCGACGCATCCACACGGTGTGTCGGGTATTCGGTAAGCCGTCTTCATCCAGAATCCATCGAACTCGTGATCGAGGACGGTGATCTCGAAAAGGTTCTTGACCCAGTAAGTCGAATACCAGCCTGGGACCACCAGCCGCGCCGGAAAGCCGTTGAGCATGGGAAGCGCTGCCCCGTTCATTTTGTGAGCGACCAGGACGTCGGGATCCTTCATGATGCGCTCGACGGTGAGGCTCTTGACGAAGTCCGGGACCGTGGGCGCAGCCGGCGCATCGAGTCCATTGAAGGTTACCTCCAGCGCTCCCGCCTTCAGGCCCGCCATCTTCAGAATGTCTTGCATCCGGACGCCCGTCCACTCCGCGTTGCCCATCGCGCCGTTCGACCATTGTCCTCCGAAGACCCGTGGCGCGAAGTGCCCACGTCCGTTCCCCGAACACTGGTTCACGGCAACGATGGAGGTCTGGGCGAACTTGCCGAGCAGGTCTTCCATTGACAGCTCGAGTGGGTGCTCGACCGCTCCGGTCACCCTGAGCCGCCACGTCGACAAGTCCACGGAAGTCGGAACCGGAAAGATGTGATACCTGACGAAGAACGCCTCGTTGGGCGTGATGGCGCGATCGAAATAGTGCATCGGTGTTTCGAGCTGCGGCGGACGGGAAGTCAGCAGGACCAGATCGGTCTTCTCAGGATAACGGACCAATGGCCGGCCGGCCAGGAGCGGATCCTCAGGGCTGCCGCTGGGGCGGGCAAGGAGTGAGTCCGTCCAGCCGCCGTTCAGTAGGACGCCCGCACCGACAGTTGCGAGATGGCGCAGAATGCGGCGGCGCTCGATTTGAACCACTCTTGAGTCCACGTCTTGTCTCACACGAATCGAGGAGCTTCTACGTGTCGTTGTAAACTGATGATTTTCCATCGGTTGTTCTTAAAAAAAACCCTTGACAACTTTTTGTTAGCCAGCGCATCATATAAATGCTTCCAAGGCTTGTGCGTCGATGTTCCGCCATGCGGATTTCGACCACAACACACAATGGACGCCTCTCTCGATCTCATTGAGAGGTCACTAATGCAGGGGGCCAATATAATGAGCCCCCATTTTACTTTTAGGCCAGTTTCCTCTCGACCCTAGTGCGAATCGCGTCCAAATCCAAGAACTTGTTTGCAACATTGATAAGGTCATTTGAGGTTGAGCCCCTCCGCCCGACGATCGTCACGACTTTGCCGATGGCACGCAAGTGAGTAACGATCGGAATGTAGTCGCTATCGCAGCCCATCAAAACAACTTCGTCGTAAGTGTTGGCCTCTGTCAGCAACCTAAAAACCAGCTCGATGTCAAGATTGCCCTTCATCTTCACAGGAACATCCGATGCGTCGCTTTTGATAAGCCTGACTTCCTTATCGACAACGCTGTAACCGATACTCTGGAGGGCCGTTTTGAAACGGCGATACTTCGTGACTCTTTCGGCGTCTCCTACCGGGGGAGTTGCGGTGAAGTAGTAGGCTGAGGCTTTTTCTTTGTTGTCCGTAAAGAAGTTAAAAACTAAACGCCAGTCTATGTGCCACCGATTGTCCCGCTGTGCATAAAACATGTTGGCACCATCGACAAAAAGAGCTACCCTTTGCATTGTTTCCTCCCAGGGTGGCGGGGCTTCCAAGGCACCGTCACTGTGGGTTAGGGTAGCATATCGGGTCATCTTAACAAAGCTTTATGCGGGGGTGGCGGAACTGGTAGACGCTCATGCCTTGGAAGCATGTGGGCGTAAAGTCCGTGCGGGTTCGAGTCCCGTCCCCCGCACTCCTTCGCAATCTGATTTCCACTCATTTTTCAAACCCAGACACTACCCTCGTGTGCCGCCGACCCGACACCAGACTCCACGCAGGCAGCCGCGGTGCGCTCTCGAATCTACCCCAGCCGCGCCGCTCAATCAAGCGCTGGCAAGGGCCGCCTGCACTCCCTCTGCCTGCGCCGTGTTGCCGGGTGCCGATCAGCTCCGCCGCAGTGTCCGAAGTACGAGCGACGTATCGGCGCGCACCGTGTTGGGTGCGGACTTCCGGCGGGGCTGGAAGACCCAGCAAATCTGAACCGCGCTTGGGAAGATTTGTCATTCCGAGCGGAGCGAGGAATCTCGCCCTGGAGGACTCTCGCTCTGACAAGACGCCCGGCGCTCATTTATTATCAGTTGATTATGAGGATTTAGCGCTTCCGAAACAGTTCGTTCCTGAGTTCGTTCCTCGAGACTATGTTTGTTATCTACAACTTACACCCATCGAAGCCCCAAATAAACTATCTTTTTTTGCATTCTGCCGGCTCTCCCCTTCCGGCGCAAGAACGGCGTCAGAAACTCTAAAAATGACCAGGCAAGCGGCGAGCGTCGGTGCTCGCGTCGCGAGTGGACTCCTCGGACGACGCAAAATATATAGCTTATATCAATACGCTAATGGTAACGCAGCGGGGCCAATAGTCAAGCAAAAATGGGTAGTGGTATGTACCACTATCAAAAAATGCAAACCTCTTTAGAAATGTCCCTTTAGTTGGCGGGCCGGAAGTCGCACCACCGTCCACGCCGCGCGCTCCTTGATGTTGGCGGGCAGTTCGGCTAATCTTCCCCCGCCTCGCGGCGGAGACGAGATGGCGAAGTACATTCTGGCTCTCGATCAAGGAACGACCAGCTCCCGGGCAATCCTTTTTGACCACGACGGCAAGGTGTGCACCTCGGCGAATCAGGAGTTCAAGCAGTATTACCCGCAGCCCGGCTGGGTCGAGCACAATGCGGAAGAGATCTGGCAGTCGCAATTGTCCGTCGTGCAAAGGGCGCTCTCTACGGCGCGCGCTCGCACGCAGGACATCGTGGCGGCGGGCATCACCAATCAGCGCGAGACGGTGGTTCTGTGGGACCGCGCCACCAGCAAGCCTTTGTATCACGCCATCGTGTGGCAATGCCGCCGCACCGCGGCCATGTGCGACCGCATACGGCGCGATGGCTTTGACCAGACGCTGCGACGCAAGACCGGTCTCGTCACCGACGCCTATTTTTCCGGCACCAAGATCGCCTGGCTGCTCGAAAACGTTCCCGGAGCGCGGGAGCGAGCGGAGCGCGGTGAACTTGCTTGCGGCACGATTGACACCTGGCTCATCTGGAAGCTGACGCGCGGGCGCGTCCACGCCACGGACGTTTCCAATGCCTCGCGCACCCTGCTCTTCAACATCAACACACTTGCCTGGGACGAGGAGATCCTGAATTACTTCCACATCCCTGCGAGCCTGCTGCCCGAAGTGAAGTCTTCGAGCGAGGTGCTGGGCGAGGCGGGTTTATTCGGCGGGACCGTCCCCATCGCCGGCGTCGCCGGCGATCAGCAAGCCTCGCTGTTCGGCCACCAGTGTTTTCGTCCCGGCAGCATCAAGAATACCTACGGAACGGGCTGCTTCCTGTTGATGAACGCCGGCACCGCGGTTCCGCAGTCGAAGTCCGGCTTGCTCGCGACGGTCGGCTGGAAGCGCGATGGCGCGACGACGTACGCCCTCGAAGGCAGCGTCTTCATCGCCGGCGCGGCCATCCAGTGGCTGCGCGACGAGCTGGGACTGATCAAGGACGCTGCCGAGACTGAGGCGATGGCGACGGCCGTGCCCGATACCAATGGCGTGTACTTTGTGCCCGCGTTTGTGGGTCTGGGAGCGCCTCATTGGGATGCCTACGCGCGCGGCACCGTTGTGGGCTTGACGCGGGGCTCGAACCGCCAACACCTGGTTCGCGCGGCGATCGAATCTATGGCGTACCAGACGCGCGCCGTGGTCGACTGCATGGCCCTGGACTCCGGCATTCGTCCGGAGGTGCTGCGCGTCGACGGCGGCGCCGTGCGCAACAACTTCCTCTGCCAATTCCAGGCCGACATCCTGGGCATCGCCCTCGAGCGTCCTGCCACGTCGGAATCAACGGCGCTCGGTGCGGCGTATCTGGCGGGCCTGGCGACGGGCTTCTGGAAAGCCGAAGCTGAGCTCGCGCCTCAGTTCAAGATCTCGCGGCGATTTGAGCCTGCTATGGACGCCGCACGGCGCGAAGAGCTTTACGCAGGCTGGCAGCGCGCGGTGGAGCGAGCCAAAGGCTGGGCCTCCACGGCCGGTTAGTGTCACATGATTGGGAATACGTCTAGCATGAAAATACCCTCGCCCCCCTTGGTTGGGGGAGAGGGTGGCGCGCCAGCGCCGGGTGAGGGGGTGCCACAGCTATTGTCGAAACAGCAGAGCGGGAGAGCCGCTAGTGAAGCGACACCAGCGAGGAACTGTCGCCGGAGACTGAGATGAAAATCCACAAGGCGACCAAGAAGTATGAGACCTGGCTGGCCGGACACACCCCGCTGGTGAAAACGGACATCGAACTCAAGCACCAGCGGATGAGCGAAGACCTGTTCGCCTTTCTGCGCGCGACCTTCTACCGCTGGATGCGGTTGTGGCCGGAGGAATGCCCGGACGAGGCCCGAGCGCCTGAGGTGCTGGCGGTCGGCGACCTGCACGTCGAGAACTTCGGAACGTGGCGAGACGTGGAGGGCCGCCTCATCTGGGGCATCAATGATTTGGACGAAGCCTACCGGCTCCCTTACACCCTCGATCTGGTGCGGCTCGCAACCAGCGCGCATCTCGCCGTGGCCGCAGCGCACCTGGTCGTCGAGCCTGAAGACGCCTGCGACGCGATTCTCAAGGGATACGCGAAGGCAATTGAAGAAGGCGGAAGGCCGTTCGTGCTCGCCGAAGAGCACAAGTGGCTTCGCGACCTGGCGCTCGGTGAGCTGCGAGACCCAGTGCGATTCTGGCAGAAGATGGACTCGCTCGTGACGCTCAAGAGTCCGATTCCAGCGAGCGCACGCGAGGCTTTGGAGCATCTGCTGCCGGAGCGAGGTCTCAAGTACCGGGTCGCCCATCGCATCGCGGGCCTCGGCAGCCTGGGACGCGAGCGCTATGTGGCGCTCGCCGATTGGCGTGGCGGCAAGGTGGCTCGCGAGGCCAAAGCCTTGGTGCCCTCGGCCTGCTTCTGGGCGGCCGATGAAGAAGGGCCGAAGGAGATTCTGTATCAGACCGCTTTGACCAGCGCGGTACGCTGCTGTGACCCGTTCGTCCAGTTGCGGGGCCATTGGATCGTAAGAAGGCTCGCACCCGACTGCTCGCGTATCGAGCTGGCCGCGCTTCCCAAGGAGCGCGAAGAGACCAAGCTCCTCGAGGCGATGGGACGCGAAACCGCCAACCTGCATTTAGGCAGCCGGGAGACCGTTGCCGAAGTACGTCGTGATCTCAAGAAGAGACCGGCCGACTGGCTCCACGCGGCCGCGCGCCGCATGGCGAAAGCGACTACGGACGATTGGCAGGAATGGAAGCAGGCCTGACGGCTCGAAAGTCAGACTCCGCCAAACTCCCGCTGATAGCTCGTCCACTCCTTCTTCAGGCTGGCCATCAGACGAAGAAACTGCGGATGATTGTGCAACGGCTGGAAGAAGGGATCATCGCGGAAGGCGGGATAGTTCGGCAGCCCGAAGCCGCCTGCTTTCTTGATTAAAGCGATGGCTTGCGCGGGCTTTCCGATGGTGGCATAAGCCGCGGCCGCCGCATGCCAGTTGTGATGCGTGTGCAGTACTGATTTGCTTCCTTTGAGTGCCCGGCGAAGCGCCGGCTCGGCCTTGCGACGTTCGCCGCGGCGGGCCCAGAGCAACGCCTCACAACTGTCAAGCATCGGCTCGCCAGGCAGCACCTGCCGCGCCTTGCGGATCGCCGGCTCGGCGCGCTCGAAGTTCCCCCAATATAGAGGAGCAATGGCGGCGAACAAGTTTCCCCAAAGGTGGCTGGGGTCGATGGCCAGCCCCCGGGTGTAGTACTCCTCCGCCTCGGCGTACTCTCCCATGTAAGCGCGAACCTGGCCGGAGAAGACCAGGGTAAAGCAATCGTCCGGGTTGGTTGCCAGCGCTTCGGTAAGTCCGGCTTTCGCTTCCTCGTGCAAGCCGACGTGCAGCAGAATCAGGCACCGCCAGATGCGCGCCGCATGGCAGCCGGGGTTGATGTCGAGCGCCTTACCGAGAGCGCGCAGAGCGGCGCGCTCCTGGAAGTTTTTCGCCGGCATCCACATGACTCGCCCTCGCGCGCACTGCGCTTCCGCGCTGTGCGGATCGAGCGCCAGGGCACGCCGCACCGCATGCTCGGCTCGCTTGATCCAGAGCGGTCCGGGCTCGAACGTCCCGGCCATCAACACGCACGACTCGGCCAGGCGCGACCAGGCGTCAGCAAAGCGCGGGTCGAGCCGAGTGGCGTTGTCGAGCATCTCGATGGCCGTACGTGTGTCCCAGCGGTTGAGGCGCGTCAGCCTTTCGGCCGCCCGCAAGTAAAGCTCGTACGCGATCGAGTTCTGGGTGGGCGGCGGCGTGGGCCCCTTCGAAACGGGTTGCGAGCCGAGCGCGCCCGCCAGTTGTTCCGAGATCCGGTCCTGAAGTCCGAAGAGGTCGGTCATCTCCGAATCGTGCTTGGAGGAAAGGAGTGTTTCGCCGTCCGCGGCATTCCAAGCCTGAACGTGGACGCGCAGCTTCGGCCCAAACTTCTGGACGCTGCCTTCGACGATCACCTGCACGTTGAGCTCGCGGGCCGCCAGCAGCGGGTCGACAGCTTGCTTCACGTAGCGCGTGACCGTATTTGCGGGCCGCACGAGCAAGTCACCCGAGGCGCTCAACTGGTTGATGACGGCGTCAGCGAGTGCCATGCTGAGATAATCGTCCTCGGAGTTCGGAGTCAGGAGCTTGAACGGGAGCACGGCGACCGCGCGCTTACCCGCCACCGCCGCCGGCAGCGCCGCCCCGAGTTCCAGGTCACGCGCCAGGTTGGTGAGGTCCACCTGGAGTTCCCGGGCCGACTGGTAGCGCGACTCGGCTTGTTTCTCCAGCAGCTTGTGAACGATGCGCGCGAGCTCAGGCGGCGCCAGGGGAGCCAGCTTGGCAAGCGGCGGCGGCGCCTCATTCAGGACCTGGGTCATCAGTGCCGTGGCGGTAGGGCCGGGGAACGGCCGGTGTCCGGCGGCCAGCTCGTAAAACACCACACCCAGTGAAAACAAGTCGGCGCGGGCATCGGCGTCTGTACCGCGCAGTTGCTCAGGCGCCATGTATGCGAGTGTGCCGACGACATTGGATTCGATGGGCGAAGTCTCCTGGCGTGTGATGGCGAGGGTCTCGTGCGCGGCCTGGCGCGCGATGCCGAAGTCGAGGAGCTTCACGCGGCCATCCGGCTGGACGATGATGTTCTCGGGCTTCACGTCTCCGTGGACAACGCCGTGGGCATGTGCGGCGGCCAGCGCTTCAGCAACCTGGGCTCCCAGGCGAGCCAGCGCGCGCGTTTCCATGGGTCCTTCGGAGACGGCAGCGCGTAGCGTCTCACCGGCGACGAGTTCCATGACGATGAATACGTGTTCGCCGTCCTCACCTACTTCGTAGATAGTCGTGATGCCGGGGTGGTTCAGCGCCGAGGCCGCTCGCGCCTCAGCCAGCAGGCGCGCCCGGCGATCGTCGTGGCCGGCCAAGCCGGCGGGCAGAAGTTTCAGGGCTACGTCGCGTCGCAGACGCTGGTCGTGGGCGCGATACACGACACCCATGCCGCCTTTGCCCAGTTGCGTGTCAATCCGGTAGTGGGAGATGGTCGTACCGATCACGGTGGAGGCCTAGCGCGCAGCCCGCTAATCCTAGAGGCCGGTGTAAGGTCGAGTCAACTCAAATCTTCCTGGACTGCCAAGAATGGGTCATGGCGTCAAGTGTCCCAGAGCTCGGACTAAAGTCGTTGGCAGGCCCTGAGCCATGCAGTAGAATTCGACTGCCATTATCGGAGTATAATCAAACCAGCGAAACAAGAAGCAGTGCGAGGGTACACCTGACCCATGGGATACATCGAGAACCGGTTCGAGAAGAACTTCATCACGACGAGCGTCGATTACGTTTTCAACTGGGCGCGCAAGTCCGCGCTGTGGCCGCTGACCTTTGGCTTGGCGTGCTGCGCCATTGAGATGATTGCCTCGACGACCTCGCGCTTCGACATGGCGCGGTTTGGCGCTGAGGTCTTTCGTCCCAGTCCTCGTCAGTCGGACTTGATGATCGTCGCTGGCACTGTGACGCTCAAGATGGCGCCGGTCCTGAAGCGCATCTGGGAACAGATGCCGGAGCCGAAGTGGTGCATCTCCATGGGCGCCTGTTCGAGTGTCGGCGGTCCATTCAACACTTACGCGGTCCTGCAGGGCGTGGACAAGGTTGTGCCGGTGGACGTCTACATCGTCGGCTGTCCCCCGCGTCCCGAGAATCTGTTCTACGGACTGCTGAAGCTCCAGGAGAAGATCGACAGCATGAGCGTGGCGAAGCGGCCGACCGAGGTTCGCCTGGACGAGAGCATGCTGGAGGAGTTCAAGAACTCGATTCGCATCGGGCAGATGGGCGCGCCGGAGTTCGTGCAGATCGGACAGACGATTCGCTAAGAGAACGAAATTGCTTCTCATTGATCTCCCTCACGTTCTAATCTGCCTTCGTTTGCCACTCGTCATTGGTCACTGACCTCCGTTCTCAAATGCCTGAACTTCCAGAAGTCGAAACTGTCTTGCGAGGGCTCAAAGCGCGCGTCCTGGGACGGCGCCTGACCGAGGTCGAGGTCTCGAACCCTCAAGTCATCCACGGCAACTCGGAGGATTTTGTGGCGGGCATCGCGGGCCGGCGGATTCAGGCGTTGCGCCGTAAAGGTAAGGCGCTGGCGATGGAGTTAAGCGCGCGGAGCGGCGAAGCGGCGAATGGCGGCTGTTTCCTGGTCGTGCGCCTGGGCATGACCGGACAACTCGTGGTCGTTCCCCGAGAAGCAAGTCTTGAGCCGCACACCCACGTCCGCTTGGCGCTCGAAGGCGGGACGGAAGAGATCCGCTACCAGGACGCGCGCCGCTTCGGTCGTCTTCGCTGCTCAACGCGCCGGGAGCTCGAGTCGATCTTCGCGCGACTCGGGCCAGATGCGCCGGACATCTCCGAAGAAGAGTTTCTGGGCGCGCTCCAAGCACGTCGCGGCGCCGTCAAAGGCTGGCTAATGAACCAGCAGAGGCTCGCCGGACTCGGCAACATCTATGCCGACGAGGCGCTCTTTGAAGCCAGGATTCATCCACTCGCTCAGCCCGGGAGACTGCCGGTGGACGCGGCGCGCCGCCTGCATCGCGCGGTGAAGAAGATATTGAAACGCGCGGTCGAGCTCCAGGGCACCAGCTTTCGCGACTATATCGACATTGAAGGACGGCCCGGCAATTATCTGGCCCGGCTGCGCGTCTATCAGCGGACGGGCGAGCCCTGCCGGCGCTGCCGTACGCCGATTCGGCGGATCGTCATCGCCGGACGGAGCAGCCACTTCTGCCCAAAGTGCCAACCGCGTCCGCGCGGCGCTGCGCTGGCCACGCGCCGGAAAACCTCTCGCTGAAGTTGGGTGTCGTTAGCTTGGGTATCGTCGGTCGGAGGATTCGCTCGCCAGCTCAGTCAACCTCGTCGGCCAGCGGTTGACGAACAATCGCACTGCGGTAATTGGCTTCGGGAAGGCGCGCGAGTTCCAAATGGTCGCGCATGAGGAGGTGGCGCTCGCGGAAATGCCGCTGCGCCCGGCGTCCCCACCCGCGAATGAAATAGTAGTTGAGCGTGCCGCCCAGCACGGAGCTCAGGACAGGAATCAATCGCGCCGCCCATTTCTCCGCCACCTCAGACCCCGCCTTGACGGCGATACCCTCGATGATCCGCGGCACCAGCCGTTCGAGCACTTCTTTCTCGAACATCTCGCGGCCGAGATCCAGTCCGGCGGCGCTGGCCGCGGCCAACCACAGCTCCGCCATCTCGTCCTCCGTCGAATACTCGAAGCCGTAAATCAGGCTGAGCCTTTGAATCATGCGGATGGCGATCGTTGTGAGCACTCCGACGTCGGGTACGATGGTGAGGATTCCACCTATCCCGAGGCTGGCGCCCTCGGCCATGGCGAACTTCCTCGAGGCGGCGATGGTCTGGCCGGCCATATGTTCGATGAGCGGCAGCGGCAAAGTGCGCATCTCGCGGAATGACGCGATGGGCAGGTCGTAAGCGCGCCGGAGGTGGACAAGGTACTTCGCCGGGTTGATCCTGACGTTCTTGTAGGCGCCCGAGAGCCCTACACGCACCGCTGTTTCAATGCGCCGGGCGAGCCAGGATTGGGTGCCGCGTGACATGTCCATTTGGATGCCGATTCAATTGCGGGTGAAAGCAGTATATCAAGTTTTTGTCTTGCGTCAGGACATCGTAGCTCGTGGTTGAGATATACTACGGTTCCGCCGGACGGAATCGGTCCGACCTCGCGAATCATGTCGTCTCTTGCACACACGCCTCGTCTGCTCGGATGCGCCATCGTTAGCTTGGCGATCGCGAGCGTTTCTCCCCATCTCTGCCGGGCGCAGGGCGCCTTGGACACCGCCACAGGAGCCGAGTGGCATTCTTACGGTCACGATCCTGGAGGCATGCGGTTCTCGCCGCTCGATCAAATCAACCGCAGCAATGTTCACAGACTCGAGCGCGCGTGGACCTTCCACACCGGGGAAGTCACTCCTGCAACGCGCAATTCGGATCAACATGCGATTCCTTCCTTCGAGGCGACGCCGCTCATGGTGGACGGCGTTCTCTACTTCTCGACCATCGGGGAAAGGGTCGTTGCGCTCGATGCCGAGACGGGAAAGCAGATCTGGGAGTTTGACTCGCAGGCCGGCAAAAGCGAGCGCGAGTTCATGCAAAGCCGCGGCGTGGCGTACTGGGAAGATGAGTCAAGCGGCAGTGGCTCCGCCGGCATGCCGGCGGCCGAGGATCGGCGCATCTTCGTCGGCTTCCGCGACAAGCTGTATGCGCTGGACGCCCGAACCGGCAAGCTATGCCCGGGATTTGGGCACAGCGGCATCGTCAAGCTGCGCGCCGGCGTCGGCGAACGCTGGCCCAAGCAGGACTACTCGATGACCTCGCCCCCGGCCATCTACAAGGACCTGGTGATCACCGGCGCGCAGTTGCAGGAATATCCCTCGTTCGGACCGGGCGGCGACATACGCGCCTGGGACGCTCGCACCGGAGCGCTCGTGTGGACGTTCCACACCGTGGCGCGACCCGGCGAGACCGGCCACGACACTTGGGAGGGCGACGGCTGGCGCGATCGCTCCGGCACGAACGTCTGGTCGATGATGACCATCGATGCGGCGCGCGGCATGGTCTTCCTGCCCCTCGGCTCCCCTTCCTACGATTTCTATGGCGGCGACCGCAAGGGCGCTGGGCTTTTCGGCAACTCGCTGGTGGCGCTCGACGCCCAAACCGGCAAGCTGCTCTGGTATTACCAGATGGTCCATCACGATCTGTGGGATTACGATCTGCCCGCCGCGCCGACACTGGTGACAGTGCGGCGCGGCGAACACGAAGTCCCCGCCGTCGCTCAGGTCACCAAGATGGGATTCGTGTTCGTGCTCGACCGGCTTACCGGCAAGCCGCTCTTTCCTGTCGAAGAGCGGCCCGTACCCGCCAGTACGATCCCCGGCGAAGCGGCGTGGCCAACTCAGCCGTTCCCGGTGAAGCCGCCACCCCTTTCGCCGATTTCACTGACCGCGAGCGACATCACTACGGTTACGCCCGAGTCGCGCCAGTATTGCCTGAAGGAGTTCGGGCCGCTTTTGCCCGAGCACGGCGCAATCGGCATCTTCAATCCGGAAGGCCTGACGCTGACGCTCATGACGCCCGGAACGCTGGGCGGCGGGACATGGTCGGGCGCATCGTTCGATCCCTCGACCGGATATCTGTATGTGAACGCCAACAACGCGCCCGCCGTCGGCATGATGAAGGCGCAGCCGCCGGGCTCGCCCGAACCCTATCAGCGCACGAGCCGTTGGGGCAGCTATGCGCGGTACTGGGATTCCAACCACTATCCTTGCGTCAGGCCGCCCTGGGGAACTCTGAACGCCATCGATCTGGCGACGGGCGAGATCGCCTGGCGCGTCCCGCTCGGCTTCTTCGATGAGCTGGCGGCCCGCGGAATCCCGGCAACCGGCACGCCCAATCTTGGCGGCTCGATCGTGACGGCAGGCGGACTGGTGTTCATCGCGGGCTCGAGCGACCGCCGCTTCCGCGCTTTCGACGCGCGTACCGGCAAGATTCTCTGGGAGGCGCCCCTCGAGGCGAGCGGCCACGCGACGCCGATGACGTTTCTGGGGAACAAAACCGGCAAGCAGTTCGTGGTGATTGCCGCAGGCGGCGGCGGATACTTCAGCGCCACAGTTTCCGATACCATGGCCGCCTACGCGCTGCCCTAGCCGGTGAGACTCAGATCGGGGGTTATTTTGGGTCCCGAGAGGAGCCGCCTGATGAATATCGTCCTGGCTCACGGTTTTCTTGGGTTCAGCAAAGAGTTCGGCATCGAGTATTTCAACGGCGTCAGGGAACACCTGAAACGGTTGGATGCAAAGGTGTTTGCGCCAGAGGTGAGCCCGGCCGGCGGCATCGAGCTACGAGGTGAGGAGCTGCGCCGGCAAATCCTCAAGGCGTTCACAGACGGCACGCTTGACCCCGGCGAGAAAGCGCACCTCATCGCCCACAGCATGGGAGGACTCGACTGCCGTTACCTGCTTTCGCCTGGCAATCAGCACACAACTCCTGAGAACGATCTCACGGGCCGCATTGCTTCTCTGACCACCATCTCCACGCCGCATCGTGGCTCTCCCGTCGCTGACCTGTTTGCGCTCAAGCCGGTGGAGGAATTTGCCGTGCTTCACCACCTGAACGGGCTGGTTCACGGCCTCGCCGACATCGGGGACGTCGCCAAACACATTCTCGAGCACCTCGGCATCTCGCTCGACGGCTTGGAAGACCTGACGACGGAATCCACCGCGCGCTTCAACGATAAAACTCCCAACAATCCGCACATCCGCTACTTTTCGGTCGCGGGACGAGGTCGCGACGGCGGAGCACCGACCGCGGTTGTTCTGCAGCTCTTCCACGAATACATCACAAGAAAGACGGGACAGCCCAATGACGGGCTGGTCTCAGTTGCGTCCGCGCAATGGGACGGCTTTGACGAGAACCTCTGGCCGGCGGATCACGCCGATGAGATCGGCCACGACCTCGATCGTCCGCTCGAAGAGCCGCGCTTCGATCACCTCAGCCGGTATGACGCGATTGTTCGGCGCGCCGCCTCGGCTTGAACTCCCCGCGCTCGTCTGCCTCGGATCACTGAAGATAATGCAGAAGTAACTGCTCCGGTTGATTAACTGTATGGTAAACTAGGGCCGCCGGACACGCTTCAGGGAGTTTGAACTCGCGGCCCGGCGGAAACTGGTCCCATGCTTTTCAAGAGCTTCAGTGCCGCGGTCTTTGGCATCGACGCCTATCTGGTGGAGGTCGAGGTCGATATCACGGCGGGGAACGCCAACTTCATGACCGTCGGACTGCCTGACGCCGCAGTGCGGGAGAGCCGCGAGCGAATCAGATCTGCCATCAAGAATTGCGGACTCGATTTCCCTTTTCAGAACATCACCGTCAACCTGGCGCCGGCCGACGTGAAGAAGGAAGGCTCAGGGTTTGACCTCGCCATTGCGGTCGGCATCCTGGGCACGACCGGCATCCTGCTCAAGAGCGACCTCAGGCCCTTCCTGTTCCTGGGAGAGCTGTCGCTCGACGGCGGTTTGCGCCCCATCAAGGGCGCACTCTCCATCGCCGGCATGGCGCGGCAGAAGGGGATTCGCCGGATGGTCGTGCCGGCGGAAAACGCGCGGGAAGCAGCGGTGGTCGAGGAGCTCGAGGTCTACGGGCTGCGCTCGCTGCCCGAAGTGCTCGATCTCATCAACGAGACCCGGGAGTTCAAGTCCGCTAAAGTCAGCGCCGCGGAGATGCTGGCGCAAGCCAGCCAGTACAGCGTGGACTTCCGTGACGTGAAGGGGCAGATGCATGCCAAGCGCGCTATTGAGGTGGCGTCGGCGGGAGGGCACAACATCCTGATGATCGGGCCGCCCGGAGCGGGGAAAACGATGCTGGCCAAGCGCATTCCTACCATTCTGCCGCCCCTGACCTTCGAGGAAGCGATCCAGACCACCAAAGTCCACAGTGTAGCTGGCGTGCTCGAGCCGGGAGTGGGCCTGGTGGGAACGCGACCGTTCCGTGCGCCGCACCACACGATTTCTGATGCCGGCCTGATTGGCGGTGGGATCGTGCCGCGTCCAGGCGAAGTGAGCCTGGCGCACAACGGGCTTTTGTTCCTCGACGAGCTGCCGGAGTTCCAGCGCAACGTGCTCGAGGTGCTGCGCCAGCCGCTCGAAGACGGCTCGGTGACCATCGCGCGCGCCTCGATGTCACTGACGTTTCCGGCGCGCTTCATGCTTGCCGCGGCGATGAACCCCTGTCCCTGCGGCTTCTTCAACGACCCGTCGCGAGAGTGTACTTGCACGCCGCCGCTGATCCAGCGCTACGTCTCGAAGATCTCCGGGCCCTTGCTCGACCGGATTGACATCCACATTGACATGCCCGCCGTCAAATACCGCGAACTGCGCCAGGACACGGGCGGGCAGACTTCAGAAGAGATTCGAGCCCGGGTAGTCGAGGCCCGCGAGCGGCAGCTCGCCCGCTACCGGGGAGAGAAAATCTACTCGAACGCGCAGATGAGTCCACGGCAGATTACCAAGTACTGCGGCATCTCGCCGGACTGTGAGCGCCTGCTCGAGACCGCGATGACCCGTCTCGGACTCTCCGCCCGCGCCCATGACCGGATCCTGAAGGTGGCGCGCACCATCGCCGACCTCGAAAACGCGGAGTCGATTTCGACCACCCACATTTCCGAAGCCATCCAGTATCGTTCGCTCGATCGGAGCTATTGGACCTGACCGGCCGCGGTGCAGCGCTCGCACGCGCGCTAAATCTCCACCGAATGGTCAAACAAGGACGCCGGGACGCTGAGCCCTGAGGCGTGGAGCTTGTCGGCAAAGCGGGGACGGATGCCGGTCGAGTAGAAGCGGCCCAGGACTCTGCCTTCCGGCCCGATCCCCTTCTTCTCGAATTTGAAGATATCCTGCATGCTGATGATGTCAGTATCGATACCGGTGATCTCGGTGAAGTCCGTTACCCGGCGAGTGCCATCGCTCATGCGGGCAATCTGCACGACGACGGCGATCGCCGAGGCAATCTGCTGGCGGACCGCTCGCTCCGGCAGGTTGAGGTTGGCCATGAGCGACATCGTCTCGAGCCGGCTGATGGCGTCACGGGGGGTGTTGGCGTGAATCGTGGTCAGCGAGCCGTCATGACCGGTGTTCATTGCCTGGAGCATGTCCAGCGCTTCCTCGCCGCGGACCTCGCCCACCACAATCCGGTCAGGCCGCATACGCAAGGCGTTGATCACCAGTTGCCGCTGCCGCACCGCTCCCTTGCCTTCGACGTTGGGTGGACGGCACTCCAGGCGCACGACGTGTTCCTGCTTGAGCTGCAATTCCGCCGAGTCCTCGATGGTGACGATCCGTTCTTTCTCGGAAATGAATCCTGACAGGATGTTGAGCAGCGTTGTCTTGCCGGCGCCCGTGCCCCCGGAGATGAGGATGTTCAGGCGGGCCTTGATCGCCCCTTTGAGCAGCTCCAGCATCTGCGGCGTCAGCGTGCGATTGGCCATCAAATCGTCCATTTGCAGGGGCACTTTGCCAAAGCGGCGGATCGAGAGAATGGGGCCGTCCACGGCCAGAGGCGGGATGACCGCGTTGACGCGTGAGCCGTCGGCGAGCCGGGCATCGACCATGGGTGAGGATTCGTCCACGCGCCGGCCGACCGCTGAAACGATGCGGTCGATGATTTGCAGCAGGTGGGCGTTATCCTTAAAGACCACATTGGTCTTTTCCAGCTTGCCGGCACGTTCGACGTACACCTGTTTGCAGGTATTCACCAGAATGTCGTCGATGGTGGGGTCCTGGAGCAGCGGCTCGAGAGGTCCAAGCCCGAAGACCTCGTTCAGAATCTCCCGTCCCATCAATTGCCGCTCGGCGCCGCTGAGCGGCATCGCCAGATTGCGGATCAGTTCCTGGATCACGCCAAAGATCTGCGTGCGTGCCGCGCCCTCGCCCATCGTCATCACCCTTCCCAGATCGATCCGGTTCAGCAGGTCGCGGTGCACCTGGGTCTTGACCTGTTGATAGGCATGCAGGCTGATTTCACCGGTCTTGCGCTCGAGCGGTCCAGCAACTTCGCTGCTTTCCAGTAATGCCGTACCGCGCTTGTCGTCTGCCATGTAGCCTCCGTCAGAAAGATTCGTGAGTGGTACGGCCCCCGCCGTTCCCCTCCACGCTGGCTTATCGGCAGATGGCGTTGGAAACTTGGGGAATTTGTTTGCAACGACGGTGGCGACGCAGCAGCGCTCCAGCCCAGACTACGGCTTCAAGCTGCTGAGACCGCTAGGCTTGTATTTCCGGTCGTGACGCGGTCTAATGCCAGCCGAGGACGTCGCGGTACTGCGGGTCCGGAGTCACTCACCGACGGGATCTATGCGCGACAAGGCCTACCTCGTCCTATTCCTGCTGGGTGCCGGGGTACTTCTCTACGTGGGCCGCGGTCTTCTGGCCCAGTCGACGTACGCAAGCCTGGGCCTGTCCTTTGCGGGGACGACGGCGGCGGGCATTCTAGGAATCGCCTTGTACCGCGTCCAGCTCGAGCTGCGAGCCAGCCGGCATGAACTGGCTCGTAAAGAGGCCGAGCTCAGCTTTGCTCGCGAGGTGCAACTCGCGCTTTTCCCTCGAGAGTTCCCGAGCGACCACAGCCTGCAGTTCACGGCGGTCTGTGTCCCGGCGCGAGGAATCAGCGGTGACTATTACGACGTCATGGAGCCTGCGAGCGGCCGGCTGGTTTTTACTTTCGCCGACATCAGCGGCAAGGGCATATCGGCTGCGATTCTCATGTCTAACGTTCACGCCGTCCTGCGTACCTTGGCGGCGGAGGGCCGGCCGCCCGCCGAGGTTTGTTCGCGGCTCAATCGTCACCTCTATGAAGTCACCGACGCGTCCCGATTCGCCACCGTCTTTTACGGCGAGTGGAATGATGCCGCGAAGCGCCTCACTTACACCAATGCCGGCCACAATACGCCGATCCTGCTGGGCTCGCGACACGGGGACCGGCTCGAGCACGGCGGCCCGCCGCTCGGCCTCTTCCTCGAATCGCGCTATGAAGAAGGCAGCGTAACCCTCAAGCCCGGCGACTTGATCGCTGTATACTCCGACGGCATCACCGATGCCGAGAACTCCGACGGCGAGCCGTTCGGCGAATCCCGTCTGGAAGGGATCATTGCGACTCACGCGGAGAAGTCCCTGGCCGAAATCCAGCAGCAAGTGTTGAAAGCCGTGCACGAGTGGTCCAGCCAGGAGGCAAGCGACGATGCCACCCTGCTGCTCGCTCGAGTGACGGGCTCGGGCAAGGAGACATAATGAAGATCTTTGGCTATCATTTGAGCGACTATCTTCGCCTGCTCGCTCCCCTCTTCGGTCTGATTGGGGCCGTGTGGGCGCTCCGCCTCGTGTTGGAGGCTGCGGGAGCACCCGGCGGACTAGTGAAGATCGCCAGTGTCACACTTGCCGGGACCGCGTCGATTCTGCTGGCCGTAGTCCTTATCCACACACGGCGCTTTGGCAGCTATCCCAACGTGGTGATTGCGATCGCGCTGTTGTTGGTATGGCAACAGATTTTGATCGTCGCCGCCATTGCCTTCTCAGCCCTCACTCGTACAACCAACGTGTATTCCGCTCCCGAGTACACTCCCCTTCATCTGAGCCCGGCGGGTCACATCGCCGGCCACCTGACCTTCGGCGTGGGCTTCGGAGTTTTGTTCGGGTCGGCGCTCGGTTGTCTGTTCCTTTGGCTGCTGAGGAAGCTCGTACCCTTAGGGGGCCAGCGATGATACGGTTGAGCGGGAAGCAGCGAAACGGTCGAACGGCATGATTCCTTCGCGAGCCACCCAGGAATCCCTAGCCTAGCCAAAGCGAGCCCGCTACAGCCGCTACTCGAATGTGTAATCCAGTGTGATCGGCACGTTCGGGTAGTCGGCGTGCTTGGCCACGAACCCGCCTGCGCCGCGCAGCCCTCGCAGGTCGCCCGTCCCTGACCCGGGCACGACGAACCAGGTGCACTCGGCGGTGCGGGTGCTCTGGTCGTAGCTGCCGCTGCCCTGGAGTACGAAGCTTCCCGAGCGACCAGCGATCCGGCCGATCACGCGCTCCACGCGGACATAACTGGCGGAGCCGTCGTCGCGGTAAATCATGAGGTACTCTGCCGTTCCTTCACCCTCGATGTCCCCCTGAAACGATTCCGTCACGCTGGCGCGCGTGAGCCTAGGTAATCCAGCGACTTCATGGTAGGCCTTCTCATCCCAGGTTTTCACCTCGTACCTGCCCGTGGCACGCGTGCTCATATCTTCGGCCTCCCTTTTGTGATAGACTCCATGAGTTCCGCAGGTCAAAAAATAGCACGAAACAGCTTTTGCTTCGGGCTGTCTACGACGCGGAATCGCTTGGGGGGGCGCAATGTCCGGTTCCGTTCGCGGGCGCAGAAGAACAGCGTGCTTGGCGGGGTCGCTCTTTCTCGCCAACCTTGTCACCAGCCCGTGCGCCTTTGCCCAAGCTGACCCCGAACTGATCAATCCCGTCCTCGGTCAGGAAATCGTCTCGCCCAGCGTCTCGGTCTTCCAGATGAAGCGGTACATCCTCGGCCGGGTGGCCAAGCCGCCCGTGGCGACCACCGCCCAAGAGTGGACGGCGGAAGCGAATCACCTGCGCCGACACCTGCTCGACGACGTCGTCTTTCACGGCTGGCCGAAAGCCTGGATCGACGCGCCGCCGCACTTTGAGGACTTGGGCGTGATCGAGGGCGGCCCGGGATACCGGCTGCGCAAGCTGCGCTACGAGATCGTACCGGGCTTCCAGTCGGTCGCCATTCTCTACGAGCCCGAGCATCTGACGGGCAAGATGCCGGCGATCCTGAACGTCCATGGGCACGTCGGCCCGCCGGGTAAGGCTGTAGAATACAAGCAGAAGCGCTGCATCAATTTTGCTCGCCACGGCATCCTGGCGCTCAACCTCGAGTGGTTCGACTTCGGCGAGCTCGCTCAACCGGAGAATAGCCACTGGTTCGGTGCGCACCTTGATCTCGTCGGGGCGGACTCCTTGGGACTGTTTTATCTCGAGATGCGCCGGGGGCTCGATTGTCTCGCCGCGAACCCCAACGTCGACCCGAAGCGGCTCGGCGTCACCGGTCTCTCGGGCGGCGGCTGGCAGACACTGGTACTCAGTGCGCTCGACGAGCGGGTGGCGGTAGCCGTGCCGGTGGCGGGCTATTCGTCGCTGACCGCTAAAGTGGAAGCGCTCAAGTACGGCGACTTGGGCGACCTCGAGCAGAACGCGACCGACCTGCTCGACGGCGTCGACTTTACCCATCTCACCGCCATGCGCGCCCCTCGTCCGACCTTGCTTGTCCACAACGCCGAGGACGACTGCTGTTACCGCGCTCCGCTCGTGAAGCCACTCAACTACGATGCGATCCGGCCGTTCTTCAAGCTTTACGGCAAGGAAGACGACTTCGCTTGGCACGAGAACCGCGACCCCAGCACTCACAACTATCAGCTCGACAATCGGCTGGCCAGCTATCGCTTCTTCAGCGCCCACTTCGGGCTGCCGCCGATGGATGATGAAGCAGGTATCGCGCCCCAGATCAAGAGTTACGACCAACTGGTGGTGGGCTTGCCCAAGGACAACTTGACGATACTCGGGCTGGCGCGTGAGATGGCGAAGGAGATTCGCCGCGAGCCCGTGCCGGCGGACCCGGCGGCCCGGTCGGCATGGGCCGACGCCGAGCGAACCAAGCTCAAGCAGGTGGTCCGCCTCAAACCTGTGAGTGTGGCGCGCGCCTGGAGGGTTGCCAATACCAAGGACAAAGGGGTCGAGACGCTCTCGTATCTGTTTGAGACGAGTGATGGGCTGGCCGCGAACGGTGTCTGGCTGAAGGGTATCGCGGCTCAAGAGCCCAGCCCGCTGACCATTGTCCTCAATGACCAAGGCCGAAAGGCGGCGGGCGCCGAAGTGTCGGACCGGGTTAATCGCGGCGAGCAGGTGCTGGCGCTCGACCTGTTGTTCATCGGCGGCGCGTGGAAGGCGCCTGTCGGAACCTCCGAAACCGAGCCCTTCATGTACGCCCAGATCCTCGACGGCCTCGGCGACCGCCCGTTGGGACTCGAAGCCGGCCAACTGATCGCTATCGCCCAGTGGATGAGGAGACACCAAACGGTCGCAAATCTGCGCCTCGAAGCGACCGGCATGCGTAGCCAAGTGGTCGCAACGGTCGCGGCGGCACTCGAGCCAACCCTGTTTAGCGCAGCGGTGATTCATGAGGGGATCCGCAGCCTGAGCTTTGTGCTGGAGGCGCCAGTGACTTTCCAGGAAGCGCCTGAGCTCTTCTGCCTTGATTTATATAAGTACTTTGACATGAATAGCTTAGCTTCAATATCGACGCCTACGACGGTGAGGATTGAGCGCTATTTGGAGTTGCCGAAAAAGGAGTTACATCCCTAGGTAAAAAACAGTATAATACATTGCCGATTTAATGAATTATCTGTATATTAACTTATGAGGGACTTGGAATATAACGTGCTTTGGTGTTTGTAGGAGCATACGTCTGTCCAGGTTCGGGATAGGATTCGGGCCATGGAACCAGCAGAGCGAAGTTTTTGGGAATGGGCTCAGACCCGCAGCGGACAGGTCATCCTGTTCTGGGGAACGCTCGAACTCATTCTGGAATCCCTCGATGTCCTTTCCAAATGGGATCTGCTCCTGTCGGTGCGCGGTTCGCTGACTCCGGGCCTGGAATTCCTCGCCGACCCTCGCACCGCGCTGCTGCTGGTAGCGCTGGCCTTCGTCCTCCTCTGGGAGGGCAACCGCCCCAAAGAGCAAGCCCGGTCGATTCTAGATCAGCCTGACCAGCCCAAGAGGAAGGGGAATTCCTCGGTGGTTGAGGCGACGGCGATTCCGTTCTTCCTGGCATTCGTCTGCGCGATAAGCTTTACCGCGCTCGAGTGGAATTCCCCGCGGCGCGAGCAATTGGCGCAGCGGAGCTTGCGCCCGCTGAGCCGAGATTTCTCGGCGAACGTCGAGCGCAAGCTGGACGTGGCGGCGCGAGAATCCCAATCCACGGTGGCAGCCGCCTCGCCGAAGCAGAAGCCCGCTGGCCCTGCGAGTGCAGAAGCGGCGTCAACAGGGCACTCGACTCCCCTCGTCACGCCCCATTCCCTCGAGCTGGATACCGACGAAGCGGCTAACGCCGACGTTGCCAGCGCAGGCGACCTCGTCAGCCCTCCCACGCTCAATCGCCTCGTGCCGGGCATGATCTATGCCTACAACGGAGAGCGCAAGGTCTATGACTCGGGGCAGACGACGTCCGAGACCGATACGCCGGAGCGCAAAGACTTTGACCAGATCCGCCAGGCCCACCGAGACAAGAACTGGCCGCAGCTCGCCTCGCTCTCGGAAGCTTCCATCCAGCAGACTCCCGACTGGCTCACGCCCTACCTGTTCGCCGGCGAGGCTTACGCCAATCTCGGACAAATCGACCGCGCCATCGACCGGCTCGAGTACGTCCGCAAGAAGGGCGCCGGCATTCCTGACGATCGCTTCGCCGTCGAGCAAGCCTCCAAGCTCCGCGAGTCCATCCGCATTCAATACGGCCGCTGACGTACTACCCGGCCGGCGCACACGCTCCGCTTCAGGACTGCCTTCGGCTCTTCAGAATGACACGCTGGCCCGCTTGACGCGCATCCTGACCTCGTCTAGCATGAAAGATTGGCTTCGTGTCGGAATTCGCGGCTATAGGGATAAGGCACGTGATCGAGCGGATTACGGTGCGCGGCGCGCGCCAGCATAACCTGAAAAACATCTCCGTCGAGATCCCGCGCAACACACTGAGTGTGGTCACCGGGCTCTCGGGCTCAGGCAAGTCGAGCCTGGCCTTCGACATCATTTATGCCGAAGGACAGCGCCGTTACGTGCAGACGCTCTCCGCCTATGCCCGCCAGTTCCTCGACCAGATGGAGCGACCGGACGTCGACTCGATTGAAGGCCTCAGTCCAGCTATTTCCATTGAGCAGAAGACCACGAGCCGCAGCCCGCGCTCGACGGTCGGCACCATCACGGAAATCTACGATTATCTCCGGCTGCTGTATTCCTCGATTGGCGTGCCGCACTGCCACCGCTGCGGCCGGACCATCTCGCGCCAGACGACGGAGCAAATCGTCGCCTCGATTATGGCGCGCGCCAGCGAGGAGTCAGGGGTCAGAAGCCAGAGGTCAGGAGATAGGGAGAGCGTCCGCGACGCAAAGGGTGGCGAACGCGTCATGATCCTCGCGCCTGTGGTGCGCGGGCGCAAGGGCGAATTCCGCAAACTGTTCGAGAGCCTCGCGGCGCAGGGCTTCGTGCGCGCCCGCGTGGATGGACAACTGCGCCAGCTCGAGGAGGACATCCGGCTCGATCGCCGCCGCAATCACACCATCGAAGTGGTCGTCGACCGGCTGCTGGTGAAGCCGGGGATCGCGAGCCGCCTGACCGCGTCGATTGAGACGGCAATGAAGCTCGCGAACGGCATCGTCCTGGTGGCGGTGGTGGGCGGCGAGGAACACCTGTATTCGCAGGAGTGGGCGTGCGTCGAGTGCGGCATCAACATCCCGGCCCTCGAGCCGCGCTCGTTCTCCTTCAACAGCGTCTATGGGGCGTGTGAAGCGTGTCGCGGGCTCGGGAGCCGCTACGCCTTTGACCCCGCCAAGGTGATCGTCGACTGGGCGCGCCCGATTCTCGAAGGCGGCCTCGGCCCGGGCGCGGGCTCGGGGTTCCTGCGGCGCGGCTTGATGCGGGCCGCCGAGCGCTATGGGTTCGATCTCAAGACGCCTTTCAACCAGCTCCCGCGCAAAATCCAGAACTTCATCCTGGTGGGCAAGAACCTGGAAGGTTCGCGCGCCCCGTCGGCCTTTCCCGGCGTGATTCCGCTGCTCGATCGCTGGTACGGCGAGACGACTTCCGAGAGCTATCGCGAGTGGTTCGAGCAATACATGTCGGCCGCCCCCTGCTGGAGGTGTCAGGGCAAGCGACTGCGCCCCGAGAGTCTGGCGGTGACGGTGGCGGGATGTTCCATCGCGGACTTGACCGCGCAGCCGATCGTCGAGGAGCAGGCGGCGCTGGCCGGGCTGAAGCTCAATCCGCGCGAGGAAATCCTGGCACGGCGCATCCTGAGCGAAATCGGCGAGAGGCTGGAATTCCTGCGCGCTGTGGGACTGGGGTATCTCAGCCTCGACCGCTCCGCGGCGACGCTTTCGAGCGGCGAGAGCCAGCGTATCCGCCTCGCCACGCAGATCGGCTCGAAGCTGCGCGGCGTGCTTTACGTGCTCGACGAGCCGTCCATCGGACTCCATCCGCGCGATAACCAGCGTCTGCTCGGGACACTCGAGCAGTTGCGCGACCTTGGCAATACGGTGCTGGTGGTCGAGCATGACGAGGAGACCATCCGGCGCGCCAACTATGTGGTGGACCTCGGTCCGGGCGCGGGCCGCCACGGCGGGTATCTGGTGGCCGCAGGACCGCCCACGTCCATCGCCGCGAGCGAAGGTTCGCTGACCGGGCAGTATCTCTCCGGGCGCCTCACGATTCCCGTGCCGCCTTCGCGCCGTTCGCCCAACGGCAAGTTCCTCACCGTCGAAGGGGCGCGCGCCCACAACCTCAAGTCGATCGACGTGCGCTTCCCCCTGGGTCTGCTGACCGTGGTCACCGGCGTCTCGGGATCGGGCAAATCGACCTTGGTCAACGACATCCTCTATCGTGCCTTGGCCCAGAAGCTCTATCGCGCCATCGACGAGCCCGGCGCGCATCGCGCCATCTCGGGCCTGGAGGCGATCGACAAGGTGGTGGTCATCGACCAGGCGCCCATCGGACGCACTCCGCGCTCCAATCCCGCCACCTACACCGGCGTCTTTACGCCCATCCGCGACTTGTACTCCATGCTGCCGGAGTCGCGCGAGCGAGGCTATCGTCCTGGCCGATTCAGCTTCAACGTCAAGGGCGGGCGATGTGAAGCCTGCCAGGGCGAGGGACTGCGGCGCATCGAGATGAACTTTTTGCCCGACGTTTTCGTCACCTGCGAGATCTGCCGCGGACGCCGCTACAACGCCGAGACGCTGGCGGTGAAGTACAAAGGCGCGTCGGTCGCCGACCTGCTCGAGATGACCGTCGCCGACGCTCTGCCGCTGCTCGAGAACATCCCGGCCATCAAGCAGAAACTTCAGACCCTGGTGGACGTAGGACTCGGGTACATCCACCTCGGGCAGTCGGCCACCACGCTTTCGGGCGGCGAGGCGCAGCGCATCAAGCTGGCGCGTGAACTCTCGCGTCGCCAGACCGGCCGCACCCTCTACATCCTCGACGAGCCCACCACTGGCCTGCACTTCGATGACGTCAAGCAACTGCTCCTGGTGCTCAATCGCTTGACAGACCTGGGCAACACCATCATCATCATCGAGCATAACCTCGACGTGGTGAAACAGGCGGACTGGATCATCGATCTCGGCCCCGAAGGTGGCGATGCGGGTGGCCGCATCGTCGCTCAAGGCACGCCGGAAGAAGTGGCGCGCGTGAAGAAGTCGTTCACCGGACAGGCGCTGGCCGCGGTTCTGGGCAACCGACAGGCTCGCCACGCGCAACCTGGTGTCGACTCGAAGATAGCGTAGGCGCCTTTAAGGTCACAATTTGTGACCTTAAACAAGGTCACGAGATCAAGCATCCCTGATTACAGTGTTTACATTCCTGACAGAAGCGCGGCTTCGCTCATGAGCATCTACCGGACTCGTCCCCTTAGGCTGGAGGGCGTCAAAACCTACCCGCTCGAGTCGCGGCCGAGCAAAGTGTCGATCAACGACTTTGCTCGCGTGCCGCGCTCGCGCGCAACGGTCAGGCAGTGGGTCGCTTCGCTGCCGCGGATTCTTGCCGGCAACGACTTCCGCGCCGTGGTTCAAGCTCTCGAGCGCGCCCGCCTCCGCCAGAAGCCCGTCATCTGGGGACTGGGCGGACACGTCATCAAGTGCGGACTCGGGCCGCTGCTGATAGATCTCCTGCGGCGTGGCTATCTCACTGCCGTCGCCATGAACGGCGCGGCGTTGATCCACGACTTCGAGATTGCGCTGGCGGGCTCGACCTCAGAGGACGTTCCGGCGGTGCTCGCGAAAGGACGCTTCGGCATGGCGGAAGAGACCGGGCGCTACATCAACGAAGCGATTGCGCGTGGCGACGAGCGGGGATTGGGAATTGGAGAAGCGGTCGGCGGCTTTTTGGCTCGCCATCGGGGCGCGCGATTCCGGCGCTACAGCCTGCTGGCTGCTGCTTACGGCGCGCGCGTGCCGGTGACCGTACACGAGGCAATCGGCACCGACATCATCCACAATCATCCCTCGATCGACGCGCGCGCCATGGGCGCAGCCACGCACCGCGACTTCCTGTTGCTGGCGGCGCTGGTACGCGGTCTGGACGGCGGCGGTGTCTACCTGAACGCTGGCTCCGCGGTGGTGCTGCCCGAGGTATTTTTGAAATGCATCAGTCTCGCCGCCAACCTGGGTCGCGCGCCGCGGGGCATCACTACCGTGAACCTGGACTTCATCCAGCATTACCGGCCCACCCAGAATGTGCTCCTGCGGCCGACGGCCGTGGGGAAGGGAAAACGAGGGGCTAATGCGAGTCACGGGTACGCGCTGACCGGACATCATGAGTTGATGATTCCGCTGCTTGGGGCGGCACTCAAAGGGCAGTGACGAGTGACAAGTGATGAGTGACGAGTCCAGCAGCGAGCAAAACAAGCCTGAGGCAGTGACGGAGGCGCCGCCACCCGCGCCCGAAATGTTTCCGCAGCCGCCTGCGCCTGAGCCGTGGAAGGCGCGCGACCTCGGGTTCTTCCTCATCTTTAGCGTTGCAGCGCTCCTGATCTCGAACTTCGCCGCCTACGCCGGCTATGCAGTACTCAAGCCGCTCATGGGATGGCGCACGCCCACTCAGGACCTCGAGTCCAACCCCTTTTTCCTTATTGCCAACCAGTCGCTCCTCTACGGCCTCGTGCTCGGCTACGTCTACGTCCTGGTGGTCGTCCACTACGGACTCGGTTTCTGGCGTGGACTGAGTTGGCGGCGGCCGACGTCAAACCAGGTCTTGGGATTTGCCCTCGCCGGGCTGGCGCTCGGCATCGGCATTGCCCACGCGCCCACTCTCTTGCCCGACCGCGAGGACTTCCCGCTCGAGCAACTGTTCAGCTCGCCGCGTGCCGCCTACGCGGTCTCGATCTTTGCCATCTTCGTAGCGCCGGTGATTGAAGAGGTGATCTTCCGCGGCGTGCTCTTTGCTTTTTTCGAGCGCTCGGGCGGCCTGCGGCTGGCGATTGCATTGACCGCGCTGCTCTTCGCCGGTTTGCACATCCCGGAATACTGGGGTGCGTGGAACCACGTACTGCTGATCGGAGTCGTGGCGCTCGCGCTCTCGCTCGCGCGCGGCCTCACCGGGTCGCTCGCCCCCAGCATCATCCTGCACTTGAGCTACAACTTGAGTCTGATGGTGGCGTTGTTCTTCACCTCCCAACATTTCCACGCCCTCCAAGCATTCGCGGCACGCTGAGGCAGCGCCAGGATTTCAGTCCTGCGCGCGACGCAGACCCGCGTCCCTCAGGCTGCGCTACGCTTCACGCCGGCGCTTGACGTCAATTTGCAGGCGCTTGATTTTCTGATTGAGGGTGGAGAGGGGAATCTTGAAGCGCTCGGCGGCTTCGGTCTGACTCCAGCCGCTGCGCTCGAGCATGTCGAGAATGATCTGGCGCTCGCAGGTTTCCATGATCTCGAAGAGCGAGCGTCCGTCGGCGTTCTCAACGGAAAAGCCGTGCGATGCCGCGGAGTGGTTCTCAAAGAATTGCTCGGGGAGGAGATCCGGCCCGAGCACTGGAGCCGAGGACAGTACCACGGCGCGCTCTACGGCGTTTTCGAGTTCGCGCACGTTGCCGGGCCAGTCGTAGTCCATGAGCATCTTCATGGCCTCGGGCGAGAAGTGGAGCCCCTCACGGCCGTTCTCGGCGCAATACTTCTTGAGGAAATGCTCGACCAGGGCGGGAATATCCTCCTTGCGCTCGCGCAGCCGCGGCAGGGGAATGTTGATGACGTTCAGCCGGTAGTAGAGGTCCTCGCGAAATTTATTTTCCTGGACAAGCTTGCGGAGGTCGGCGTTGGTGGCGGCAAGAATACGCACGTCCACCTTGATGGTCTCGGTGCCGCCCAGACGCATGAACTCGCGCTCCTGGATGACCCGCAGGAGCTTGGCCTGCGTCTCGACGCCGATGGTACCGATTTCGTCGAAGAAGATGGTTCCCTGATCGGCCACTTCGAACAAGCCGCGCTTGGTGGCGATGGCTGAAGTAAAGGCGCCTTTGACGTGTCCGAAGAGCGTGCTCTCCAGCAGATCCACGGGCATTGAGCCGGTGTTGACGGGCACGAAGGGATGGTCGGCGCGCGGACTGGTGGAGTGGATGGTCTTGGCGACCAGTTCCTTGCCCGTGCCGCTTTCGCCCAGGATCAGCACCGTGGCGCGCGTCGGCGCCACCTGGGTGATGAGGTCCATCACCTTCTGCATGCGCTCGCTCTTGCCGACGATGTTGGGGAGAGCGTACCGCTTCAAGGCGCGGCGCAACTGTACGTTCTCAAGCTGCAGGCGCGACTTGTCGAGCGCGTTGCGGATTTCGAGCAGGACGCGATCGTTGTCCCAGGGCTTGGTGATGTAGCTGTCGGCGCCTTCCTTCGACGCCTGGAACGCCGCCTGGCCGGAATCATAAGCGGTGATCATGATGACGCCGGTGTCGGGGCTCTCGCGCTTGAGCGACTTCAGGACGTCGAGGCCGCTCTGGTCGGGCAGGTTGATGTCGAGCAGAACGAGGTCGAAGAGGCTCTCCTCGGCTTTCTTCAGCCCTTCATTACCCGTTGAGGCGGCAACGGGCTGGTAGCCTTCGAGCTTCAACAACTGCTCAAGGCTCTCGCGGACTTCCTGCTCGTCGTCGACGATGAGGATGGAACCCTTAGCCGACATTGACCGCTCTCCTCGCCATGGGGAACTCCAGGCGGAAGGTTGTTCCTCGCCCGACGGTACTCTCCACCCCGATGGTGCCGGAGTGTTCGCGGATCAGCCCGTAGGTCACCGCGAGTCCCAGGCCAGTGCCGCGGCTCGTTGATTTGGTGGTAAAGAAGGGATCGAAGATCTTGTTCAAGTGTTCGGGAGAAATGCCCACACCATTGTCAGCGACTTCGACGCACACCGCCGAGTCTTCGCACTCGGTCGAAACCGTGAGCTCGCCGCCGCGCGGCATGGCGTCGCGGGCGTTCATGACCAGATTCATGAAGACCTGCTGGAGCTTGCCGTAATTGCCGTAGACGGCGGGCAGAGTAGGGGTCAGTTGCAAGTTGAGCGAGATGCGCGAAGCGCGCAGCATCGGATCGACCAGCGACAGCGTCTCGCGGATCACTTTGTTCAAATCCATATCAACGTACTCGCTGCCGCTGACGCGCGAGAACTTGAGCAGGCTGTTGACGATTTCCGACGCCCGGAACGCCGCTTTGACGATCCGCTCGAGCGCCGGCTTGGGCGACTCGTCGAGCGGCCACTGCCTGACCAGCATCTGAGCCTGCGAGGTGACGACCGCGAGCGGCGTGTTCACTTCGTGCGCCACGCCGGCAGCCAGCAGTCCGATCGACGAAAGCTTCTCCGCCTGCACGAGCTGATCTTCGAGATTCACCCGCTCGGTGAGGTCGTTGAAGATGAGCAGGCGTCCGAGGACCTCACCGTCCTTACCCAGCAGCGGCGCGGTGGACACGTTGACGATGAGGCGCCGGCCCGCCCGGGTCTCCAAGCGGAACTTGTAGAGCGACAGGCTGGGCGTGTGTTCAGAGACGCGAGGCAACTCGGCCATCAGCTCGGGCGGAAAGATCTCTTCCAGCTTCTTCCCTACCGCTTCCTCACGCCGCAGGTCGTAGAGCTTCTCCAAGGCGGAATTCCACGCCTCGACTCGATCCTCGAGATTCGAGGCCAGAACGCCGGCATTGATCGACTCGATGATGTTCTCATTGAAATCTTTGAGGGCCTGATATTGCAGCGCCTTGTGCTCGAGTGACTGGTAGAGCTGGGCATTTTCCATCGCGATGGCGACGGACCCGCAGATGGTGTGCAGCAGGTCGACGTCCTCGCTCGAGAGGAAGTCGCCGCCGCGGGTTTTCCCCAGTCCCAGGTAGCCCAGCGTCCGATCCTTCGCCTTGAACGGTAGATAGTAGTGGAGGTCGAGCTGAGCGATGGTCGAGCGCGCCGCGGGCGACGCGTTGAGCGGACGCCGCACGCTGTCGAAGAACAGATACCCCTTGCCGAGCTCGGCGCGGCTGGGATCGAGAAAGCTCAGGTCAAGCGGGCCGCGGGCCGCGAGTCCCAGGGACTTGACGAGGCGGAAGCCGCCTCCTTCGCCGGGCTCGCCGGAGCCGTCGGAGGCGCGGAAAATAGCCACTCGCTCGACCCCGAGGGTTTCAGCGAGGCGCTGGGTGACCTCATCGAGCAGGTGGTCGACGTTGACCTCGGAAGTGAGCTCGCGAGCGAAGTCGAGCAGCGTGCGGCGGTAATCGTAGTGATGGGGATTGAAGACGCGCTCCAGGCGCTCCTGGATCCAATTCACCACCGGCTGGAACAGCACCGCGGTCACGATGATCGCTACAATCCAGCCCGTGTGGCTGGTGATGCCGATGTGGTTACGGAAGACGTCGGCAAAGAGGGCGATCACTCCGAAATAGAGCCCCACGATGGCCGCCGTCGCGAGCGTATAGGCGATGCCGCGCCGGAAAATGATGTCGACGTCCATCAGGCGATAGTGGAGGATCGCGTAACCGAAGGTCAGGGGCAGGAAGATGAGGGTCAGCACCGAGAAGTTCATCCACGCGGTAGGAACGAAGCCCAGGGAGTAAGGGACGGCGTAGAGGATTCCAAAAGGCACGATGGCGACCAGCGTCCCGCGCGTCAGCCACTTGAGCTGCTGCTTGAGCAGTGGGGTCGCCGCCTGGCGATAAGAACGTTCGAGCACCGCCGCTCCCGCCACAAAACAAGCCACGAGGTAGGCAAGTTCAACGCGGTCGAGCAGCCAGCGCGAGGCGGTTCCCGGGAAGGGTAGAGTCAAAATCCCGGTTGAAATGGCAACGTGGAAAGCCAGCAGCGACCCGCCAGCCAGGTACAGCGCCGGAACCAGAGAACGGCGTTCTCCCAGCCACTTCGGCCGCTCCGGATAGCTCAAGCAGAAATGCAGAAAGAGCGTGGGTTGCGCAATCCAGGCGACGACGTTGAGCCAGTAGACCGTCCAGTCAAAGGCGTTCAGCTTTCCCGTGTAATGGAACGTGTAGAGCACGAAGCTCGCGACGCAGAAGACGTAGAAGTGCAGCGAGCGGGGTGCGCTCCAGCGGCGGATCAGGATAAACGCGCCAATCGCCAGATACAGCAGGCCCACCAGTTCGAGATAGCCGCGAACCGGCTTTGATTCGCCCTGCGGCGTGATGAGGACGGTGGTCTCAAACGACTCCCCCTGCCGGTTGAGATCGTAAGCCGCCTTCGACCACAGTCCGGCGGCAAAAATGGCCTTGGTCGCGTCGACGGCGCGCTGAATCGGCTGGCCGTCGACCGACTCCAGAATGTCGCCCTCCCGGATACCCGCCCGGTAGCCCGAGCCGTTGGCGGTGACGATCCAGGCTTTGACGCCCTGCGCAGAGTCGAGCCAGGAGACTCCATCGTCCGGAAGCTGGACGCGCCCTTGCTGCTGATAGTTCAGCACGCCGAGCGCCAGGAGCGCCAGGCTCGCCAGAACTACGACGAGCGTCGTGAAGCGAACTGATAGGGTGGTCGTCATCTCAGAGAATCCGGGCGACGAAGGGACGCGTAAACCGAGTCCTGCACATCAGATACCAAGTTTACAATTTCCGTTAGAGATATATCTCTATATTCTAAAATAAGATACGGATGCCGGTATGGCGCGCTCTAGGAGTCTACGCAATTTGGAATATGGTCTCCTGATTGGCATACCAGGATGTAGCTTAGTATCCCCAAGCCTGTGCCTCGCGATCCTTGCTCAAGCATGTCACAGGTGGCGAAATACGGAAGGCCTTCCCTCGATAGGATCTAGAAAGTCACTGAGAAGCCGCCCCGGAAGCTCCGGTAAGCGGCAGCGAGGACCAAGGGATCCTCACCCGCCACGAACACTGGTACGTAGCCCTGCGCCAGCAAATTGCGGAAGTCGGCCACGGCTTCGATGTGGGCGGGAAGAAAGGCCAGATAGGGGAGGGGCTGTCGAACTTGGACGTCGAGGTAAGGCTGCGCTCCCAGGCTCGCTTCGCCATAAGGGTCAACGCTGGTGACGCGGCCGCGCGCCATCCATTGGTAAGAGGCCACCACACGGGTCTTGCTGCCGGGCATGCGCGCGCAAACCTTGGCGGCTACCGACTGAGTACGTTCGGCCCGCAGCGCACTGCGCAGGTTGCTGAGACCGGCCGGCGTCAGGACGCCCGCATTCACCCCGAGCGCATCGCCCGTCGCGTACAGGACAGCAGCATCCACCCGGCTGCCCAGTTGGCGCGTATAAGCGGCCCGGAAGCCTGACGACCCGTATCCGCCGGCATTCAGCGTCAGCCCGTTGGCGACAGGGTTCGGCAGGACGTTACCCGCGAGCCAAGCTACCACCTGGGGATTCGCCGTGCCCCACACTGCCGTGTTCTGGAAACCGTCGTGGAAGACCGCCACTTCAACACGCGAGGTCTTCGAAAGGCGCCGTTCCACGGCTGCTTCCGTGTGGTTCAGGGTTTCGAGCTCGGGGCGATTTCCCTTGAGGGTGACGGTGGGAAACGCGTTCAAATCGCCGACCCGCTCGAGCAGCGTGCTGGTTTCATCCATTCCCGCACTGCCGTAGCGTACGGCGAGCACGGTGGACGGCGCGACCTGGTACTCCAACTCGGCGTGTGGACGCGCCGCCGTGGCGTCGCGCACGGAGTTGAGATAATCGACTTCGAAACCGGTGACCAGCACAACGGAATCGGAGAGCCGGCGTGTGTTCGCATAGCTCATCACGACGCCCTGGGAGCGGCTGAGGCCGGCAATGTTGCCGCCACTCGCGGGCAACGGCAGGGCTTCCGAGAAATTCAACTCATGGACGCTCAGCGAGAGCTCCTGAGGATCGCCCTTCATCAGGTTGCGACGGAAGGCGGTGGTGACCGAGGAGCCTGCAATGCCGCCCGGCGCCATTGAACCAGCGACCAGCAGATCGGCGTCGTCGGAGAGTGGACGGAGATAGGCGAGCACGCTGCCCAGTCCGGCATCCGACGCCAGAGGATCGCGGCGTGACGAGCCCGGTATCATCCCTACCATCCGCTCACTGGCTGGAACGGGCTTCTTGGCGTTCTTGGCAGGCGGGCCGCCCTTACGATCCGTGTTGGAAGCGGTTTCCTTGTAGCGCAGAACCGGGCGGGTGTCGGCGGAGGTGCGGAGGACCCACTTCCAGTCGTCACCCCAGGTAGAGAGGACTCCCTGTGGCACACGAAAGTGCATGGGAGCGAAAATGTCGCTGAGAACGAAATCCTGTTTGGCCGTCAGCCCGCCTTCGACGTGGATGCGGTCTGGCGTGGACGGCAGGCGAGTCATCGCCGTCGCCTTGATCGAGTACCACCCCGGGGCGAGGTGTTCGACGCTGAACTTGCCCTTGGCGTCGGTCAAGACCCGTTCGACCACATCCTCCGAGCCTGGAACCGACGGGCCGGTGAGCAGGATCGTTGCGCCCACAAGCGGGTTGCCATGGGCGTCGGTCACGATACCCGTCACCCGGCCGTAGTCTGCCGCCCGACCAGGGACAGCGCCGAGACCGCCAGCCAGAATGCAACCGGCTAGAGCGGAAGCGAGCCAGCGGCCTTGCGAACTGGAGCGATTCATAGCCCTCGTTTCGTGTTCCGCAAGCGACTCCGGCGGGTCGCTACTCTACTTGAAAAGACGTCGAAGGACTGCTCATCGTCTGCTTCTTGATGTTGTCGGTCACCTTGATCTCAACCGAGTAACGGCCAGGCTGCAGCGACTTGAGCGGCATCCTCTTTTCCAGCGTGAGCTGCTGGGAGGCGTTGGGAATCTGCGCCGCCGCTTCGGTCTTGGTCAGGATGGCCTTGCCGTCCTTCATGATGTCGTACTCGACCTCACCCGACGGCTTGTGGGTTTTGGGATCGACCCCCAGGTTGTAGACCTGCATGTAGATGCCGAGGTCCTGGTCGCGATTGAAAGTGCCATCGACGCTCGGTCTCACTTTGGTTCCGCCGATGACGAACGGGCCCGTGCCCACCTGATTCGTAGGAATCTGCTGAATAAGGTCGGCCAGGATGAGCGAGCTGTGCGAGAGCTGGTCCTCGGTGAAGTGCGGCACGATGATGCCGAATTCGTTGGAGCCCATATGCCCGTTCACGTCGTCTTTGACCACCACGCTCAGCTTGTAGCGGCCGGGACGCAGGGGTATGGTTTTCTGGTAAACCGTCTTATGGTTCACGTAGGTCTGGAACTCATGCTCCGGCACGTCCAGGACGGCGTTTTCCTCGATGGTATTGACGATCCGCCCCGTCAGGGTCGAAAGCTGGGCGAAGATGTCAACCACGGCGTGCATCACGCCGTTCTTGTTCTGAAATTCGAGGTCACGGTTGGCGAGTTGAATGGTGATGGGCGTCAGCACGCTGTCTTCGGTGACGCGAATGAAATCCGTGCGTACTTCAAACGGCACGAGCTGGGCGGTCAGCTTGGAGGTGACGACGGCTTTAAGGTCCTTGAACTTGACGTCGGGGGGCCGGAAGATTTTTGAGTAAATGTCGAGGCGCGTGAACTCTTCCATACTCTCCGGCTCTCCGCCCAGCGGCTGGCCGATGGTCATGCCGTCGGTGCGGGTAAAGCGGTCGGCCTTCGAGCCCATGCCCATTGATTCCATCAGCGTCAGGCCGGCATTCGGGACGTGAAGCAGCGCGTCCTTCTCGCCCGGATCGATGGTGAGATGATATTCGCCCGACATCGACGGGTCCACAAACTCGAGGATGATGTTGGTTCCAATGCCCGGCAGGTAGCGATACCGCCAGTCCTCGAAGGGGAAGGTCGAGGTCTCTCCGCCGCCTTCCTCGGGCGGACGTTCGTAGGTGCCGCCGCTCGGATGCGAGTCGATCTCGTCGGGCGGACCCCACGTAATGTAGATACGGCCTCGATCCGTCTTCCAGCCGGGAATGCCCGACGCATAGTGCTCGTTGGCGTAGGCGATGCGCCGGTAGTATTCTTCCTTAAACTCGTTTTCCGGGCTGCCCGGGTTGGGGTTGCGTCGCTCCCAGAAATTCTCAATGAACGACTCGCGCTCGTCGTCAGTGGCCAGCTTTTTGAACGCCGCCCGCTCCGTCGACGTGATGATGTAAGGGACTTCGTCGTCGAGCCATTTCTTGTAAGGGCTCTCCATTTCCTTCTGGATCGCCTTTTGGCGGCGCTTCTCTTCCTTGCTCAGCTTTTCCTTGGTTTCTTTGGGAGGTGAAGCATGCAGGGAAGTATTGACGAAGCCACCGAGGCCAAGAGACAGGCCGAGCAGGAGCGCCCGGCGAAGCCACCGATTTCCACGGTGCGATATCAGTCCGACACGAACACTGGTGCTTTTGTAGTGCATATCCCCACTACCTCCGGATTGTAGGGCTGAGGAACCAGGAAAGTCAAGCTCATGGACAGGGTGAGAGGCACTCCTCGAAGAGCGAGCGAGTTTCAGCGCACGATAGCGGAGCGTCGACCCCATGCTTAGCCTTACGTCGACATACTTTGGAAGGACCCTTTGACCCGAGGCTATTTCGGATGCCGCTAGCGGGGGAAAGGTTGGTCTAAACGGTCGTCGAAGATGCCGCTGGTGAAAAGGGGCGGATTTGCAGTAGAATAGCTCGGATATTCCTGGCGCCAAAGCCCGCAGGTCGGTGTCTATTGATGGGAACGGGCCTGCCCTGAGAGATGTCGCAGTTCTGCCGGCCAGAGGTAAGTCCGAGCATCACGTGGCCTCATCTGGGTTGAATTGTGGGTCTAACGGAAACTTTTCGGGCGCGTCAAACGTATAGCTCTTTGAGGTTGTCTGGCGGACCGAAAAGTAAGCGTGGAAGGTGCTTGTTCGCCCACTCGGTTGTCATGACCGGGGGCGCGACAAGGCACGAGGATTAGGGACTTTGGCAGGCTGCCTCGAAGCGCTCCGGAACATCATACTGGAGATGGGGCACCCACGCCAGAGTGGCAATTCAACTTAAGGGGGCAGGCGGCTAGAGACAGGTTTACCAGTTCTTCATGTGAGTCGCTGCCGGAGGAATCCCAGCCGAATCTGAGGATCTACGCAAGCGTTCAGTTAGGGATCGTCAGTTCAGACAGGCGACGGGTTCAAATGGAGTCGGTATGAAACGGTGGAAGAAGATCGCCCTGATCAGCGGTGGGGCGGTGGTGGTGATCGGGCTGGTGGTGGGCGGTATTGTGTGGAGCAAGCGGGGTACGGTCTCCGTGCAGGTCGGGACGGTGGGCCGCGAAGATCTGGCTTCGATCGTCACCGCCTCGGGTGAAATCAAACCGCCGCCCGAGAAACTCGCCAACGTCAACGCCAACTCTTACGGCAAGATCACCGAGTTGCTGGTCCACGAAGGCGACCGGGTAAAGAAGGGCCAGTTGCTGTTGCGCACGGAGGACGTGCAGCAGTCGGCCAACGTGGACGCCCAGCAAGCGGCGATTCATACTGCCCAGGCGGACATCTCCGCCCAGGAAGCGACCGTCGACTCCTCCGCCGCGAGTCTCCGGACCGCCCAGGCCAATCTCGCCCAGGCGCAGGCCAAGCTCAATCAGTCGAAAGCTGACTACGCTAGGAACCAGCAGGCCTTCAAAGACCAGTTGATCTCGCAGCAGGCGTACGACCAGAGCCTGAGCGACTTCGAAGTGGCCAAGGCCAACGTGCAATCGGTGCAGGCGCAGGTGGAGCAGAACAAGGCGCTCTATCAGCAGGCCGTCTACAATCGCGATATGGCCAAGGCGCGCCTCAACCAAAGTCACGCTCAGTTGCTGGGGCTCAAGAACCAGCTTGCGCAGACCGTCTATACTTCGCCGCTCGACGGCATTATCACGTCGCTGCCCGTTCACCTGGGTGAGAACGTGGTGCCCGGTATTCAGAACGCGACCGGCAGCGTGTTGTTCCAGGTGTCTGACCTGTCGGTCATCACGGCGGAAGTCAACGTGGACGAGACCGACATTGTGAACGTGAAACTCGGCCAGCCCGCCGACGTGACGATCGACGCCATCCCCAATAAGACCTTCAAGGGCAAGGTGACGGAGATCGGCCAGGCCGCCATCAGTCGCACGACCGGTCAGACGACGACCGCCTCCACAGCGAGCAATACCACCGAAGAAGCGAAGGACTTCAAGGTCGTCGTGACCCTCGATAGTCCGCCCCCGGGCCTGCGGCCAGGACTCTCCACCACCGCCAAGGTCACCACGGCGACGCGTCAGAACGTGGTGGCGATCCCCATCCAGGCCTTGACGATCCGCACCCGGAGGGAGCTCGAAGAGAGCGAGAAGAAGTCGAACGGCAAGGCTTTGGCGGCCAGCAAGCAGGCTGCGCCGTCCGCCAAGGAGCTCGAGAGAGAGAAGGAAGAACTGCAGGGCGTCTTCGTGATCCGCAACGGCGTGGCCGCCTTTGTCCAGGTCGATACCGGAATCATGGGGACAACGGACGTTGAGGTGACCAAGGGTCTGCAGGCCGGCGATAAGATCGTCACGGGCAGCTTCCAGGTCCTGCGCACCTTGAAGAACAACAGCAAGGTAAAGATCGAGCAGGCTCCGCCGCCCGGTGCGCCGATGCCCTCCTAGGCCCGGCGCGGCACCACTTGGCACGAGAAGGATTGGCTCAACATGGGTTCACAAGTCGCAGCTTATTCCTCAATACGCGAGAGCGTCGCGCCGCCCTCCGGAGTGGTCATCAAGACGGAGAACCTGTGGAAGACCTATGAAATGGGTTCCCTGGCGGTGCATGCCTTGAGCGGCGTGTCGTTCGAGATTCAGCGCGGGGAGTACGTGGCCATCATGGGCCCCTCCGGGTCGGGGAAGTCGACTCTGATGAACCTCATCGGCTGCCTCGATACGCCGAGCAGTGGTAATTACTGGCTCAACGGACGCCTGGTGAGTGAGCTTTCGGACGACGAGCTGGCGTACATCCGCAACAAGGACATCGGATTCGTCTTTCAGACCTTCAATCTGCTTTCGCGCGCCACCGCCTTGCACAACGTCGAGCTGCCGCTCATTTACAACGGCACTCCGGCGGAGGAGCGGCGGCGCAAGGCCGAGGAAGCCCTGACCAAGGTCGACCTCGGCGACCGCATGCACCACAAGCCCAACGAGCTGTCGGGCGGCCAGCGCCAGCGCGTGGCCATCGCCCGCGCCCTGGTCAACAACCCTTCGATCATTCTGGCTGACGAGCCCACCGGCAACCTCGACACGGCGACGGGAGAGGAGATTATGTCGCTCGTCGACCGCCTGCAGGCTGCCGGCAACACCATCGTGCTGGTGACCCACGAACACGATATCGCCGCCCGTGCCCATCGCATCATCCACATCCGTGACGGGAAGATTGCTCGCGACGAGAGGGTCAAAGGTTAGGGCGCCGCTCGAGAGCAGCCTGCGGCCAAGGGGCGGCTTGGCCGGCCGGTTGAGGGGATCGCGGCAGGACCCGATCGAAGGCTCGCCCGACGCGGTTTGCCGCGCCGCAGAGGTGAGTGGCGGAGGAGCACGATGTCTGTCCTGAGCCAGACCCAGACTCAGACGCTTGTCGCCCGGCGCGAACGTGCGCGCCGCCACTACACCAGTCTGTGGGTCACGGCGCGCGAGGCCTTCTGGATCGCGGTCGAAGCGCTACGCACCCACAAGCTACGCTCCTTTCTCACCTTGCTCGGCGTGGTGATTTCCACGACCACGTTGATCGTCGTCATGTCGATCGTCAACGGCATGAACACCTACATCGCCGAACACATCGCCAACCTGGGCGCCAACGTCTTCATCCTTCACCAGTTCAATTGGGCCACGGACGACACCGAGTGGCTCAAGGAGCGGCGGCGCAATCTGCCCATGCGCATCGAGGACTACGAGTATCTCCGCGACAACCTGCCAGGCTACAAAGCAATCGGCGCCGAGTCGGGCATGCGGAACAACGCGCCCACCGTGCGCTATCAAGGCCACACCATCGATGACACTCAGTTCGCGGGCGTCACGCCCAGTATGATCAACATCGGGCAGGAAGAGGTTGAGTACGGCCGTTTTTTCACCGAGGCAGACTATGAGCATAGCGCGGAGGTCTGCTTCGTCGGCCAGGATGTCATCAATCAGTTCTTTCCCAACGTCGATGCTCTCGGCAAGGAGATCCTCGTGGGCGGCACTCCCTTCCGGGTCGTCGGCGTGGCCAAGCGCATCGGCACTGTCTTCGGGCAGAGCCAGGACAACTTCCTCCAGGTGCCTTTGACCGCCTTTCGCAAGGCCTTTGTGGCGCGGCCGCAGCTCGCCATCAACATCCAGGCCTGGAACAGCGACCAGATGCCCGAGCTCGAGGACGAGGCGCGGGCGCTGATGCGCGCCCGCCGCCATCTGACCTACCACCAGGACGACAACTTCGGCGTCAACGCTTCGCAGACCATCATGTCGGCTTGGCATGACCTGACCGGCACGCTGTTCGCCGCTGGAATCGGCATTGTCGCGGTGTTTATGGTGATCGGCGGCATCGTCATCATGAACATCATGCTGGCCGCGGTCACCGAGCGCACCCACGAGATTGGAATCCGCAAGTCGCTGGGGGCGCGCCGGCGCGACATCCTCTGGCAGTTTGTGATTGAGTCGGGCGTGATGGCGGGCACGGGCGGGGTTATCGGCATCCTGCTCGCGGCCATCATCAGTTGGCTGGTCAATATCGTCTTCACCGCCGCCATGCCGGTCAGCGCCGTGGTGGTAGGAATCACGCTTTCGACCGCCGTCGGGCTCTTCTTCGGGATCTACCCGGCAAGCAAAGCGGCCAAGCTCGACCCGATCGAGGCTCTCAGGACGGAAAACTGAACCATGGATACCGGACGGCACAACGCTCGCGAAAACCTGCTGCTCGCCCTCGACACGCTGAGGACGCACAAGTTTCGCTCCTTCCTGACCATCCTCGGCGTGCTCATCGGCACCACCACCGTCATCCTGGTCGCTTCGATCTTTGCCGGCCTCGATAAGCAGGTCTCCGAGGCGGCCGAAGGTTTTGGCACGCGCACGCTTTTCATCTTCAAGTTCGACCCCGGCATCCACATCGGGCGTCTGTCGAAGGAAGAGCGCATGCGGAAGCCCTTGGTGCCCGAGGACGCCGACGCGATCCGCGACGAGTGCCCGGATATCCAGATGGTGGCCACCGAGATGTTCATCTGGGGGCCGAACCCGAGCATCCGGTACAAGAATGCGGAGATCGTCGACGGCCAGTTCATCGGCGCCACCGCTGACGACTTCGCCACCGTCAATGACCAGCTCGCTGACGGCCACTTCTTCACCGAAGTCGATGATCTTCACCGTCGCAACGTGGCCGTCATCGGCGCCGACGTGGTCCAGAGGTTCTTCCCCAACGAGGACCCCATCGGCAAGCTCATCACCGTCGACAAGAACAGCTTTGAGGTGATTGGGACGCTCGCCAAGCGCAAGTCATTCCCCGGCGACAACGGCAATGATCGGGTCGTGAAGATTCCCTTCCAGACGTTCCGCAAGCTTTACCCCGACCAGAAGGAAGGGGTGTTCATCCTGGCCATGGCCTACGAAGGCAAGTTACACCAGGCCGAGGATGAGGTCAGGATGGTGCTTCGCCGCCGGCGCCACGTGAAGCCCTTGGACAAGGATAACTTCGGCGTCTCCTCCGCCGAGGCGCTCATCGACCAGTTCCGCTCTATCATGAGCAAGGTGGTGCTGGTGGCGGTGGTGATTTCCTCCATTGGTCTCCTGGTGGGCGGCATCGGCGTGATGAACATCATGCTGGTCTCGGTCACGGAGCGGACGCGCGAAATCGGCGTGCGCAAAGCCATTGGCGCGCGCCGCAGCGACATCACCTGGCAGTTCCTGTTCGAGGCGATGACGCTGACGGGCGTGGGCGGCGTGCTCGGTATCCTGCTGGGATACGGCTTGAGCTTCCTGGTCAGGAACTTTTCCAACTTTCCTTCCAGCGTCCCCGTCTGGTCGGTGGCGGCCGGATTCAGTGTCGCCGTCAGCATCGGCCTGATCTTCGGCATGTGGCCCGCCATGAAGGCTTCTCGGCTCGATCCCATCGTGGCGCTGCGGTACGAATGACGCGCTCCCGCCCTGCCTCGGTTCATTCCAGCCTCCTGAAAAAATAATCAGTCTCATGCGTCTCACCCGTCTCACCCGCCTCATCGCGGCGTGGTAGCGTCGCTCCTTAGGCATTTGCCCGGAGCCCGGGGCGACCTACCTCACGGGTAGCCACGGCACGATTTGGGTGCCGTGGGCCGTTGCCCCGGAAAAACCCCACGGCACAGAACCGCTGCCGTGGCTACCAACTGTCCCAGCCCCGAAGGGGCGAAATCTCTGTAGCCCAGG